>JBQTHJ010000022.1:0-112685 GCA_052389995.1 Gemmatimonadaceae bacterium | reverse complement strand
CGAGGAACAAAAGCCGTCGGCGCTCGGTACAAGCGCCGACGCAGTGCGTCCATCAGTAGCCTGAAACGGTCCCGAATGGCCCAATCGACGACCACATCTTCGCTCGCCACCGCTCAGCGCGCCGGCGCGCTCGCCCTCGATCTCAAGGCTTCCGACGTCGTCCTCCTCGACCTTACCGGCGTCTCCGACGCCACCGATTTCTTCGTCATCGCTAGCGGCACCTCCGATACGCACGTCCGCTCGACCGCCGAGCACGTAATGGAAGGGCTCAAGAGAAAAGAAGGTGTCGCACCGCACCATATCGAGGGTCTACAACAGGGACGGTGGGTCCTGCTCGATTACGTCGACGTCATCGTGCACGTCTTCCACCCGACACTGCGCGAGTTCTATCAGCTCGAGCGCCTCTGGAGCGACGCCGAGCGTATCCCGCTGGACCGCGAGGGAGGACACCCGTGATCGGACGCAGATTGGTGCTGGGAGCGATCGTCGCCGTTGTGGCGGCCGCCTCGCCCGCCGACGCCCAGTTCTACTTCGGGCAGAACCAGGTCCAGTACGACTCGTTCGACTGGAAGGTCATCGAGACCGATCACTTCCTCGTCCATTACTACCCCGGCGAGGAAACAGCCGCCCGCGACGCCGCCCGCATGGCCGAGCGCGCCTACGGGCGGCTGTCGCGCATCCTGGGCCACGAGTTCCGGGAGAAGAAGCCGATCGTGCTCTTCGCGTCGCGCTCGGACTTCGGACAGAACAACGTCACCGGGGACCTCGGCGAGTTCACCGGCGGCGTCACCGAAGCGCTCCGGCACCGGATCCTCATGCCGTTTACCGGGGACTATGGATCCTTCGAGCAGGTGCTCACGCACGAGATGGTGCACGAGTTCCAATACGACATCTATGCGCGCGGCAAAGCGGGAGCGGGTCTCCAGACGCTCCAGCAGCAGGCGATGCCCTATTGGTTCGCCGAAGGCATGGCGGAGTACCTCTCGCTCGGACCCCACGATCCCTTCGCGAACACGGTGATGCGGGACGCGGCGCTCAACGGTCGCTTGCCGACCATCGAGCAGCTGACGATGCGCCCCGACCTCCACAATCCGTACGACATCGGTCAGGCGCTGTGGGAGTACGTGGGCGACCGGTGGGGCGATGAGGTCATCGGGGCGATTCTCCAGGCGGCCCCGAACGTCGGCGTCGAGCGTGCGTTCCGCCGCGAGCTCGGGAAGTCGCTCGAAGATCTGGGTGACGAGTGGAAAGAGGCGATGCAGGTCAAGCACCTGCCGCAGATCGCCGACCTCCAGCGCGCACGCAAATACGCCCAGCCGCTGCTCTCGGAGCGGCGCAGTGGCGGAGCGATCTTCCTCGCCCCGGCCTTGTCGCCTAACGGCGAGCAGATCGTCTTCCTCTCGAACGGCAGCTTCCTGCGCGGCCAGATCTTCATTGATCTCTGGCTCGCCGATGCACGCACGGGCAAGCGACTGAAGCGGCTCGTGAAGAGTACGACGAATCCGGAGTTCGAAGAGCTGCGCCTGCTCTATTCGCAGAGCTCGTTCTCTCCGGACGGCCGAACGCTCGCGTTCACGGCGCAGCGAAAGGGGAAGGACGTTCTCTATCTCCTCGACGTCCGCAAGCAAAAGGTGATTCGCCGCATCGACACGCACCTGGAAGGCGTGACGGGGCCGTCGTGGTCCCCTGACGGGAGGCGCATCGTCTTCTCCGGTCACCTCGGTGGCATCAGCGATCTCTACATCGTGAACGTCGACGGCAGCCAGCTCATGCAGCTGACGAACGACCGTCACGGGGATCTTCAGCCGCAGTGGTCGCCCGATGGCCGGCGCATCGCGTTCGCGAGCGACCGCGGCGAAGAGACCGACTTCACCCTGCTGCGCTACAGCCCGTGGAAGATCGCGACCTACGACATGGACAACGGTCGCATCGACCTGCTTCCGGGGCAGGATGCGCACAACATCAACCCGCAGTGGTCGCCGGACAGCAAGTCGATCGCGTACGTGTCGACGCGAACGGGGATCCAGAACCTGTTCCTGTACGAGGTCGAGTCTGACGAGCACTTCCAGCTGACCAACGTTGTCGGCGGCATCACGGCGGCGACGAATTACAGCCCCGTGATCTCGTGGGCGCGGCAATCCGACAAGCTCGCGATCACCTATTACGAGAACGGCGATTACACGATCTGGTCGATCGACAACCCGCGGTCGCTGAAGCGCGCACCATACCGCGCGCCGGCGCCCGAGGCACCGCTCGTCGCGCAGAACGCGACACGGGATTCGGTACTCGTGACGCCCGCCGTCGCGATGATGGACAGCGCGGCCGCCGCCTCCGTTGCCATCGACACGACCACGCAGGTGAGCTTCTCGTACTATCGCTCACCCGCCGGACTTCGTCCGTCTCAGGACACACCGCCTGCGGCCGAGCTCGAAGCCCGTGGGGGTCCCATCAGCGTCGCGGCGCTGCTCGATAGCGCGGCCATGGCGCTGCCCGACGACGGCAAGTTCAAGACGTACGACTATCGCGTGCGCTTCAGCCCCGACTACGTCGCGCGTCCGACGATCGGGTACGAGCAATACAACTTCGGCCGCGGCTTCTTCGGCGGCACGCAGATCGTCCTGAGCGACATGCTCGGCAACCATCGCCTGGCCTTCTCGGGTGAGGTCAACGGGCGTCTGAGCGAAGCCCGCGTCTACAGCGCGTACACGAACCTCTCGCGCCGCCTCCAGTACGCGGTAGGCGCGTACCAGTCGCCGTACTACTTCCCCGAGGTCGGAGCGCTCCAGCCCGTCGGCGACGGCGTGTGGGAGGAGATTTATCCGATCACGCGCATCATCGAGCGGCAGGTGTTCGGCATCGGGATCTATCCATTCGATCGCTTCACCCGAGCGGAGTTCGGCGCGCGGCTTTCGAACGTCGACCGGTCCTCGCTCTTCATCGGTCGCCTGCTCAACGAGAACACCGGGGCCGCGACGCCCTTCCAGATTCTCGACGAGGTGCACCAGCCGAGCATCAACTACGTGCAGCCGTACGCGGCATTCGTGTCGGATAACGTCCTGTGGGGCTACACGGGCCCGATCATGGGGCGGCGGTACCGCTTCCAGGTCGAGCCGATCGTCGGCACGTACAAGTGGATGGACTACCTCGCCGACTATCGTCGGTACGATCCGATCCTCTTCAACTTCCTGACGCTGTCGACGCGGCTGCTCACCAGCGTGTCCGATGGACGCGACGCCGACACGCTGCGCAAGTACATCGGATATCCCGAGCTGCTCCGCGGTTACGATCGCGAAGAGTTCGCGCTCAACGAGATCCGGCAGTGCGGACTGAACGACGATCCCAAGTACTATCGCTGCTCTCCGCTCGTCGGCAGCCGCATCGCCGTCGCCAACGTCGAGCTGCGTTTCCCGCTACTTCGTCGCGTAGACATTGGGTTGCTTCCGGTGTCCCTGCCGCCGATCGAAGGACTCGTGTTCTACGATGTCGGCGTCACGTGGTTCGAGGGACAGAACCTGCACTGGTCGCGTCCGGCCAACTTCGACCCGGCGTTTCAGCGCCACGCGCTGCGAAGCTACGGCTTCGGCGTGCGACTGAATCTCTTCAACTTCGCGCTGCTGCGGTGGGACTACGCGATCCCGCTGGACGACCCGCGGCGGGATTCATACTGGAGATTCTCGCTGGGCCCGAGCTTCTAGTGGAAGAACGACCAGGACGACAGATGTCAGAATACAGATCACAGAATTCAGCAACGACCGCGGGGAGCCAGCTCATGGCTCCCCGTTGGTTTTAGCTGAACGCTGTCCTCCGTATTCTGGCATCTGTCATCGTTGCCTCGCTTTGTAACCTCGCGCACACTCGCCGAGCTTCACCTTGAGATGATGGTCCCCCACCCCTAGCTTTCCGCCGTGCGCAATCTTCTCGCGCTGGCACTGGTGCTCGCGGCCTGTTCCCGGTCTGAGCGCCCGGACGATCCCTCCGCCAGCGACTCTCCGTCGGTGATGGCTGTCAGCGGCTCCGACCGCCTCCTGGTGCGCTTCGCGCGCGCGGGCGGGTCGGCGCGCGTCTTCGCGTATCCCGAGGTCGACTCGCTGATCTGGACGTCACCCGCCCCGCTTCCGGCGCTCGAGCGCGTGCTTGGCTTCGACTCCGAAGCCGGGAGCGTCGTAGCGCTCGATACGAGAGGCGTTCCGCTGCGCGTCGACCTGCGGCTGGGAGCTGTCGCGCGCGAGACGCGGACGAAGCTCGCGCACGTCGTCTCGCAGGACGGAAACGCGATCTATGGGGTTGCGAGCGACGGCACGATCCGCCGTCTCACACCCACGGGCGAGTGGCGGTTCAAGCCCCCCGCCGCGCCACGCGACCTCTTTCCGCAGTCCGACGGCGGTCTTCTGGTCGTCGCCGACACGCGCAACGGGACGACCGTGTGGCGCATGCATCCGCCGCAGGAATCGCTGACCGACACTGCTCGCCTCCCGACTGCGCAGCGGGCGCTGGGCACTCCGCTCGGCGACCGCCTCTACTTCACGGTCGACAGCGGGCTCATCGGCGTCCGCGCACGCGACCTCTCGGCAGTTCCGAGCGTACGTCTCCCTGGCCGCATTCGCGCGGCCGTCACGGCGCCAAGCGGCGATCGCATCTACCTGCTGACGGCGGGGTCGCCGGAGCTCGTCGTCGTCGATCGTTATGCTGAAGAGATCGCGACGCGCATTAGCCTTCCCGACACCTCGCGCGATCTTCGCATGGATCCGACGGGCCGATACGTGCTCGCTCGCGCGGCGAGGGGCGATTCCGTGTGGGTCGTCGCGGTCGCGACCGACCGTCTCGTGGGACGCGTGGGCTCCGGGTGGCGGGCTGATCTCCCACTCGTGACACCGGATGGCGCGCTCGCGCTGCTGCGCGGTAACGACGTCACGCTGGTCAACGGCGATTCCCTCGATGTCGTGCGCCGGATTCGGGGCGGTGGACGCGATCTCTGGCACTTCATCGAGTGGAACGGGTTCCGGCCGCGCGCTGCATCGCTCGATGAGCCGGTGCAATTCGAAGGCATGGACACGGTGCCTGTCGATTCGGGCGATACGCTGAATCCATTCGCATCGGCACCGCCGCCCGACTCGCTTGGACCGTTCCCCGACACGGTGCGACAGACCGGTCGTCCCGACACGACACCGCCGCGCACGCCGGCCCCACCGCCCGTCTCGACCGCTGGATTCACCGTGCAGTTCGCGGCCCTCCGCTCCGAAGCGGCGGCACACTCGGCCGCCGGCGAGATCGAGGCTGAGGGCCAGCGCGCCCACGTCGTTCGAACCACGCAGGGCGGGTTCGACATCTGGCGCGTCGTGCTCGGCCCGTACTCGACTCGTGAGGCAGCCGAGAGGGCCGCGCGAAGTACTGGGCGGTCGTACTGGATCTACGAGGGCCGGCCATAGTGATCTCCGACGCGTCGCCGACCCGAAGCCGCTGGGAAGAGGCGACTCGTGAGGTGGCATCGCTCCTCGACGAGCGTACGTGCGTCGTGCTCGCCGGGGAGCGTGACACCGATGCCGCTCGCGTCGCCCTCGCCGTCGGCAAGGCGCACGCTCGGCGGAGACGCGTCGCCATCGTCGACGCGGTCGGCGAGCTTGCACCGCTTCAGGCCGTGCTGCCGCGCGACGCTGGACCACACGGCGTCATCGATCACTTCGAGAACGGCGTCTCGCTGCGGAAAATCGCCCAGCCCGTGAACCGCGAGCGCACGCTGTTCGTCGTGCCGAGCGGCGTGGGGACGTTCGAGTACGGCACGCTCCTGCGTCGCGAGCGGTGGCGCCGCCTGACGATGGCATTTCGCGACGAGGGCGCGCTCCTCTGTATCGTGCTTCCGGCCACTGCCGAGGGTCTCGTCGCCTTCGTCGAGGATACGGACGGCGTCATCCTCGTCGGCGACGTCGAGTACGCCGAATCACGCCACATCGTGGCCCGCGTCGCGACGCGCACCCAGTCGCACGGCGATCTTCCGTCCGTCCTCGCGACACCGCGCGCGGCGGACCCGCCGATCACGCCACGCCGGGTTTCGCGACGCATCGCCATCTTCGCCACAGCTGCGCTCGTGCTCGTTGCCGCGACCGCGTTCTGGATCGGTCGCGACGATGGCGCGGCGCCACGCGATACGCGTTCGGGCGGCACGCCGGCCGTCGGCGCAACCGCTGGGATGGTGGCGCTCGACGCGGATACGACCGAGGGAGCGTTCTACTCGATCGACGTCGTGATGCTCAGCAGTCTCAACGACGCGAGTCGGCAGCTCACCGAGCGGCTTTCCGCTGTTTCGGCAGCGACGTTCTCGCCACTGCGGCTTGGCGCCGACAGCGCCCGATGGTACCGCGTGCTCGTCGGCGCGTGGCGCGGCGAGCAGCAAGCCGACTCGGCGCTCGCCGCCCTGCGCGGATCCGGGGTGCTGCAAATGGGATTCGGCTCCGTGCGCCGTACGCCATTCGCGGTGCGAGTCGCCGGCGACATGCATCCCAGCGCGGCCCGAGCGCGGGCGGTCGAGCTGCGGTCGCAGGGCCTTCCCGCGTACGCGCTCGCACGTGATGCGGATCACGCTGGCGTGTATGCCGGCGCCTTCGAAACCCCCTCGCAAGCGATGCCGCTTCTCGACATGTTCAAGCGCGCAGGCATCGACGCTTCGGTTGGCTACCGCTTAGGGAGAGGTATCTAGGTGAGACTCCGAAAGCTCGAGCTTCATGGGTTCAAGTCGTTCGCCGATCATGTCGAGCTCGTCTTCGAGCCGGGCGTAACGGCAATCGTCGGTCCGAACGGATGCGGCAAATCGAACGTATCCGACGCCGTCCGGTGGGTGCTCGGCGAGCAGCGCGCGCGATTGCTGCGCGGCGCGAAAATGGAAGAAGTGATCTTCCAGGGATCGTCGGCGCGTCGCCCCGTGAACATCGCGGAGGTCTCGCTCCACTTCGAGAACGATGACGGCACACTCCCCGTGCCGTTCAAGGAGGTCGTCGTCACGCGGCGACTCTCGCGAAGCGGAGAGAGCGACTACCTGCTGAATCGCGCGCCCTGCCGCCTCCGCGACATCCAGGATCTCGTGCGCGGCACGGGTCTCGGGGCCGACTCGGGCGTCGTCATCGAAGCGAGGATGATCGACGCTTTGCTCTCCGACCGACCCGACGACCGCCGCGAGCTCTTCGAGGAAGCTGCCGGAGTCGGGTTGTACCGCGATCGGAAGCGCAGCACGGAGCGCCGACTCGAGGAGACGACGCTCGACCTCGCGCGCCTCGACGATCTCATCAACGAGGTGCAGAGCCAGGTGCGCTCGCTCGCGCGGCAGCGCAAGCGCGCCGAGCGTCACACCGAGCTCACTACGCGCCGGTTCGCGCTCGAGATCACGCTCGTCGCGCGCGACATGGAGGCGTGGCGCGAGGAGCTCGCTCAGCTCGAGGAGCGCGTGGCCGCGCTCCGGGCCGAGGTTCCCCGTTCCGACGAGCGCGTGCGTCTCGCGGAGCGGGCGCGCGAAGAGGCGCATCACGCGCGCGCGGCCGCAGAGGGACAGCGGGCCGAGCTCGCGCGGCTCGTGAGCGCTCAACAGGAAGAAGTGCTCCGTCTCGAAAGCGAGCTCGCGGTGGCCGGAGAGCGGCAACGGAACGCGGTCGCACGCCGCGAGCGCGCCGAGGAGGAGCGTCGCGCCGGTGAGGAGCGCGGCTCGCGCCTCGCCGCGGATCGCGAGGAGGCGGACGCAGAGCGATCGCGTCTGGAGGCAGAGCTCGAAGCGGCTCAGCGCACGCTGGCGGAGCGCGTGCAGGCTGAAGAGGCGATGCGCGCGCGCGTTGCCGAGGCGCGGCGCTTCACCGAGGATGCCGAGCGCGGGGCGCGCGAGCTGCGCGACAAGCGACGCCGTGCGGAGCTGGATCGCGAGGGGGCCGCACGCGACCTCGACGAGCTGGTACAGCGTCTCGACGCGTTGAGCGCGGATCGCGAGTCGCGATCGGAAGAGCTGTCGCTCGCGGCGGCACATGTGGATCTCGCGACGCGCGACGTGGACGAGGCGAGAACGGCGGCGGTGCTCGCCGATGAAGCGCTGGCGCTCGCACGCACACTCGCGTCAGGCGCGCGAGCGCGGGAAAGCGCGGCGCGCGACGAGCTCTTCCGCGCCGAAGAAGCGCACACCAGCTTGCTGGGCCGCGTGAATGCGCTTGAAGCGCTCGAGCGAGAGCGCGTCGGTCTGGCTCCGGCAGCCGCGAAGCTGCTACAGGAGCGCGGACGTTTCGAGGAGGGCACCATCCTCGGTCCGCTCTCCGATTTCATCAGCGCGGAAGCAACCGGGGCCATGCTGGTCGAGCGCTTCCTCGGAGCGAGCGTGCACGCGGTGCTGGTCCGCGACGCCGATGCGGCGAGCGCCGTTCAGGCGTGGCACGCTACGGCGAACCCCGGTCCGCTGCTTCTACTTCCGCTCGACGCGCCCGATCCCGACTGGGAGATCGATGATGCGTTGGCGGGCGTCCTCGAGGTGCAGGAGGTTGCCAGGCCGTGGGTGCGCGCGCTCCTCGGCCAGGTGCGCGCCGTCGACGAGGGCGCGGCGTTCCTCGACAACCGTGGCGCCGTCTGGCTCCCCGGCCGCACGGCCGGGCCGGGCCCGCTGCGCCGGCGCGCCGAGCTTTTCGAGCTGCGCGCCGAGTTGGGCGCGAGCGACGCGGCCCGTCGGAGCGCGAACGCCGAGGCCGACGCCGCGCGCGCCGCGCTCGATGCCGCAGAGCGCGCGTCGACGGAGGCAACCGACCTGGCGCACGCCGCGCACCAGCAGATTCGGCGCGCAGACGAGCGACGCGTCGAGGCCGAACGCGAAGTACAGCGCGCGCAACGCGAGCTCGACACGCTCGATGCACTCGTGGAGCGCCTCACGACCCGGCGTACCGACCTCAGCGGACGCGCCGATCGCCTCGATTCGGGCCTCGCCGAGCTGGCAAGTGCGATCGAGACCGCGGAAGCACAGCTTGCGGAAGCGCGCGAGCGGTTCGTGGCGATCGAGACCGAGCAGGACGAGGTGCGCGAAGCGCGAACGCGCGGACAGGTCGAGCTCGCGCAGGCGCAGGCGCGGTTGCAGGTCGCGCGAGATCGCGAGCGGCATCTCGCGCAGGAAGCGGACGTCGCCACTGCGCGACTGCAACAGCTTCTGCTCGAGCTGAGCGACATCACGTCCACCGATGGCGTCCTCGCCGGACGCATGGCCGAATGGCAGCTCGATCTTGAGACTCGTCGCGCGACGTTCATCGACGGACAGACGAGGCTGTCTCAAGCGGAAGACGGGGTGCGCGAGGCTGACGCCGCCCTCGATCGCGCGGAGCGAGGCCTCGATGAAGCGCGCCACGATGCCGCGACGCTGGCCGATGCGCTTCACCACGCCGAGCTGCGGCTGACCGAGCTCTCGGGACGCCGCACGGCGATTCGCGAGCGCCTCGAGGCCGAGTGGCGGAGGCCCCTCGGCGAGATGCTCGCCACTCACGTTGCCGTCGAGGGCGAGGACGCTGCGCTCCGCACCGAGCTCGAGGCGATTCGCGAGCAGCTCGAGGCGATGGGGCCGGTCAACCCGCTGGCGATCGAGGAGCACGAGGAGGAGGTGAAGCGTCTCGACTTCCTCAGCACGCAGCGCGCCGACCTCGCGTCGGCGAAGCATTCACTCCAGCAGGCCATTCGCGAGATCGACTCGACGGCGCGCGAGCTGTTTCTCGCCACCTTCACGCAGGTGCGGGAGAATTTCCGTCAGATCTTCATGACGCTCTTCGGTGGTGGCGAGTGCGACCTGCGACTCGAGCACCCGGATGCTCCGCTGGACTGCGACATCGAGATCCACGCATCGCCGCGAGGGAAGCGGACGCAGCGCATGCACCTGCTGTCGAGCGGCGAGCGCGCGCTCGTGGCGCTGTCGCTGCTGTTCGGAATCTTCCTCACGAAGCCGAGTCCCTTCTGCCTCCTCGACGAGGTCGACGCGCCGCTCGACGACCAGAACATCGGCCGGTTCGTGCGGATGCTCACCCAGTTCAAGCAGAGCACGCAGTTCATCGTCATCACGCACAACCCGCGTACCACGACCGAGGCCGCCGACGCCGTCTACGGCGTGACGATGCAGGAGCCGGGCGTGTCGTCATTCGTCAGCGTTCGCCTTCGCGGTGGCCGCGCGGTCGACGATGCGATCGAGGGGCATGTCATGCGCGAGGACGCGGCCGTCCCCGTCGGGGCATGATGCGTTGGCCGGCGGTCGTCGGCGCGCTCGCGCTCGCGCCGGCGATCGCGCAGACGCAGGAGTTCGAGCCGCCGCGCACCACGCTCCTCTACCAGAATTTTCCAAACCCCTTTCCCGTCTCGGGGACCCTCGCGACGTGTATCTGGTTCGACGTCGAGAGCGCGACGGACGTGATCCTCGAGGTGCTCGACATTCGCGGGAACGTCGTGAAGACACTCGTGCCGTCGGCCGCGATCCCCAGCCTGCATCAGGCGGGGCGATACGGGCGCGGGTCGGGAGACATGCCGAACGGTTTCGGATGCGACGGGCGCTACATTTGGGATGGCGTCGCGTCGAACGGGACGACCGCGCCAGCCGGGGTGTACCTGCTTCGCATGCGGGCTGGAGGGCTCGACCTCGTGCGGCGGATGCTCTTTCTCGGGCGCTGATGCGCCTCACGACGATCGGCACGGGGACGGTGTCGCCGTCCGCGTCGCGCGTCTGCGCCGGGCACCTGGTGACCGCGGGGAGCGTGAACGTGCTGCTCGATTGCGGCAGCGGCGTCGTGCATGGCCTCGCGCGCGCCGGCGTCGACTGGACGGCGATCACTCATGTCGCGATCACCCACTTTCATGCCGATCACCTGAGTGACCTCGCGTTCCTGATCTTTGCGTGGCGTCACGGCGCGGAGCAGCCGCGCACCGGACCCGTCGACATCATTGGCCCCGTGGGACTCGATGGGCTCGTCACGCGATTCGCCGACGCCTTCGGATCCTGGGTGCGCGAGCCCGGCTTCGAGGTGCGCGTGCGCGAGATCGCACCGGGCGCGTTCCTCGATCTTGCGGAGGGCGTGCGGCTGAGCGCGTTCAAGGTGCCGCACACCGACGAGAGCGTCGCATACGACGTGGCGCACGATGGCCGCCGTCTCGTGTATACCGGTGACACCGGCTATGATGAGGGTCTAGGACGGTGGGCGTCAGGATGCGATCTTCTGCTGGCGGAGTGCTCGCTGCCGGACGACCGCGAGATGGCGATCCACCTCACGCCGCGCCAGTGTGGCGAGCTGGCGGCGATGGCGCGGCCGCGCACGCTCGCGCTCACGCATTTCTACCCGCCGGTGGAGCGCGTCGACATCCGAGCCATCGTCGGCGAGCGATTCGACGGGCCCGTCGTGCTGGCGGATGACGGGTGGTCCATGACGATCGAGGAACGGTAATGCTCGTAGTGATGGAGCATGGCGCGACGCCGGAGCAGGTCGCCGGGGTCGTTAGGCTGATCGAGGAGCTCGGCTACCAGGCGCGGCCGATGCCGGGCTCACAGCGCACGGCCATCGGTCTCGTCGGCAACGATGGGCGGGTCGATGGATCGCGCTTCGAGACGCTCTCGGGCGTCGCGCAGGTCATTCACGTCACCAAGCCGTACAAGCAGGCATCGCGCGAATGGCATCCGGAGAACACGATCGTCACGATCGCGCCGGGGGTGAGCGTGGGCGGCGACGAGGTGACGCTCATCGCGGGGCCTTGCTCCGTGGAGTCCGAAGAGCAGATCATCGCCGCGGCCCGCGCCGTGCGCGCTGCCGGTGCCTCGTGTCTTCGGGGTGGCGCCTTCAAGCCTCGCAGCTCCCCGTACTCCTTCCAGGGGCTCGGCAAGCGCGGCCTCGAGATGCTGGCGCTGGCCCGCCGCGAGACCGGGCTCGCAATCGTCACCGAAGCGATGGACGATGACGGCGCCGACCTCGTCGCCGAATACGCCGACTGCATCCAGATCGGCGCGCGCAACATGCAGAACTACTCGCTGCTTCGCGCGGTCGGCCGGTTAGGCAAGCCGGTGCTCCTCAAGCGCGGGCTGGCGGCGACGATCACCGATCTCTTGCTCAGCGCCGAGTACGTGCTCAGCGAAGGGAACTCGCAGGTGATTCTGTGCGAGCGCGGGGTGCGGAGCTTCGATACCGCAGCGCGCAACATGCTCGACCTCACGGCAATCCCGATCGTGCACAAGCTGTCGCACCTGCCGATCATCGCCGACCCGAGCCACGGCACGGGACTGCGCGACAAGGTGATCCCGATGGCGCGAGCGGCCATCGCGGCTGGAGCCGATGGCGTGATTGTCGAGGTGCACCCGAACCCCGAGCGCGCGCTCTCGGACGGCGCGCAGTCGCTCTTCCCGGAGCAGTTCGCCCAGCTCGTCGGCGAGATCAAGACCATCGCGACGGCCATCGGCCGGACCATTACGCCGGTTCCGGGAACCAGTGCGGCGGGTGTGGCGTAACAAGACAGATGCGAGCAGCTATTCTCGGTGCCGCGCTCGTCGCGGCGTCAGTCGTTCCAGCGGGAGCGCAGTCGGCCACGGCGACCCTCGATCGCGCCGTCGCCGCGTATCAGGACATCCGGACGATGCGCGCCACCTTCACGCAGACGATCACCAATCCGCTCCTCGGCGTGACCGTGAAGTCGGCTGGGCAGATGGTGCAGCGGCGTCCCAACCATGCGGCCGTACGCTTCACCGATCCCGCCGGCGATCAGATCGTGGCTGATGGCACCTGGGTGTGGTTCTACCTGCCGAGCAGCACGCCCGGTCAGGTCATTCGCACCCGCATCAAGCCCGGCGATCGTGGCTCGCCGGATCTCACGGCGCAGTTTCTCGACGCTCCGAAATCGCGATTCGACATCACCGATCTCGGTCGCGACACCGTGAACGGGCGGCCCGCGCGCGTGCTGGCGCTCGAGCCGAGAGCTGGCGTCGACGCCCCGTTCACCAAGGCCGTGATCTGGGTGGACACCGCCGACGCGCTGATCCGTCGGTTCGAGCTGACGGAGCCGAGCGAGGTCGTGCGCACGGTGACCATCAAGACGCTGACGCTCAATCCCGCCGTGCCGGCGTCGGTGTTCCGCTTCTCTCCGCCGCCGGGGACGACGGTGATCGAGCAGTAGCTCCGAGCAGCTGCTCGATTTCGGCCAGGCGACCTTCACCTCCCGTCCCCGACTCGCGCAGCCATCGCAGGGCGACCCGGGAGAGCGCTCGATAGGCATCGAGCGTGTCGGGGTTCGCGCGCAGCGCCTGGAGATGTCGCTCGATCGTGTCCACGTCGCCGCGCACGATGGGGCCCGTGAGTGCGCTCGCGCCGCCACCACGACGCAGGTTCTCCACAGCCGACGCGAAGAGTGGATGCAGCGCCTGCCGCGCCGTGGGCGGGGCGATCCCGACGTCGCGCAGCAGCTCCTCCGCGAGACACATGAGGACCGTGGGAAAGTTCGAGGCGAACACCGCCGCCGCATGGTAGCGCGCTTTCTCGCCGGGCGGGATATAGAGGACGTTCGCGCCGACGGCGCTGGCGAGCCGTTCGGACACGCGCCGGGCCTCGTCGTCCCCATCGACGCCAATCCAGGCACCGTGCAGCGTCTGCGGCGCAGTCGCCGGGTCGGACAGCGCCACGAGCGGATGAAACGTGCCGCTTGCATGACCGGCGGAGCGGAGCGCGGCCAACCCGGCCGGGTCGGCACTGCCACTCGCATGGAGGACGACCGCGCGCGGGGCGAGCTGTCTCATCGCCAGCACGCCGAGCGCCCCATCCAGCTGCGCGTCGCGAACCGTGACGAGGACACAGGTCGCCGAGCCTAACGACTCAGGCGGCGTGCCGGCGGTGATGCCTTCCGCAGGGTCGGCGTGTCGTCCATGGAGCCCGGCAACGCCGACACCCCCGGCGCGCAGGGCACGCGCCAGGCTGCGCCCGGCCCGACCTGCGCCGAGGATGAAGACCCGGTCGGTCATGTGGGGCCGGGCAGATCCTCCTGCTTTGCAGCGCGCTTCGCGGCTGCGCGCTCGAGCACCGCGCGCTGCGTCGCCGCGCCGTCCAGGAGCTCGCGCGCCGCCTTCACCACACGATCCTCCTCGAGCCGGCGCCGCAGCTCCGTCTGCACGCCGAAGACGTAGCGCGCGATCTCGTACGTGAGGAAACGTGTAACGGTAGGCCGCGCGGCATCGAAGTCCTCGCGATCGATGTCGATCCCGCGACGCTCCAGCTGCGCGAAGAACGCATCGAGCATCGCCGGCGTCACCTGGAAGTCCGGCGACGTCACCGTACGCGCGGTCCGCATCGACAGCGCGTATGTGGTCAGCGCGTCACGGAAGCGCGGCACGTCATCGCCCAGCGCACGCTGTAGCGCGAGCTCGCTCTCTGCCGGGTCATCGGACACGAACAGATCGGGAGTTATTCCGCCACCGCCGTAAATCACGCGGCCCGCGTCGGTGCGATACGTCTCTCGCTCGCTGAGCGGCGTCTCCCCCGCAACACGCGGCACGTCAGCGGGTGGCTGCTCGTCGAGATCGTCGTCCTCATCGCTGCCGGGACGAGGCTTCTGAATGCTGCGCCCCACCGGCGTGAACCAGCGAGCCGTCGTGAGCTTGAGCGCTCCACCGTCGGGAAGGGCGAACACCGATTGCGCGCTTCCCTTTCCGAACGTCGTCTCACCGAGGATGAGCGCGCGATCGTGGTCCTGAAGCGCGCCGGCGACGATCTCGGATGCGCTGGCGCTGCCTTCGTCGACGAGCACCACGACGGGCAGATCGGCCCACTTCTGGCGCTCCTCGTCAGCGAAGTCCCGCGTCGCACCGTAGGCGCGGCCGCGCATCGAGACGATCTGCTGCCCCTGATTGAGAAAGAGATCGGAGACGGCAACGCCCTGCTCGAGCAAGCCGCCGGGGTTGCGCCGGAGATCGAGAATCAGCGAGCGCGCCCCGCGCTTCCGCATCTTCTCGATCTCCTCGGCGAGCTCGCTGGCGGTATGCTCGCTGAACACGTCAATGTCCAGGTAGCCGACCTGTCCGGGAAGGAGATCCGCGCGCCGTACGGCGTGCACCTGGATGTCGGCCCGCGTGAGCCGGAACGGCAAGCGCGCTTCGAGGCCGGGACGCTCGACCATGATCGAGACCCGCGTACCGCGCGGACCGCGAAGCTCGCGCAGCGCCTCGTCCGCCGTCCACCCCTCGGTCGAGCGGCCGTCCATCTCGACGATCCGGTCGCCCGTCTGAATCCCCGCGCGCTCGGCGGGCGACTCGGGAAGCGGCGACACGACGGTGATCCACCCATCGCGCACATCGATCTGCACACCGAGCCCCGCGTAACGACCGGTCGTGTTCTCGTTCAGGCGCTCGAGACGGTCGCCCGAGAGGAACACCGTGTAGGGATCGTCGAGCTCGCGCAGCATTCCCTGCACCGCTTCGCGATAGATGCTGTCGCGGCCCAGCGAATCGACGTACCGCTCGGTGACGTGCGTCACGACCTGATCGAAGAGGCGCGCGCGATTCACGGATGCCGTGCCGTCGAGCCCGCGCTGGAGGAACCAGCCGCCGGTGACGAGAGCCGCGATCATCGTGAACAGCGCTACGAACGCGCGATGCCGCATCCCAACCTCGAGGAAAACGTGCTGTTACTGATGGTGAGACCCGGACGAGACCGCGAAAGTTTCAGGCCAGGCGCGCGACAGCGCGACCACGATCCGTGCAAGAACTTCGTCTTCGCTCCCCGAGCCGTCCACCTCCACGATCGGTCCGCATTCGGGGTGCTCGCGCTGCCACGCTTGATCGAGGAAACCCTCGATCGCCCGATCGACGCGCACGTGGAACGCGTCTCCCGCCCGCTCGATCTTGTCAGGGCCTCCGCGACGATCCAAACGTGCCCGGCGCTCAGCGGCGGGCACGGTGATGAGAAGCGTCAGATCGGGGACCAGCCCGTCCGTCGCCAGCGCGTTTGCACTGACCACGAGATCCTCATCGAGCGCGCGGCCTCCCACCTGATACGCGTACGTCGAGAGAAAGAAACGATCCATGACCACGGTCCGCCCCTTCCGAAGCTCGGGCTTGATCACGCGATCGACCAGCTCTGCGCGCGACGCCATGAAGAGCAGTGCCTCCGCAGCCGCCGTCAGCTGATACGGCAGGTGAAGGAGCAGCTCCCGAATCTTCTCGCCCGCGTCGGTGCCGCCCGGCTCGCGCACGAGCACGGCATCGACGCCGCGATCGGCGAGCCACCGCACGAGCCGCGTCGCCTGCGTCGATTTTCCCGCGCTCTCCTGGCCTTCGAGCACGATCAGGCGCCCCGGCTCCACGCTCACCCCAGTGTGATGATCGAGCTCTGCGATCCCTTCCGGATTCCATCGAGAATCCACTCGTTCACGCGCATCATCAGCTTGTCGAAGTTCTCCTGCGAAACGGCGACGCTCTGGTAGACGCGATGGCCCTGCACCTGGCCGAGCAGCTCGTCGAGCTTGCGCTCCATCTCCTCCGTCGGCTGCTCACCGCGCGCGATCATGCTCTGCGCTTCCTCACGCAGCGTCTCCATCTCGCGCAACAGCGTCACCGCCTCGGGGTCGGCGCCGAGCTCATCGTTCGACCGCTTTACGGCCTTGTACTCCGGGCTCTGTCCGATGAGACGGCCAAGCTCTCTGGCTTTGTCTTCGAGCATCGTTTCTTCCATGTCTGGGTGACTGAGGAACGAGGACTGAGAAGTCAGGACGCCAATCCGGCGCTCCTCATTGGGTCCGTCGCGCCAGCAAGATCCTCTCCCGCCCTGCAAGGTCGTGCTCGACGCACACGTCACGATATCGGCCGTCGCTCATCGCCAGTTCCGCCGCAAGCGAGGCGCGCCGAGCATCGACCTCGAGGGCAAGAAGCCCACCAGGCTCGAGCAGCCCGGCGCCCCCGTGAACGAGCTCCGCGATCGCCGCCATTCCGCTCCGCGGAGCGTAGAGGGCGACGGGCGGTTCCCAATCGCGAACACTCGGTGGAAGCTGCGCGGCTTCGTCGAACGCAAGGTACGGGGGATTCGATGCGAGGAGAGAGACACGCTCCCCGCATAGCGGCTTCAACATCGAGCCGTGGCGTAGCTCTACGCCGGTGCGCATGACCGGTAGCAGACGAGCGGCGTTGCCTCGTGCGACGTCGAGCGCCTCGCGAGAGACGTCGGTGGCAATGATGCGGGTGAACTCCGCTTCAGTCGCCAGCGCCAGCGCGATCGCGCCGGAGCCCGTGCCGATGTCGACCGCCGTACCGGTCCGCGTCCGCTCGAGGATGCACTCGACGAGCATCTCCGTCTCCTGGCGCGGAATGAGCACGCGGTAGTCGACGTCGAGCGTGAGATGCCGGAAGGCGGCGCGTCCAACCGCGTACGCGAACGGCGCTCCGCGCGCGCGCTTCCGCGCCGCGTCCCATGCGCGCGTCGTTACGTCACGGTCGAGGACCGCCTCGCCATGCGACGACGGCCAGAAGCGTGGCATGTCGACGATCGCCGCGACCATGTCGCGTGCCTCCCGCCCTGCGTCCGGAACGCCCGCCGCCATGAGCGCTTCCGACAGTGCGCGGACGAGCTCGTGCACCCGAAGCGGCGCATTCGTGCCTAACGCCCGAAAAGGGAGGACGTCAGCCACCCAGTCGCTCCTCGGTATCGGCCTGGCGAAGCGCCTCGATCAGCCCACCGATGTCCCCATCGAGCGTGCGCGTCAGCTCATGGATCGTGACGCCGATCCGGTGATCGGTGACGCGGTTCTGGGGGAAGTTGTAGGTGCGGATCTTCGCCGACCGATCGCCCGTCCCCACCTGAGTCTTGCGCAGCCGCGAGCGCTCTGCCTCCTGCTCGGCGACCTTGAGATCCAGCAGGCGCGCGCGGAGCACTTCCATCGCCCTGGCCCGATTCTGGATCTGGGATCGCTGGTCCTGCTGGCTGACCACGATGCCCGAGGGAATGTGCGTGATACGAACGGCCGAATCGGTGGTATTTACCCCCTGCCCGCCTGGTCCCGATGCGCGGAAGACGTCGATGCGCAGATCCTTGTCATCGATCCTGACGTCGACGTCCTCGGCTTCCGGCAGCACGGCCACCGTCGCCGCCGACGTATGAATGCGACCCTGGCTCTCAGTCGCGGGAACACGCTGCACGCGGTGGACGCCGGACTCCCAGCGCATGGCGCCGAACGCACCATCCCCGTGCACCTTGAAAATCACTTCCTTGATGCCGCCGAGGGTGCCTTCGGACATCGAGATGATCTCGGTGCGCCACCCTTGTCGCTCGATGAAGCGCGTGTACATGCGGTGCAGGTCGGCCGCGAACAACGCTGCTTCGTCGCCGCCGGTGCCGGCACGGATCTCGACGATGCAGTCGCGCTCATCGAGCGGGTCGCGCGGGATGAGCAACGGCATGATCGCCGTTTCGATCACACCGATCTCGGTGCGCAGCCGCTCCTCTTCCGCGCGCGCTTCGGCGGCGAGCTCGGCGTCGTCAACGAGAACGAGCTCGCGCGCCTGCGCGAGCTCGTTCTCGTACCGTTCGAGGCGGGAGGCCATTTCCATGACCGGCGCGAGCCTCCGATGCTCGCGTCCCAGCTCAGCAAGCCGGCGCGAATCGCGCACGGCGGCGGGATCGGACAACTCGCGCTCGATCTCCGCCGCACGCCCCATCGCGTCGGCGAGTCGATCGCGAAGGCTCAGCGTTCCTTACCGTATTTCTGACGAAAGCGCTCCACCCGGCCGGCGGTATCGACGAGCTTCTGCTTGCCGGTGTAGAATGGATGGCAGTTCGAGCAGATGTCGGTATGAATTTCGTCCTGCGTCGAGCGGGTGACGAACGTATTGCCACAGGCGCACTTGACGGTCGCCGTCGCGTACGTGGGATGGATGTCGGTCTTCACGGGTGCCTCTCGGGACAAAAGATGGTAGCGCTGCAATATACCTCGGACGGGCCGTAAAAGACAAGGCGACAATGGCTTGTGCGTTTGACAGACGCATCGGCGCGGGATAAGTTGCCGCGGCACTCTCACCTTTCGCACGGTCATTCCAGCATGGAAATCGTCGAGTTTCTCGCCACAGTTCCCCTGCTCTCAGGCATCGGCCGCGATGAGCTGGAGCGATTCGCGGAAGTCACGCGTGAGCGGGACTATCCGAAGGGGAGCGTCATCGTATTCGAGGACGACCCCGGCGACTCGCTGTTCATCGTGCGTGACGGACGCGTGAAGGTCGTGCTGGTAGGTGAGGACGGACGAGAGGTGATTCTCAGCGTACTCGGCGTCGGCGAGCATTTCGGTGAGCTGTCGCTCATCGATGGCCAGCCTCGCTCGGCGCACGTGATCGCGATGGACGATGCGAAGCTGCTCATTCTGCGACGCGATGACTTCCGGCGGCGAGTAGCCGAGTCACCGGCAGTCGCGTGGGCAATGCTCGTCGAGCTGTCGCGGCGCCTGCGCCGTGCGGACGAGCAGATCGGGAGCCTCGTGTTGCTCGACGTGCACGGGCGCATTGCGCGTCTGCTCCTCGATGCGGCTGATGAGGGCGGTGCACCGACGATCACCAAGCCGCTGACGCACCAGACCATCGCGCAGATGATCGGCGCCAGTCGCGAGACGGTCTCACGCGCGATGCGCGAGTTCCAGGACCGCGGTCTCATCAGCGTCGAGCGCCGCCAGATCACGATCTCGGATCGCGGACAGCTCGAGCAGATGGCGCACGTCAGGGTGTAGGGCGAGATCGACGGCGAGAAGAACGAGGATCGAGGAGCGAGGAAACTGCGGCGCGGTTTACGTTGGCCGTCAGCCGTTTCCTCATTCCTCGGTCCTCGTTCTTCCCAACGTCCACTTACCTCTCCCCCGTGACAGTCGTCACCGCCTGAGAGTTCCCGGCACCGAGATCTTTGCTTCGCATACATGCTCCGCCTTCACTTCTGGGGTACGCGCGGGTCTATCCCCAGCCCCGGATCCGACACCGTGCGCTACGGCGGCAATACGCCTTGCGTCGAGCTTCGCACCAGCGAGGGGTGGCTGATCATCCTCGACGCCGGTACGGGCATACGCGAGCTGGGACGGTCGCTCATCAGCCGGGCCAACGGGGCGCCGATCGAAGGAGACATCTTTCTCTCCCACGGGCACTGGGACCACATCCAGGGACTCCCTTTTTTCGCTCCGATCTTCCAGCGGGGCAACCACTTCACCATCTGGGGCGCGCAGGCCATGGAAGCCAAGGTCGAGCGTATCGTTCGCGACCAGATGTCGCCGGTGGTCTTCCCCGTCTCCTTCGAGGAGATCGAGGCCCGCATCGACTTTCGTTCGGTGCTCGACGGTGCTTTAGAAGGGCGCGGCTACACCGTGAGTGCAAAAGAGGTTCGGCATCCCGGCGGGGCCATGGGATATCGCTTTGCCGACAGAAACGGACGTGGTCGGGCACTCGTCTACATCTCGGACAACGAGCTCGGCTCCAGCGAGAAGTACGAGTCGCCTCGCACGTGGCGCGACGATCTCGTGGGCTTCGTTCGCAACGCCGGTGTGCTCGTGCATGACTCGATGTACACGGTGGAGGAGTACGACCACCACCGCGGGTGGGGGCACTCGACCTACGACGACGTGGTGGCGCTAGCGCTCGATGCCGACGTGGAGCGGCTCGTTCTGTTTCACCACAAGCCGGAACGATCGGACGAAGAGGTCGACCGGCGCGTCGACGAATGTCGGGCCCTGGTGCGAGAGCGAGGCGGACGCACCGAGGTCATAGCTGCCTCGGAAGGGATGACGCTGACCGTCTGAGGGCCGGAGGTATCATGGCACGACCCGAGGGCCGGAAGTGAAACCCCTGCTCATCGCGGCGCTCGGCCGGGCGATTCCCCATCTTCCTGCGGGACGGCTCGGCGACGAGCTCGAGATCCGTCGCGTGCCCTCGTTCCCGGCGGCGAGCGCGCTCGACGCCTCGCGCCCTACCGTCGTTCTCGTCGACCGGTCGCTGCTCCAATCGCTCGACGGCGATCTTCGCCCGGTACGCGATCTCGCGGAGCGCGCAGCCCTCGTGGGCGTTGGTGATCCGACCGACGAAGAGCCGCCGCCGGCCTTCCCCGTCGAGCTGTTCTCGGGCTTTCTCCCGGGGCGAGCCGCACCGGGTCTCGTGGCCGCGCAGCTGCGCGGTGCATTTCGTCACGCCGCGTCGCTCGTCGCGTATCGCGCCATTCGCGCGCAGGAGCGGGAGCGCCATCGTGAGCTCGCCGAGCTGACGCGCGTGGGCGTTGCGCTTTCGACGGAGCGCGATCTGCTGTCGCTCCTCTCGATGATCCTCTCGCAGGCACGGCGGATAACGACGAGCGACGCCGGCTCGCTGTACCTCGTCGAGCGGGACGATGATGACCGTCCCTGCGCGCTGCGCTTCAAGCTCTCGCAGAACGACACGCTGACGAGCGTGCCGCTCTCCGAGTTCACGGTCCCGATCGATCACACCAGCCTCGCGGGCTACACGGCGGCTACGCGGGAGCCGCTGGTCATTCCCGACGTCTATCTGCTGCCCGAGGACGTGAGCTACCGCCTGAACCGCAGCTTCGACGAGAAGTTCGGCTATCGCACGAAGTCGATGCTCGTGATCCCGATGACGGACCACCACGACGAAGTGGTCGGCGTGCTCCAGCTGCTCAACCGCAAGCGGACGGCGGGAACGCGCTTGACCACGCCCGACGCCGTGGCGCGAGAGGTCGTGCCGTACGATGAGCGGGCCGTCGAGCTGGTCACCGCCCTCGCCTCACAGGCGGCCGTGTCGATCGAGAACTCGCTCCTGTATGAGAACATCGAGCGGCTGTTCGAGGGATTCGTCACGGCGGCCGTGTCCGCGATCGAAGCGCGCGATCCGGCGACGTTCGGCCACTCCGAGCGCGTGGCGACGATGACGGTGAGCCTCGCGCGTGCCGTCGATCGCGGCGGTACCGGACAGTATCGCAACACGCACTTTTCACGCACGCAGCTGCGTGAGCTCCGCTACGCGAGCCTCCTGCATGACTTCGGCAAGGTCGGCGTCAGCGAGCAGGTGCTCGTGAAGGAGAAGAAGCTGTATCCGAGCGACATCGAGGCGATTCGCGGACGCTTCGCCTTCCTCAAGCGGACCGCGGCGCTCGAGTACGAGCGGCGTCGTGCGGAGTGGCTGCTGCGAAACGGTCGAGAGGGATACGATGCACTGGTGGCGGAGCTCGACGGGCGTCTCCGCGATCACGAAGCAGAGCTCGACCGCTTCCTCCGCGCCGTGATCGAGGCCAACGAGCCGACGATCCTGAGCGAAGACGCGGGTGCCGAGCTGGCCCAGCTGTCGCGGCGCATGTTCCGCGACATCGACGGCGTCGAGCGTCCCCTGCTCACCGGGGAAGAAGTCCGCTATCTCACGATCACGCGCGGCAATCTCGATGAGCAGGAGCGACGCGAGATCGAGGAGCACGTGACGCACACGTTCCGCTTCCTTCAGCAGATCCCGTGGACGCGCGAGCTACGCGACATTCCGGGCATTGCCTACGCGCATCACGAGAAGCTCAACGGCGAAGGCTATCCACGCGGCGTGAGCGGGAACGACATCCCGGTGCAGACGCGGATCATGACGATCGCCGACATTTTCGATGCGCTGACGGCCACGGACCGCCCGTACAAGCCCGCCGTCG
Organism: Gemmatimonadaceae bacterium; assembly: GCA_052389995.1. Lineage (GTDB taxonomy): Bacteria > Gemmatimonadota > Gemmatimonadetes > Gemmatimonadales > Gemmatimonadaceae > JAICNG01. The sequence goes on along the minus strand of JBQTHJ010000022.1, from coordinate 90,054 downwards.
CACCCGAGCGCGCGCTGGACATCCTCCGGATGGAAGCGAAGCAGGGGATGCTCGACCGCGACCTGCTCGACACGTTCATCGAGTCGCGGGTGTTCATGCTCACGGATCCCGCGAAGTTCGGTGCGTACACGCTCCCGTTCCGGAGCCAGGATCTGGCGCCCGCGGCGGATTAACCGGCGCCGAGGGATCCGTACCCGCCGCCTCCCGGCGTCTCGATCGTCAGCACGTCCCCGGCACGCAGCTCTGCGCGACACTTCGCGGGCAGCTCGCGCCCGTTCAGGAGATTCCGACCCGGCGTCCCATCCGCGCCGCCCATGGCCCCGCGCGGAGCCAGACGCCGCCGCTCGGTCAGGAGGGTGACCGTGCAAGGCTGGAGCACGCGGTAGCGCCGCACGACTCCGTCGCCACCGCGCATCGTGCCGGCACCTCCGCTGCCGCGACGCACCGCGTACTCATCGATGCGGATCGGAAGCGACCATTCGAGCGACTCAATGGGCGTGTTGCGGGTATTGCTCATTCCGACGTGCACTGCCGAGGGGCCCGGCGCGCGCGAAGACCCCCCCTGACCGCCGCCTAACGTCTCGTAGAACGTCCAGCCGGATCCACCGAACGTGACGTTGTTCATCGTGCCCTGCCCCTGCGCGGGCACATCGAGACCGGCGTCGGCCAGCGCGGCGAACAGCGTGTCGGCCATTCGCTGTGATAGCTCGACGTTCCCCGCCGCCACCGCGGCCGGCCACACGGCGTTCATCACGCTCCCTCGAGGTGCGACAACCTCGACCGCGCGGGCAATGCCGTCGTTCATCGGCACGTCATCGTCGAGGAGCGTGCGGAGGACGAAAACCGCCGCGGCCCGCGCCACGGCCATCGGCGCGTTCACGTTCCCGCGAACCTGCGCCGATGAGCCGGTGAAGTCGCAAATGAGCCGGCCGTCGCGCTGCGAAACCGTGGCGACAACGCGAACGTCGTCCTGGCTCACACCATCACCTTCGAGCGCGTCCTCCGCTCGCCCGACCCGGCTCCCGATCGCGCGCACCGCCTCGCGCGCGGTGCGCTCCGCGTAGTCCATCAGTGCCGCGCCGGCCTGCTCCACACGCTCGATCCCCTCACGAACCACCAGAGCTCGCCATCCTGATCGGCCCGCGGCGCAGGCACCCAGCTGGGCGTGGAGGTCGCCGCGGCGCTCGTCGGGTGTTCGCACGTTGGCGAGCAGAATCGCGAGAACGTCGTCGTCGACGTTTCCGTTCGACACGAGCCGAACCGGCGGAAAGACGATTCCCTCCTGCACGAGCTCGGTCGCTCCCTGCGGCATGCTCCCGGGCGACATCCCGCCGACGTCCGCATGGTGCGCGCGCGCCGCGGCGAACGCGGCGACGCGTCCCTCGAGCTCGATCGCCTCCACCAGCGTGAGATCTGGCAGATGCGATCCGCCGGCGAACGGATCGTTGAGCAGGAAGACATCGCCCGGCGCCGGACGGCGACTGATCACTGCGCGCACGGCGTCGGGCATGGCGCCGAGATGAACCGGAATGTGCGCCGCCTGCGCCACCATCGCGCCACGCGTATCGAAGAGCGCGCACGAGGAGTCGCGTCGCTCACGTATGTTCGGCGACAGCGCTCCACGCACCAGCACCGTTCCCATCTCCTCGGCCACGGCGGCGAAGGCATGCGCCATCACCTGAAGGTCGAGCGCATCGAACGTTGGTGACGTCATCGGTCGCGCTCCAGCAGCCAGCCGCCGTGGGCCATCCCCGTCGCCGTCCAGCCTTCCTCGACACGCATGGTCGCGCCCGGTAATGGAATGATCGCCGGGCCGACGCGTCGTCTGCTACGGTCCGGCGCGTGCGTCGTCAGCTTTGCTTCGCGCGCCGCGCCGTATGCCGCGTGGCGGAGGGTGACGATCTCGACCGGGCGCTCGAGCGTGAAGCCGGCGCGCGCTGCGTGCAGCGCCGCAAATCGCTCGGCCACGGCTGATCCGTCGTCACCATCCTTGACGGGCACGTCGAGCTCGTGGCCTTGGCCGACGTAACGCGCGCGCGCCCACCAGCGGCTGGTGACGGCCCGCCCCGCGCGAACGGCGAGCTCCTCGCGCATTGCAGAGAGCGTCTCGCTCGAGAGCTCATCGGTCCGTCGCATGACGCTGCGCATGACATCGTGCCGCTCGGCGGCGATCGCGAGGCCGAGGGCGCTCAGCACGCCGGCATGGGGCGGTACCAGGATCCGCGTCATCCGCAACTGCGTCGCAAGCGCGCATGCGTGAAGCGGTCCGCCGCCACCGAATGCCACGAGCGCGCACTGTCGCGGGTCCACACCCCGCTCCACGCTGACGCGTCGCAGCGCCCGCGCGACGGCGGCGTCGGCCGTTGCGATGATTGCGCGGGCAGTTCGCTCGACCGGGGCTCCAAGGCGGCGTGCAAGTGTCTCCACCGCGGCCAGTGCAGCGCCCGCATCGAGCTCGATGCCGCCGCTCATGTGGTCCGCATCGATGTGCTCGAGGGCGAGGTGTGCGTCGGTCACGGTTGCATCCGTGCCGCCGCGTCCGAACGCGGCGGGACCGGGAATGGCGCCGGCCGAACGCGGCCCGACGCGAAGTGCGCCGCCGGCGTCGACCCACGCGATGCTCCCGCCGCCCGCCGACACCGTCTCGACCAATACGCGTGGAAGCGCAATTGGGACACCGGCGATGGCCCCACCCGACTCCGACAGCGGCTCACCGTCGAGCACGAGTCCCGCATCCGCACTCGTTCCACCGATGTCGATCGTGAGAGCATCCCGAATCCCCGACGCGCGAGCGATGTATGCCGCGCCCTGAACGCCGCCGGCGGGGCCCGACAGTGCCAGCGATGCCGCGCTACGCGCTGCGTCAGCCGCCGCACGCATCCCGCCGGCCGACGTCATGACGGACGGCGCGGGATAGCCGTCCGCGGTGAGCCGTTCGCCCAGGCGCATGAGGTACGTCATCACTCCCGGACGAAGGTACGCTTCAGCGACCGTGGTGGCGGTCCGCTCGTACTCACGGATCTCCGGGAGCACCTCGGACGACAGCACCACGTCCCTGCCGAGACGAGCGCGAAGCGCCGCGCCTAACGTGCGCTCGTGCCGATCGTCGTGAAACGCGTGCAGCAGCGCGACGGCCACGACTTCGGGCGCGCATTCCTGGACGTGCTCGGCCACCTCGCACACGGCGTCGGCGCCGAGCGAACGCACGACGCCCTGAGGCTCGATACGCTCGTCAACGGCCACGACACGCTCGTCCGGCACGAGCGGATCCGGATGGGGCCTGGGGAGATCGTAGAGCGACGCCCGGTCCTGCCGGCGCAGCTCGAGGAGGTCGGTCGCTCCGGCCGTCGCGCACAACGCCACGCGGGCGCCGGTTCGCTCCAGGAGCGTGTTCGTGGCGACCGTTGTGCCGTGCGCGATGTGCGTGATGCTTTCGGCCTCCGCGCCCAGCGCAATGAGCGCCTCGCGCACGCCTTCACTCTGATCGCGCGGGGTCGAGAGGACCTTTCGCGCTTCGACGCGCCCGTCCGGGCCGATGGCGATGAGGTCCGTGAAGGTTCCGCCGACGTCGACGCCGACGGAGTACCCGCTCATTCGCGCCGCCGGCGGACTCGCGCGAGGACGACGAGCGCCGTCGTCGCGAGGAGGCTCCCCACCCCCACCCAATCGCCGATTCGCACGTACACCGTCATCACCGATGTCGTATGCGCCTGGTAGGTGCGGCTGGCACTTGTTTCGAGTGCCGTCTCGCCATGAAAGCGCCCGAGCGGATCGACGTATGCCGAGACGCCGGTGTTGGCCGAGCGCACGATGCCGACGCGATTCTCGATGGCGCGGAGTGCGAGGTGGGCCTCGTGCTGGTAGGGCGCTATGCTGCGGCCGAACCACGCGTCGTTCGTGATGTTGATCAATATCTCCGCCCCGTTCTGCCGGTATTCTCGCGAGAGCTGAGGGAAGATCGACTCGTAGCAGATGAGAATGCCGGCGTCGCCAAAAGTATATCGGAACGGAGGTTGATCCTTCCCCCGTTGAAAGCCTCCAAAGTATCGCAGGCCCTTGAACCAATCCGGATCGAGAAATGGGACCCGCTCGACGACGGGGACGAGGAACTCCTTCCGGTATGGCCCTAACGGCGCGAGAGCACCCGCCGAATCGGTGCTCATGGCGGCGTTGTAGAGGTCGTAGTCTTGAGGCTGCCCCGGCGCGGAGGTGGAACTGAATTCCACGTCGATGACGCCGAACAGGATGGGAACCCCCGATGTCCCGGACAGCGTGCGCAGAGTGTCGGACCACTGCGGATTCTGAACCAGGTACCCGGGTAACGCGACCTCGGGCCACACGATCAGCTCTGGATCGCCCGATCGTACTCCCTGGCGCGTCAGGCTTGCCAGCATCCCGACGATTCGATCGCGATTCTCCGCCTGCCACTTCTCTTCCTGCGGGATGTTTGGCTGGACGATCGCGATCGGAGCCACCGGCTCGAGCGCGATCGAGCGCAGTCGCCACTGACCATAGGCAGCGACAGTCGCAGCGATCGCCACCACGGCGCCGACTCTCAGCACGACTTCGCGACGGTCAGCACGCAGAAGCCACGCGTCGGCCAGCAGCCCGCTCGTCCCCGCGATCCAGAAGCTCACCCCGCGAACGCCGGACAGGTCGGCGATCTGCGCGAACGTGGCAAAGCGTGTCGTCGCCAGGCCCAGCGGGAGCCACGGGAAGGCGAGATCGCTCATGTAGTTGATGAATATCTCGGAGGCCGTCCAGACGACGGGGAGCAGGATGGCGAACGGCCAGCGGGTCGCGCGGCGAATGACATGCAGCGCCGCTATTGCTGCGCCGACCACCGGCGCCATTACAAGGACAGCGCCGATGTATCCGAGGAAGGAAAGCTTCGTGTAGATGGAGAGCGCGATCGCGATCCAGTACAACGTGATGCCATACGCCATCGCGCCGAACCAGAATCCCAGGCGAAACGACGTGCGCGACGGCTCACGACGCTCGATCTTGCGCGCAACGGCGACCGTCACCGGGATCAGCATCACGAATACCGGCAGGAGCAACCGGAATGGCGGGAAGCTGATCAGGAAAAGCGCCGCCGACGCGAATGCCGGCAGCGCTTCGTCGCGGATGGGAAGCCAGCTCGGACGCCTCACAATCGAATCTCTTTCCCCTCTTCGGCGGACTTGTAGATCGCCTCGGCGATCCGATGGACGGCGACCTGATCGGTAGGCGCCTCGTAGTCGGCCTCTTCTCGCAGCACGGCGGTGAAGTGCGTGAGCTCGGCCCGATACGACTGGTTGAACGCGCTCTCTCTCGCCGCGGCGCCTCCGGGCGACACATCCATGGGCTTTCCGTTGATCTCCTTCACGACGCGCAGCGGCGCGAGGCGCGCGTTTCCGCGCGACGCGAGCACCTCGAACCACCAGCGGTCCTCGTCGCCGACGTAGGACCAGGTCACGTCAAAGGCGAGCGACATCCCCTGCGCACACTCGAGATACACGAACATCGAATCCTCGACGGCGCTCGCGCCGCGGCCGCGGTCCATCTGCGCGGATACACGGGCGGGCTCGGGGAAATCCGCGAGCCAGAGTCCGAGATCGAGCAGGGGCAGGCCGTACTCGAGGAACGCTCCTCCTCCCGCCTCCGCGCGACGGTGTCGCCATCCTTCGAGGCTCTTCTTCACCTGGTAGTGCCCGGCACGTACTCCGGTGAGACGCCCGAGCTCGCCGCCGCGAAGAAACCGGTCGAGCGCCTGAACGTCGCTGCGGAAGCGATGGTTGAGCGCGACGAGCACCTTCCGCTCCTTGCGCTGCGCCGCGGCGAGGATGCGCTCGATGCCACGAGAGGTCATCGCCAACGGTCGCTCGCACAGCACGTGGACGCCGGCCTGGAGCGCGCTGAGCACGTGCGGCTCGTGCAGATGGTTCGGCGTCGAGATGACGACGGCGTCGAGCTCGTCGAACTCGAGCAAGTCCTCGATATCGGTGAACACATCGGGAACACCGAAGCGGTCGGCGAGCGAGCGCGCTTTCGGACGATCGTTGTCGCACAACGCGACGAGCTGGGCGCCGCGCATCTTCGACAGCACGGGGATGTGCGCAATCTGGGCAATTGCGCCCACGCCCACGACGCCGATCCGAATTGCGGGCTTCATGGTGAGGACGATGGCCGCTGGGCCGCAAAGAAGTAAGTGAGCGATGCACGGGCGGACCAGAAGCGCACGTTGCTCAGCATGTTCATGCGCGCCTGCAATCCCACGCTGAAGCGACCGAGTGGCTCGGTATCGACCCCCGCGAATCCGGCGAATCCGGCGGAGATGTTGTCGAGCGCACTCTCGATGAACGTGTCGGCGATGAAGGGCGACTCGGCATTGATCATGTGCGCGCCGAGTCCGGCGCCGGCGTATGGTCGGACCGCCGCGTTCGGACGCGGCGTGAAGCGCAAATCGACCTCGAGTGCGATATCCGACACGTCGATGCGACCGATATCGAGCGTGTCATCGCCGGAGGGATCGATCACGCGCGACCGCAGCCTGTCCTCGAGCTCCTGCACGACGTCGTCGTTGAAGTGTGAGCCCCAATAGGTCGCGGAAAAGACGACGCGCCAGGACCGCGCGACGGGGCCGTAATCCGCGAAAACGCTGTACGCCTGCGTCCGTTCGACGCGCGATGGGCGAACGGGGCCAGCGGCGAGGCCGAGAGCCGTCAGGCGCAGGCGATCGAGATTGAGTCGCTCGAACAGCGATTGGGCGCCTGCGGCGGGTGCCATTGCGCTGAACGCGACCACGAGCACGACACGTCGCATGTCAGTCGACCGAGGCAACCGAGGTCCCGGGATAGTAAGTGCTCAAGATGGTGCGGAAGTCCTGGCCCGCGCGCGCACGTCCGATCGCACCCCACTGACACATGCCGATTCCGTGTCCGTAGCCTCCACCCTCGAACGTCGCGCGAGCAACCCGCCCTTGCCCGTCGCGCTCGGTGCGCACTGAAAAATACGTGCTGTTGAGGATCTCGCCATTGGGCACGCGCATCACGAAGCGAACATCGTTGCCGCGAAGCAGGTATCGACCGCGATCGGTTCGCACCGCAAGCGAGGCGACGCGCCCCGAGGGCGTCTTCGAGTCCACCTCGACCCCGCGCACGACGCCCACTCCATTGCCGTTCACGCGCGCGTACTGCGCGAGGTATCGGTCGAGCGCGGCGGCAAGTGTAGTACGCTCGAGCGTCTTCGACCACCGAAACCGGGGCGAGGGATCACAGTAGAAGCGATCAGAATCGCCAATGCGGTCGCTCACTCGCCGCAGATACGGCTCGTTGCGGCTCCGGTACCACACCTCCGACACCTCGGCCGTCGAGCCGCCACACGTCGAGTGGTAGGGAGCGTTCACCATTCGTCCGCCGTAGGTGAGAACGAGCCCTCGTGTCGCCCACACGGCACCGTCGGCGATCGGCGTTTCCGCATCGGCGCCGCCGTAGACCTGATCCTGCACGGTGGCGACCAGATCATAGGGACGCGCCGCGCCGCCCCCGAGGCGAACGTATGCGTAGCTTCGTGCGGCAACCGCCTGTGCCGCAACGGCGGCTTCTTCGCCTGAGGCACGGCGTCCGATCTCCAGCGGAACCACGCCGCGCAAATAGTCCTCGACGTGCAACCGGTTCGTCACGAGCAGGCCATCATTGCGCGCGTGCAGCATGACCTCGCCGCGATAGCGCTTGCCGTTCACGAGCATGAAATCCGCGGGACCGTCCGCGCGCGCCGTGAGCGGTCCGCGGCGAGCGGGAGTGACGACATCGCCGCGGACACCGTGCGGCGCTCCGTCCCGGATCTCCATCCGCCACGTGTCCGACTCCGATACGCGCAGCAACACGCCGCCGTTCTCATCGACGATCACCCACGTTCCCGTCGCGCCGAGCTCGACGGCCCGGACGTCACTCGACAGCGCGACGCGAACGAGCCGCCCCGAAGCGAGCGGCAGCGAATCCACCGGCGCGGGAATCCGCCACACCGAGTCGAGTGCCGCGGAATCGACGGGGGGCACGAGCGTGTCGGCGCGCACGACCACGGGAGGCTCGGGCGGACCTGGCTGGATTCCTGGTCCGCAGCTGGCAAGCGCGACACCGCAGGTCAGGATCGCTGCGAGACGTTGAGCGTTAGGCACTCGCCACCGCCTCCATCGCCCGCGCCATGCGCTCAAGCGTCGCATCGATCTCGCCGTCGCCGTGCGCGGCCGACAGGAAGGATGCCTCGAATGGGGATGGCGCAAGGTAGACCCCTTCGTCGAGGGCCGCGTGGAAGAAGCGGCGGAACATCGTCGCGTCACTCGCGCGCGCATCACGGTACGAGCGCACCGGCTCCGCGCGAAAGAAGAAGCCGAACATCGATCCCGCGCTGTCCGCCGTGAACGGAACGCCGGCGCGCGCGGCAATCGCGCGCAGCCCCGCGACCAGCCGCGACGTGCGCCCCTCGATCTTCTGGTGCAGGAGCGGAGTGAGGATCCGCAGCGTGGCGAGCCCCGCCGCCATTGCCAGCGGATTCCCCGACAGCGTTCCCGCCTGATACACGGGCCCGGAGGGAGCGATACGCTCCATGAGATCTGCCCGCCCACCATACGCAGCTGCGGGAAGCCCGCCTCCCATCACCTTCCCCAGCGTCGTGAGGTCCGCGCGCACGCCGAATCGCTCCTGCGCGCCGCCAGGCGCGATGCGGAAGCCTGTCATCACTTCATCGAAGATGAGAAGCGCTCCCATGTCGTCGGCAGCCGCCCGCACGCCGCGCAGAAACCCGAGATCCGGGGCGATGAAGCCTGCGTTGCCGACGACCGGCTCAAGGATGATCGCGGCAACTCGGTCACCGTGGACGTTCCCGATATCGTGAACCGTGTCGAGATCGTTGAAGGAAGCGGTGACGGTCAGCGACGCGACGGAGTCGGGAACACCGGGCGAGTTCGGGAGGCCGAGCGTTGCGACGCCGGAGCCGGCGCGTACGAGGAACGGATCGGCGTGACCGTGATAGCATCCATCGAACTTGAGAATGACGTCGCGCCCGGTGACGGCGCGCGCGAGTCGAATCGCGCTCATCGTCGCCTCGGTGCCACTGGAGACGAACCGCATCATCTCGACATGCGGCATCCGCTCGCGCACCAGCTCGGCCAGCGCGACCTCGAGCTCCGTCGGTGCGCCGAAGCTCGTTCCGCGAAGCGCCGTATCCGCGATGGCGTCGAGGACCGGCGGTGAGGCGTGACCCAACGCCAGAGCGCCCCACGACATCACGTAGTCGATGTACTCTCGGCCGTCGATGTCGAAGAGACGCGCCCCTTCCCCCCGCTGCACGACGAAGGGCTCCCCGCCGACGCCGCCGAAGGCGCGTACCGGTGAGTTCACGCCACCCGGAAACAGCTCGCGCGCCCGCGCCATGACTGCGGCGCTGCGCGCGCTCACCGGCCAAAGCTCCCGATGCTCGTGACAGAGACGACCGACAATCCGACGCGCTGTCGACGCAACGGCGGCGGCGGTGCAAGGATGTCGTTCTGCGTGGCGACGAAGTCATAGTCGTCCTCGACCGCCGTGATCGTCATGTCCACGACCGAGCCCGGAGGGGCGTCGCCCTCCAGCCACGTGATGCCGTCGATGTCGTCCGCCTGCCAGATCGCGCGCGCCTCGAGTCGCTCGCCCCGACGGTCCACAATCCCGCGCGTGCGACGCCCAACGAAGCGCTCATAGCGCTCCGCGGTCACCGCACGCTCCAGATCGGTCAGCCGCTCGAGACGCTCGAGCTTCATCTCGTCAGGCACATCATCGGACAGCGCGTGCGCGCGCGTTCCCTCCTGCGGGGAATACGCAAACGCGCCCACTCGCTCGAACCGGATCTCTTCCAGGAAGTCGAGCAGTCGCTGGAAATCGTCTGCGGTTTCGCCCGGGAACCCCACGATGCACGTCGTTCGAATGGCGACGTCAGGCACCGCCTCGCGTACGCGGCGCACTTTCTCGCGGATCGTCCGCTCTCGCTCCGGGCGGCGCATCCGCTCCAGGATACGGTCGGACGCGTGCTGAATCGGCATATCCAGGTACGGTACGATGCGGGCCTCGCGCGCAATGACCTCGAACAGTCGCGGGGTCATGCCGGCGGAGTACAAATAGAGCAGCCGGAACCACGGAATGGACGTCTCGCGCAGGAGCGCTTCGAGCAGCTCCGGAAGTCGCACGCCATCCCTCAGGTCACGTCCGTAGTGCGCCAGATCCTGCGCGACGAGATTGACCTCCACCGCGCCCTGCGCCTCGAGCTCGCGCGTCTCCTTCACGAGCTCGTCGAGGTCGAAGGACCGATGGCGACCGCGCATCAACGGGATCGCGCAGAACGCGCAGCCGTGGTCGCACCCCTCGCTGACCTTGAGATAGCGGACGTGCGGCAGATCACCGGTGTACATGCGCACGCCTGGGTGCGCGACGGTCGGATCGCCGAGCACGCCCCGCTGCTCGAGCTCGGGAACGAGGCGATCCATCTCGGATGAGCCGAGGAAAAGGTCGACCTCCGGGAGGTGATCGAGGAGCTCCTGCTTGTGCCGCTCGACCATGCAACCGACAGCGACGACGGCCTGGCAGGCGCCGGTGTCCTTCAGGCGTCCCGCTTCGATGAGCGCGTCGATCGACTCCTGCTTCGCCGCATCGATGAAGCCGCAGGTGTTGACCACGATCACCTCGGCGGCCGCGAGGTCGCTGACGTGCTCCGCCCCCCGACCTACGAGGCGCGCGAGATAGCGCTCGCTGTCGACCGTGTTCTTGTCGCAGCCAAGGGTTATGAAGCCAATTTTCACTCAGAAAAGGTAGCTATGGCGCGCAGGCCGCTCAACGATCTCAGCGGTAATTCCCGAAGTTGAGCTCCACGCCGAAATCCTGCCCTCGCAGCAGCGTCATGACCGCCTGGAGGTCGTCCTTCGACGGCGAGGTGATGCGGACCTGGTCGCCCTGAATCGCCGCCGTGATCTTCTTCATCTTGGCGTCCTTGATCGCGGCGACGACCTTCTTCGCCGTATCACCATCGAGCGACATCTTGAGTGTGATCTCCCGGCGGACCGTGTCACCCCCGGCGGGCTTCACCTCGCCCAACTCGAGATTCTTCGTCGGTACGCCGCGCTTGATGAGCTTTCCCTGAAGCACGTCGACGAGCGCGCGCATCTTGTAGTCGTCGTCGGCAACGAGGACGATCTTCCCCGCCGCCCGTTGAAACTCGATGCTCGCCTTCGATCCCTTGAAGTCGTAGCGCTGCGCGATCTCCTTCTGCGCCTGGTTGATCGCGTTGTCGACTTCCTGGAGGTCCACTCCGGTCGTGACGTCGAATGAGCTTGTCTGAGCCATTTGGTTTTTCTTGTGGGGCCGGCATCAAGAACAGAGGGTTCTACCACGGATGCCGTCGATGGCGGACTACGGCGACCAGCGATCGTTGGCGCGCATGACGTCCGGAAATACCTTGTCCGGGTCGAGCTGCACCTCGAGCACGCGCGGCGATGCCGCAACCCGCACGACGTGGCGCGTGGCGCCGGACAGCCACACATCGGCCGGTACGGTCACGCGATCTTCGCGTCCTCCCTCCCGGCGCACCAGCACGACCGCAGGCATCGGCGCCGGCTGCCGCCGCTCGATGCCGATCTCCAACGAATCGCCGACCACTCGTCCATCCGCAATGGCCAGATCCATCGTCCACGTCTCGTAGAACCACGTGCGCCAGAACCAGTCGAGGTTCCGGTCGCTTGCGCTCTCGAACGTATTCCACAGGTCGAACGCGGTCGGGTGCTTGTTCAGCCACCAGGATCGGTGATCGCGAAGTGCACGCATGAACGCGCTGTCGCCGATCACACCACGAAGCGCGCGGAAGATCGCGACCGGTTTCTCGTAGCTCGCGATCACGTACGCCACCTGCGACGGGTACCGGTCCGCGTGCAGCATGAGCGGTGCTTCGACGTCGGTGCCCGCTGCGCGGAGATAGTTGGTGAACCCCGTGACGCCCGGCTCGCCCGCCGCGGCGCCGAACTGGTCTCGCGCGGCCCGAGTCTCGAAGTAGCTCGCGAAGCCTTCGTCATACCACGCATGGCGCTTCTCGTCGGACCCGATCTGCATCGGGAACCACATGTGCGCGATCTCGTGCGCGATCACGGTGTAGAGCTCCTGCGGATCCTGCACGGCCGCGATCGCCGTCAGCATGGGATACTCCATCCCGTAGACCGTCGTCTCGACCGCTGTCATGTGCGGGTACGGATACGGCCAGATGTCTCGCGAGAGAAATTCGACGGAGTGCTTCGCGAAACGGGCCGAGAGCTCCCACGCCGCGGCTGTCGCGCGGAAGAAGGTGTGGATGGCGGCGGTGTCGGCCCGTCCATCTCCGTCACGATCGCCGACGGCCGCGCGGGTTGCGTCCCAGAGCCACCGGTTCGACGTTCCCCACGCGAAATCGCGCACGCCACGCGCCGTGTAGCGCCAGTCGAGCATTCCGTCAGCGTCGCTGCGCGTGCGCTCCGCGTCGCGACGCCACACGATATGGATCACGCTCGTATCGCTGCGCGTGCGCTCCAAACGCATCAGCGCTGAATCGGTGAGCACGTCGCGCGGGTTCTGTAACTCCCCGGTTGCGGCGACGAGCCACCCGGTCGGGGCGGTCAACGTGACGTCGTAATCGGCGTAGCCGTAGTAGAACTCGCCATTGCCGAGGTAAGGATCCGTCTGCCAGCCGTTGACGTCGTCGTACACGGCGACCATCGGGTACCACTGCGCAATGAAGAACACTTCGCCGTCCTGCCCCATGCGCGGCGCGCTCCCCGGCGGGACGCGGAATCCCCACAGAAATCCAAGCTCGACGGAGTCCCCGGGCGCGAGCGGCCGTGCGAGCGGAATCCACCCGATCGTGCCGCGCACGGCGTAACCGCCATCGCCGCCGCGCGCGAGCTGCCGGCCGTCGACCGTGACACGCTCGAGACGCATCCCTCCCGTGAGGGGAACGTTCTCGTTCTTCTGCGCGTCGGAGCTGAACAGGTTCTGGAGCAGGTGAACCGCAACGCGGCGAAGCGTGTCGGGTGAGTTGTTGCGGTAGATGATGGTCTCTTCGCCCGCGAGCTGTGCGCTTCGCGGATCCAGGCGCGCGGTGATGCGGTACGATGCGGATTGCTGCCAGGATCGTGATCCCGGTGGCCCACTGTCGGTGCGCGTTCCGCGGGAGATGGCGCGACGGTACGCGGTGTCCACGGGAAGTCCAGCGACGGGGCCGATGACGGTGGGTGCCGTGGTGGCCCCGGAACAGCCGGCGGCGACGACGAGGAAAACGAGAGAGCGAATCGTGCGCATCGGACTGGGGTGTGGTTCGAGAAACGATGGCCTGACACCGGTGGGATGAAGCAAGAACGGGGCGAGCCCGACGGCCCGCCCCGCTCATCCGATCCGCTATTTCAGCCTCAACCCAGATACGACTCCAGTGCCCGAGCGCGTGACACATGCCGCAGCCGCGACAGCGCCTTCTCCTTGATCTGCCGAACGCGCTCGCGCGTGATGCCGAGCAGCGAGCCGATCTGCTCCAGCGTCATCGGCTCCTCGCCGTCGAGGCCGAAGTAGAGGCGCAGAATCTTCGCTTCGCGCTCCTTCAGCGACGCCAGCGCTTCCTCGATCGACTCCGTGAGCGCCTTCTCGAAGGTTTGCTCGTCAGGCGTCGGATTGAGATTGTCCGGCAGATAATCGAGGAGCTTGTTGTCCTCGCCCGGCGTGAGCGGAGCATCGAGCGACAGGTGCGTCTGCGAGATCGAGATCGTCTTCGCGACCTCTTCCTCGGTGATGTCCATCCCGTCGGCGATCTCCTCGTGCGTCGGCTCGCGGCCGAGCTCCTGGAGCAGCGCGTTGGCGCGCTTGCCGATGCGATGCAGCGTGCCCGCACGGTTCAGCGGCACGCGCACGATGCGCGACTGCTCCGCGAGCGCCTGAAGGATCGCCTGACGAATCCACCACACTGCGTACGAGATGAACTTGATGCCCTTGGTCTCATCAAATTTATGGGCTGCCCTGATGAGCCCCAAGTTGCCCTCATTGATGAGATCGGAGAGCGAGACGCCCTGGTTCTGGTACTTCTTCGCGACCGAGACGACGAAACGAAGATTGGAGCGCACGAGCTTGTCGAGTGCCTCCTGGTCGCTCACGCGAATGCGTTGCGCGAGCCGAACCTCTTCGTCGCGGGAGATCAGCGGGTAGATGCTGATGTCGCGGAGGTACTGGTCGAGCGACCCCTCCTCGTACGACGACTTCCTGTGTGTGGTCACTCCCATACGGGCACCGGCTCCTCGATGCGACCTAACCGCGCGGGGGGCGCGCGGCGCTACGGACGACGACTCCGGCCCCTCAGTGAACGCGTTCGCCAAGGCGCCGCCACCGAATGTTGGTGAGCCAGGGAAGTCGGTGTGAGGGCTCACGCGCGTAACTGTAATAGACGACGAACGGTTGTCCCTTCACCAGGCTGTCCGGCACGAAGCCCCAGTATCGGCTGTCGTACGAGTTATCCCGGTTGTCCCCCAACACGAAATAGTTCCTTTCAGGGACGACCAGCGGACCCCAGTTGTTACGCGATGGATGGTAGGATGCACCGCTCGCGGCAGCCTGCTTTACGAGGTGATTTCGCTGCCAATCGAAGTCTTCACCCGAAGGGTCTTCGCCGGGTGCAGTGTGATCCACGTACCCCTCGTCGAGCGGCTTACCGTTGAGACGAACGACACCGTCGCGCATCTCGAGCGTATCGCCGGGCAGGCCGATGAGGCGCTTGACGAAATTCTTGGACGGATCCTTCGGCCACTCGAAGACGATGATGTCGCCACGCTGGGGCTTCGCGATAGGCGGCAGGTGCGCGCTCGTGAACGGAATCTCGGCTCCGTAGACGGCCTTGTTCACGAGCAGGAAGTCACCCACCAGCAGCGTGCGCTCCATGCTCCCCGTCGGGATCTTGAACGCCTCGACGAGGAAAGTGCGAATGAGGAGGAAGAGGACGATGGCGACGACGAGAGACTTCGCCCAGTCGACGAACATCCGCAAACGCGAGCGCGGCCGATTGAGCTCGCGCAGGATCTGCCTGCGCTGCTCCTCGGTGATCTCGACGCGGTTGGGAGTGGTCTGGGGGCGTACCGTCATGGCGAGCCGGCCTCGGCGAGACGAATGATACCGACACCTTCAGCCGCGCAGCGAGCGTATTCCAGCGCGGATTGAGCTCCGAGAGGGAGCCGAAGCGTCACGACGACGTGCCGTCCCGACGAGGCCTTGCCCATCTCGGAGATGACTACCCCTTCCGCCCGGAGGTCACGACCCACGCGTGACGCTCCAGCGCGTCGACCACAGGTTCGACGACACCCGAACGATGCCCCCGCGACGCACGGTGGACATAGGCTGGAATAAACCAACGGGGGCGAAGCATTTCAATGGCAAGGGCAGGGTGATCAATCGGGCGTCCCCCGATAGTTGTCGATCTGCGCCCGCTGGAGCGTCCCCGAGAAATCCACGTAGCCCACCTTCGTCTCCGAGTAGAACTCGTATACCTCCCAGCCGCCCTCCCGGTGCCCGTTCCCTGTTTGTTTGACACCGCCAAAGGGAAGATGTGCCTCGGCACCGATCGTCGGCGCGTTGATGTAGGTGATGCCGTTGTCCAGTTCGCTCAGCGCCCGGAAGGCGACCGAGACGTCGCGGGTGTAAAGCGACGACGACAGACCATACTTCACGCCGTTGTTGATCCGGAAGGCCTCGTCAGGCGATTCCACGCGCAGCACCGAGAGCACGGGACCGAAAATCTCCTCCTGCTCGATGCGCATCCCTGCCTCGACGCGCGCGAAGATCGTTGGCTCGAAGAAGTAGCCTTTCTCCAGACCCTTTCCCGTGGCGCGGCGTCCGCCCATGAGCAGGTCCGCGCCGCCCTCGACGCCGACATCGACGTACCGTTCCACTTTCTTGATGGACGCCTCGTTCACGAGCGGCCCGATGTCGGTTCCCTCAACACGTCCGTCCCCGAGTTTGAGCGCGCGCACGCGCTCCACGAGCCGGCTCAGAAAGTCATCGTGAATTCCCGACTGGAGAATCAGCCGGCTGGTCGCCGTACAGCGCTGGCCGGTCGTCCCGAACGCACCCCAAAGCACTCCCTCGAGCGCCAGAGCGGGATCGGCATCGTCGAGCACGATCATCGCGTTCTTGCCGCCCATCTCGAGCGAAAGCCGTTTGTGGAGCCGCCCGCACGTTTCCCCTACGGTGCGACCGGTCTCCGTCGATCCGGTGAACGACACGAGAGCGACTCCGGGGTGCTCGACAATCGCGGCTCCCACGGCTTCGCCCGTCCCGTGAACGAGTTGGATCGCCTCCGGCGGAACCCCGGCCTCGAGCAGCACCTCGACGAACACCGTCGCGGTGTGCGGCACATCCTCGGCCGGCTTGAACACCACCGCGTTCCCGCACAGGAGCGCGGGAAAGATTTTCCAGGTGGGGATGGCAAGCGGGAAGTTGAACGGCGTGATGATGCCCGCCACGCCGATTGGCCGGCGGAAGCTCATCGCCCACTTGTCGCGCAGCTCGCTTGGCACCGTGTGACCGAAGAGCCGGCGGCCTTCGGTTGCCGCGTAGTAGGCGGTGTCGATCCCCTCCTGTACGTCACCACGCGTCTCCGTCAGCGGCTTTCCCATCTCGCGCGTCATGAGATCGGCGATCTCTTCCTTCCGCCTGACGAGGAGATCGCCGACGCGCCGGATCACGTCGCCACGCGCCGGCGCGGGAGTGCGGCGCCATCGCTCGAACCCGCGAGCCGCCGTGGCCACCGCACGGTCGACGTCCGCTTTCGCCGACAGCGGGAACCGACCGATGATGTCGCTCGTCTCGGCCGGATTGACGTTATCGAAGTACTCACCCGTCGACGGTTCTACCCACGCACCGCCGATGAAATTCTTGAAGAGCTTCATGCGAGGATCATCTCGAGGAAAGGATCTGCGTCGATCGAGGACCGAGGACCGAGGACGCGCGGTGGAGGTTCCGGCATACAGCCCCGCTGGCACTTCCTCGATCCTCGGTCCTCGTTCCTACTGGCACTCCCACGCCCCCGGATGCTCCATCGTGGGAATCGCGTAGCCCACGCGCGGAAGAATTTCCTGGGCACCGAGTATCGTTCCCCACAGCAGGATGAGGAGGGAGAGAACGTGCGCTCGTCCGCTGCGGTGGCGCCACGCCCACACGGCGCTCCACAAGCCGGATCCGATGAGTACCGCGACGGCACCGAGATATCCGAGCAAGCCCATGCCGCATCGCGCCTGGAACGGCCAGAAGATCATCCCGACGCCGAGCGCGACCGCGAGCAGCAACCGCACCATGACACCGAGCGTCGCGGTCTTCGAGCGTTTGGTGATCACCTCGCGTTCCTGCGCCGGCGTCGCGGTGACGCCTTTGGGAACGAGCTGCTCGTCCGAGACCGATTCGAGCTGCTTGTCGATCTTCGCCAGCTCCTTCTCCCAATTCCTGTCTACCATGAGCCTCCAGTCAGGCGTCCTCTCTCGCTAGACCATAACGCTCGATCTTCTTGTAGAGATTCGAACGCGGCATGTCGAGGAGCCTTGCCGTCTCCGACACGTTCCAGTTCGACTCGCGCAGCTTCGCGAGGAGAAACGCCCGCTCGGCCGCATCCTTGAATTCCTCGAAGGTTCGGCACTCCACGAGTGAGCCGAGGCTCGTCTGCTCGGCCGCGCGCTTTCCGACGAGCCGCTCGACGTCGGCGGCCGTGATGCGGGCTCCCGATGCCAGGATGAGCAGCCGCTCGATCGTGTTCCGAATCTCGCGGACGTTCCCCGGCCAGTCGTACTCCGTGAGGCGCTGCACCGCCTCATCGGCAATCACGCGGGGCGGCACCCCCTCACTCCTCGTCAGGCGCTCCGCGAAATGCGCGACGAGCTGCGGAATGTCCTCGCGCCGGTCGCGCAGCGGAGGCACGCTCACCGGCACGACGTTCAGCCGATAATACAGATCTTCGCGAAAGCGGTTCTCGGCAATCTCGTGCTCGAGGTCCTTGTTCGTGGCCGCGATGACGCGCACGTCGACCGAAATCGTCTTGCTCCCCCCAATGCGGGTCACGACGCCGTCCTCGAGCACGCGCAGAACCTTCGCCTGCGCGGCGAGGCTCATGTCGCCGATCTCGTCGAGGAAGAGCGTTCCGCCGCTCGCGAGCTCGAACTTGCCGGCCCGATCCTGGACGGCGCCGGTGAAGGACCCCTTCATGTGTCCGAACAGCTCGCTCTCGATGAGCTCGCTCGGAATCGCGGCGCAGTTGACCTCGATGAACGGACCCGTCTTTCGAGGCGAAAGACGATGCATTGCGCGCGCCACGAGCTCCTTCCCTGTCCCGTTCTCTCCCGTGATGAGCACGCGCGCCGATGACGGCGCCACCTTCTCGATGCGATCGAGCAATGCCTTGATCGCGTACGAGCGGCCCACGATCTCGTAGCGCGATTCGATCGTCTGCTTGAGACGTGTGTTCTCCTCGGAGAGCGACAGATGCTCGAGCGCGTTCCGCAGCGTCACGAGGATCCGGTCGGTGTCGAGCGGCTTCTCGAGAAAGTCGTATGCGCCGAGCTGCGTGGCCTCGACGGCCGTCTGGATCGTGCCGTGGCCGCTGATCATCACCACGACGGCGTTCGCGTCGGATTGCTTGAGCCGCTTCAGCGCCTCGAGCCCGTCGATCCCCGCCATCTTCACGTCCATGAACACGAGGTGCGGACGGAATCGCTCGTACTCGGCGATGGCATCGACGGCGTTGCCGGCCGTCTTGACATCGTATCCCTCGTACTCGAGGAGCTGGCCGAGCGCCTGCCGAATGCCTTTCTCGTCGTCGACGACGAGGATGCGCCGGCTCATCGCGCCGTGGACTTGTACAGCGTCACGCGCCCCTGGCCGATCCGCACGTCGGCGATGAAAGACGGTACCTCGAGTGGAAGGCCATCCTCCGCCAGCCCCGGCGGGCGCGAGCTACGCGCGATCCGCTGCAACAGTCGAGGAATCATCCGCTGCGGGACGGTCAGCTCTCTCAGCCGCAGCACCTTCACGCGATACTGCGCGAGACCAGGCCGAACGAGCTCGAGCGTCCCTCCGAATTCCACCGGCTCCCGGTCGCCGAGCATCGCCGCGAGAGGGCCGAGGACGCCCGATCCGCCGAAGTCACTGATGCGCACGAGCGCGCGCACGTGCAGCCGGTCCTCGATCACCGCCGCCTGAATCTGCTCGGCCGACGGCGGAAGCTGTTTCGCGAGCTCGTCGAAGATGTAGGACGCGAGGTCGGCGCCGGCGATGTTCGTGAAGACCGGCCCCGCTCTGCTCGAGAGCAGCTGCACGGCAGCCCTCGCGCGCTCCGCCCCTTCCGGTGTGAGCGGCTCCCATACGGGCGGCGTCGACCCGTTGTCCTCGGCCTGACGGGGACGCTCGAGGTAGAGGTAGATGGCCACCGCCATCCCCGCGAGAAAGACAACGAGCAGGCACCCGACCTTACGCATACACCCCATTACGATGGACCGAGGGGAACTGCTTCGAGAACGGTGTAGCGAGGACCGGTGGACGACAGCTCGCTTCGCATGACGTCGATGCTGCGCGCCTCGACGGTCGCGCGGTGTCGCACGGCGGGCACGAGGCGGGAGAGCGCTGTGATCTCCTCGTTGGTGATGTCACGCTTCGCCCGTCCGAGCGTGACGTGCGGGCGAAATGCCCGCGCGTCGACCTCGTGCCCCAGTAGCTCGCACGCGACCTCGAGATCGTGATGCAACAGCTCGAGCTTCGTGTCGTGCGCGATCCCGAGCCAGAAGATTCGCGGCGAGCGGAGATGAGGAAACGCCCCCACGCCGCCGAGGTCGAGCCGCATTGGCTGAAAGCGACGCGCGACGCCGGCCAGGGCGTCGCGCACGCTCGCGACCATCTCGGGGCCGTGCTCGCCAAGAAATCTCATCGTGAGATGCAGGCACTCCGGCGCTACCCAGGTCACGGCGCGCGTCGCGCCGCGAAGCGGCGCTGCTGCACGGTGAATCGCCTGACGCTCGGAATCGGGAAGATTAATCGCGATGAACAGGCGCACGGCGGTCGATGTCGACCTCGAGCGCGAGGTGCGAGAACCCGTTTCCCTCCGCGGCGTCCACCGCGAGAGCGCGGATGTCGTCGTCGGCCAGCGGCGAGCCATCATCGATCTTCAGAACCGCCAGTGATCCGCGAACCTCCACCAGACCGTGAAGGCCAATTTCCGCCAACGCACGCTCGAGGTTCTCGACGTTCATGCGGCGCTCACCTCCTGGAGAATGTTGAGAGAGCCCGACCGGAAGCCGCGCAGATCGATCGCGACGCGTTGAAAGCCCGCCGCCCTCACAGCGCCCGCCAGCGCGCGCAGACGCGCCGGTGCCAGCCATGACGCAACCAGCTCCCGCGACAGTTCGACGCGGGCGAGATCGCCGTGGTGTCTCACGCGGAGGTCTCCGGCGATACCGAGGTCGCGCAACGCGCGCTCCGCACGCTCCACCTGGTCGAGGCGGGCGGAGGTCACGTGTAGGCCGTACTGGAGACGGGAGGAGAGACAAGGGCTCGACGGACGCGACCACGTCGGCAGACCTCGCGCCCGCGACCGTTCGCGCACGTCCTGCTTGGTCATCCCCACATCGACGAGAGGCGACTCGACACCGTGCTCGCGCGCGGCACGCATGCCGGGACGATGACCACCGATGTCATCGGCGTTCGTGCCGTCGACGACGACTGCCAGCCCCCGCTCACGCGCGAGCGGAGCGAGCTTGCCCCACAGCTCCGTCTTGCAGAAGTAGCAGCGATTGGTCGGATTGGCGGCGTAGCGTGGGTCGCTCATCTCCTGCGTGTCGAGCTCTTCGACACGGAGCCCGAGCCGGTCCGCAACATCGCGCGCCGCACGCCATTGCTCCTCAGGATACGACGGCGACCGGCCGATGACCGCCAGCACGCGGTCGGTACCGAGGGCCTCCGTGGCGACGCTCGCGAGGTACGCCGAGTCGACACCTCCGCTGAAGCCAAGGAGTGCCGACCCGCGCGCCCGCAACCACGCGACAAGCGCCTTCTCCTTCTCGCGTGGGGACAGTGCGGTCTCTGCGCCGGGCCTATCGGTCATGCTCTCAACGTAACCGCGGCCCGTCGCGGTCGCGAGTGCGTCGGCCGCTACCGCCGCAGCACGCTCGCCTCGTGCTCGAGGAGCCAGCGCTTGCGGTCGATGCCCGCACCGAACCCCGTCAGTGATCCGTCGGCGCCGATCACACGGTGACACGGCACGATGATCATGAGCGGATTGCGCCCGTTCGCCGCTCCCACCGCACGCATCGCCTTCGGATTCTCCACGCGCCGCGCCAGCTCGGCGTAGCTAATAGTCTCGCCGAACGGAATGCGCCGAAGCGCATCCCACACGCGACGCTGGAAGTCGGTGCCGTGCGGGTCGAGGGGAAGATCGAACCGCTGGAGGCGCATGTCGAAGTACGCCGCCATCTGCTCGCGCGCCGTGGAGAGCACCGCATCGTCCTCCCCGCCGGCGATGTCCGCGTCGTCGGCACGATCAGTGTCGATGAGGGACAGGCTGGTGAGCGCGTGGCCATTGCTGGTAAGCGCGATCGTACCGATGGGGCTGGCGATATAGGTACGCATCGTCGGGTCTGTCAGAGTTGCAATCATCGTCCTTCTCCGGAAATGGCTCGCGCGGTGGCGGCCGGTTGAGTTGACCAGAGGTGCATCGCCGCATACGCGCGCCATGGACTCCATCGCGCAGCGGCATGTTCGAGCTTTGCCGGGGTCGTCACGCCTGCGGCCCGTCTCAGTCCAAGATCGGAGGCGGGAAACGCGTCGGGCCACCGAAGGGCGCGCATGGCGATGTAGTGTGCCGTCCATGGGCCGATCCCGGGAAGCGCCATGAGCCGCCGCATCGTTTCGTGGACACTCGATCCCGAGGCAAGCCGAACATCCCCTGCGGCGAGAGCGCGGGAAAGCGCGTGAATGGACGCTGCACGCGCGCGCGGAACGCCGATCGCCGCGATTGCTTCGACGCTCGCGGCGGCGATCTGCTCAGCCCGTGGGCTCAGGTGAGTGAGCGGTAGTCCGAGCTGCACAGGCTCGCCGAACGTCGCCGCGAAGCGCCCCGCGAGCGTCGTCGCGCCGCTCACGCTCACTTGCTGGCCAAGAATCGCGCGAACCGCCAGCTCGAAGCCATCGATGGCGCCGGGCACGCGAATCCCGGGATTCCGCCTGACGAGTGAAGCCATTCCTTCTCGCGACAGGTGCCGGTCGATGGCCACCGGATCGGCATCGAGGTCGAACAGGTGCCGGAGACGGGCGAGCACCGGCATGAGCACGGGAACGAGCGATGCGGCGAGCTGTACCTCCAATGCCGTTGGGTCCTGCGCCGGTGTTACGACAAGCCAGCCGCTGTGCGACCCGAACGCGATCGTTCGCGCATAGCGGTCGCCGTCGACGCTTTCGACACCGGGCGTGGCGCGGGGTGCGAGGAAGCGGAGCAACGCCTTCCACGCAAGCGGCGGACGGTACGACAGCGTCAGACTGATGACGTCATCCTCGGCGTGCTCGTCGGCGCGTTTCCTTGCGCTGTGGCCGTTTTGATGAGCGCGACGCAGGCCGGTCGGGTTCAGCCGGTACCGCTGGCGAAACAGCGCGTTGAACCGCCGAACGCTCTGAAAGCCGCTCGCGTACGCAATGTCGGTTACCGATAGGCACGAATCCGTAAGGAGGCGCTTCGCGAGGAGGAGACGTTGCGTCTGCGCTAGCTCGACCGGAGTAACGCCGATCTCTCGCTCGAGCACGCGCCTGAGGTGTCGCCCGCCAACGCCGAGCTCCTGGGCGAGGCCCTCGACGTCTCCCTCGTTGAGGGCGCCATCGGCGATCCTCGCCGCGGCTGCCGACGCGAGCCGGCCGACGGCATCCACGCTCGAATGCCCGGGCGCGAGCTCCGGGCGACATCGCAGACAGGGACGAAATCCCGCCCGCTCCGCGGCAGCCGGGTTGTTGAAGAAGCGACAGCGCTCGCGCCGTGGCGTGCGCGCGCGGCAGACGGGACGGCAGTAGATCCCGGTCGACGTTACGCCGACGTAGAACACGCCGTCGAATCGCGGGTCGCGCGCGGCCAGCGCGCGGTAGTAGCCCAAGGAGTCGAGTGCCATGGCGAGGAAGATGTCACGGTGCCGCCCGTTCCGCTCGCCGTTTTCGGACTTCGTCATCCGGCCCCCGCCACCGTCATGGTCGCGTCCCCGACGTCGGCGGCAGGGCCCAGGCGGAATCGGAGCGCTTCAGCGACGTGCGGGCCGCGCACGTGGGACACGCCGTCGAGATCGGCGATCGTGCGGGCCACTCGCAGCGTGCGGTGGTAGCCACGCGCCGTGAGCGCGCCGCGTTCTGCCGCTTTGAGGAGCAGCCGGTGGCCGTCCGTGGCGAGGCCGCCGCGCGCATCGAGCCAGCGCGCCGGCGCTCGGGCATTGCATTCGAGCCCGCGGAATGACGCGTACCGTGCGCGCTGGATGCGCCGCGCCCGGTCCACTCGCTCCCCGATGGCGATCGATCGCTCGGCCGAGGGCGTGGCCGCGAGGGCATGGATCGCGACGGCGCGCACCTCGACGCGGATGTCGATACGATCGATCAGCGGGCCGGAGAGGCGCGCGCGATAGCGAGCGATGTCGCCGGCGGCGCAGACGCAGCCCCGGAACGCATCTCCCGCATATCCACATGGACAGGGATTCATCGCGCCGACGAGGAGGACCCGCGCGGGAAACGTCACGGCATGCGCGGCGCGCGCGATGACGACTCGCCCGTCTTCCAGCGGTTGGCGCAACGACTCGAGCACATGGCGCCTGAACTCCAGCACCTCATCGAGGAAGAGCACGCCATGATGCGCGAGGCTCACCTCGCCGGGACGCGGAGGATTTCCACCGCCGATGAGTCCCGCGTCGGAGATCGTGTGGTGCGGCGCGCGAAACGGGCCGTGGCGTACCAGAGCGCACCCGCCTGACAACATGCCGGCGACCGAGTGGACTGCCGTGACCTCGAGCGCTTCGCTTTCGGTGAGCGCGGGAAGGATTCCGGGGAGGCGGCGCGCAAGCATCGTCTTCCCTGCTCCGGGCGGGCCGGTGAGCAGGAGATTGTGTCCGCCGGCGGCGGCGATCTCGAGGGCGCGCTTCGCGGTCTCCTGCCCCGCCACGTCGCTGAGATCATCGGGGTCATTCGGGACGGCAAGCCGCGGCGGAGCGGTCACGACGCGAAGCTCGCCTGCGCGCAGCTCGCCCACCAGCGACTGAAGTGTGGTGGGCGCAGCGATCCGCACATCGCCGACGAGCGTCGCCTCCGCCACGTTCGTAGGGGGGAGCACGAGGACTCGCGCATCGGAGCGCCTGGCGAGCATGGCAACCGGGAGCGCTCCCCGCACGGCACGGAGCGTCCCGTCGAGCCCAAGCTCCCCCACGGCGAGCACGCCATCCAGGACGGACGCCGGGAGCTGTCCCGTCGACACGAGAATGCCTAACGCGATCGGCAGGTCGAAGCCCGTGCCCTCCTTGCGTGTGTCGGCGGGGGCGAGATTCACCGTGATGCGACGCGGCGGAAGGACGAAGCCGGCATTCGCGAGCGCAGCGCCGACTCGCTCGCGGCTCTCTTTCACCGCGCCGACCGGAAGGCCCACGATCGCGAACTGCGGAAGTCCGGGCGCGGCATCGACCTCGACGGTGACGCCATACGCTTCGATCCCAATGAGGGCGGCTGAACGAACGGCGGCGAGCACGGCCACATGATGCGATCGAGGCATTGAACGCACGCATCGATCTGTGGCCGACGGCGCCGATCGACGGCGCGGATCGCTCGCGCCTCAACCGAGGTTCTTCCGGGATGCCCGGGACGACACGGCTGTGGCCCTTACCCGCCAGAGCCACGGACTACCTGGACTGCCGCGCCGAGCCGTCCGTGGCCCTACCACGAAGCCCGTCATTCGCCGACACTCAAACAACCGGCGGCGGCTCGGTGAGACCTGATCCGGCCGGGTTCGCGCTGCGCACCTCGATGGGCACGGCAACGTCGCGATCGAGCGCGAGCGGAATGATCCAGCGGAGGTTGTCGATGATGCCGAGAGGAAGCGCCCCAACGTACGCGAGAAACACCGCCTGATCCTCGGCCGTTCGCGCGCCGCGTGCCGCGTCGTCGAACGCGCGGACCGCGCGCATACGGTAGACAGGATCCGTCCACACCAGGAATTCCTCCCACCGGTCGATGTCGACACCCGCCTCCTCACGAACCTCCCGGCGCGCCGCGTCCGTCAGACTCTCACCCGCCAGGCGCTTTCCACCGAGTGCATTGACGCGTCCCGCTTGCCACGCAGGACGCGTTTTGCGGACGAGGACGATCTCCCGTGAGTCGGCGGTGAACAGTAGCGCGAGCACGTAGTCGAACGCGCGCTCCGCCACTCGCTAGAACCCGAGCGTCGCGGTGACGAAGAGCGCTCGCGGAGCGCTGATGAAGTAGTACGGCGACGTGCCGTCGGTGTATCCGGCGGCGTAGAACCGGGTGTCGCCGACATTCATCATGCGCAGAGCGATCTCGTGGCGGCCGAGCTGCCAGGCGACTCCGGCGTCGAGCAGGTACGCCGACGGCGTCGTGAATCGCTCATCACCGGTGTTCGCGAGGTTGCTCCGCCCGACGTAGCGTCCGGTCGCGGAGAGTGTGATGTCCGGAACCACCTGCCAATCGACCGCGTGATTGACCAGCACGGTGGGCGTGAGCAGCGGCTCCACGTCGCGGTAGGTCTCGCCGGTCGCGTCATCGGTGTACTCGGCGATGCGGTTCCGGCTCACGGTCGCGTTCACTGATGCCGCGAGCGACGGCGCGGGACGCCACGTGACATCGGCTTCGATTCCCCGCCGTGTCGAGGATCGAACGTTCTTGCGCAGCGGCAATCCGATGTAGCTGAGCGCTCCGATGGGCGTGATCTCATTGTGGAAACGCATCGCGTACAGGTTGATGTTTGCCGTCACCCGCGCATTGCGCCACCGGACCCCCGCCTCCGTGTCGTACACGCGCTCCGGTCGCACGCGCGAGAGTGGCCCGACGAACTCGGCGTTCGTCGTGTCCACGTTATCGAATCCGGCGAACATGTCGTTGCGCGTCGGCTCGCGACCGTTGGACCCGTATGCCGCGTAGATCGTGGTGCCGCGCGTCGGCTCCCATGTCACGCCGGCCTTCGGATTGACGAACGTCCACGAGATGTCGCGGCCGGTGATTCCCGAACGCGCATCGGGCTCGTACTCGAATTCCGCGCGTCGGACCTGGAGGTCGCCGTAGACCGTCACGTCGCCGTGCGCCCACGCCGCCTTGGCGAAGACGCTCTGCTCACGCTTTCGCCCGGTGTTCTGATAGGCGAGGCTCCCGAGATCAGGTCTGATCGCGAGCGAGTGATCGCGGTAGTACGCGTTGGCGTGCATGCCGACATCGATGTCCAGCGACCGCGGCTGCGTGCTCCAGGTGACGAGGCCACCGGTCACCCGCGAGGCGAGCTGAAAGTTGTACACGTCGGGAGCAATGCTGACGTCGTAGTCCCCGCTCGCCCAGATCGTGTACGCAGTCCCCTGCACCGCCGTGCGCTCGCCGAGTGCGCGCGTCCAGGAGACACTCGCGAAATGCTGGTTGAAGTCGTCGCGCTCCTCCTCGCTGAGGGGATTCGTTCGCGGATCGCGCTCGATGTCCTCGAGCGGGACGGCCAGATAGGCGAGCTCGTTGCGCGACCGGCCGCCGAAGGCAGTGAGCTTGATGATATCGCGCGCGCCGAAGTACGCGCCGTTCGCGAAATACGACTGCCCGGTATTCCCGGAGTGGTGTCGGTATCCCTCGGTCCGGTGCGCTGACGCGCGCACGTATCCCGCGAAGCGATCCGCCACGCGTCCGCTCATCCACTCGGCGGTTCCGCGCGTCGTGCCAAACGAGCCGCGACCGAGCTGTAGCTCCCCTCCGCGCTCGCTCGACGCCAGTGCGACTGACTGGAAGTTGATGGAGCCGGCATAGGACGCCGTGCCATACGAACTGGTGCCGACACCCCGTTGGATCTGCACCGACTCGATGCTGTTACCGAAGTCGGGAAAGTTCGAGAAGTACACGAACTGATCTTCCGGATCGTTCAGCGGAATGCCATCGAGCGTGATGTTGACGCGTGTGTGATCGATGCCGCGGAGTCGCAGATACGTGTAGTTGGAAAAGGCGCCCGCGTCGGCGTACGATGTGATCGACGGCTGACCGGTGAGGAGAAGCGGGACGTCCTGTCCGACATAGCGGCGCTCGATCTCCTCACGCTCCATGGTTCGCTGAGGAATTGGAGCGGCCGCGTCGCCGCGCAGCGCCGTCACGGTGACGCGTTCCAGCGACGGCGCCGCCGGGTCGAGCATCACGACCAGGGATGTGTCGCGCGAGACAACGATTTCGGCGATCTGATACCCGACCCGCGCAAAACGCAGGCGTCCCGGGGTCTCGAGCTCGATGCTGAAGCGGCCGGCATCGTCGGTGATCGTCCCTCCACGCCCATTCGCGGCGGCGACGGTGACACCGGAGACAGGCTCGCCGGTAACGGCGTCGCGGACTTCTCCACGCACCGTGAACACGAAGAGCAGCAGGGCGAGAAAGTGCGACACGGATCGTCGGGTTTGCGGAGACTACGTGGTAGGCGGCGCCGCGCTCGCGCCGCGGTCTCACGAAGATAACCGGAGTGCGTCGATCGCGTCTACAGCGCGAGCGAATCGCTCGTCCCACGTTCCCTGCACCAACGCGTAGCGCGCCCGCAAGCGATCCAGCTGCTCCGCGAATGCACGATGGATCTCCTTGCGTGCGTGAGGCTGGTCACGCGCCGCATCCGGCAGCCACGCAACATCGATGTCGCACAGCAGATAGAGGTTGGCGAGGCGCTCGCGGGCCGCTCTCTCGATCCATGCGGGGGCCGACCCATAATAGTGCTGCGCGTAGACCACGCTGCTCACGAGATCGGTGTCGAAGATGGCGATCTCCGTCGCGCGACGCCGTACGTCGTCCTCCGCCTGCCTCTGCCCGCGCGCGATCGGCTCCACATCGCTGGCATCGAGTGGTCCACCCTTGTGTAGCACGTACTCGCGCGCGAACTCGAGCGACCACGGCGCGCGATAGTGCCCCGCGAGGCGCTCCGCCAACTGCGTCTTCCCCGTCGACTCCGAACCGGTGACCGTCACTCGGAGCGGTGTCGGGGCGCTCACGCGACCGCTGCTCCCGCGGACGACTGGAGCCGGAGCGATGCGCGCCACTGCCGCCAGCCCATCACCGCCAGGACACAAAACACGAAGTACAGCCCCGCCGTCGGCCAGAGCGCGTTGTACAGGAACATCACCACATAGGCGATGTCGGCCGCGATCCACACGAGCCAGGACTCGACGTGCTTCCGCGTCATCATGTACTGCGCGACGAGGCTCGCGGCGGTAAGCGCGGAGTCCGCCAAGGGGAGCGCGGCATCGGTGACGCGCGCAAGAAGCGTCGACAGCGCGGCCGTCCCCAGCACGAATGCAACGAGGAGGACGACGGTCTCGCGGCCCGGAATACGCGACACGCGAAGCGCGGTGCGGTTCGCACCCCCATGGAGCCAGTTCCACCACCCATAGACCGCAAGGATGATGTACACGACCTGAAGTCCCATCTGGGCATAGAGCCGCGCGTCGCGGAAGATAATGATGTACAGCGCGACGTTGATGATGCCCAGAGGCCAGTTCCAGACGTTCTGGCGAGTGGCAAGGAAGACGGACGCGATGCCGAACGCTACTGCCGAGAGTTCGATCGGGTTCATCGGTGGGAAGCTATTGCATCGGGGCGTCCGGTGCCGTGTGGGAACAGCAGAGATGCCAGCCCTCAGAACACAGACATCTGATCTCAGAAACAGCACGAGGAGCCAGATCATTGGCTCCCCGTTGGTCTCATCTGAATTCTGTCATCTGCATTCCGACGTCCGTCATCTCTGCCGTTTCACGGGGAGCTCATGTCCCGTGAGGGAGCCGCTTTCGGACATCCCTCGCCCCGCGCGCGACGCCGAACCCCACTGCCGCGCCGAACATCAGCGCCGAGCCCACGCCGACGAAGGGAACGATCCACACCACCGGCAGGGCAATGGCGGCCGCAAGACTCCCCGCAACGACCGGAGCCGCCGGCGACTGCACGGCATCGACGAACTGGAGGCGGCGCCGAACGTACAGGCGTGACTGAATGAACGCGGCGGCGGAAACGACAACCGCACCCAAGGTGGCGAGAAGCTCGATCACGGCGACTCCTGGTGAAGCGTAAGCGTTGAGTGTCCGTACGTGGGCGCGCCGATTCTGTTTCAAGCCGCCCGGAGCGCGATTCGCACGATCGTGCCGCCCGCGGCCCGGCTCTCGATGTCGATCGTCGCTCCCCACCCTTCGAGGAGCTGCCGGCTGATCGCGAGGCCAAGACCGCTGCCACTCGTCCTCGTCGAGAAGTGCGGCTCGAAGATGCGCGGTAACACGTCGGGCGCTATTCCATGGCCGTCATCGCGAATCTCGACGAGGACGCGACCGTCGCGCGCCCGCACGTCAATGTCGACGCGCCGCGCGCCGGCCAACCGAGCGTTCTCGAGCAGATTCAGGAGGACCTCGCGCAGCTCGTCCTCGCGCGCCAGCGCCATCATGCGGCCGTCCTGCCCGCTGGCGAGCCACTCGATCTCATCGCGCCCGAGGCGCTCGAGCTCGACGACATCGTGCACGACCGCAGCCACATCCGTCGGCTCGGCGGGAAATCGCTCAGCCGGTGCCGTACCGTAGCGACTGAAGCTGCGCGCGATCTCGTCCAGCCGGTCGATCTCCGCAAGGATGCGAGCGACGTTGCGATCCAGGATCTCGTCGAAGTCCGCGCGCGCATCGGCGCGCGCGCGGCGCAGGTGCTGAACGCCCAACCGGATAGGCGTGAGTGGGTTCTTGATCTCGTGGGCCACCTGACGCGCCATCTCGCCCCACGCGAGCACGCGCTGAGCACGCGCCAGGTCGGTGAGATCATCGAGCGTGATGACGGCCCCCCCCGCGCCGCGCGTGAGCCTCGTGAGGCGAACGTGCAGTCGACGCTGCTCGAGGGTGAGATCGAACTCCTCTTCGTCTGCCTCTCCGTCGAGGAACGACGGCATGCGTGCGACGAGCTCTGACGGCGCGACGTCCTCGAGTCGCGTCATGGGTGGAATGCGCTGTCCGAGCAGCGCGTCCGCGGCGGGATTCGCCAGCGTCACGGCCAGCGTGCGGTCGACGGCGATGACGCCGCTGGCGACGTTGCGCAGGATCGCGGCGATGCGGCGTTGCGTCTCCTCGAGCGCGGCGCGGCTTTCGCCGAGGTCGCCCGCCATCTGACGGAATGCGGAGAAGACGGGAACGAACTCCTCGGGCGGCTCGCCGGCCAGACGCGGCTCGAGCTCGCCACCCGCGACGGCGAGCGCCGCGCCGTGGAGCGAGCCAATGGGCTGCGCCAGCGATCGCGCCGCCGCTCCG
The DNA here is from genome assembly GCA_052389995.1 of Gemmatimonadaceae bacterium. Lineage (GTDB taxonomy): Bacteria > Gemmatimonadota > Gemmatimonadetes > Gemmatimonadales > Gemmatimonadaceae > JAICNG01. The sequence goes on along the minus strand of JBQTHJ010000022.1, from coordinate 59,504 downwards.
CTGAGCCAGAGCGCCGCGAACGCACCCAGCACCGTCGAGAACATCACCAGCACGCCGAGATCTCGACGCCGCTGGTCGAGGAGGGCTTCCCCGCCGCGCGCAGGCGCCGCCAAGACGTCCCGCTCACCGGAGCGCCCCGCCGCCAGCCGGTAGCCCACGAGCGTCGGTTCGCCGCCGACGAGAAGCGCCTCGCTCGCGTACACCTCGCCGCCGAGCGTGACTGCGGCGTGCACGTCGCGAGGGAGAAAGCGGCCGATAGGGGCGAGCGACTCCTCGAGTGCCGCGCTCGCGCGCCGTAGCGCACCATCCCGATAGAGAAACAGCGGCGTCTGCAATCGATCGCCGACTTCCTCGAGCTGATCGAGGTCCACTGCGCCAGCGCCGGCACGCAGGGTCTCGCGCACGAGCAGCTCCCGAGACTGCCGTACCTCATCCTGAAGACGCCGGTAGCTCCACAGCGCGAAGATCCCGGCGGGTATCACGAAGAACAGGAACAGCGCGACGGTGAGCCGGGCGCGGTAGGAGCGCCACCAGCGCCGGCGACGCGCGCGCAGCCACCGCCCGAAGGCGCCACCGGGCGTCACACTCAACGTCCAGAGGCCGAGGAGCAGCACCAGGTCGAACAACACGACCAGGGTGCCACGTTGCAGCAGGAGGTCGAGCGACCGAAGCTCGACTTCGATGTGCGCGCGCGCCGGCCCGTTAGGCGTCGCGATGATCCGATCGCCGTGCAGCTCGTTCTCGGCGCGATGCCAGCGCGTCTCGCCGGTGGATGCGGCCGTCACCCGCATGTCCACGTCGGTGAGTGCCAACGCGTAGGGCGGCTCCCCGCGCTCGCGAGCCTCGAGTCCGAGCAGCGCGTGAAAGGGATCGTCCGCAATGAGCCGCGTTCTCGGCTGCACGACGACGGCGGTCACGTGGCCGTCCGGATGCGGGACCGCGAGAATCGTATTCGTCCCTGGAGTCGAAGGCACGAGGCGCACGACCCGCTCGCCGCGTCGCCGTGCGTCGCTCACCACGGGTCCGAGCTCGCGCTGATCGACCTCGGCCGGCGTGAGCGCGAGGACGGCACCGGGAAATCCTTCCGGCGTCCAGCTCGACAGCTCCACGGGATACCCGGCACCGCTCAAGTCCGATCGCACGTATCGGCGCAGAAGATCTGCTTCGGCCAGCGGTGGCGGACCGGCCTCGATCGAGTCGCCGAGGCGCTCGAGGAGTGCGACGGGATATGGATCGGGAGCGGCGAGATCGTTGACGTCGTCGTTCGCGAGCGCGACGCGACCGCGCACGCCGGCGCCCCACGTCAGCGAGGCGGCCCCAAACGCGGCGACCGTTGCCGCGATGACGACGAACGCGACGTGACGTCGCGTGAGCGCGAGCGCGCCGATCGCTGCGATCCAGAGTATCGGATACCATCCGGGCCACCGTCCGGGCGCCTCCCACACGACGGGTCCAATGAGCGCCGCAAGGGCCGCCAGAATCGGCGCGATGGCGGGCGGAAGACCGCGCGTTGGGCCGAGGACCGCGCCGCCGGCCGCAGCCGCACCGAGCAGCAGCGCAGCGGCGGCGAGGAAAAGCGCGACCTGCCAGGCGAGCCACAGTCCGAGCGTGATGCCGGACGCGGGCACGGTGACACCGCGGGCGAGATCCCGCAGCAGGAATGGACCGAGCGACATCACGACGACGACGATGACCATCGCCGCGGGGCGCCACGCCGCCCGCGCACGTGCACGCAGCACCGTCAACAACGCGAGCAGCAGGATTGCACTCGTCGCCGCCAGGGCGCCGACGCTTGCCGTAAACGGACCGCCGAGCTTCGCGGAATAGACGGTCGGGTCGAACAGCTGGGTGTCGCTCGAGAACGTGCCTAACGGGACGAGACCGACGCACGCGAACACCACCGCGAGCGTCCCGAGCCGCCAGGCCAGCGAGCGCAGCCGCGCCCAGGACGCCGCGAGGAAAAAGATGGCAGCGACCGCGAGGATGCTGGCGCCGCGCTCCCGTGCGCGGTCCAGCGCAAGGAGCGCGGCCTCCCCCTGCGCCGGTACAAGCGGACGAATGCGAAAGAGGGTGTCGCCGCCCTGCCCCACGTACGGAATGCTCTCCGGGAGCTCGCGCACCGTCGGCAGGGCGAACTGAAAGGCGTGAAGACCGGAGCGCTCGGCGAGGCGCTCGTCGACCGCGGACGCGAGACGGTCGGCGGGCGGTTCGGCGTGCACGAGCGCCGATGCCACCGCGCGCCGGTCGCCTCGCTCCGACGCCGCATACAGCGCCACGTAGAACGGGGTGAAAATGACGCCTCCAGCTCCGGCAACCGAATCGGTTCGCACGCGAGCGCGCCCCGCCCACGCAACGGGGCGGCCGGCGTCGTAAAGTGCAGTGGTCTGATCGCCTTCGGCCGGCGCCAGGCGTTCGAGATGATCAAAGGCGCGAGCCGTGTCGTCGGAGGCCTCGAGCGCGGCTTGCGCGCGCCGCGTGAGCGCCACTCCAATGCTGTCGAGCGCGGCGGTCAGACGCTCGGAGCCCCGGGCGACCCGCTGCGCACGATACGCGGACCAGTCATCCTGAATGCGCCGTATTTCGCGCTGCGAGAAGACACCGGTGATGACGAACACCGCGAGTGACATCACCGATGCGGCGCCCCAGAGGCGCATTGCGCGCGGAACGAAGCGCAGCAGAATCGCGGCGATGACGGTAGCGATCGCCGCCGGAGCGAGGTAGCGTACGTCCGGCGTGCGCAGCCACAGGGCCGACGCGACCAGTGCAGCGGCCAGCGTCGCCGTCCACCCACGCTCTCGGGCGAGGATCGTCAGGCGGCGCTGGCGTGGCGGTTGGACTTCCTCACCGATGGAGATGACCGTCCCCCTCCCCTCCGCCGCGTCATCACCGCGCCGGCTCAAAGAGATGACTCCCGCTCAGGTCGCGGCGATTCTCGCCGAAGACCCGCGTCTCATCGTTCCGGTGGGAACCTGCGAGCAGCACGGCCCCCACCTGCCGATCGGCACCGCGACGATCATCGCCGAGCGTCTCGCCGACGACTTGTCGGCCGAGTACGGCGTGCTGCGCGCACCGACGATCGAGTACGGCGTCAATGTCGTCACCGAACGAGCGTTCGCCGGGAACGCCTCGGTGCGCAAGAAAACGCTCCACCGCATGCTCAACGACCTGCTCGCCTCCTGGGAGGCGACGGGATTTCGCGAGTTCGTCCTGCTCACCGCGCACGATCACGACCCCCACCAGGAGTCGCTCGCGACGGTGATCACCTCGGTTGCGCGGGTACGCGTGGTCGACATCTTCGCCATCCCGCTCGGCGACCTCCTCGAAGGGCAGACGGAGCACATGCACGGCGATGAGGTAGACACCTCCCTGATCCTGTTTCTCGCTCCGGACCTGGTGCATCTCGAGTTGGCGCAGGATTATATGATGTCGCGCGAAGCGATGCGACGTTACCGCCGCGGTTCACTGCGCGTCCCGAAGGGGAGTCCCGGTTCGATCGGGCGTCCGACGCTCGCCTCCCCGGCGAAAGGGCGCGCCCTTTACGAGCGCATTCGTGAACGCATCAGCGAGCGTATCTTTCTCGCGCCGGCCCCCGAAGCATGAACCGAGACCAGCCCGCGGGGTACTAGAGAGAATGCGTCAAATCATCGCTGGCATAGCGTTGGTGGGCTTGCCCTCCGTCGCCGTCGCGCAAGTCGCGGTGGTGGACGAGGGGAGCTTTACCATCTCGCGCGAAGGCTCGCGCATTGGGCGCGAAGAGTTCGCGATCCGGCGTTCCCCGAATCCCGGGGGTGACGTGCTGGTCGCGAACGCGACCGCCGTCTACACCGACCGGCGGCTGGCGCCGGCCCTCCAGACGGATGCCTCCGGCGCGCCGCTGCGTTACCAGGTCGAGGTCACCGTGGGAAGCGACGTGCAGGAGCGCCTCCAGGGACGCGTTGGCCGCGGCCGGTTCAGCGCCCAGCTGCGAACGCCGCGCGGCGAATCCGCCCGCGAGTATGTCGTCGCCGACGGCGCGCTCATCCTCGATGACGACGTCTTCCACCAGTACTACTTCCTGGCGCGTGCCGGCCGTACCGGGCTCGTCCCCGTCGTCATCCCGCGTCGCAACGTCCAGCTCACGATGCGCGTAGACAATGAGGGCAGCGATGCCGTGGTGATCGACGGCAGCCGTCTCACCGCCACTCGTTATGTCATGACCGAGCCAGACGGCTCGACACGACGCATCTGGGTGGATGGCGAGGGCCGCGTGCTCAAGGTGACGCTCGAGGGACGCGGCATCACCGCGCTGCGCGACAACCCACCTCGGTAGGCCCGCGGATCGTGGAACGCCCCGCGACCGCGGGGCGTTTTTGCGTTGCTGGACGCCCTCACCGCCGCTGAAACCGCGTGCGAAGTCGCCCCGTATGCTCTCACGTCCTTCGTCCAGAGGTCTCCCCCCGATGCGATTCTCCGGTTCCGTCGTAGTGATGCTCGCCGCGCTCATTCCCGCAGCGGCGACGGCACAGGTGACCGATACTTCCCGCACCGCCGTTTTGACGCTCGATGAGGCGATAGCGCTCGCGCAGCGTAACAATCCACAGCATCTGCAGCTGGCCAACGACCTCCGCGCCGCGAGCGCGGCGGTACGCTCCGCGTACGGCGCGCTCCTGCCGGGCGCCAGTCTTTCCTTCAGCAGCGAGTATCGAAAGGAAGGGTCGCAGCCATTTCAGGGGCTGAGCTTCAGCACGACCTCCGACGTCTATCAGTCCTCGTACTTCCTCGGCCTGAGCTACGACATCAGTCCGGCGACGTTCATCACGCCGAAGCTGGAATCAGCGCGCCGCGACGCCGTCGAAGCGGAGATTGTCGGCTCGAGTCATACCCTGCGCGCGCTCGTCAAGCAGGAGTACCTCCAGGCGCTCAAGTCGGAGGCGCAAGCGGGGCTCCAGGATACGCTCGTGCGCACGGCGCAGGCGCAGCTCGAGCTCGCGCGTGCGCGCGCCGCCGTTGGATCGGGCACGCAGCTCGATGTGACGCGCGCCGAGGTAGCGCTCGGGACTCAGCAGGTCGCGGCGCTCCGCGCCCGCAATACCGCCGAGGTGGACAAGCTCCGGCTGTTCCAGCGCATGGGTGTGGCGCAGCCGCCGAACGTGCGGTTGTCGACGCAGTTCTCGGTGACCGCGCCCGCGATCTCACTCGACGAGGTCGTCGGCATCGCGCGAACGGAGAATCCGACGCTGCGCGCCATTCGCTCGCGCGAGAAGGTCGCGTCGCTCGACGTCAGGCGCGCGCAATCGCAGTACCTTCCGTCGCTCAGCCTGAGCACGGGCTGGGGCGGCTTCACGCAGCAGTACACCAACGACGCAGTTCTCGTGGAGGGGCGGCGCGCACAGATCCTCGGAGATCGCGCGCAGTGCTTCACCCAGGACTCCATCCGTCAGGGCGCTGGCCTGGCCCCCATCACGGCCCTCTGCAACACCCAGTTTCAGTTTACGCCAGCCGATGAGGAAGCCATTCGTCGGGACAACGATCGGTTCCCGTTCGACTTCACACGGCAGCCGTTCAGCCTGCAAGCGCGGGTGTCGCTGCCGCTGTTCGACGGTTTTGCGCGTGAGCAGCGCGTTCAGGTTGCGCAGGCAACCCGTGATGATGCGCGCTACCAGATCCGCCAGCAGGAGCTGGCCCTCACGGCGGACGTCACGGCGGCGTATTACACGCTCGTGACGGCGGTGCGAGCAAGCGAAGTACAGGAGCAGAACGCCGCCAAGGCGCGCGAGGAGCTGCGCCTGACGGAGGAGCGCTATCGCGTCGGTGCGGCGACGTTCGTCGAGCTGACGGAATCGCGTTCGAGCTTCGAGCGCGCCGAGCAGGATCGGATCGCCGCAATCTATGATTACCATCAGGCGTGGGCCGCGCTCGAGAACGCGGTCGGCCGCCCCCTTCGCTAACACGAGGAGAACATGAGCCGGAAGACCAAGTGGGGGATCGGGGTCGTGTCGCTGGTGCTCCTGGGCACCTGCGTGGGCATTACGGCGTCCAAGAGAGGCAACAAGGCGACCGAAGTTCGCATCGAGGACGTGGCGCGGCGTGATCTCGTGGCGTCGGTGACGGCCAGCGGCCAGGTCGAGCCGCGGACGAAGGTCGATCTCACCGCCGACATCAGCGGCCGCATCGTGCGCCTTGCGGTCAAGGAAGGCCAGATGGTCTCGCGCGGGCAGTTCCTCCTCGAGATCGACCCGGTGCAGTACCAGGCCGGTGTGCAGCGCGCGGAAGCAGGACTCGCCGCGGCACGGGCACAGGAAGCACAGGCGAGAGCGAACCTCGAGCAGGCGCGCAGCAACCTCGCGCGCTCCGAGGAGATCCGGAAGGCGAATCCGACGCTCGTGTCCGCCGAGCAGGTCGAGCAGCTGAAGACGGCGCTCGAGGTCAACGAGGCGCTGTATCAGTCGGCGCGGCATAACGTCGAGCAGTCGGCTGCGACGCTACGCGACGCGCGCTCGAGCCTCGCGAAGACGGTCATCAGCGCTCCGATGGCGGGACGGATCACGCGTCTCAACGTCGAGCTTGGCGAGACGGCGGTGCCGGGCACCTTCAACATGGACGCGGCGACGCTGCTCACGATCGCCGACATGAGCGTCCTGGAGACGAAGATCAAGGTCGATGAGACGGACGTCGCGCGCATCTCGCTGGGCGATTCGGCGATGGTGGAGATCGACGCGTTCCCGGACACGTCGTTCGTCGGTCGCGTGGTCGAGATCTCCAACAGCTCGATCAAGCTGGCCGGGGGCGGACCCCAGGGGCAGGATCAGGCGGTCGACTACGAGGTCACCGTGCAACTGCTCGATCCGCCCTCGGAGACGCGACCCGACTTCTCCGCGACGGCCAAGATCGTCACCGACACGCGGAAGAACGCGCTCTCGGTTCCGATCATCGCCCTCACCGTTCGCGAGCACGAGACCTCGAAGTCGAGCGACTCGGCCGCGATCGCGCTCGGACGGCAGCCCTCGAAGCAGGTGGGCCAGCGCGATGTCGAAGGCGTGTTCATCGTGGGCGCCGACAACAAGGTCACGTTCCGGCCCGTTCGCGTGGGCATCGCCGGCGAGGAGTACTTCGAGGTGGTCGACGGGCTCCAGCCGGGCGAGAAGATCGTCGCTGGCAGCTACCAGGCGATCCGTGAGCTACGCGACGGGGCGGCCGTGCGCGAGGCCGAGCAGCCCGAAGGAACTCCGGCGCCGGGGGCCAGTACGTGAGCACTCGACTCGACGCGCCGATCAGCAGCACCGCCGAGCGCGAAGCGGTCATTCGCGCCGTCGGCGGAGCGCCGGATGAGGACTGGGTCATCGTCACGCGCGGCATCCAGCGCGACTATGACATGGGAGGCGAGGTCGTACACGCGCTTCGCGGTGTCGACCTCGCCCTCCGGCGGAACGAGTACGTGGCGATCATGGGGCCGTCGGGCTCGGGCAAGTCGACGCTCATGAATCTCATCGGGTGTCTCGATACACCCACGGCCGGCGAGTACTGGCTCAACGGGATGCTCGTCTCGGACATGAGCGACGACGAGCTCGCGCGCGTGCGGAACCGGGAGATCGGGTTCGTCTTTCAGACGTTCAACCTGCTCCCTCGCGCGACCGCGTTGCACAACGTCGAGCTTCCGCTCGTGTACGCCGGCGTTCCGTCGCAGGAACGCCGGCGTCGCGCTACCGAAGCGCTCGAGCGCGTCCAGCTCGGCGATCGCGCGCAGCACCGGCCGAACGAGCTCTCGGGCGGTCAGCGTCAGCGCGTCGCCATCGCGCGTGCGCTCGTGAACGACCCGGCCATTCTCCTCGCCGACGAGCCGACGGGGAACCTCGACTCCGGCACGTCTGCGGAGATCATGCGCGTATTCGAGTCGCTGGCGACCGAGGGACAAACAGTCATCATGGTCACGCACGAAGCGGACATCGCCGCACACGCGCGGCGCATCGTCGTGCTGCGTGACGGACGCATTTCCTCCGACGAGCGGCGTGACACCTTCGCGGCGCGGGTTGCGCTCGCCCAGGCCGCGCACTAGCCGTGCCATTCCTCGAAGCCATCCGGCTCGCGCTCTCGCAGATCCGCGCGCACAAGCTGAAGAGCTTCTTCACGCTCCTCGGCGTGACCATTGGCGTCATGTTCCTGATCGCGGTCGTGGCCGTGATCAACGGCATGGGGCGCTACATGGAGGTCGAGTTCGCCGGCAAGCTGATGGGCGTGAACACGTTTACGCTGCGCCACCGTCCGTACTTCGAGATGAACACCACGGACGAGGAATGGCGCTCGTACGCTCGCCGGCAGCGGATCATGCTGCACGACGTCGAGCCCGTCGTTTCCGCGCTGCCACCGGACATCCTGTGGGCCATCGAGAGTCGTGACAACATCGAGGTCTCGACCAAGGAGATGCGCCCGCGCGAGGTGGAGGCATTCGCCGTCGACGGGCAGTTCTTCGAGATCCGGAGCCTCGACGTCGCGAGCGGCCGCCTGATCGCGCCACACGAGTTCGCCATGGGAGCGAAGGTCGTCGTGATCGGTCAGGACGTGAAGAAGCGCTTCTTCCCTACGACGAGCGCGGTCGGCCGCGAGCTGCGCATTGGGGGCGTGCCATACCGCATCATCGGGGTAATGGAGGAGCAGGGCTCGGTATTCGGCCTATCCGTGGACAAGTTCGTCGTCGCACCGATGCACTCGCCGATGGCCAGGCTGCTCAACCGGCGCCCGGGGATCATCGACGGCATCATCCTCAAGTCCAGCTCCATGCTGGGAATGCAGGAGGGGATGGAGCGTGTGCGCCAGGTGATGCGCGGGCGACATCGGCTGCGTCCGGCGCAACCCGACGATTTTTCGATCGAGACGACCGAGTCGGCGCTCACGTTCTGGGCGAAGATCGAGAATATCCTCGTGATGGCGGGTGTCGTGCTTCCGGCGATGGGACTCCTCGTTGGCGCCATCGTGATCATGAACATCATGCTCGTGGCGGTCGCGCAGCGGACGCGGGAGATCGGAATTCGCAAGTCGCTCGGAGCGCGCAAGCGCGACATTCTCTCGCAGTTCCTGGTCGAGGCGGCGACGCTCAGCACGATCGGAGCGGCGTTCGGCATCCTTCTCGGTATGGGGCTCGCGGCTATCGTCGAGCAGGCGAGCCCGATGCCGGCGAGCGTAGCGCCGTGGTCGGTGGTCACCGCCGTCATCCTCGGCGCGGGCGTCGGTATCATATCCGGCATGTACCCGGCTGCTCGCGCGGCGAGGCTCGATCCCATCGTCGCGCTGAGGCAGGAGTAGCCCATGAGCCTCTCTGCCCGCGTTTTCAGTCTTCTCGAGGGCGTTGGGATTGCGTTCGACTCCATCCGCTCGAACAAGGTGCGCGCTGGCCTGACGATCCTCGGAGTGGCCGTCGGCGTCTTCACCGTGGTCGCGATCTCCGCGGCGATTTACGGCATCAACCGCAGCGTCGCGCGCGACTTCGAGGCGGCAGGCCCGACGTCGTTCTTCATCTACAAGTTCCCCATCGAGTTCAACGTCTGCGACGGTACCGACGAAACCTGTCCGTGGATTCACTATCCGGCGCTCACGACCGACGAAGCGGAGGCGTTGGCGCGCTTGCCAACGATCCGCGGCGTGACCACGCACGTGGGAACCTCGGCGACGTTCAAGTACAAGGATCGCCAACTGCGCAGCGGTCTGCTCGACCTGTACACGCCGGCGTGGACCGACGTCGACGGCGGAGACATCTCGCCAGGCCGCAGCTTCACCTACGCCGAAAACGAGACTGGGGCGCGGGTGGTGCTGATCAACGACCTCATGGCGGAGCGGTTGTTCGGCGAGGCCGATCCCATCGGCAAGTTCATCACGATCAACGGACAGCATTTCCGCGTGATCGGGCTCTATCACTACAAGGCGAGCTTTCTCGGAACGCCGGGGCGTGAGGGCGGCGATCGGCCGCGCGCGATCGTGCCGTTCGAATCGGGACGCCGGCATCTCTCCGTGTGGACGCGATGGGCCGACATGACCGTGAAGCCGGTGGACGGCGTGCCGCGCGATCAGGCGATGGACGACGTCATCGCCCGGCTCCGGTCCATTCGCGGGCTCAAGCCGGCCGAGGAGAACAACTTCTTCGTCACGCCGCAGGAGAAGCTGTTCGAGTTCTGGAACAAGCTCACGGGCGTGTTCTTCATCGTCATGTTCGTCCTGTCGGCGATCGGTCTGATCGTCGGCGGCGTTGGAGTGATCGCGATCATGATGATCAGCGTGACGGAGCGGACCCGGGAGATCGGCATCCGCAAGGCGCTCGGCGCGACGAAACTGACGATCATGTGGCAGTTCCTCGTCGAGGCCATCACGCTCACGGGCGTGGGTGCGGTGATCGGCGTGGCACTCGGCGCCGTCGTGACGTGGCTCGTCCGCACCAGCACGCCGATCGAGGCGGCCATGACGCCGTTCTGGATCGCCGTTGCGGTGGCGGGAAGCGCGATCACGGGGATTCTCTTCGGGATACTCCCGGCCATGCGGGCGGCACGACTCGACCCGGTGGAGGCGCTGCGATACGAGTAATCGTTGAGCGCGACGGGACGGAACGGGATCGCCAAGTACAGCGGAACTTCACATGTCAGCCGTAACTGAATCTGACAAGTGAAGTTCCGCCTCTTGCTTATACCGATTTGTCACGTCACCCACCTGCGATTTCCGTGACGGGTGCTGCGCTCATTCAGTCCCTTCGGTATGAGCGGAAAGGTCCCCGGAAGCAAGCCGCCGCAGGTCCCCGTCGTCACCAAGACCACTGCATTCGCGCGAACCCTCTCAGCGCTGGCGGCGGTCGTCTCCGTCATCTCGTTCGCTCGGGCGTACGGAGTCATCGGCGACGACGCCGTGCATCTCACGGTGGCGGACGTCGGCGCGGCGTGGATCGGCATCACTCCGCCCGGAGATACCGCCGAGGCACTGAACGACACGCTCCAGCTCACGGCGACGATCAAGGACCGGACCGGGAGCGCGCTGGTCGGCGCGTCGCTCAAGTGGGCGAGCGATCACCCCGAGATCGCATCCGTCACCGACGGCGGAGCCGTCATCGCTCGTGCTCCGGGAGCCACTACGATCACGGCGACCGTTGGGGGGCTCGTCGCGCGTTCGCGAGTCGTGGTGAAGCCCGTGGTGACGACGGTGCGCATCGCAGGCGACACCACCGTGGTCATGCGCGACGGAGAGCAGCGCGCGCTGTCGGCACGCGCCCTCGACCGGCGCGGGTACGTGATTCCCGGCGTCGAAGCCACGTGGCGCACCTCGGATACCGCCACCCTTCGGTTGGATTCCGCGGGCGTCTGGACCGCGATGCGCCCGGGCAAGGCGCTTCTCGAGGCGACGATCGACGGAGTGAGAGCGCAGTCTCAGGTGCTCGTGGTTCCCACGGCGTACGCCGTCAAGGTTCTGTCGGGCGATCGCCAGCGCGCGCCGGTGCGAGGAAATCTTCCGCTTCCGGTCGTGGTGCGCGTCGTGTCCCGCCACGGGCTGCCCGTCCCGGATACTCGAGTGCTCTTTCGCCCCGCGTACGGCGACGGCGTCGCCACACCCGACACCGCGACCTCGGACTCCGATGGGCGCGCGAGAACGATGTGGCGCCTCGGCTCCATCCCCGGATCGCGCCGCCTGCTGGTGTGGAGCGAGGGTATCGACAGCGCACTCGCGGTGGTCGCCGAGGCGGACCCTGTGCCCGGTGAGACGCGGCTCGCCGCGCTGGACACGGGGCAGCGCGCCGAGATCGGCGCGAAGCTTCCACGTCCCATTGGCATTCGGCTCACGGATACCGCCGGACGCCCCCTGTCCGACGTCGCGGTTTCGTGGACGGTGCTCGACGGCGGAGTGGTCGAGCGCCTCGCGGCGCGCACCGATTCACTGGGGGAAGCGCGCGCGGAGTGGACGCTCTCCAACCGCGCCGGACCCCAGCGTGTGCGTGCGCAGATCGGCGTCGTGCGCACGGTGCCACCGATCGTGGTCTCGGCGTTCGCGGTTCCCGGTGGCGCGGAGACGGCGGGGGTCGCAGGAGGGAATGCGCAAAGCGGAACGGTCGGCGCTCCGCTGCGAAAGAAGATCGCGATCAAGGTTCTGGATCGCGCCAGCAATCCGGTGCCGGGGGCAGTGGTGCTGTTTGCACCAGTGCGCGGCACGGTGAGCGACTCCGTGGCGGTTGCCGACTCGAACGGCATTGCTCGCGCGGCATGGACGCTCGATCGCGAACCGGGCGCTCACTCGATGTCGGTGCGTGTCGAGGGGCTGGAGCGGCCGCTGATCGTGACCGCCAGGGCGCGGCCGGGTGCCGCGTCGGCAATCGAGCTCACGCCGCGGCAGGCGGTGGGTGCCCCCGGCTCGGTCCTCGCCGACGGCGTTCTTGCAAAGGTGACCGACGAGTTCGGGAATGTGGTCCGCGGCGCCACGGTGACGTTCAAGGCGAGTGCGGGGGTTCTCTCGCCCGCCCGGGTCGTCACGGACGCGAAGGGGCTCGCGCGCACGAAGTGGACGCTGGGACGCAATGCCGTGGAGCAATCCCTCGTCGCCCGCGTGAGCGGCAGCGGCGCGAGCGCGAGACTTTCCGCGAGGGTGGCCGTACCACCGAAGAGCACGGCGACGAAGAAGTCTTCTACGTCGACCAAACCCGCGGCCAAGACCACCGCGAAGACTGCGCCCAAGCCGAAAAAGAAGACGCGCTGATCCGAGGCGCGACTTGTGACACGACTCGCGAGCGCCGATCGTTGATGCCTCGATGCGCTTCGCCGACATTATCCGAGTCGCTCTCGCTCAGCTGCGAGCCAATCTTCTGCGGTCCTTCTTCACCACCCTCGGGATCGTGGTGTCGGTGGCGTTCCTCGTGGCTGTCGTCGCGATCATCCAGGGGATGAATGCGTACGTTCGCGAGAACATCGCCGACGCGATTATCGGAGCGAACGCGTTCCAGGTGCGCCGCGTACCGATTCGCGTCGGGTTCTTCGACGACGAGGAATGGAAGCGCATCCGGCGCCGGCCGCGCATAACGACCGACGACGCGAAGGAGGTCGCCGCCGCCATTCCTCAGGCGGTGGCGGTCGGCATCACGTCGGGCTGGCCGACGCCGCAGGCGGACGTCGAGTGGCGCGACCGTACCGTCGGCGACGTCCTCATCTTCGGCGTAACGCCACCCTATCAGGTGGTTCAGGATTATCGCTTCGCCGATGGGCGGCCCCTCACGACGATCGATGTGCGCGAGCGCCGTCCCGTGACCGTACTCGGCTGGGATGTGGCCGAGCGCCTCTTCGAGGGCGCGGATCCGATCGGCCGACACGTGCGCATTCGCGGCCAGCGCTTCGCGGTCGTGGGTGTCGTCGAAAAGAAAGGTCGGGTCCTCGGCCAATCATTCGACGGCTTCGTCATGCTGCCGCTGACGGTGTTCGAAAGCCTCTACGGCCGGCGCCAGACGACGACCATCTCGGTGAAGATGGCCGAGGCGGCGCAGGTCGACGATGGAATGCGTCGCGCGGAGGAGGCCATGCGCATCGCGCATCGGCTCCGCCCCGGCGAGGAGAACGACTTCTCCGTCGAGACCGCCGACGCACTCGTCGACTTCTGGAAGCGGCTCACGCGGGTGCTGTTCAGCGCCATTCCCGCGGTCGTCGCGATCGGCATTGTCGTGGGCGGGATCGTGATCATGAACATCATGCTCATGGCGGTGAACGAGCGCACCCGCGAGATCGGCATTCGGAAATCGGTCGGCGCGCGCTCGAGTGACATCAAGCGACAGTTCCTGGCCGAGTCGATCGCGCTGACATTCCTGGGCGGGACCATGGGCGTCGCGATGGGGTGGCTTTTCGCGCAGCTCGTCGCTGTGGCGTCTCCCCTTCCCGCGCGGGTGACGTGGTGGTCGGTGGCGGTCGCGCTCACCCTCGGCGCGGGCGTCGGCGTTCTCTTTGGGGTGTATCCGGCCTCGCGAGCAGCACGGCTCAATCCGATCACCGCGTTGCGTGCAGAATGAAGGGCTCTCTGCGAAGCCCCCGCGCGATCCGCACGGACACGCTTGCCGAGAACATCGGCATCGCCGTCGACACGCTGCGCGCGAACAAGCTGCGATCGGCGCTCACGGTGCTCGGCGTGGTCATTGGCGTGTCGACGGTGATGGCGATGGCGGCCATCGTTCAGGGCATTCGCGAGCAGATTGTCCACACGATCGAGATCGCGGGGCCGACGACGTTCTACGTCATCAAATACTTCTCGCAAACGCCGCTCAACCCCGATCAGCTGCCGCGAGAGGTGCGCATCCGTCCCGACCTTACCGCGGCGGACGCAGAGCGCATCGAACAGCTCCCGGAGATCGACTATGCGGCGATCTGGGCGCAGCTGTTCGGGCGGCTCGAGTACCGTGGAGCGCGCACGCAAGCGATCACCTTCTTCGGCGCCGATGAGCGCTATCAGGAGATCCAGGGTGGTGAGCTCGTGGACGGACGGTGGTTCACGCCGGCGGAGTTGGCGAGCGGCGCGGCCGTCGCGGTCCTCGACGAGCGGATGGCGCAGCGCATTTTCGGCCGCGTCAACCCGTTAGGCGAGCGCGTCCAGGTGGCGGGCCGACCTGCGAAGGTCATCGGGCTGTACGTTCCGCCCGAGAACATCTTCGCGCCGCCGGGGCAGGAGATTGGCGCGATCATCCCATTCCGGCTGGCCGATCACCAGTATACGATCGACAAGACGAACGCGCTCTGGATCGTCGTAAAGCCGCGGCCGGGCGTGACGGTCGCGGAGGCTCAGGATGCGGTGACCATCGCGATGCGCAACGTGCGCAAGCTGCGGCCGGGCGAGCCCAATACGTTCGACCTGATCACGCAGGACCAGATCCTCGACACGTTCAACAAGCTGACGGGGGTCTTCTTCCTGGTCATGATCGTCCTGTCGAGCGTGGCACTGCTCGTCGGTGGCATTGGCGTCATGGCGATCATGATGGTCTCGGTCACCGATCGTACGCGTGAGATCGGCGTGCGAAAGGCGCTGGGCGCCACCCGGCGGGACATCCTCGTGCAGTTCCTCATCGAAGCGGCCACGCTCACCGGCATCGGCGGCGCCATCGGCATCACGTGTGGACTCGGCCTCGGACGACTGGTGACGCGCGCGATGGCCATCGAGGCGTCGGTCCCGCTCTGGTCGACGGTCGTCGCGGCGACGGTATCGATCGCGATCGGCATCGTCTTCGGGCTGCTTCCGGCAAACCGCGCCGCGAGGCTGGAGCCGGTCGAAGCTCTGAGGTACGAATAGGCCGGCGAGAACGCGGAACGCAATTCGGAGTTGTCGAATGCGGATCCTACCGTCGCGTGGCGTTGAGTTCCGCATTCCGCATTCGACTCACTATCTTCTCCCACCATGTCCGTCGACATTCTCGCCATTGCGGCACACCGTGATGACGTCGAGCTCACCTGTGGCGGGACGCTGCTCGCGGCCGTGGCGCGCGGACGCCGCACGGCGATCGTCGATCTCACGGCTGGCGAGGCGGGCACACGCGGATCGGCTGACCTGCGCGCCCGTGAGGCCGAGCGCGCGGCGGCAATTCTCGGCGTTAGTGCCCGAGAGAATCTCGGGCTCCCCGACGCGGGGCTGGTCAATTCGCCGGAGACGCGCGCCAGGCTCGCTGTGGTGATCCGGCGCTTTCGTCCGCGGGTCATCATCGCTCCGGCCCCGTACGGCCGCCACCCCGATCATCGCGTGGCGGGAGAGTTGATTCGTGACGCGAGCTTCGTCGCCGGCCTCGCGAAGGTGGAGCCGAGCGTTCCGCCGCACCGACCGTTCAAGGTGCTGCATACCCTCACGTATCGCGAGGATCCGGTGAAGCCGACGTTCATCGTCGACATCTCCGAGGTATTCGAGCGGAAGATCGAGGCCATCAAGTGCTATGCGTCGCAGTTCGAGGGAGTGAAACAGGCGGGCGAGGTCTATCCGAACGGCGATTCGCTGTTCGACATCGTGCGGCATCAAGCGGCGCATTACGGATCGCAGATTCGAACCCGGTATGGTGAGCCCTTCCTCACCCATGAGACGATGCGCGTCGACGATGTCGCGGCGCTGGAGGTATCGACGTTTTGAGCGATCACGGCGGTGAGATCACGTACCCTTCGTATCTGGCGCTCGAGGAGCTGTTGTCGCTACAGCATCCGCGCTCCAGCCCTGAGCATCCCGATGAGCTGCTCTTCATCGTCGTGCATCAGGCGAGCGAGCTCTGGTTCAAGGTGCTCTTGCACGAGCTTGAAGCGCTCGTGTCGCAGCTCGAGCGTGGCGACGTGCTGGCCACCGTCTTCGCGCTCAAGCGCATCAACGCGTTGATGCGCATCGTGACCGCCCAACTCTCCGCGCTCGACACACTGCCACCGCACCGCTTCGCCGAGTTCCGGGGGTATCTCGGCACATCGAGTGGATCGCAGAGCGCGCAGTTCCGCGCCCTCGAGGCCGCGTCCGGGCTCAGGGAACCGCATTTTCTCGCCGCACTCGAGGAGCATGGAGAGCCACCGGGGATCGTCAAGCAGTGGCTCGACCGCCCGACGTTGCAGGATCTCTTCGACCGTCTGCTCGTGAGGCAGGGGATCACGCTCGAGACGGTGTACCAGGATCCGACGCAGTCGCCCTTGCTGCTGCTCGCCGAAGGGCTCCTCGAATACGAGCAGTCGTTCGCGCTGTGGCGATTCCTGCACGTTCAGCTCGTCGAGCGCATCATCGGCCCCCTGACGGGCGGTACGGGAGGCACGCTCGGCGCCAAGTACCTGCAACGCACAGTAGCGCAGCGATTCTTTCCGAAGCTGTGGGAAGTGCGAGCGCGATTCTTCGGCGCCGAGACGGGAGATGCCGCGCGATGAGCGAACGGGACATCTCGATCGCGATGGGAAGGGAGACCCGCGAGTGGCCTGGCGACCAGCCGTTCTCCTGCGGATGGACACAGACGCTCGCCACTGGCGGGAGTGTCAATCTCTCGGCGATCACGACGAGCCCGCACGTCGGTACGCACGCCGATGCGCCACTGCACGTGCGCGACGGATGGCCTGCGTCGCATGAAGTGCCGCTGGCACCATTCCATGGTCGGGCATTCGTGTGCCGAGTGGACGCGTCGCTCGAGACGGTCGAGGAGCGAGATCTGCGCGCCTTGCCCGCCGGCGCGCGAGTCGAGCGCGTCCTGCTCCGCACGGATTGCTCGGTCGCGTCAGGCAGGTTTCCCGAGCGCTGGCCGGTGATGTCAGTCGAGGCAATCCGCGCGCTGCTGCGCCGGGGTCTCGTGCTGCTGGGCGTCGACACCCCTTCGGTGGATGGCCGGGACAGCAAGACGCTCGACGTGCATCACGCGCTGTTCGGGGGCGGAGCGTTCAACCTCGAGAGCCTCGATCTCCGCGATGTCGACGACGGCGAATACGAGCTCGTGGCCTACCCCATTCTGCTCCACGGGCTGGACGCGGCGCCTGTGAGGGCGGTTCTAAAGGGACCGAGGACCGAGGACCGAGGAACGATCGCCAACGCCTCGAAACAGTAGGCTCCGCCCGCGGTCTTTCCTCGGTCCTCGGTCCTCGTTCCTCTCACCCGCCGTTCGCCCTTATATTTCACGATTATGCCCGCGCCTATCTATCTCGACCACGCAGCTACCACGCCCGTGCGGCGGGAGGTTTTCGAGGCCATGGAGCCGTTCTACGGCCCCAGGTTTGGAAACCCATCCAGCACGCATCGATGGGGGCGCGAGGCGCGCGCGGCGCTCGACGAGGCACGCGAGCGCATCGCGCGATGTCTCGGCGCGCATCCGGACGAGATCTGCTTCACGTCGGGCGGAACGGAAGCCGACAATCTCGCCGTGCTCGGGGCATGGCGAGCCCGCGACAAGGGTCGCACGGCGATCGTGAGCACGGCGATCGAGCACAAGGCGGTGCTGGCGAGCGTGCACCATGCCGCTCGAGAAGGAGCCGCGGAGCGACTCGCCCCGGTGACGAGCGACGGCGTGGTCGACATCGAGGGATTCGAGACGTTGCTCGGCGACGATGTCGCGGTTTGCTCGATCATGTGGGTGAACAACGAGATCGGCACCATCCAGCCGATTCCCGAGCTTGCGCGCCGTGCAAAGCGGAGCGGAATCGTCTTTCATACCGACGCCGTCCAGGCGTTCGGAAAGATTCCGGTCGATGTGCGCGAGGCCCCGGTCGATCTGTTGACGATCTCGGGACACAAGATCGGTGCTCCCAAGGGAAGTGGTGCGATCTTCGTCCGACGCGGCACGGCGCTCGAGCCGTTGCTGCACGGCGGATCGCAGGATCGCGGACGTCGACCTGGAACCGAAAACGTTGCAGCAGCCGTCGGTCTCGCGCGCGCTGCGGAGCTCGCGATGGAAGAGCGTGACAGGGAAATGGCTCGGCTCGCATCGCTTCGCGATCGGCTGGAGAGAGCGCTGCTCGAGCGCGTGCCGGACGCCGTCGTCCACGGACGCGGCGCACCGCGCGCTGCGCACATTCTCAACCTGTCCGTCCCCGGCACCGATAGCGAATCCCTCCTCATGGCACTCGACCTTGCGGGCGTCGCCTGCTCGTCAGGCTCCGCCTGTCAGAGCGGGAGCGTCACGCCCTCGCACGTGCTGCGCGCGCTCGGCGTCCCGCGTGAGCTCGCGAGCGCCGCCGTGCGCATGAGTCTGGGGTCGATGACCACCGACGAGTGCATTTCGCGAGTGGCCGAGCTCTTCCCCGCTCTCATCACGAAGGCCCGG
Source organism: Gemmatimonadaceae bacterium (assembly GCA_052389995.1). Taxonomy (GTDB): domain Bacteria; phylum Gemmatimonadota; class Gemmatimonadetes; order Gemmatimonadales; family Gemmatimonadaceae; genus JAICNG01. The sequence continues at coordinate 40,786 of JBQTHJ010000022.1, read as the reverse complement.
CGGCTCGCCGGGGCGGTGAGCTGAGTATGAAGCCGCGCGTGCTGGTCGCCATGTCGGGCGGCGTGGATTCATCCGTGGCGGCGGCGCTTCTCGTGGAGCGCGGCTTCGACGTCATCGGCGTCACGATGAAGCTGTTCTGCTACGGCGACGACGTTCCGGATCGTCCGTGCTGCTCACTCGATTCCATCGACGACGCGCGCCGCGTCTGTCAGCAGCTCGGCGTGCCGCACTACGTGCTCAACCTCGAGAGTGCGTTCGGCCGGGACGTCATCGAGAATTTCGTGAGCGAGTACTCACAGGGTCGCACGCCGATTCCGTGTGTCCGCTGCAACACGTTCACGAAGTTCCGCGACCTTCTTCACAAGGCCGACGCGCTGGACGCCGACTTCATCGCAACGGGCCATTACGCGCGGATCGAGTCGGGCGAGCTCAGACGCGGCGCCGACGGGAACAAGGACCAGACCTACTTTCTGTGGGGCATCGACCGCGCGGTCGTTCGGCGCATGCTCCTCCCGGTCGGCGATCTGACGAAGGCACAGACCCGCGCCCGAGCGCACGCCCTCGGACTCGAGGTCGTCGCCGAGAAGCCGGAGAGCCAGGACATCTGCTTCGTGCCCGATGGAAATCACGTCCGCGTACTCGAGCGTCATCTCGGCGCGACCGCACCCGCGCTCAGCGCCGGCCCCATCGTCTCGACGGATGGCCGCGTTCTCGGCGAGCACCGCGGCTTCGCGCACTTCACGATCGGTCAGCGACGTGGGCTTCCGGGCGGCTTCTCAACGCCGATGTACGTCGTCGCGATCCGACCGGCGGAGCGCGCGGTGGTGGTAGGGCCTCGTGAGGCGCTGCTCGGTCGCGGTGTCATTGCGCGCGAGATCAACTGGCTCGTCGACGAGCCGCCGGTGGTCGGCGACCGGCTGTCGGTGCAGGTCCGTCACCGCGCGGCGCCCACGCTGGCAGAGATCGTCCGGAGCGACGTGGACGAAATCGAGCTCGCGCTCGACGAGCCCGTGGCCGCGATCACGCCCGGTCAGTCGCTGGTGATGTACGATGGCGAACGAGTCCTCGGTGGTGGATTCATCGAGGCGGCGCGGCGGAGTCTGCCGGTGCTGGCGGCTTGATCACCGACCGGCAAAGACGTTGCTCAATACTTCAATCCCCCGGCGTCCGCGAACTCCTTCATCAGCCGCTCCTGCTCCTCCGACAGCTTCGGGGGAACGGTCACATCGACCTCGACGATGAGATCGCCGCGCTGATCGTTTCGCTCGATCCCCAGTCCTCGCACGCGGAATCGTTTCCCCGGCGCCGTGCCGGGCGGGATCTTGATCGTCACCTTCTTTCCATCGAGCGTGCGCACGGCGATTCGTGAGCCGAGGGTTGCTTGCGCGATGTTGAGCGGCACCTTGGCGACGAGATCGTTGCCTTCGCGCTGAAAGAAACGGTCGGGCTCGACCTGAAAGGTGATGAACAGATCTCCCGGCGGTCCGCCGTTAGGCCCTTTCCCTCCCTGACCGCTGAGCCGAATACGCGTGCCCGTGTCGACGCCCGGTGGCACCGTGATCATGACGGTCTTTCGCACGCGCTTCTCACCGGTGCCGTTGCATTCCGGGCACCGTTCGGACGGGACCTGGCCGCGGCCGAGGCACATGGGGCATGGACGGCTCACGGCGAATCCGCCCTGCCCGAAGGTCACGTTGCCGCGTCCGTGACACTCGGGACACGTTTTCATCGTCGCGCCCGGTGCGGCACCGGTGCCGTGGCAGATGGGACAGTCTTCGTTCACCTCGAGCTGCACGGGGACTTTTCCGCCGAGCGCGGCGACGCGGAATGGAATCGAGAGCGTGGTCTCGATCGACTGTCCGCGCTGCGGTCCTGTCTGCTTCGTGCGCGCGCCGCCGCCGCCGCCGAACATCGAGCTGAAGAGATCGCCAAGTCCCCCGAGTCCGCCGAGGTCGAGGTCCTCGAAGCGGAAGCTCGCGCCGCCGGGGCCGGTCCCACCCGGGGCACCCGCGCCACCGGGGCGCGCGCCACCGTGCGCGCCGCCGCCGCGGCGGGCGAAGTCACCGAACGCCCCGAGGCGCCGCATGTCGTCGTACTGTTTTCGCTTTTCCGCGTCTCCGAGGACGTTGTACGCCTCGGAGATCTCCTTGAATCGCTCGCCCGCTTTGGGATCGTCTCGATTCGCGTCGGGGTGGTATTTCTTCGCCAGGCGGCGGTACTGCTTCTTGATCTCCTCCTGCGACGCTGACGCGGAGACGCCGAGGACCGCGTAATAGTCCTTCGTCTGGGGCATGCGTGCCTAACGCCGATTCACTGCGACCATTGCCGCACGACCACGCGTGCCGGGCGAAGCAGCTGACCCGCGAATCGGTAGCCCGGCTGGAACACCTGCGAGACGACGTTATCATCTTCGGGCGAGAGCGCCGGCTCGGTCGCGACGGCCTCGTGGAACGCGGGATCGAACGTCTGGTGTACCGGATCGATGATCTCGAGACCCGCACTCGAGAGCGCCTTCATCAGCTTCTTCGCGACGAGGTCGACGCCATGGACCACGGACTTGGCGTCGGTGGAGGCGGGATCGACCGCGAGGACGCGGCCGAGATCGTCGAGAGAGTCGACGATGTGCTTGACGAGCTCGCCCTGCGCCCGGGAGCCCGCCTCGGCGCGCTCCCGAGTGGTCCGCTTACGGTAGTTGTCGAACTCGGCCGCGAGACGCAGGTACTTGTCGCGGAGCTCTGCGACGGAGCGATCGGCTTCGCCCCGCACAGGCGATCCGCCGTCCGCATCCTCATCCTCGATGGCACGGCTACGCGCTGATGTCTCTGCACCGACATCTACGGCGGTCTCATCGGGAACGCCGTCACCCTGCGGCTCGGCGCTCGCTGCGACTTCGTCGTTTCTCTTCATCTGGTCGCGGGCCCGTTTGTCGGCACCCGGTCTCACGTCATCGCGCACGGTAATCCTCGCCAGTTCGTGGCCCGCGCCGCTCACGCACCGGTGAGGGATGGGCACCTCGGTAAAATCGCCTCGGGCTACCAGAGGGGCAACTGGCGGGCCCGCTTCGCGCGCTACGTGAGCATTCTGCGGAGGAGATCCAGGGCAGCCTGGGTGGCGCGCTCGCGAATTTCCTGACGATCGCCCGGGTACACCCGGTGGTGTGTTCGCACGGCGACGCCAGCGGCGACGGCGAGCCACACGAATCCGACAGGCTTCTCGGGCGTTCCGCCGCCCGGGCCCGCGACTCCGGTGATGGCGATACCGACCTCCGCCTTCATGAGTCGCGTGACGCCAGCGACCATCTCGCGAGCGACCTGCTCGCTCACGGCCCCATGCTCGCGAAGCGTGCGCGGGTCGGCTCCCAGCTGCCGGACTTTCACGTCGTCGTCGTACGCGATGACGCCGCCGCGAAAAACGTCGCTCGATCCGGGCACCGAAGTCAGCCGTGCACCGAGCAGTCCGCCAGTGCAACTTTCGGCGACCGCGATGTGGTAGGACCTGTCACGGCACAGCGCGAGGACGACCTCCGCGAGATCCGCTTCGTCCTCGCCGTACAGATGGTGTGCGATGATGGGTTGAAGCTCGCGCACCGCCGCGTCGAGGACGGCTGCCGCCGCTTCATCGCTCATGCCGCGCGCCGTCAGTCGCACGTCGATACCGGCGACGGTGGGGATGTATGCCAGCGGGAGGCCGTTCACCGCGCGGGCGAGTCCGCCGAGCAGATCAGCGAGATGCGATTCGCCAATGCCGACGCAGCGCAGCGTCCGCGACCGCACGACCTCGCGAGCCGTTCCGGCGCGCTCGCGCAGGAGGGGAACGAGCACTTCGTCGGTCATTCCCCGGAGCTCGCGCGGGACGCCCGGTAGCATCGCGACCCACCGCCCGGCGTCATCCTCGAGCCAGATTCCGGGCGCCGTCCCATGGCGGTTGTCGAGCACGCGCGCGCCCTCGGGAACGAGCGCCTGTTGGCGGTTGGCCTCGGGCATCGTTCCCTTGAAGCCGTACGTGCGGAAGCGCGCCTCGATCATCGCCACGATCTCTTCGCGCATCTCGAGGCGTCGCCCAAAGACGGCGGCGATGGCGGGCTTGGTCAGGTCGTCGGCGGTGGGTCCGAGCCCACCGGTCGTGATCACGGCGCCGGTGCGCTCGAGCGCCTCGCGCACGGCGGCAGCGATCGCGTCCGCGTCATCACCCACAGTCGCACGCCTCACGACTTCGACTCCGTGACTCGCGAGCGCGCGGGCGAGGTACACGGCGTTCGTGTCCGTGGTAAAGCCGAGGAGGAGCTCGTCGCCGACGGTGACGATCTCGAGTTTCATATAGGGTAACGAACCGAACCTCAGGGCGCTCCGCGGCGGCTGAAGACCGCACCATACCGGCGCAGGTACAGCCACATTGACCAGAGCGTGAGCGCGACGGCGACGAGCATCGTCACCACGCCGGCAAGGCCGTTGAAGTAGGCGTAGGCGCGCCAGGCCACGGAGGTCCACTGCTGCTCGGCGGCGAGCGTCGCGGCGCCGAACCAGAAGAAGGCGATGCCGACCCAGGTCCACTGAAAGCCGGTTTTCACTTTCGCGGGTCCGATCGCGCCGATGACGACTCCGCGGCGCGCCGCGGCCTGGCGGAACACCGTCATGAAGAGCTCGCGTCCGAGCACGATGGCGAGAATCCACCACGGCAATCCGATCGGTCCGAAGGGCGTGAGGAACGGGAACGCGACCTCGTAGCCCGCAGCGTCGCGGCGCATCGGGCCGAGCACGCCTTCCACGAGCGGCGTGGTATGTGGTGAGATGAGCGAGGGATCACCGCCGTTTCCCGCGAGGACGAACATCGGAATGAATGTCGCGAGCAGGAGCAGCTTGTCCGCCAGCGGGTCGAGGAGCGTGCCGAGTCGCGTGACCAGATTGCGTGTGCGCGCGAGCTTGCCGTCCCAGTAGTCGGTGACAGCGACGAGGATGAAGAGCGCGAACGCCACGAAACGGAGCACCCATGAATTCGCGAACGGCATCAGCGCCACGAGCGGCGAAACGACTATGCGACCGACCGTGAGTGTGTTCGGGAGATTCATGGTGCGAACGCGGAACGAGGGATGCCGGGCTTACCCCTACGAGTGTCGCGCGCGGCCGGCGTTTACGCCAGCGTCTTCAGAACCGACTTCGATACCGCTTTCAATGTCTCGAACACGCCCTCTCCGGTCACGGCCACGGCCTCGAAATAGGGCGCCCGCTCGACCCACTCGCCCGTCTTGAGCTGCTCCACGAGATTCTCACCGGCGTGATAGGGATCGGGTGTGACGCGCTTGCGCTGAGGGTCGGAAATTTCCCACCCCGGATTGAGCGACGCCTGGAGCTCGCCCGCATCGGCGGCGTTCGGAAGGTCGCGCTTGTTGTACTGCACGACGAACGGCATGCGCGTCAGGTCGTATCCGTACTCCTGCATGTTGTCATACAGGTTTTGCATCGACTCCTGATTCGCCTCCATGCGCTCGAGCTGCGAGTCGGCGACGAAGACGATGCCGTCGACGCCCTTCAGGATGAGCTTGCGGCTGGCGTTGTAGTACACCTGGCCGGGCACCGTATAGAGGTGGAAGCGCGTCTTGAAGCCGCGAATGGTGCCGAGGTCGACGGGGAGGAAGTCGAAGAAGAGCGTGCGCTCCGTTTCCGTCGCGAGCGAGATGAGCTTCCCGCGCGTCGACGGATTCACCTTCCCGTACACGTGCTCGAGGTTCGTGGTTTTCCCACCGAGCCCCGGGCCGTAATAAACGATTTTGCAGTTGATCTCGCGCGAAGCGTAGTTGATCATCGACATTGCCGCTCCCCTCCTTACTGGAACAGCTTGTCGATCTCGTCCTCGGCCCCAGCCAGGATATTCGGCTGCGCCTCCTGCTGGCCGGCCTGGGCCCGCTGGAACATCTTGTCGAAGAGCTTCGTGAGCTCATCGACAGTCTGCTTCACCTTGAGTCTCACGAGTCCGAGGGTCGTGCGGTTGTCGAACAGGATCACGAGAATCACGCGGCGCGCGATGTCCGCGAGATACATCGATTCCTGCTCGCCCTGGTGGAAGAGCGAGTTGAACTCGGTCTCCCCGATCAGGCGGGCCAGCTGATCATTGGCGCTGAAGTCCGCGGCGGTGAGGGTGGCGAATGCCGTCGGGTCGAAGCGCGGCTGCTCGCCGACCGTCGCCACCAGCTGGCCGGAACGATCCACCAGGAGGGCGCACCGCGCGTTACTGTCGTAGAGGAACTGCTGCAGCGAGCGCTGAATCGCGCTGAAATCGTCCTCGGTGAATGACCAGCTTGCTGCACCAACGGGCATTGGGATCTCTATGCGAGGGACGCTTCCATTCGGCGCAGAATGCGCTGACCACGACGTCGGAGCTTCTCGTGCGTCTCCCAGTTCACGTAATCCCGCAGGAGCCGCACGTTGTCCGGCGTGTGCTGACCACGCAAATAGCCGAGCGCGGCGAGCCGGCGAATCCTCCGCCTGCTGAACAGGTCTCGACGGTACCTGCGGGTCTGCTGACTCCAGACGATTAACCCCACCGCAAGGCCACCAATGAAGCCCCCGGCCAGGTACATGGCTCCGTCACGTCCCATCACATGGCCCTCCGTGCGCTCAGCGCCTGGGCGATGGTTACCCCGTCGGCGTACTCCAGATCGCCGCCCACGGGGATACCGCGGGCGATCCGCGTGACCGTCGCCCCCTGCGGCGCGACTTGGCGTTGCACATACAGCGCGGTAGCCTCCCCCTCGAGGCTCGGATTCGTCGCAACGATCACCTCCCGGATCTCTCCCCCCTCGATCCGCTCGGTGAGCTGGCGGATGGTGAGGTCATCCGGCCCAATGCCATCCAGCGGGGAGAGCCGGCCGCCGAGCACGTGGTAGACGCCGCGAAACTCGCCCGCCCGCTCGATCGCGCCGATGTCCGAGGCCTCCTCCACGACGCAGACGACGCTGCGATCGCGGCGTGGGTCACGGCAGATCGAACAGGGATCCGCGTCAGTGAGGTTGAAGCACGCCGAGCACCGTCGAATTCGCTCCGAGAGCTCCGAGAGGACGAGCGCGAGGCGCTTGCTCTGCTCGGGCGGTTGCTTCAGCAAATGGTAGGTGAGGCGTAGCGCCGTTTTCCGACCGATGCCCGGAAGCTTTGCGAGCTCCGTGGCGAGGTCGTCGATCGCCGACATGCTAGAAGGGCAGCTTGAAGGGGAGCTGGAGTCCGGGGGTGAGCTTGCGCATCTCCTCCTGCGCGAGATCAGCCGCCTTTTTCTGGGCGTCCGCCACCGCGACCGCGATCAGGTCCTCGAGCATCTCGATGTCGGAGGGATTCACGACGGTCGGATCGAGCTTGACGCTCCGCACCTGCCCTTTTCCGTCGGCGATGACGGAGACCATGCCGCCGCCGCTCGTTCCGGTGACGGTTTTGTTCTGTAGCTCATCCTGTAGTTGCTGGAGGCGCCCCTGCATCTGCTGCGCCTGCTGGAGAATCTTCGATAAGTCGGCCATGATGGGGGAAGCTATTCGAGCGCGAGAGGGGAGACAATGAGGACCGAGGACCGAGGGCCGAGGAAACCGCGTCGAGTTGGTGTACTTCCTCGGTCCTCAGTCCTCGTTCGACGGTCTCAATCGAGGAGCTCCAAGTCCAACTCCTCGATTGCGGCGTCCAACGCGGGATCCTTCTTCCGCATGAGCTGCGCGCGCTCTCGCCGCATCTCGTCCTCGGTGAGCCGCTTTGGCGCATCCGGCGCCACGGTCGCAGACTCCGTGCGCCGGACGATGAGCTTCATCGCACCATCGAACAGCGATGACACCGCCGTCACCACCTCCGCCGCCCCGCTCTCGATGGCACGCTCGAAGATGTCGTTCGGCTGATCCAGCTGCACCGTGATCGTGCCCTGGCCAGACACGGCGACGGGCAGCGCATGCTCCAGCGCCGACACGAGCATGGGCCGGCCGACAAGCTTCACACCGCTCACGACATCGCCCCAATGCTCGCACAGCGAGTTGAGCTCGAGCGCGCGTCGCGCGGGTTCCCTGGCGGGCGCGGGCGGCGAATCCGCCAGCGGCGCGGTCACTCGCGAAGGCTCGGAGCGCTTTACCGGTGACGATCGCGGCACATCGGCGGGCCGTTTGTCGGCGGCGGGAGCTCCCGCGCGTCGCGCGCCCCCTTCGCCAAGTCCGCGGAGGAGATCCTCGATCTCCACGGTGCGATCGAGTAGGGCGAATCGGACGAGCAAGGTCTCGAGCAGCAGCTGCTGCTGCGAGCTCTTGCGGTAGTACGGCTCGATCTCGGTGATGGCGCCGAGCATTCGGAGCAAGTCGGCCGGCGTGAAGCGATCGCGCCGCGCTCGCAGCGCTGCGCGAGTCTGCTCCGACACGTCGGGCGCATCGCCCCCCAGTGTCACCGCGAGCTGCGCCCGAAGAAGATCGCCGAGCCCGTTCAGGAAGACCGCGAAGTCGATCCCGGCGTCGACGAGTCGCGCCACCGTCGGAAAGACGTCGGCCGCCCGCCGGTCCGCGATGAGCTCGAGGAGCGCGAGATACTCGTCCTCGGGGACGAGACCGAGGGCGCTTCGCACGGCGGCCGCGGTGAGCCGCTCCTCGCCCATCGACAGCACCTGATCGGTGAGCGACAGCGCGTCCCGCATCGAGCCGTCGGCGGCCCGCGCGATCATCGCCAACGCCTCCTCGTCCGCGCGCACTCCTTCCGCCGCCAGCACGGTCGTCAGCCGCTCACGCACTTCGGCCGGCGCGATGCGCTTGAAGTCGAAGCGCTGAAGCCGGCTCATCACCGGCGATGCGGACTGCACGATGCGCTGGGGATCGGTCGTCGCGAAGACGAAGACCACCTGCGGCGGCGGCTCCTCCAAGATCTTCAGAAGCGCGTTCCATGCCTCACGAGTGAGCATGTGCGCTTCATCGACGATGTACACCTTGAAGCGCCCCTGCGCCGTCGGCGCGTACATCGCGCGCTCGCGAAGCTCACGCGCGTCGTCGACGCCTCGGTTCGAGGCGGCGTCGATCTCGATGACGTCGAGGCTCGCGGCGCCGCTCCAGATGCGCTGACACGAGTCGCACTCGCCGCAGGGCTCGCCGCTGCCTGCGATGGCGAGCGCGGTTTCATCGGATGGCTGAGGGCCTTCGGCACTCAGCCCAGTACCTTGCGCACCCCGTCGCTCGCAGTTGAGCGCCATCGCGAGCACACGCGCCAGCGTCGTCTTCCCCACGCCGCGTGGTCCGCAGAGGAGGTAGCCGTGTGCGACACGGCCTCGCGCGATAGCCCCCTTCAGCGTATTCGAGACGTGCGACTGCACGGCCACGTCGGCGAAGCGCTTCGGACGATACTTGCGGGCGAGGGCGAGATACATGCAGTGCGGGGGAGGAAACGACGGTGGAGGGACCCGCGGAAGATACGATGACCGCGGACCCGCCTCCAGCGCGCGCAAGAAAAAACGCGCGAGGCCGACATGTCGTCGGCTCCCGCGCGAGTGCCTCAGGTCTTACGGGGCAGCGTCCACCACACGTACCGCTGCTACCTGCGGGGTCCTGACGGGATTAGTGAGCTCGCGCTCCCCGGGACCTGAGGCACCTGAAATCTAGTCACTTGCGCGATGCTCTTCAACCTCGGCGTCGCCGCCGACGCCGCGGGGACGCACCGTGGAGCCGCATGATTCTCCTTTCGAAGAATCGCGCCCATTCGAGCTGCCGTTCAGTGGACGTTTGGTTCCTGGCGGCCTTAGGTGGCAACCGCGATATTCGGCAAGATCACACACTCAACCCCAACCGCCGGCCTGCCCCATGCTGCTGCCGCACGAGCGCTTCGGTCCGCCTGCTCTCCTCCAGCGCCTGCGGCGCGTGCGCCGTGACCTGTGGAGTGGCCTCTCCATAGCGGACTTCGGAGCGATGACTTTGGCCGGAGCGTTGATGATCTCTGGCTGCACGGACGCGCCGACGAATCCCGCGAACGAGCCCCCGGATCAGATCCTCTTCCTCAGCACCCGCAACGGTGCCACAGACGATTTCGGCCGGCCGCTCACGGACGTCTACCGCATGAATGGCGACGGCGGCGAGGTCCAGAACCTCACTGGACAGCCGCTGTTTGCCTCCTATCAGGTCAGTCTGTCTCCCGATAGCAGGCGGATCGCCTTCAGCGGGTATGGATGCAACATCTGGGTGACGAACACGGACGGCACGAACGCGGTACAGCTCACGAACCGCGATGGCGGCTTCGCCGATCGCTGCAGCGGCTATCCGCGCTGGTCGCCGGACGGCGCGCGGATCGCATTTACCTCGAATCGCGAACAACGCCGTCTCGGAACGACGGTCGGTCTCTACGACGTCTACGTGATGAACGCCGACGGAAGCAATCCGCACAACGTCTCTCATGAGCTGGGGGATGAGCTGGGCTTTCACGTCGGCATAGCTGGATGGTCGCCGGATGGACGAGTCGTGTTTCAGACGTCCGACGTCGTCGGTGGAGTAACCGTCCGCCGTGCCTACATCGTGAACGCGGACGGGACTGGCCTCCGCCCATTGTTCAATCGCCTGGGCGACCACTCCCCCGCCTGGTCGCCAGACGGGTCCAAAGTGGCGTTCATCAGCGGGCGGGATGGACGCCGGCGCCTGTACGTCATGAATGCCGACGGATCGGGGGAGCGACCCCTAACGAACCACGCCGGCGATGACTGGCTGCCGACCCTCGACGGGGGGAACGATGAGTTCGATCGCTCTGCCTGGTCGCCGGATGGCAGCCGGATCGCGTTCCGCCGGGATGCACTGAACGAATCGGGGATCCACCTGATCAATGCCGACGGCTCCACCCTCAGGCGAGTGACGTCCGAGTGGGATGCGTTCAACGGCTGGTCCCCTAGCGGCGAGCGCATCGCATTCACGGGGACGGTCAACACGCCGGGCCACTTCGACACCGAAGTGTTCGTCATCAATGCCGATGGGACTGGCCGCGTGAACCTGACCAACAGCCCATTCGATGATAGCAACGCTCTCTGGGTTCGGGAGCGATGAGAGGACGGGCGGAGCTGCGTCGCGGGTCTCAGGCGTGCTTCAGTATGTCGGCGACCACCTGAGCGGCGGCGCGGATCTCCTTCTCACCGACGTCAAGATGCGTCACCGCGCGAATGCGCGACGCTGACCAGGGCGTCAGGAGCACCTCGCGGCGTGCCGCCTCGCTGACGACCGAGAACGCGTTGAAGGTCTCTGGGAGATCGAGCATTACGATGTTCGAGTCGGGCGGCACGACCCGCGCTCCAGCGACGCCATCTACGAGTGAGGCGTAGAGCCGCGCCGTCGCGTGGTCGTCACAGATGCGCTGGAGGTGCGCGTCGAGGGCGTACAGCCCAGCCGCCGCGAGAATTCCCGACTGCCGCATGCCTCCTCCGAACCGCTTGCGCACGGCCCAACCGTCCGCAATCAGATCGCGCGGCCCGGCGAGTGCCGCCCCCACCGGACAGCCGAGTCCTTTGGAGAACGACACCATGACGGTGTCCGCTACCGATGCAAGAGACGCCAGCGACTCACCGCTCGCGGCCGACGCGTTCCACAGTCGTGCGCCATCGAGGTGGACGTGGAGCGCATGCGCACGCGCCACGTCGGCGATCGACTGCATGTCGCCGCGGGACATCACGCGGCCACCGGCGCCGTTATGCGTATTCTCGAGGCAGAGGAGCGATGCCATGGGCACGTGCGGCGAGGCCGGCCGGATCGCCGCGCGGAGTCCCTCGACGTCCATCGTCGGTGTGCCGGCGACCGGTCGCGGCTGCACCCCGGACAGCGCCGCGGCGCCCGCCATCTCGTAATGCAGGATGTGAGAGCCGGCGTCCAGCAGCACCTCGGTGCCACGACGCGAAAGCAACCAGACGGCGGTCTGATTCGCCATCGTGCCGCTCGGAAAGAAGAGCGCGGCCTCCTTGCCGAGCATCTCGGCCACGCGCCGCTCGAGACGCTTGACCGTCGGGTCGCCATCGAGCACGTCATCCCCGACGTCGGCGTCGGCCATCGCGCGGCGCATTGCCGGCGTCGGCCGCGTCACCGTATCGCTTCGGATGTCGATGCGCATGCGTCAGAAGATGTGCGCCCCGGCCGCAAACACAAACCCGCCGGGGTGTGACCCGGCGGGTGCGCGTCGATTCGCAGCTTCGGAAAGACGTCAGGGCTTCGTCTTTACCGTCGGTACCTTCATCGTGACCGTGTCTTTCCCGAACGTGATGGAGCTGTCGGTGACGTCGACATCCGGAACGACGACACGCCGCGTCTCCGTTCCCACGGTGATCTCCGCATCGGCCGGGTCGGTGCGCGTCGTATCGGTCACCGTGTCAAGCGAACCGCGATCCGTCTCATCGCGCGTCTCCGCGCGACACGCCGCGAGTGTGCCAAACGCGACAACTGCGGCAACGAGCGTCCTGTATCGCACGTGGTCCTCCGAGTGTGTTCCGACGTCGGGAGGGCAACCTTTGGGCCACGTCAGTCCTCGAACGCTTCGCGCTGAAGCCGCCGTACGCGCCTCAACTCGTACACCTGCCCCACTTCGCCACCGAGAATGAAGATCACCGACGAGTAATACACCCACGTCACAACGATCACGATGACGTACAACGTGCCGGTGTAGAGGCTTCCGGGATTGAACGACTCCAGGAACGCGGTGAATCCGGAGCGCGCGAGCTCGAACATCACGCTCGTGAAGGTGGCGGCGAGCAGCGCCGGCTGCCACCGAATGCGGCGCACGGGCAGAAACTTGTAGAGGGCGAAGAACATCAGCACCAGGACGGCGAACGCGAGCGTCCATCCGATGTAGAACTCGAGCGTTCCCATGACGTCGCTTGCCAGCCCGAGGCGCGACAGCGCGCCGACGCCACGCGTCGTCGCGAGCGCCAGATAGGCACTGAGCACCGTGTTCGCCAGAAAGAGCAGCGTCGCCAGAACGGTGATCTTGATGTCGAAGATCTTCCCCTGAACGATGCCGCGCTCCTGCTCGATGTCGAAGATCTCGGCAAGGACCGTTCGGAGCGAGCCAAAGAGCCTCGTGGAGAACCACACGAAGCCGATAGCTCCGTAGATCCCGGCGGTCCCGCGCGCTGAAATGAGGTCGTCGATGAGCTTGTGCATCGCCGAATCCGGCGTCTCGGCGTGCGGTGGCAGGAGGCGCTCGATGAACAGCCATATGCGAGACGACGCGTCGGCCGCGGTCTGATCGAGGATGTAGCCGAGCGCGGAGAACAGGAGGAGGACGAACGGCACCGCGGCCAGGAGGAGGTTGAACGACACACCTCCCGCCAGAAAGAAGATGTTGTCCTCACCCGCGTTGTCCCAGACGCGCTTCGCGTAATCACGCAGCGTCCAGGCGATGCGCTTTGGAAGCGGCCGGCGCGGCATGCGTTAGGCGCGGCGGCGAGCGGCCCGCCGCTCAGCCCTCGGCGGCTTCGTCCAGATCGTCGTCGAAGTCGAGCGCTGCCTCCGTGCGACGCCGCCCACCGTGCGATTCATTGGCGACGTCGACTCCCGCCTGATACGCTGCCTTGCTCTCGGCGATCCGCCGCTCGAGATCCTCGCGCGCCTGCTGCGCGGCCTGTCGTCCCGCCTTCATCGCGCGCTCGGCCTGGCGACGCTTCAGCTCGATCGCCGACCGCGCCGCCTCGAGCTTGTCCTCGACCGTGCGACGCGCATGCTCGTACCGATCCGTCACCGAGTCAGCGAGCTCTTCCGCCTTCTCCTGCGCCGCACGCCTCACCTTTCGTGCGCTGCGGCGGAGCCGACGTCTCGTCTCGTTCCCGGAATCGGGTGCGAGCATCAGCGCGAGCCCCGCGCCGAGGGCCATGCCGACGAGAAACGACCCGAAATTGCCGCTGTGGCGCTCGATGACCACGTACGGATCGTCGTCGTACTCGTAGCTCATGGATCGTCTCCTAACGGCGCTTTTTCGCCTTGGGGTCCGCCTTCTTCGTCTTCGCCGCGACCGGCGCTGGGGCAGCGACGCGCTTTCCCGAGTGCCCTGTCCCATCACCACCATTCGGGCTGAGGAGACGCGAGAGCTCGCCACGGAGCTCGGTCAACGGTATCCCCAGCAGCTTGGCTGCCCGCTCTACGTCGCCACCGGTCGAGGCGAACGTGCGGAGTACCAGCTGTCTCCTCGCGTCCGCAAGGGACGAGCCGACGGGAACGTTCACCACCGCCGGAACGTCGCCGGTGGTTCGCAGGTGGCGCGGCACGATGTCGGCGGCACTGATGGTGGTCCCGCGAGCCATGATGACGGCGCGCTCCACCGCATTCTTGAGCTCGCGGACATTCCCGGGCCAGGTGTACGAGATGATCCAGTCCCAGGCGGCGTCGTCGAAGCCCGTGAGCTTCTTGTTGTTCTGACGCGAGAACCGCGCGAGGAACTCGTTGGCGAGCAGCTTGATATCGCCCACGCGCTCGCGGAGCGGCGGGAGGAAGATCGGGACGACGGCGAGGCGATAGTACAAATCCTCGCGGAGATCGTTATCGGCGAGCGCCTTCTCGAGGTCCCTGTTGGTGGCAGCGACTACCCGGATGTCGACGTCGATCTCCTTCCTGCCACCGAGACGCCGCACCTGACGCGACTCCAGCGCGCGCAGCAGCTTCACCTGGATGTCGGGCGGCATCTCGGCGACCTCGTCGAGGAAGATCGTGCCGCCGTCGGCGAGCTCGAAGGCTCCCTGCTTCTCGTTCGTCGAGCCGGTGAAGGCGCCCTTCTCGTGCCCGAACAGCTCGTTCTCGAGAATGTCCTTCGGCAGTGCGGCGCAGTTCAGCGGAAAGAACGGACCCTTCGCACGATCGCTCTTCGCGTGCAGCGCGCGGGCAACCAGCTCCTTCCCCGTTCCCGACTCGCCGAGGATGATGACGCTCGCGCTCGACGGCGCGACCGCCTCGATGAGCTGGTATACCGACCGCATCTGCTCGGACTGCCCCGTGAGCTCGCCGTAGTGCGTGAGATGCTCGAGCTCGCTCGCGAGCGCACGGTTGGTCTGCTTGACGACGAACTTGTCCACCGCTTTCGGGATGAGGGCCTTGAGACGATTCAGCTTCTCGCTATTGAGCGGCTTCTCGATGTAGTCGTACGCGCCTTGCCGCATCGCCTGCACCGCCGAGTCGACCGTCGCCTGACCGGTAATGATGATGCATTCGGTGTAGACTTCGCGCTGCTGCATCTCCTTCAGCAACGCGAGACCGTCCAGCTTCGGCATCTTCAGGTCGGCGAGGATGACACCGTAGCTCTCGTTGGTGAGACGCTCGAGCGCCTTCTGGCCGTCGACGGCGACGTCGACGGTGTACCCCTCATCGGAGAGGATGGCGCTCAGTCCGTCGGTGATCGCACGTTCGTCGTCGGCGATCAGAATCTTGGCTTGCTGCTTCGTTGTCATTCGGTTTGGGCTGAGCCGCGCGCTCGCGCGGGAAAGAGCAGAGTCAATCCGTCAGCCTCCTCACGGAGGCGCACAGTACGAGGAACCTTGGGGGTGACACGCGGACCGGCAAGGCGAACCGTCACCCGGTCATCATCGCGCGTGACGCGCACCCGAACCGCCACGCCCGGACCGATCATTGTATCCAGCGCGGCGGCCAGAGCCGCCCGGGCATCGTCGGGAGCGATATCGATACCCGTATCCCCCTCGATCCGATCCATCGTCACACTGCCCCCTTCGGCGCCGGCGATCACATCGTACAACGTCACCAGCGGGGCCGCGAGAGGCGCAACCGCCGCCGGTGCAGGCCGGGAGACTGCCAGCAAGGTTTCCACCAGCCGTGACACCCGCTCGAGCTCTCCCGCGGCGGCCGTGGCGAACGGCAGCACCGCCGACGGTTCGACACCGCCGCGCTCGCACCGGGAGCGAACGACCTCGAGATTGACGGCGACGGCGTTCAGCGGATTCTTGATCTCGTGGGCTATCCGACCGGCCAGGTGCTGAAGGGCCCCGAGCCATTCGGACGACGCCCCTTCCTCCGTCATTCGCCCGCGTCGGGGTCGTCTGGCGCGGCGACGATCGCCGGAGTGAGCCCGTCTGGTGCCCGCCGGTGCTGCTCGGGCGGCGACACCCACTCGTTCACGAGATCCGCGGTCCCGGCGACGGCCAGCTTCTCGAACAGGAACGCGAATTTCTCGTCGTACACCTTGGCGAGGCGCTCCCGCACGTCATCCGGCATTCCCCATATGTCCCGCTTGAACGGACCGAGCGCCTTCTTCCTGGTCTTGTAGTAGAACTGATCGGCGGAGTCCTTGGGCTTGCGCTCGTCGGCCGCGTTCTGATCGAGCCACGTGTAGATGCCCGCGCGCATTTCGGCGGGCATGTGGTCGTACAGCAGGTTCTGGAAATTCGTCGCGAGGTGAATCTCGCACGCGCCGACACGCGGGAACGCGTCGAACGCATCGTCGGGCAGCGTCGACGCGCCATGCTGCACCGCACCGGCGAGCCCGTACTCCTCCTGAGCGATCTTCGACAGCTCCTCGAGCGCCTCGAGATCCAGCTTCACGTCGGCGATTTTCCCGTCGGGAAGGACGACGCCGCCGTGAGACGTTCCAGTCTGCACGCTGATCTTCGAGATCCCCACGGCCTTCTTGCCGAGGCGCTCGCGCAGCGTGCGATCATATCCGGTCATGAAGGCGCGCAGCTCGTGCACGTTCGAGTTGTGGCCGCCCACTTCCCCGATCTCCCCGCCGACCGAGATGGCGACGTCGTCGGGCTCGATCTCGCGGATGTAGGAGGTGATGTCGACGGCCTGCTCGTAGTTGAGCCGCTGCTGCTCGTCGAGCGTCTCCTTCGCGATGTCGACGAGGGTGGAGGTGTCGACATCGATGTTGTAGAAGCCGGAGCTGATCGCCTCGAGCGCGAGCTGCTTGACGGCGGCGACTTCACCCGTCGGGTCGACAGCGAACTTTTTCGCGTTGACCTGGAAATGATCGCCCTGGATGAACACCGGGCCGCGGAATCCTTCTCGCAGCGCGGCCGCCAGCATCACGGCGACGTATTCCGACGGCCGCTGATCCGTGTACGCGATCTCCGAGCGCGCGATCTCGAGAATGAAAGCGCCGGCCTCGAGCTGGAGTGCGGTCCGAAAGATCGAGCGCGCGGTGTCATAGGTCATTCCGCGCACGTTCATCGCGGGGACGGTCCATCCGCCCCGCGCCTCGCCGCGGCCGCGCGCGAGATACAGATCGTTGATCGAAGCGGCGCGAACGCCGACTTCCTGGCCAATCTCCCAAATGAGCCACCGGGCGTGATCGCGCGCCTGCCCCTGGCCGAATACCGCCTCACGGACGAGGTCGTCCATCGCGGACGTCGCGAGATCCTGCTCGCGGGCCACGACGACATGACCGTTGTCGACGCGAACGGCTCCGCCGAGCGTCTGGAATGCCCGGGTTGCGTGACTGTGCATCCACCCTCCGAAGAATTGCCGCGCTCGCGTTGTACGTTGGGCGGGGCAGGAGCCGAAGGCAAGTGGCGTGGCTCACACCATCCAGCGTGGGTCCGGCTTGGGGAGCGCATCCCACTCCCTGCGCGCCTCGCGCGCGTCGGGCCGTCCGAGCATCGCATACGTGTACCGCTTGCCGAGCTCGACACCCGGCTGATCGAGCGGGTTCACCTCGTACAGCGCGCCCGCGATGACCGTCGCGATCGCGAGCATCATCAGCAGCGAGCCGACGTGGTGCGCGTCGAGCGTGTCGAGCGTGATCGTCATGTTCGGACGACCCTTGCGCGCGAGTGCCCCCGCGGTCGCACGGCGCTCGACATCGAGCAGCTCGCCGAGCGAGTGTCCGCCGAGATACGCGAGCTCGGGGATGTCCTGATGCAGCTTCGGAATCTCGATGTCGGCGGCGCGCTGACCGACCGCGATGAACGTCACCGTCTTGTCGAGCGGTCCTTCCATGAACAGCTGCACCTGCGAATGCTGATCGGTGGCGCCGAGCGCGGGTATTGGCGTCGGTCCGACGCTCGTGCCATCGGGCTTCGTCTTTCCAAGGCTCTCGGCCCACAGCTGAACGAACCACGCACCGAGATCCCGGAGATGATCGCTATACGGCATCACGACGTGGTCGCTCAGGCCGTGCCGGGTATCAGCCATCCACTGAAGGATGGCGAACGTCGCCGCGGGATTGCGCCGCAATTCGCGCGCCGAGCATCGCTCCGCCATCTCACCTGCCCCGGCCATGAGCGCCACGATGTCGATCCCGATGAGCGCCGCCGGCAACAGGCCCACCGCCGAGAGCACGCTGAACCGGCCTCCGACATTCGCGGGAATCTCGAGCGTTGCAACCGATTCCTCACGCGCGATGCGGCGAAGCGCACCTTTCTCGGGATCGGTGACGAAAACGAGGTGGCGACGGAAATTCTCACCGAGCGCGGCAAGGAGCCGAGCACGAACCACGAGGTACTGGGCCATTGTCTCGGCGGTCCCGCCGGACTTCGACACCACGAGAAAGAGCGTTCGTCCGGGCTCGAGACGACCGAGCAGCTCCGCGATCGTTGTCGGATCGACGTTCTCCAGAACGTGCAGTCTCGGGAAGAACTCGCGTGCGTCGTCGCTCAGCTCGTTCCAGCGCACGGAGCGCAGCGCCGAGCGGAGCGCGATCGGGCCGAGCGCCGAGCCGCCGATGCCGAGCACGACGATGTCGCTGAACGCCTGGCCGGCACCTTCCGCGAACTGCTTGATCTGCGCTGTGCTCGCATGCGCCGCCGGTAGGTCGAGGAACCCGAGCTCTCCGCGTCCACGCCTCTCGTCGAAAACCGCCATCGCGCGGGCGAATGCGTCACCGGCTCCCTCGAGCGATGCGGCGGGAACTCCGCCGGGTACGGAGTCGGCGAGCATGTTCGTGTAGTCGATCCGGAGCGCCATGTCAGTCGATGCGGATGGTCAGCCCGTCGAACGCGGGCGCGATGCCTCCGGGCAGCTCGGCTTCGAGATCCGCGTGACGATTGTCGTGCGTCAAATGGGTGAGGTACGTGCGATCCGCGCCAAGCTCCCGTGCCACACGCACCGCTTCGGGAATGCTGAGATGCGTCGGATGCTCGGTGCGGAACAGCGCATTGATCACGAGCACGCGCGCGCCGCGCATCCGTTCCATCGCGCTCGGCGGGACGCTCTTCGCATCGGTGATGTACGCCAGCGGGCCGACACGGTACGCAAACACGGGACACGGTCCATGCGGCACGGCGACGGCGGTGACATCGATTCCGCCAAGCTCGACCGATTCGCCATCGCGCAGCGGGCGCGCGTGACCCTCCGGCTTCGTCGTCCCCGGCAGCGGACGAATCGCATCGTCGAAGATGTAGGGAAATCTGCGCGCGAGCCTGTCGAGTGTCTCAGGCGCGCCGTAGATCGGGAGCGCCGCACCCCGACGGACGGAGATTGCTCGCAGGTCGTCGATGCCGTGCGTGTGGTCCGCGTGATCGTGCGTGAAGAACACCGCATCGATGCGATCGATGTCGGCGGCGATGAGCTGCACACGCAGCTCCGGTGGGGTGTCGATAAGCAGCCGGGTCCCGTCGCCAGTCTCGATGACGGCGCCCACGCGCGTGCGCCGGTCGCGCGGATCGGGAGAACGACAGACCTCGCAATGACAGCCGAGCTGCGGCACGCCGAAGCTCGTACCGGTCCCGAGGAAGGTCAGCTTCACACCAATTCGACCTTCATCAAGTTGGTCGTCCCGGGCTGGTCGAAGGGGACGCCGGCCGTCACGACGACGCGGTCGCCGGGGTCCGCGAGACGTCGGCGTCGCGCGGCCACCAGTGCGTGACCGACCATCTCGTTATAGCTGCTCGAGGTGGGCACGAGCTCGGGCTGAACACCCCACACGAGTGCGAGCTGCCGGAACGTTCGCTCGACATCGGTCGCGGCGAGGATGGGGACCTCGGGACGATGCGACGCAACGACGCGCGCGCTGAACCCGCTCTTGGTGAAGACGATGATGAGCGGGACGTCGAGCATGCGGACCGCGGCGACACTCGCGGCGGCGATCGCGTCCTCGGTCTCGACTGGGCCGTCGACGCGACGGAGCCGCGCGTGATCGGTGACACGCTGCTTCGGCGCCGGGTGAGTCTCGATCTCGGTGATGATGCGGCTCATCGCGCGCACCGCCAACTCGGGGTACTGCCCAGTCGCGGTTTCCGCCGACAGCATCACAGCGTCCGTTCCGTCCAGGATCGCATTCGCGACGTCGCTCGCTTCGGCGCGCGTTGGACGCGGATTCTCGATCATCGACTCCAGCATCTGCGTCGCCGTGATGACCGGCCGGCCGGTCGAGTTCGCCAGCGCGATGATGCGCTTCTGCGCGATGGGCACCTCCTCGAACGGCAGCTCCACGCCGAGGTCGCCGCGCGCCACCATCACCGCGTCGCTCGCGCGCATGATGCTCTCGATGTTGGCGAGCGCGGTGTCCTTCTCGATCTTCGCCACGACGAGCATATCGCGCGGAACGCGCTGTCGCAGCCCGTCGATGTCCTCTGCGCGCCGGACGAACGAGAGCGCGAGGTAGTCGATCCCCTGCCGTACGGCGAACTCGATGTCGGCGTCGTCCTTCTCCGTGATGGACGGCGCGGACACGAGGACGCCCGGCAGGTTGATGCCCTTGTGACTCGACAACGGACCGCCATGGACCACGCGCGCCGTCACGCGCGGCGGCCGCACTTCGAGCGCGACGAGATCGAGAAGCCCGTCGTTGATGAGGATGCGGTCGCCGACCTTCACGTCGTTCGCGAGCTGGTCGTAGGTCACCGGGATGTCGCCGGCCGTGGCCTCGCCCTCGGGTGCGAGGACGATGTCGCTTCCTTCGAGGAGCATCACCGGCGCGGTCAGCTCGCCGATGCGGATGCGCGGGCCCTGGAGGTCGCCGAGAATGGCTACAGGCAGCTTCATCTCTCGCGCGAGTGCGCGGACGGTAGCGATCACCTCGGCGTGCTGCTCGTGCGTGCCGTGTGAGAAGTTGATGCGCGCCACGTTCATCCCCGCGCCAATGAGCGATCGCAGAGCGCCGGGCGAAGCCGACGCCGGACCAATCGTGCAGACGATCTTGGTGCGCGAGGTATGGCGACTCGTGCTCGCGGGTGTCGAGCGCCGGGTGCTACTCGAGGGCAGGCTCGAGGTGCTCACAGCGTCGAGGCCTCGAGCGCGTCGAGCCTCTCACGCGCGCCGATCACCCGACCACCTTCTGCTCGAGGCGCTCGAGCAAGCCATCGAACGACTTCTGGAAGGACGCGAGCCCATCCACGAGCAGCTTGTCGGTCACGGAAACCAGCGGAATCCCGAGTGACTCCAGCTCGGCGATCGCGCGCCGCTCGCCTTCGATGTCCGCCTCGACGGTGCGAGCGACGATGCCATGATCGCGGAATGCCTCGATCGTCTGCGGCGGCATCGTATTGACAGTGTTCGGGCCGATGAGCGCCTCGACGTACATGACGTCACGATACGCGGGGTTCTTCGTGCTCGTGCTCGCCCAGAGCGGACGTTGCACGCGCGCGCCCTTGTCCGCGAGCGCGTTCCAGCGCGGTCCCGAGAAGCGCTCGGTGAACAGCGCGTACGCGAGCTTCGCGTTCGCGATCGCGATCCGGCCCCTGAGCGCGCGCAGACGCTCGGCGTCCGCAGGTGCCGCGGTGACCAGGCGCGATTCGATGCGCTTGTCCACCTCGGTGTCGACGCGGCTCACGAAGAAGCTCGCCACCGAGGCGATGCGGTCGATCGGCTTGCGCGCCTGCGCGCGCTCCTCGAGCCCACGCATGTACGCCTCGATGACATCGGCGTGCGCGTCGAGCGCGAAGAGCAGCGTGATGTTGACGTTGATCCCCTCGGCGATCAGCTGCCGCGCCGCGACCGCTCCGTCACGCGTGCCCGGCACCTTGACCATTACATTTGGACGATCGACAACGCGCCAGAGGCGTCGCGCCTCGATCAGCGTTTCCTCCACGTCGTGCGCAGCGCCCGGAGACACCTCGATCGAGACGAACCCGTCCGTGGAATGACTTTCCTCGTAGACGCCGCGGAACACGTCACATGCGTCGCGCACGTCGTCAGTGGCGATCATCTCGAACAGCTCCCACGACGTGTGCTGGGGCGGCGCAGAGGCCAGCTGATCGTCGTAGGCATCGGACTCCGTCAACGCCTTCTCGAAGATCGTCGGGTTCGACGTCATGCCCGTCAACGCATCCTGCTCGATTCGCATCGCGAGATCCCCGCTGCGAAGGAGGGAGCGGTCGATGTAATCCAGCCAGATCGATTGTCCGGCCTCGTGCAGCGCGTGAAGCGGGTTCCTGGGCATGGTCGGCTGTGCAGCGGGTAGCGTCATGCGCCGCGACGGCTCGCGACGCCTCTCGCGCCGAAAGATATCACGCACTGGCGCCGTTCGCTCGCTTCCGGCCCCTGCACTCACCGTGCATCTTCGGCGTGTGATCCGCGTCGTTCAACCGTCCGTACCCTCGCCGTGAGCGAGCCCGAGTCATCGCTCGACGCGAGCGCGCGGGCGCTCGTGGGACGCCTCGAAGGGACGCTTATCCCCGCCGTACCGATCCCACGGCGACAGAACGGCAAAGTCCACGCGGAGGCTCAACATTCCTACGCCGCCTGGATGACGGGGCAGCAGATCGGCGGTGTCGCGGTCTGGGCACACACCGGACGCGGGCTCCACCTCGACGACGACACGCGGAATGCCGTGCTCGCATCATGGCGGAGCGCGCTCCCACGACCGGCGGCGATCGTCGCCGGATGTGGCGTGTCAGTGGATGGCAGCCCGCTGCCCACCGATGAGCGAGCGCGCACCGACGCGGTCATACAGCGTACGCTCGACATGGCCGAGCAGGCTCGTCGCGGCGGCGCGGATGCCCTGCTCGTACATCCTCCCACGGCGCTGGCGGATCTTTCCGACGCGAGCGCGCGGGTGGTCGCGCTGCACGCGGAGCTGGCCGCGGCGGGCCTTCCCCTCCTCGCCTTCGTGCTTTACCGGCGAGCCAGCGGACTCGAGTACGATGATGCCACCCTGGATCGCCTGCTCGACCTGCCGCATGTGGCAGGCGTGAAACTCGCGACGCTCGATTCCGTCATGCGATTTCAGGACATTTCTGCTCGCATGACATCCAACCACGCCGACAGACTGCTCATTACGGGTGAAGATCGATTTCTGGGCTACTCGCTCATGCTCGGCGCGCGCGCTGCTCTCATTGGCATGGGTGCAGCGCGAAGCGCCATGCAGGCTCGCCTGATCACGTCCGCCGCGGCCGGAGACTGGCGCACGTTCGCCCGCCTGACGAGAGCGTGCGACGCCTTCGCCTCCGTGACGTTCGTCGAGCCCATGGAGGGCTACGTTCAGCGGATGCTGTGGGCGCTCGCCGCGGACGGCGTGATCCCCGACGATGCGTGTCACGACCCGCATGGTCCCGCCCTTTCGCCCGATGAGCGCTCGCGGCTCCTGACGGCGATGCGAACCCTCGACGAGGTCTCGTGAGGCACGAGCTTCCGCAGCGACCGCCGCTCAGCGAAACGGTTCGACAGCAGCTCGCCGACGACTTCGAGCAGCGCGCGGACGATCCGCTCAGCGCGCACGTTCGAGAGTGGGCGCTCGACCGCTGGGGCGTGGACCTCGCTGGGCGCTACGCCGGCCGCCCCATCCGCATCCCCTTCGGAAAGGCATCCGGCCAGCTGTCGATGACGCCGCAGCAAGTGGAGGCCGACGCGCGCGCCGGTCTCGGGTTCGTCGTCCTGAAGACGGTGATCGCGCAGGACAACAGCGGTGAGCGCGGCATGGCGGCGTGGGCCATCCACGAATCGCACATGCATGTCGAGCGCGTGACCGACGAGGACGGCACGCCCGGGTGGACGGTCACCTGGAGAGGGCGCGGGTGGGACAAGCCGTTCTCGAGCTACCTCCGCCTGCTGCGCGCCGCGCTTCCGGTCGGTGCGCAGCACGAGATGCCCGTAGCGGCGTCGGTCAAATATCACCTGCCAGAGACGAGCGCCGAGCCGTTCCGGGAGGCCGAATACCGGTACACGACGCAGGCGATCGCGGCGGCGTGGCGAGACGCCGACGGACGCGGAGCGCCCATCATCGAGAAGGATTTCAGCCCAACGCTGGCAGGAGATGTTCGCGCGGAGGAGCGCGTGAACGTGCTGCGGTGGTTGCGAGAGGTCCCGCGCCTCGTAGGCAACGCGGGCGCGGGACGCGTCGATCTCGGGATGAAGATCATGAACGCGCGATTCGACGACGCGTTTCAATGCGAGATGCTCGATGCACTCGAGGATCCGCCGAATGTGAGCTTTCGCGTGGCGTTCAATCGACTCTTCGACGACGATCGCGGCATCGCGTATGGCGGACCGGCGCTGGCACGGCGCAACCTTCGCGCACTTTCCACCTTCGCTGAGCGGCGAGGACGCGTGCCTGCCGATCTCTCCGGGACGGGCGACATTCACTCCGGCCGCCGCCTCATCGAGTACGCCCTGCGCGGAGCGGAGAGTGGGCAGATCCACACGTACTTCCAGTTGCCGAGGTCCGAGTACCGCTCGGGTGCGGCGTCTCGCACCGCCGCGGCGCTGCACGAGCTCGTGCTCCACCCCGAGCACGGCCTCATCGCATGGATGCTCGCGCTCGGCGAGATGGGATGGATCGAGCGGCGCGACGGGGTACTGCACTTTCTCGATGTGAGCAAGCTGGCTTCACAGCGCGAATGACCTCGCGCGTCGTCATACGGCGGGCGCGCGTGTGGGAGGTGGCACTGCCGCTCGTGGTCCCCTTCCGCATCAGCGGCGGCGTGCTTCGCACGAGACGCTCGCTCATCGTCGAGCTGGCGACCTCCGATGGCGCCACGGGGTACGGCGAAAGCGCGCCGTTCGAGCTCCCCTTTTACTCGTCCGAGACTCTGGAGAGCGCGCGCTGGATGCTCACGGAGGTTCTGCTTCCGCGACTCGTCGGGCGGAGCCTTTCGCAACCGATGGAGGCGGACGCCGTGCTCCGCGAAGGCGTGCGAGGCAACCCCTTCGCACGCGCCGGTGCAGAGACGGCCGTCTGGGATCTTTTTGCGCACGCAAGCGGCTCACCCCTGATCGAGTTGCTCACAGGTGTCTTGCGCACCCTCGGCGTCGACGACCGCGAGCTGGCACCTCGGGATCATCTCGCCTGTGGAGTGGCGCTCGGAATCCCCGATGACGAGTCGCCAGCGACGCTCGCGCGGTGGACTCGTGAGGCACTCGACCGCGGATACCGCCGCGTCAAGATCAAGATTCGTCCGGGATGGGATGTGGAGCCAATTCGCGCGACGCAGGCCGCCATCGCCACGCAGGAGCGCTCCGTCCCGCTATGGGCGGACGCCAACGCGTCGTACGACCTCGACCGCGATGCCGCCGCATTGCGCGGCATCGACGACGAGCGGCTGCTCTTCATCGAGCAGCCGCTGCGGCACGACGACCTCGTGGATCACGCGAAGCTCGCGAGAAGGCTGCGTACGCCGATTTGCCTCGATGAATCGCTGCGCGACGCACAATGGGCGCGGCACGCTGTCACGCTGGGATCGTCACGGATCTGGAACGTAAAGATTCAGCGCGTGGGAGGAATCGCCGAAGCCCTGCGCATCTACGCCGTCGCGTGTACGGAGGATGTGGCGCTCTGGGGAGGAACGATGCCCGAGACCGGCGTCGGCGCCCACCCGATCATGGCACTCGGCGCCCTTCCGCGGTTTGTATACGCAAGCGACGTCGAGCCCAGTGACCGTTGGTTCTCCGCTGGTGGAGACCTCATCGCACTGGCGATGCGTTCGGATGGAACGATGGCGGTTCCTCGCGTACCCGGGCTGGCGACGACGCAGGTCGGCGATCGGCTCGAGTCGCTGGGGACGCTCGTGTGGGAACGGAGCTAGCGGGCTACCACTTCCGCAGCGCTTCCCCGGAGTAAAGCCTCCCGCCGAGCGCCACCCACCGCACGCGAGACGGCGTATCGGGGATTTCGCGCAGCGTGCCCTGCACCACCACGAAATCGGCCGGATCACCCTCGCGCAGTACGCGCGCGCCCACGGTGTCGGCGGCGTCGAGCACGCGCGGCGCGAGCGCGCCATCGCGCCGCATGGTCTCCCGAAGCTCGCCGAGCAACGCGTCGTTCTGTAGCGACAGTCGCACCGCGAGAATTCCGCGCGCGAGCGCCGATGGTCCCCAGGCGACATCCGAGATGCTCCATCCGTCGGCGCGGACGCCAGGGATGACGGTCAGTCCTCGCCCTCGGATCACGGGCACGCCTTTCGGAACCTTCACCTGCGCGCGCGTCCCAATGTCGGTGATGAGGCCGTCCTCGACGAGCACGACTGCGTTACGCAGCGGCGCATCGCGCATGCCATCGAGCACCGTCGCGCCGACGATGGCGAACCGCGCCGTGCGCGCCGGCTTCACGTCATCGACGGCATTGCGCACGATGCGCAGCGCATCCACGCGCGCCGATGCCAGCAAGTGGGGCACCGCCATCTCGTAGCCTTCGCGCACCGCGAACGTCCCGCTCATGCCGCCGAGCGATGCGACCAGCCCGCCGAGCGTGTCCGTCCATAGCGTGCGGCGTCCCCATCCCGTGCCCGACGCGCCGATGCGGTCGAGAATGATGCGACGGCTCCCGACGAGCACCGAGTCGCGTCCGCGGAACGTGAGCCGAACGTTGCCCGCGCCCGGTATCGAGAAACGCGCGGGACGGTCGGCGCGATTCCACCGCCGCAGCAGCGCGCCCCACGGCGCAGCGGCGTGCGAGCTCGGGAGCACGAAGAACGTCGCCGGCGTGGTGATCGTGCGTGCGGTTGACCCCGTGCCAACCCGCGTGCGCTTGCCGAGCACGGTGATCGTCGCGTCTTCATCACCGTCCACCTCGAGGCCACGCGGCGCGAACGCCGTGTCGGTGCGCAGCGTGATGACGATCGGCGGCTTGCGGGACCCGGCCGATTCCACGCGGGCCACGATCGCCAGCGAATCCCCGGTGCGAACGACCTCCCACGACTCGCGCGCCACCGCCTTGCCCGCGACATAGTGACGCATCGCGCCGCGCTCCGCGACGTGCATCGACGGATTGAACGGAATGTTGCGTCCCAGGGAATCGCCGGCGAGCATCTCCGCCTGCGCCTCACACGGCACGCGCCAGGCCGTCACGTTGGCGTGCTGCGGCTGCCGGTCGAAGTCCCACTCGGTGCGCGCGAATCCACGCAGCGTGTCGCCCTCGTGGAAGAGGTTCATGTTGACACCGCTGAATCCGGTGGTCCAGCGAAGCTGGATGCTGTCCCCGCGACCCATGTTCCACCACGAGTATCGGTGCACGCTCGGCGCAGCGCCCGGCGCGGGACGAAGGAGGAGATTCCGGCGCTCGTACGGACGCGTCCCGATCGTGGAATCGATCAACACGCGGGACGGCGGCGTCACGATGCGCTCATCGTTGCCGAGCATCAACGCCGGTTGCCACGCGCCCATGCGCAGCTCCCAGCATCCGACCACGTCGGGCCACGCCGCCAGCGGAGTGGCTGCCGTCGGCGTCACCGTCATGGGAATAGGCTCACGGGGTCCGCACGCGACGACTATCGCCGCGGCGGTCAGTGAGAGAAAGCAGCGCATGCGCGTTCGACCGCTCATCATCGGACCACCTCGACTCTTCTTTCCATTTTCGCCTTCACACACCGTTTACTGACGCGCCGACCGGACGAGCTATGCACAAAGCTTGCTCGCAGCGTCGCAAGGCCTGAAACCCCGATGCGTCAAGGACGTACGGAGGGCGCCTGCGGCCCGAGGACGCCCTGTGAATTGCCGTCACGTTCCGATGTCAGCGCCTTCAACCAACATCGCGCGCAGCAACCCCAGCGGACGACGCGTGCTACCGATCGTGAACCGGGGATCGTAGCGGCGGCGGGCCGCTCGTCGCCGCCGGAACGCCGCGAACCATTGCGATGTAGTCAGTGGGCGCGGGCTCGGCGCCGGCGTCACGCACGAGCAACGTGACCTGGCCTCGGTGGTAGGCCCCGTGCAACGCGACGTGCAGCAGGATCTCCTCGATGCCGCTGTCGAACTCGCGTCCGGCGCTGTTCCGGTAGTGGACCGTTCGCGGCAGGTCGTCGGCCGTTAGGCGACCGATGCAGGCACGAAATCCGCGCGCGTTCTCCCGCGCAACGCTCTCGCATTCGTCGAGCGTGAGCTCGGGCCAGACGGCCATTCCCGCGGGCCGCTGCTCCAGACGCGCGAGCCATACATGCTCGGCCCCAAGAACGTGCGCGTAGAGCTGGAGTGCCCTCCCTGGAATACCGGGCCGCCTGAGCGATTCGAGAATGCGTTCATCCGCCCAGGCCATGTGATCGAGCAGCGCACGGACGTGATTCACGGGCACCGCTCAGCGGCGCGCGGGGTCCGCCACCGTCCGCTCGTCGAGAACGTTGAGCTCGGCGACGACTCGCGGGCTCCAGTGTTCCGTGAACGCCGCGAACTTCTCCCGAAGATCGATAGCCTGCATTCACCCTCCGGCGCGCGCGACCGCCGAGAGCGGCGGACACGCCGCGCCGACGGCTGCGATGATCTCTCCGCGTGAGCGGCCGGCCGTCCAGTCGTAGGCTGTCTCGAGCTCATCGGCGATCCGCGCCAGGACGTGCTCACGCCGATGGCCGGTCGCCAGGTCCCAGTACGCTTCTGCACAGAAGGCCCGCGCCTCGGACCGCAGCTTTCCCTCGAACGTCCAACCGGCCGCGTAGGATCTCAACGCGCCGCTTTCGCGACATTGTTCGGCGTGCGCGCGCTCATGGATGACGGCGAGCCGCCGCGGCCGCCCAGTGAGAGTAGAGTCTATCCGGGTGATGGGGCCGATGATCGGGAGGCAGATCGTCATCCCATCGAGGCCTTTGGGAAGCGGAGCCCGAGCGGCTGCGATCGAGAGCGACAGGAGCGCGGCGGCCGTCACCCAGCCAAGACGGCTGAGCGTGATGCGGCGGCTCCGCGCCACGGTGTGGGGAGCGCGCGTCATCGACACGGTGTCCTTCTCATCGTCCATCCACACGGCGCCCTCATTCAGGCACTCAGCGCAGCCACGCTTGCGCTCTTCGCTCAAGTACCGCGCAAGAGGTCAAAAAGCGCGCCGCCGAGTGCAATGGCTCCCCACACCGCGAGAAATACGAGCACGCCGAGCGCCGCGAGGAATCCTGCGACGGCGAGCTTGCTCGCACGCCGCGTTCCGGCAGGATGCTCCCGCCACGATTCGAGGAGGCGCACGTTCTTCGAGTTGGCGCGCCAGGCGACGTCGAACAGATCGCCGAGCAGCGGAATCGTGCCGACTACCGTATCGACCACGACGTTGCCGAGCATACGCGCGAGCACCGAGGTCGGCGCCCCGGCCCGCGCAGCCTGGAGCATGATCAGCGCGGAGAGCGCGCCGCCAGCGATGTCGCCCCCGCCGGGCAGAAGGCCGAGGAGCGCGTCGAGGCCGATGCGGATGTTCGTCCCGGGAATCCGTATGGCCTCGTCGAGAACGCGGGCCAGGTCGCGGGTCCTCGCCGTCGATTCCGGCGATCTAGTCGGCGAGGTCACTCTTGCCTTCCAGGCGAATCATCGTGGCGGTCATGACGGCAACCTCACGCGACTCGCCCCCGTCATGCGCTATGACCGTGCCCTCACACACCGTGAGTGTGCGGCCGGCGCGTCGAACGCGCCCTACAGCCGTGAACCGGTCTCCGCGCCCCGGCGCAAGCAGGTTCACCTTGAACTCCACACTCATCACCGCCGCTCCTTTGGGCATGAGCGACAGCGCCGCATATCCGCACGCACTGTCGGCGATCGACGCCACGACGCCCGCATGCAGGACGCCGTGTTGCTGCCCGAGCTCTGGCCGCCAGGGGAGCTCCACCGCGACTTCGCCCGGTACGACGCGCACGAGCTTCGCGCCGAGGGTCCCCATGTACGCCTGCCGCGCGAACGAGTCGCGCACGCGCCGCTCGAAGTCCGCGTCGGGCGGTACGGGGCTCACGCTACACCACGGTGAGCTTGAAAAAGAGCTCGCCGCCGGCGTACTCCGGCGAGCGGTTCCACCGCTGCTGCGCCTGGGCGATCATCTCGCGTGTCACATCGATCGACGCCTTCGACTCGAGCGGGAGCGCGAACGTTCCCTGGTGCGCCAGTGATTTCGCGCGCGTGCCGTCGGCGAGACGCACCCATCCCTCCCACGACTCCACACGGAGACCAGCGCGGCCGAAGTGACCGAGCGCGACGAGCGCGTCGTCGTGCCGCATGACGACGTCCTGCCTCGAGAGCGACCGTTCGCTGAGCTCGGAAGGCAGCATCGCGAGATGTGAGGAGGCCATGCTGCGTCAGCCGGCGCCGAGCGTGTACCCGCGCGCCATGGCCACGGCGACGAACACGATGGTGATGATGAGGAGCGCCTCGATCACGCTGATCCTCGCAATGAGCCGGGCGGGCGTGGTCGTCGCCGTCTGATTGCGACCTATCGCGCGCCGCCATCGAATCAGCGTGATCATCGGCCAGATCTCGAGGAGGAGCACGATGAGGAAGAGGCCCATCTTCATGTGGAAGAGGGGATTCCCGAGGTAGTAGTCGAGAGTCTTTTCCGTTTGCGCAAACAGGCGCGCCAGGCCGGTGCCGAGCCAGACCACCGCGGCCACTCCCCACCACGCGTCCGCCGCGAAGGCACGCCGAAGCGCGGCCCCATCCACGACGCCTCGAAGGGCGCGTCCGCGGGTCCAAATGGCCCCGAGGCCGATGCCCAACGCAAGCAGGTGAAGCCCAGCGAGCAGAAGTGGAAGCAAAGCGGAATGCTCCCGAGGAGCGGGTGAAGGCGCAGCGAAGTCGCGCAAGGATACGGCCTCAGCGCTCGGGCTGCAATGCAGCGGGACCCCGTTGCAAATCGTCGATCGCGTGCGCACGTTGAGAAGCAGGCATTCTCCTGCCCAACGTCTGGAGGTGGCCATGCCCGGCACGATTCCCTCCGTCGACCGCGATGTGCTTGTCCGGTTGAAGGCCGGCGACGAACAAGCACTGCGGCGCATCTTCGACGACCACTACTCCGTTCTCACGCAAGAAGCCTCGCCTGTCCTCGAGGACCCCACGGCGGCCCCGCGTGTGGTCGAAAACGTCTTCGTGCGCGTCTGGGAGGAGCGTGACGAGTTCGACACGCCCGAGGCGCTGGAGACGTTTCTCCACCAGGCCACGCGCGAGGCTGCTGCTCGCGCGCAGAGCCGACGTGCCTCGCTTCACAGGTTCGAGTCACATGAAGGCGTGCACGTGAGCCAGGGGGCAGCGCACGCGAAGCGCGCCCCCGCCACGCAGGAGGAAGCGTGGTCGCATCTGGAGCACACGATTCACGCGCGTGCGGACCGGACGCACCTGCAACGCGACGTCGCGGAGCACGCCAGGCACGCGACGGCCGAGCACGTCAGCGGCATGACGAAGCGCCGGCCGTGGCTGTGGCCCGCGATCGGAATCGCCGCAGTCGCGCTCGTGGTGCTGACGCCGATCTTCTTCATCGATCGTGCGAGCGAGGACCGCGCCGTCGCCGCCGGCCTGCGGGCGCGCGAGGCACGCACATTGGTCGCGGCCCAGGGAGAGCGGACAGCACTCCGCCTTGGGGACGGCACCGACGTCATGCTCGGAGGCGAGTCGAGGCTCACCGTCCCGCCGGGATTCGCCGACCGCCTGCGCGGCGTGGGGTTGCAAGGCACCGGGAGCTTCGTCGTCGCACAGGGACAGCCGATGGTGTTCCAGGTGCGCGCGAACGACGCGATCATCAAGGCGGTGGGCACGGCGTTCGGCGTCCGCGCCTATGAGGACGAGGATTTCGTCGCGGTACGCGTAAAGGAGGGACAGGTGTCGATCCAGAGTGAGGGGGAGACGCGAACGATCACGGCCGGCCAGTCGCTCATCGTGACGTCCGAGGGCGAGATGCGCGAGCCCACCGCGCAAGAGCTCGACGAAGCGCTCGGGTGGACCGAGGGGCGGTTGATATTGCGTGAGATGCCATTGCGGCGGGCGTTGCAGCATCTCCAGCGCTGGTATGCGCTCGGACTCGTCGTTCGTGATTCCGCGATCCTCGACCGGCCCGTCTCGATGAACGTCTCGCTCGATTCGTCGCGCACGGCGATCTCGGCCCTCGAGCAGGCTGCGGACGTGAAGTTCGGATACGACGGAACGATCCGCGTCCTGCGTGATGGGAGAAAGAACCGGAGCTGACGAAGATCACCCGCGCGAAAACCCCTCGGGACGCTACGACGCTCGTGCTTCGTAGCTTCCCGAGGGGTTTTCTGCGCCCCCTTCTCACCGCGCCTTGCCATCGCATGAACGTTCTCGTTCTCAACGTCGGTTCATCGACCCTCAAGTTCGAGCTCATCGGAACGGACGCAGAGCGAATCGAGAAGAACGACGACGCGCGGCTCGCGGGCGGCGCGGTGGAGCGAATCGGCGGTGAGGCCGTCATGTCGCTCACCGTGCGTCGCGGCCCAACGCGACGCGCGGTGGCACCGCTTCGGGACCTCGCCGCGGCGGTCGACTACGTCGCGGCCTGGCTCGTGAGCGACGAGGTCGACGTCGGCATCAGCGCGCTCGCGGAGATCGAGGCCGTTGGCCACCGCGTGGTGCACGGCGGGGAGCATTTCGCTCGGTCCCAGCGCGTCGACGATCAGGTGCTCGCCATCCTCGAAGACCTCGTCGATCTCGCCCCCCTGCACAATCCGCACAACGTGGCGGGGATGCGCGCGGCGTCGCGCGTCTTCGGACCGGGCGTTCCGCAGGTTGCCGTGTTCGACACCGCGTTTCACTCGACCCTTCCCGAGACGGCCTTCCTGTACGGTCTGCCATACCAGCTTTACCGGCGCTACAAAGTGCGACGGTACGGATTCCACGGGACATCGCACCGCTACGTTGCTCACCGGTACCGGCAGCTCACGGGGCGCGATCGCGAGCGCTCGCAGCTGATCACGCTGCATCTCGGAAACGGCGCATCCGCCTGCGCGATCCGCGGCGGAGATTCGGTGGACACGTCGATGGGATTCACACCGCTCGAAGGGCTGGTCATGGGTACGCGCTCCGGCGATCTGGATCCCGCCATCCTCGACTTCATCGCCGCGAAGGAAGGCCTCTCGCTCTCGCAGGTCGAGGTCATGCTCAACAAGCAGTCCGGATTGCTCGGTCTCTCGGGTCTCACCGCGGACATGCGCGAGCTCCTCGGCGAGATCGCCGAGCACGACGACCGGCGGGCGCGACTGGCGGTGGACGTCTTCTGCTATCGCGTGCGGAAGTACATCGGCGCCTATCTCGCCGTGCTCGGCGGCGCGCACGCGATCGTGTTCGCCGGAGGCATCGGTGAGAATGCGGTCGAGATTCGCGCGCGCATCTGCGACGGTCTCGAATGGCTGGGAATCGCGATCGATGCCGACGCGAACGCGTCGCTGACGCAGGGGCGCGAGGGCCGCTTCGATGCGCCCGGCAGTCGTGTGGAGCTGTGGGTGATCCCGACGGATGAGGAGCTGCTCATCGCGCGGGACACGTGGAGGGTGGTTACCGACGCGCCGCTGCGGTACTAAACGTCGGTGGACATTATCCGACCTCGCCGGTTCCGACCCGGGCGTCCCGCCTAACCAGCGCGCTGTAGAGCAGTCCAAGCAGGCCGAGCTGGATCATCGCCCACGGTGCCAGCGCTGGCGTCGCGCCCATCATCGCTTCGCGAAAGAGCTCCCACCGCCCTGCCTGCGGTCGCCGCTCGAGCTCGAACTCGACGTTGCCGCGATAGTGCAGGAAGACACCCAGCGCCCCGCTCACCAGATACAGTACCATGAGCACGCGAAGCGTGCGAAGCGCCGCGCGGCCCGGCGACCGAACCTGCCAGACGAGGACGATCGCCCCAAGTCCCAGCAGACCCAGCGGGATGACCTGAAGCGTGTCCTCGAAGTGCTCGAGCAGGAGCAGCTCGACGAGAATGCCGAGCATCCCGAGCAACAGGATCGCGATCATGACGCGCCGCGCGAAGGCGAGGGCGCCGTCGCTCGAAACGTCCTCCGGGAGCAAACGCATCAGTGATATGTGACGCCAGGGTAGACGAGATTCACGGCCGCCAGGAAGATCGGCTGGAAAACGTGATCGAACAGCTGCCAGGCGATCAGGATGCCAAGGAGCCCGATCATCGGCGTGCTCCACATGATCTCCTGGTACCGCGCGCTCACGCGCCGGCTCAGCAGCAGCGGCAATGCCGCGCTTCCATCGAGCGGCGGAAACGGAAGGAGATTGAATGCCGCCAGCAGCAGGTTCATCGAGAACGCGACGCCAAGGAGGGACGCGGCCATCGACCAGACCTCGCCGGACTCGGACGCCGCCACCGAGCCGAAGCTCACGGAGTCGGGAGCGTAGAACACACCGGCGAGCGCGCCGATGCGGAGGAGCAGCGCGGCAAGGATGACGAGCGTGAGGTTCGCGGCCGGGCCGGCGAGAGCCATCCATCCAGCGCGCTCGGGGTACCGCCGCGCCCACTCGGGGTTGTATGGCGCGCTCGCGTATCCAAACGGAAAGCCCGTGAGCAACGCGCTGCCCAGCGGCAGAATGACCATGCCAAAGGGCTCCCGGCGGACATGCGGCATGGGATCGAGCGACACCTGTCCGCCCTTGTACGCGGTGGGGTCGCCCAGGCGAAGCGCCGCCCAGGCGTGTGCCGCCTCGTGCAACGTCGTCGAAAAGAGGAAGACCGCGAAGTACAGCAGCGCATCGCCGATGTCCGTCATGCCGCGGCTGCCTAACGGCTCGGCGGAGAGGTACGCGTGTCGTAGCGTCGCGGGCAGATGAAGGCTGCGACTCTCACCTCGGCCACGCATGCGTCGCACACGCCGCGGCCGCAATGCCGGCAGAGCGCGACGGCATCCGTCTCACGATGATAGAAGCACTGCATTACGCCGGCCCGCAGAGGGCAATGAGCAGCACCGCGGCGCCGACGAGCGCCAGAAGTCCCAGTGTCGTGCGTGGGATGGTCATGTCGAAAGCCCCATGCGCTCGAGTAGCGCCTCGAACCTGGGCGTGTCTCGCACCGGGTCGAAGATCGGGTTCACTCGAAGGTAGACGAGCCAACCGCGGCGCTCGTCAGCAGCGCGCTCCATCCAGTCGAGCGCCTCCGAGACCTCGCCGAGTCCGAGGTACACCGTCGCGAATGCCACCGGCGAGACGTAGCTCGTTTCCGCACGCTGCTCGAGCCCGCGGAACAGCGACCACGCCTCCGCCTCCTGACCGCACCGCGCCAGAACGTACGCGAGCGTCGCCACTGCATACGGACCTGCGCCGCGGAGCGTGATGGCCTCGCGAAGCACGCGTTCCGCCTCACCGTGGTCCTCCTGGCTCGCCAGCGAGAGGCCGAGCACGCGGTACGTTTCCTCTGCCTCGGGGTTCATCTCGATCGCACGGGAGAGGTGGTAGGTCGCCTGGTCGTACCGCCGCGCGTAGAAGTACAGCCAGCCTAACGTCCGGCGAACGGATACCGACGCCGGATCGAGCTCCTGCGCGACGTGGCCCTCGAGCAGGGCCTCGTCCAGACGCCCACGCGACGCGAGAGCGAAGGCGTGCCACTGCCGCGCGGTCGCATAGCGCGGGTCGAGCTCGATCGCGCGCCGGAATTCCCGCTCGGCCGCCTCCCAATCCCAGTCGTAGATGAACAGGCTCCAGGCCAGGGAGGTGTGCGCTTCGGCGAGCGTCTCGTCGAGCTCCAGCGCCTTCCGCGCGTAGGACTTCGCGCGCTCGTGACCTTCCGTGACCGGGACGCTGCGATAGTCGAGCATCAGCGCGAAGGAGTCCGCGAGGCCCGTGTACGCGAGCGCGTACCGCGCATCTTCCGCGATGGCTTGCTCGAAAAACTCGATCGCCTCGAGCACTCCCTCCTGCGTGCGCTTGTTCCATGCGTGCCGGCCGCGGAGGTACAGCGAATGGGCCCGCACGTTCTCGGTGTGCCGCTTGGCGGCCGGCGTCTCGAGCGACGCAAAGGTGGATGCGCGCAACGTGCTCACGATCGTGTGCGCGATCTCATCTTGGATCGCGAAGACATCCTCGAGCGTCCGGTCGAAGCGCTGGGACCACAGCAGCTGTCCGTCATCCGCCGACGTCAGCTGGGCCGTAATGCGGAGCCGCTCCCCTGCCTTGCGAACCGTGCCCTCGAGCACGACGGAGGCGCCGAGCAACGCGCCGATCGCGCGAACGTCCTGGGCCTTCCCCTTGAGCGCGAACACGGACGTGCGCGATGCCACGCGCAGTCCTTCGACCTTGGCGAGCGCGTCGATGAGTTCATCGGTAATCCCGTCACTCAGATACTCGTTTTCGGCGTCGGGGCTCGCATTGACGAAGGGCAGCACGGCGATCGTCCGCGGCGCGGCGCGAGCCTGGGACAAGCGCGCCATGGCGCTCGACTCGAGCGCGCTCAAAAATTCGGCGACGGTCGAATAGCGATCCTCGGGCAGCTTCGCGAGCGCGCGCGTCAACACGCGCTCGAGCGACACGGGCAGCTCCGGACGGAGGGTGCGCGGCGACGGGGGTGCCTTCGT
The DNA here is from genome assembly GCA_052389995.1 of Gemmatimonadaceae bacterium. Classification (GTDB taxonomy): domain Bacteria; phylum Gemmatimonadota; class Gemmatimonadetes; order Gemmatimonadales; family Gemmatimonadaceae; genus JAICNG01. Next base: position 4,288 of record JBQTHJ010000022.1, on the reverse strand, counting down.
CACGTGCATCGCCATTGTGGCCTGCACATTGGAACCGCGGAACGGTGGCTCGCCCGTCAGCATCTCGAAGATCACGCAGGCGAGGCTGTACACGTCGCTCGCCACGCCGAGGTCGCGCTCCCCGCTCGCCTGCTCGGGGCTCATGTATTCAGGAGTGCCGAGCGCAAGTCCGACGTCGGTGATCGCGTCGACCCGGTCGGGGGAACAGGCGACGGCAACGCCGAAGTCCGATAGCAGCGCGTGTCCGTCCGAGAGGAGAATGTTCTCGGGCTTCACGTCGCGGTGGACGAAGCCGTTGCGATGCGCGCTCTCGAGCGCCGAGCCCACCTCGCGAGCAACGCGCAGGGCGTCGGCGAGGGAAAGCGTGCGCTCGCGCGCGAGTCGCTCGCGGAGCGAGCCGCCCGGCACGAAGGCCGAGACGTAGTACAGGTGACCGTCGGCCTCCCCCGAATCGATGAGCGGCACAATGTGCGGGTGCGACAGCTGGGCGACGATCTTGATCTCCCGGAGAAAGCGCTCGGCGCCGAGAGAGCGGCTGAGCTCGGGGCGGAGGACTTTGACCGCGACGTGCCGGGCGTGCTTCCGCTCCTCGGCGAGATAGACGGTCGCCATGCCACCCTGCCCTAGCGGGCGCTCGATGACGTAGCGCCCGGCCAGCACACGGCCGGGATCCAGGGGAGCGAGCAGAGATGTCGGCGTGGTCACGAGGATGGAACGCGCACGGGGGACGGTTAGTGCGCAGAAACGGTGATTCTTATCATCCGTGGACGGCCCCTCCCGCGCAAGGCACTGACTGCGTCAATGTCGTATGATATGGGTGTGGCAAACAATCGCGATACGCGCCCGAACGGCCTGCCTCAGCTCTCCCAGGAAGAGATGCTCAGGTACGGCCGGCACCTCGTTCTTCCGGACGTCGGCCTCGAGGGGCAGCGACGCCTCAAGGCCTCACGTGTGCTTCTCGTCGGGGCGGGAGGGCTGGGATCGCCCCTCGCCCTCTATCTGGCCGCGGCCGGGGTCGGCACGCTCGGCCTCGTCGACTTCGACGTCGTCGACATGTCCAACCTGCACCGTCAGGTGCTTCACGGGACAAAGGACGTCGGCCGCTCGAAGCTCGACTCGGCGCACGACCGGATTCACGATGTCAATCCGCACGTGGCGGTCGAGTCGTATGAGACGCGACTCACGTCGCACAACGCGCTCGAGATCCTGCGTCCCTACGACGTCATCGTCGACGGCACCGACAACTTCGCGACCCGGTATCTCACCAACGACGCCTGCGTGCTGCTCGGCAAGCCTAACGTCTACGGGTCGATCTTCCGGTTCGAGGGGCAGGCGTCGGTCTTCGCGACCGAGTCGGGACCGTGCTACCGCTGTCTCTATCCCGAGCCCCCACCGCCCGGCCTCGTGCCGAGCTGCGCCGAGGGCGGCGTGCTTGGCGTGTTGCCCGGGATCGTGGGGACGATTCAGGCGACGGAGGCGCTCAAGCTTCTGCTCGGTGTCGGCGAACCGCTGATCGGCAGGCTCCTGCTCATCGATGCCCTCGACGCGCGGTTCCACACGGTGCGCCTCGAGCGCGATCCGGCGTGCCCAGCGTGCGGCACGCGCGACATTCGCGAGCTCATCGACTACGACGCGTTCTGTGGTGCGGGCGCAAGCACTTCGGGCCAGGCCAGCGCCGAGATTACGCCGGCGGAGCTCGCGGAACGGCTCGCGCGGGGCGACGCGCTCGACGTGATCGACGTCCGTGAGCCTTACGAGTGGCAGATCGCGCGCATTCCCGGCGCTCGTCTCATCCCGCTCGGCACGCTGCCAGGCGCCTTGTCCTCACTCGATGCGAGTCGTGAGATCGTGTTGCACTGTCATCACGGAATTCGGAGTGCGCGCGCGGCCGAGCAGCTGCGTGCCGCGGGCTTCACGCGAGTGTTGAACCTCGCCGGCGGGATCCAGCGCTGGAGCGACGAGGTGGACGCGAGCGTGCCGAAGTACTAGCCCTCTCGGCGAGATTCGCTCCGCCGGCCGAGATTGTGATGATGGTTCGGACGGGATGTGGCGCGCAGATGCGGTCATGTCCTCGAGTGGATATCCCCAGATCCCGGCTTCTCATCTCGGCCGCACGTCGGAGCCTGAGCGGAAGCTACGCCTGCTCGAGCGCGTTCGACGCAGGTTGCGAGCACGCGGCTACAGCACGCGCACGGAGACCGCGTACGTCGACTGGATCCGGCGATTCATCATCTTTCATGATCGCCGGCATCCGTCGCAGATGGGTGAGCTCGAGGTTGCCGCGTTCCTCGGTCATCTGGCCGTCGAACGGAGCGTCAGCGCCTCGACGCAGAATCAGGCGCTCAGCGCGATACTTTTTCTGTATCGCTACGTGTTGGGGCAACCCGTTGGCTACGTCGCCGGAGTCGTTCGGGCCAAGGATCGCCGTCGCGTTCCCGTCGTGCTGTCCGAAACCGAGATTCGCGCAGTACTCGGGCAGCTCTGGGGCGTGTCCCGTCTGTGCGCCACGCTTCTCTATGGGAGCGGCCTGCGCGTCGCCGAGTGCCTCTCGTTACGGGTCAAGGATATCGATTTTCATCGTGGCGAGATTCTTGTTCGTGGCGGCAAGGGCGACAAGGACCGTCGGGTGCCCTTGCCGGTCGTCGTGGCTCCGGCCTTGCGCGCGCATCTCCGAGCGGTTCGCGAGCAGTTCCACCGTGACCTTCGATGCGGCCTTCGCGGCGCCGCGCTTCCCGGTGCGCTGGGGCGGACCCGTCCCAACGGCGACATGGACTGGTCCTGGCAGTGGGTGTTTCCTGCCCGAAGACCGTACATGGAAGCCGGCAGCAAGCTCCGCCGCCGCGGTCACCTGCATGACACGGCGCTCCAGCGGGCGTTCGCCACGGCGGTCCGTGCGGCTGGAATCACGAAGCGGGCGACGTGTCATACGTTGAGACACTCCTTCGCCACGCACTTGCTCGAGAGCGGCGCGGACATCCGCACGATTCAGGAGCTACTCGGGCACGCCGACGTGCGTACTACGATGATTTACACTCATGTCCTGAACCACGGCACGCCCGGCGTGCGCAGTCCTGCCGACCGACTCTAGTTGCACGCTAGAGTCGTCTGTGGCAACACGGGATGGGGGTCCCGCGGATGCTGTGCACCGCGAGAGAATCATGGCGCGCTTAGGTCGCGTCCTTCTCGCTGCCTATATGCGGCCGACGGGCGAGAACCGCAGTGTGCCATCGCGGTGGTGCCGTGGTGCTTACGCGCGCGGGCGCGCGGCGGGCGGGCGACATTAGGTCGCAGCGGTCTTGCAACCCTGCGCGATTCGCCGCAGCATATCTTGGCAACCCACTTATAAGTTAGGCAGGCACCAGCATCGCGAAGAAATCGGAGCTGCGGTGAAGATTACTGTCCGAGTACCACTCTTCGTCATCTGGGCCACGGTCGCAGCGGTCGCAGCCCTGGCTCAGGACATTGGCTCCATCCTTCACTGCGAGCCGGTCGACGATTCGCTCCGGACGTCGGTTGAGGCCCGCCTCATACCCGGAGTCTACCGACTGGTCATGGTGGCGACGGGCGGGCCTGCCAAAGGCAAGCGGGTGGAGGGCCAACTCGAGCTTCGTCGGACGGCGCTTACCGACCGCTCAACCCGCACCGGGGCCGGGCCTGAAAGGGCCGACACAGGAATGACCCCGCTCTACGGGTTTAGCGACCTGGACTTCGCCGCGGTCGGCGTGTCGCTTTTGCCTGGCCCAGACATCCCAGAGCCCACTTCTCGGGACCCGATTTATCCTGGGCTCTTGGTGCACGTGCAGAATTGGGGAAGCCGCACTCATCCCCAGCAGAACGCGCTAACGGTCGGCACACACTCGAATGTACGCGCCAAGCTCGAAGCCATCATGCTCGATGGTCCTGGTGCTGGGCTTTGGGTCCGCCGCATGCACGCGGACGGATTCGAAGGAACGTGGCGGCCGTGGGGGCGTGGCGGAGGACGGGGATACTTTTGTGCGGTCCGGGTCAGCAATGCCCGTTAGGTTCACGACCGGCTGCCTAACTAGCTGCTGCAACTGTCACGCGCGATGTCCAAGGTAGCCATCGCAATTCGGTGCCCTTAAGATCAACAGCCGGCGCGGTACCGCGCGCCTTTGAGTCGACCGCGTGCAGTTGAGCGCGGCGTTATACGACACCGAGCTTTAGCCCGAGCCTAGAGATCCCGTGAGCGACAGCGCTCGTCCCACTTTCGGAGACCGCGTCCGCATTCGACGCACAACGGTGACCGAACCGGCCGGCCTCGCCGATC
>JBQTHJ010000021.1:0-82489 GCA_052389995.1 Gemmatimonadaceae bacterium | reverse complement strand
GAACACCTCGAACACCCTGAGCACCCTGAGCACCCTGAGCACCCTGAGCACCCTGAGCACCCTGAGCACCCTGAGCACCCTGAGCACCCTGAGCACCCTGAGCACCCTGAGCACCCTGAGCACCCTGACAAATGCCTGACGCCATCGTCGTCCTTACCACGCTCGCCACGGCCGAGGAGGCCGTGAAGCTCGTGCAGACACTCCTGGATCGGCGGCTGATCGCCTGCGGCAACATCCTTCCCGGCGTCCGGTCGCTCTATCGGTGGGAGGGAAAGGTTGCCGACGAACGGGAGGTAATCGTCCTCCTGAAGACGAAGCCGGCACGCGTGGAGGCCCTCGAGTTGGCCTTCGGTGAGCTGCACCCGTACAAGGTGCCAGAGCTGTTGGCACTTCCCGTTTCCGCGGGGTTACACAAGTACCTGGAGTGGATCGACGACGAGACCTCACTCTCCCTGAGCTGAGGCAACGCGCATCCGCTCGCGTCGTCATTCGGCCTGAACCGGAGCGGATCCCGATGTCGATCGTCGTCTCTCCCGCCGCGCCCGCCTCGGCATGATTCGTCGTGGAAGCGTTGCCGCCGTCCTCCTCCTGGCCTGGCTCGGAGGTCTCGCCGTGCTCGCGCGGCGCGAGCTCTTCCGAACGGAGGGCGACCTGATGCGCGATGCCGGAGCGCGCGTCGACCCGGGGACCGCGTACTACCGCGTCATGCAAGCCGGGACGCAGATCGGCTTTGCCTCATCGCGCATCGACACGACCGAGTCGGAAATCACGATGAGCGATCAGCTCCTCTTCGACGTGAAGGCCGATCGACGGTCGCATCGCGGATCGGTGCGGCTCACGTCGCGGCTGTCACGATCGCTCGGGCTGCGCGGGTTCTCGCTCGAGCTCAGCCCGGAGATCGGGCCCCTCCGCGCCGCCGGGGAGGTGAGCGGTGACACGCTGCTGACGCTCTCGATTCGGATGGAGGACGAGGAGCCCGAGGTCCGTCGCATCCCGCTGACGCGTCCGCTCCTGCTCCCAACGCTGGTGCCGATGACGTTCGCGCTCCTCGAGCGACCGACGTTAGGCGCGCGGCGGACGTTCTCCGTGTTCGATCCGCTCGCCATGGCGCCCGGAGAGGTCACGGTAGCAGTGCGGGCCGAGTCGCTGTTCGTCGTCAACGACAGCGCGTCGTTCGACTGGGATCGCAAGCGGTGGATTCCCGCACGACGCGACACGGTGCGCGCCTGGCTCGTCGAGCAGGAGGGCGGGCCGCTGTCCGCGTGGGTCGACGCACAAGGTCGCATGGTCGAAGCGATGCATCCGGGACAGCTCTACCTCGAGCGCGAAGCGTACGAGGTCGCGTTCGAGAATTGGCAGAACTGGAACGCTCGCGCGGTCGAGGACTCGGGCGATCAGGACATTCAGGAGGCGACCGCGATCGCTTCGTCGGCCCCGATTCGCAACCATCGGCAGCTCGCCTATCTCGCGGTGCGTCTCGGAGCGGCTCGGCTCGATGGCTGGCAGCTCGATGGCGGGCGGCAGCACATGCGCGGCGACACGCTGGTCGTTCGGCGCGAAGTGCTCGCGTCGCTCACGCCGGCGTACGCGCTGCCGATGAAGCGCGGAGGCCGGTACGAAGACGAGCTTCGTCCCCAGCGACTCCTGCAATCGGAGGATTCCGCGATCGTCGCGCTCGCGACGCGGATTCGCGGCGACACGAAGAATCCGCGGGTCGCTGCCGAACGGCTCGCGCGCTGGGTGCACGATTCATTGGAGAAGCGCATCAGCTTCTCGATCCCCAGCGCGACGCAGGTGCTTCGCGTCCGCGCGGGCGACTGCAACGAGCATACGCAACTGTATGTCGCGATGGCGCGGGCGATCGGGCTCCCGGCGCGCGCGGCCGCGGGGCTCGCCTACGTCGGCGGGAAGTTTTACTACCACGCCTGGCCGGAAGTCTTTCTGGGGGATTGGGTCGCGGTCGACCCGACCTTCGGGCAATTCCCGGCGGACGCGGCGCATCTGCGCTTCGTCATCGGCGGATTCTCGAAGCAAGCCGAGCTCCTTCGCCTGCTTGGGCGGCTGCGCATCGACGTCGTCTCCACCAGCTGACACATGATCGAGTTACGGGCGCTGACCAAGCGCTACGGCACCTTCACCGCCGTAGACGCGATCGACCTGACTGTGTCCCGCGGGGAGCTGTTCGGCTTTCTGGGCCCTAACGGCGCTGGAAAGACGACGACCCTTCGCATGATCGCCGGCATCCTCGAGCCCACCGCCGGATCGGTGTGGATCGGGGGCGTCGACCTCGCGGCCGATCCCATCGCGGCCAAGACGAAGCTCGGGTTCATCCCCGATCGCCCTTTCATCTACGAGAAGCTGACCGGAGCCGAGTTTCTGCGATTCGTCGCGGGACTGTACGACCAGAGCGGTCCTGTCGTCGACCGGCGTATGACCGAGCTGCTGGCGCTCTTCGATCTCCTGGAGTGGCAGGACGAGCTCGTCGAGAGCTACAGCCACGGCATGCGACAGAAGCTCATCATCTCGAGCGCGTTCCTGCATCGGCCCGAGGTGATCGTCGTCGACGAGCCAATGGTGGGCCTCGACCCCAAGGCGGCGAAAGTGCTCAAGGATCTCTTTCGCGAATACACGCGGCGCGGCCACACGATCATGATGTCGACGCACACGCTCGAGGTTGCGCAGAGCCTGTGCGATCGCGTGGGCATCATTCAGGGCGGCAAGATCCGCGCATGCGGCACCATGGCCGAGCTGCGGAGTCATGCAGCCTCCGGCGAAGTGGGACTCGAGGACATCTTCCTGCGCCTCACCGGCGACAACGCCGCTCGCGCGGTGGTCGAGGTCCTCGATGCCTGAGGCAGCGCGTCGCGCGCCGACTCAGCATAACGAGCAGGCCCCCGACAAGCTGGCGCTCGTCTCGGCGGTTCCCCGAGTGCCGCTGCTCCATCTGCTGCGCCCCAAGTGGATCACCGCACGCATCCGTGCGCGCGGCGGAGAGCGCGGACGCGCCGCTCGCATCGCCCTCCTCGGCGTCACCGGCGCGCTCTTCTGGGCCTTCGTCCTCGTCGTACTGTTCCGGCTTCTCCTGTATTTCCGGAGCGTGCCGGACATTGGGCCTTTCCTCGCCGGGAAGCTGCTCGGCCTGGTCTTCGTCAGCTTCTTCGCGATCCTGCTCCTCTCGAACATCATCACGGCGCTCTCGAGCTTCTTCGTGGCGCGCGACCTCGATCTTCTCGTTGCCGCGCCGGTGGATTGGCTTCGGCTCTACGGCGCCAAGCTGCTGGAGACGGCGGTGCACTCGAGCTGGATGGTCGTGCTGATGGCCGTGCCGATCTTTATCGCCTACGGCGTTGCGTACGACGGCGGGATTCTTTTCCCGCTCGTGGTGCTGAGCACCTTCCTCCCGTTCCTGTTCATTCCGGCCGTAGTGGGAAGCGCCATCACGCTCCTGCTCGTGCGCGTGTTTCCCGCCCGTCGCACGCGTGACATCTTGAGCGTCATTGCGGTGCTCTCGGCCGGCGGCCTCGTGCTGCTCTTCCGCATAGTGCGCCCGGAGCAGCTCGCACGCCCCGAGGGCTTTCGCTCACTGGTGGATTTCATCGCCGTCCTCCGCACGCCGACGTCGCCCTTTCTCCCGAGCGAATGGGTGCAGCGCGCGGTGATGTCGTCGCTGCTTGGCGTTCCGGATGTGTTGCCGTACTACATGCTCTGGTCGACGGCGGCCGCATTCGTCGTCCTCGGCGCCCTCCTCCACCGGTCGCTCTACACGACCGGGTTCACCAAGGCGCAGGAGAGCAGCGAGCGATGGGCGCGTGGCACGCGGCTCAAGCGCGTCGCGAACGCGCTCCTCGCGCCCCTGGGTGTGGTGCGCCGCGAGCTCCTGATGAAGGAGACGCGGGTGTTCTTCCGCGACACGACGCAGTGGTCGCAGCTCATCCTGCTTGGCGTCCTCGTGATCGTGTACGTGTTCAACATCAAGTTCCTTCCGCTGCGCGGGGAAGGGATCACGTTCTTCCTCGTGAACGTCATCCCCTTCCTCAACCTGGTGCTCGCCGGGTTCGTGCTGGCGTCGATCGCGGCCCGCTTCATCTTTCCAGGCGTGAGCCTCGAGGGACGCACCCTGTGGCTCCTCATGTCGAGCCCGCTCCGGATGCGCGAGCTCTTGTGGGCGAAGTTCTGGATCGGCACCCTTCCTCTGCTGATCCTGGCGCTCGGGATCGTCTTCGTGACGAACGTGCTGCTTCAGGTGAGCTCGTTCATGATGTACGTGTCGCTGTTCTCCATCACGCTTCTCACCTTCGCGCTGGCCGGGCTCGCGCTCGCGCTCGGCACGGTGTTTCCGCAGTTCGACACGGAGAATGCGGCTCAGATACCGACCTCGTTCGGTGGTCTCGTCTACATGATGAGCGCCGTTGCCCTCATCGGCGCGGTGGTGGTGCTCGAGGCGCGCCCGGTCTATGGCTATGTGAGCGCGCGCGCCTTCGGCGGGACGCCGGATGTCACCGAAATGATCATCGGCTTCGGGCTGGCAGCCGCGCTCTGCATCGTGACGCTGGTCGGCTCCGTGACCATCGCCGTCCGCCGGCTCGGCGCCGTGGAGCGGTGAGATGTGGTTCGCGCCGTTCCTCTCGGTGGTGTCGAGTGTGGCGCTGCGCGTGTATTATCGGCTGCACCCCGCGGGCGACACCGTGCCGCCTAACGGCCCGGTCCTGCTCGTCGCCAACCATCCGAACTCGTTGCTCGATCCGGCGATGGTCGCATTCGCTGCCCGGCGACCGGTGCGCTTCCTCGCCAAGGCCCCGTTATTCAGCGATCCGCTCGTCGGATTCCTCGTGCGTGGTGCCGGCTCGATTCCGGTGTATCGCAAGTCCGACGACCCGTCCCAGATCGCGCGCAACGAAGAGATGTTTCGTGCGGTCCATGCGGCGCTGGCCGGAGGCTCGGCCGTCGGGATCTTCCCCGAGGGACTGAGCCACAGCGATCCGTCGATTGCGCCGCTCAAGACCGGCGCCGCACGCATCGCGCTCGGAACGATGGCGGCGCACGGCATTCGCGTCCCGATCGTGCCCATTGGATCGGTATTCCGGGACAAGAACACCTTTCGCTCCGAGGCGCTCGTCACCGTCGGTCAACCCATACGGTGGGACGACGTGTCGCCGGACGGAGCGAGCGACGGCAACGCCGTCCGAGAGCTGACGCGCCGCATCGATGAAGGGCTCCGCGACGTCACCGTGAATCTCGAGCGGTGGGAGGACGCGGCGCTGGTCGAGCTGGCGGAGGCGATCTATGCCGCGGAATTCGGGAAAGCGCGTGACGCCGCCGAGTGGGTAGGCCGCCTCCGTCGGACCACGGAAACGCTCTCGCACCTGCGCGGCGCGCACGACGGCTCCATTCCATTGGCGAAGGACATCACCCGGTACGCGAGAGTCATGCAGCGATTGGGACTCCGCCCTCGCGATCTCGTGGAGGATCCCAAACGGCCCGGGCCGTTGCGTTGGCTTATGCGCCGGCTCCCGCTTGGCGGCGTCGTTCCGCTTGCGGTCCTCGCGATCGGCACGGTGGTCTTCTTTCTTCCGTACCGCCTAACGGGCATCCTCGAGAAGCGCGCGCGCCCGCGCGACGACGTTCGCGCCACGCACAAGCTTCTCGCGGGCGCGATCGTGTTCCCGCTGTGGATCGTTGCGCTGGCTGCGCTTGCCGGCGTTATCGCCGGGCCGGCAACGGGCGTGGTGACGCTGCTCGCGCTGCCAGCATTGGGCCTTCTCACGCTCGGCCTGCACGAGCAGTGGGGCGACGCTCGGGTCGAGGCGGAGCGATACGTCACCCTGCGCCGGCGCCGCGAAACGATCGAGCCCCTGCGCGAACAGCAACGCGAGCTCGCGCTACGGCTCAAGGCGGTGCTCGAGCAGCAGGCTACCTCGCGTGAGCGCGCGCCGCTCACTCACGCCAGCGCCGCACCGCACGACGAGCAGTAGCGCGCTCCCGGCTCCGGGCGTGGACCGCAGGTAGGACAGAGGCGCGTCAGCGCGCGCGCACGCCGGATTTCCGCCTCCACCGCGTCATCCGCAACGCCGGAGGTCTGAGCCTCGGCCGCGGCGTCCGCGGTGTATCTGGCCTTGAGCGCGGCGTAGTCACCATCGGACAGCTTCCCCGTCGCGTGATCGAACTCGATCTCACGCAACTCCGCAACCGCACCACCTTCCTCCTCATCCGTGGTCGGAGGAATCGGCCGCGACGGTGCCCGTGGCGCCCCACCATCAGCGGCGATCAGCGGCGCCAGCACGTAGGCGAGCGCGCCGAGCGCGAGGACGGTGCCCACGATCAGCGCGGTCACGGAGACACCTCGCGGCCGTTCGGCCACATAACGAGGACGCCGCCGATCGTGGCGATCACGCCACCAATCCACACCCATACCGCGAGTGGATTGAAGCCAATACGCATCACCGCGCGCTCATCGGTGACGTCTTCCAGTACGACATAGGCATCCTGCGTCAATGAGTAATCGATGCCGGGCCTCGTCCACGGTTCGAAGGTCGGCGCTCCACGACTATCGACGTACTGCCGCCGTTCGCTGCCAATGATCCCCCTCGGTTGGTCACCGCGCGCCGTCCGGAGTGCAATGGCGACGACGTAACGGTTCACCTCGTCGAACTCGGATATGCTCTGGCTCGTGAACGTCCACGCCCGTCCAAAGGGGTCGGCGACCCTCGCCGCCTCGGCGGACGCCAGGGAGACGTGCACTTCCCTGGTGAACGCGGCTCCGGCGAACCCGATCAGGAGAGCGAACAGTCCCGCGTACGCGACAGAGCGCCCGTAACGCGGGCGGCGTCGCGCCGCGATGCTCAGGGCCGGCGGCAGCTCAGGCAAACGCGTAGCGACGAAATACGTCACGGCGGCCAGGGCGACAAGGAGCGCGCCCATGAACCATTGACGCACCGCGGAAGATGTCAGGGCATGCACAGTCGCGATAATGCCGGTTCGCGTGACAAAGGTCGCGAACATCGCGAGCAGGAACCCTGACGTAGCAAGAATGACGCTCCACGCTCGGAGCGCGCTACGTTGCGCCTGCCTCGATGTCGCGTACAGGAACGCGGACGTCGCCAGCCACGGCAGGAACGAGGAATTCTCGACCGCGTCCCACTGCCACCTCGCGTGCGGGGCAAGCTCGACATATGTCCACCACATCCCGGTGAGGAGGCCGACGGTGAGAAACAGCCACGACACGACCGACCACCTCCGGACAGTGAGTGCCCACTCCTCGTCGAGCGCGCGAACGAGAAGCGCGCCGACCGCAAACGCGAACGGTACGGCCGTAGCGGCGTAGCCGAGGTAGAGATTCGGCGGGTGCACGACCATGCCGAGGTGCTGCAACTGCGGATTCATCCCCTGTCCTTCAGGCGGAATCACCGTCAGTCGTTGATACGGGTTCGCTCCGAAGCACAGGGCCGTCACGAAGGCGAGGACGATGAAGGACAGCGTCCCCGCAACGTAGGGCATGACCTCGCGATTGCGGCCGTGATTCGTCGCCACGGCGATCGCGGCGCACATGGTGAGCATCAACGCCCAGACGAGCAGCGATCCGGCTTGTCCGCTCCACAGAGCGGCGAGCCTGTACGGAGGTGGCAGGTTCGCACTCGTGAACGTCGCCACGTACTCGAAGGCGAAGTCAGAGGTGAGGAGTGCGACGAGCACTCCCGCAACGGCGAGAACGACGCATGCGAAGGACGCGTAGATCGCCCGCTCACCACTTTCGATGAGATCGGCGCGGTGCGCGCGGCCGCCGGCAAACGATACGATCGCGCCCCAGGCCGCCATGAGAAGCGCGACCCAGAGTGCCAGCTCACCGACGAGTTTCACGAAGTCGTGCGCGCGACCTGACGATCGGGTTGGAGAGAACGGAGCTGGACTACCGCGGCTTGTGGCCTCGCGATGCCTCGTCCCGCACGCGCGCCATGATCATCTCCAACTGTTGTTCGGCCTTGGCGCGCTCGTCCGGATCCCACGTGCCCGCGCGGCGGTTCAACTCGCGCACCTGCTGCAGCATCTCATCGATGAGGGCTCGCAGGCCGAGCTGAGAACGGCGGTCGTCCACCGACTGCTGTTTCTGGTCGTCGCTCACGCGCGGTCTCCGCGAAGAGTGGGCGAATGCAACAGTGCTCCCGGAATATAGGGTGAGCCGGGAATGCCGTGTAGAGTCGAAGACGGCCGCGGGCTCACGGGCGTGACTGCTCGAGCAGTGCGGCCGCCGCCGCGCCCCCCGCGATGTCCCAGGCGAGATCGCGAACGTCGAACGTCCGCCCCGCCCGCGCATCGTAGATCTCCTTGCCGAGGCCGACGCTGAACGTCACCGCGCTGGCCGCGACCATCGCGGTGTTGTGCTCCACGCGAGTGAGTCGGAGCGCCGAGTACGAGGCGCTCTGGACGAATGCCGACATGAAGAAGTGCTTCAGCTTGTCCGGTGCGATGCTCAGCTGCGGCCGACCGTTCAGTGACAGCGCCAGTGCGATGACGACTCCCAAGAGCACTCCTCGCGTTCGTTATGCGGTGCGCCTGCTGGTCTGGCGCGCACCGATGCCGAGCCCTGCGAACGCCTGCGCCAGGTGGTCGAGGGCACGATCGAGAAGCGCCCGATTGGCGGGCGCGTTCACCCAGCTGCTCGCGCCGGACGGGTGCGGTAATGGAAGCACGCGCACCGATCGTCCGCGGACGCGCGTCGCATGCATGACGCCGACCAGTCGGTCCAGCGGCTCCGTGTCCAGGAACCGGTCGATCGCGAGGCGGCCCACCGGGATGATCACCTCGGGACGAATCAGGTCGAGCTCCGCCTCGAGCCACGGCGCGCAGCGCGCCTGCTCCTCGAGCGACGGGACGCGGTCACCACGGCCCGATGCGCTCGGGCCCGGATAGCAGCGCGTGATGGCTGCGATGTACACCTCACGGCGAAACGTCGCCTCGTCGAGGCCCGCACGCTCCAACCAGCGGAAGAGCGTGCGGCCCGCGCGACCGGTAAAGGCGCGGCGGTCCGTCAGCTCGCTCTTGCCGGGCGCCTGGCCGACGAGCATCACCCGCGGACGTACGGCTTCCGAGATAATGGGGAGGACTCGCGCATCCGCGTGTCCGCATTGGCGACATGCGGAAAGCGCCGCGCGATGCGCATCGAGCAGCGTGGGAAGACGCCGACGGCTCACGAGCGGTCTCGAGCCCAGGCGAGCGTCGCGCGAACGGCGCGCGCCCACCCCGCAGCACCGGCAGCGGCGTCCGACCGTCCCGGTCCTGGCTCGAACCGCGTGAACTCCCGTGTTGCGAGGAACTCTTCGGCGTTGCGCCACGTCCCGGCCGCCAGGCCGGCAAGACCGGCCGCGCCGAGGGCCGTCGTTTCTATCTGCGCCGGACGCTCGACGGCCATTCCAAGCACGTCCGCCTGAAATTGCATGAGCCAGTCGTTCTCAGTCGCGCCACCGTCGACCCGAAGCGAGGCTCCGCGCTGCGACCACCCGGAATCTGCGGCCGCGACGCGAGATCGCATGACTTCGAGCACATCCGCCGTTGAGTAGGCCATGGCTTCCAGTGCAGCACGCACGAGGTGTGCGCGCGTCGTTCCGCGCGTAAGACCGACGATGGTTCCGCGCGCGCTCGGCTCCCAGTGGGGGGCGCCGAGCCCAACGAGCGCCGGGACGAAGTATACGCCATCCGTCGAGTCGATCCCGCGTGCGAGCTGCTCGCTGTCGGCAGCATGCTCGAGGATTCCAAGACCGTCGCGGAGCCATTGAATGGCGGCGCCGGCGATGAAGATGGCCGCCTCCATGGCGTACGCGGGTTGTCCGGTGGCGTCGCAAGCAATCGTCGTCAGCAGTCCCGCGCCACCCTCAGGCCGCCGCGTTCCGGTGTTGAGAAGCAGGAAGGCGCCGGTGCCGTACGTATTCTTGCTGGCACCCGGCGCGTAACACCCCTGACCGAAGAGCGCAGCCTGCTGGTCGCCGGCGACACCCCGAATCGGAATCTCGGTCCCGAAAAAATCCGCCGATGTGACGCCGAAATCCCCGCTCGAGGGACGGACGTCGGGGAGTAGCGCGCGCGGCACGTGGAGGAGATCGCACAGCTCCTCGCTCCAGCGGCGCTGATCGATGTCGAAGAGCAGTGTCCGTGACGCGTTCGTCGGATCGGTGGCGTGAACGGCGCCCCGCGTGAGGGACCAGATGAGCCAGCAGTCGACCGTTCCCGCGGCGAGATCCCCGCGCTCGGCCCGCATGCGGACGTCGCGATCGCGCAGCATCCACTCGAGCTTCGTCCCCGAGAAGTACGGGTCGACGACGAGCCCGGTGAGCCGCGCGATACGATCGGTCTGCGGCGCAAGCTCGAGACAGCGCTCGGCGGTTCGCCGGTCTTGCCACACGATCGCGCGTCCCACCGGCTCACTGGTGCGCCGGTCCCAGAGTACGATGGTCTCACGCTGATTCGTGATACCGATGGCTTCAGGCGTCACGCCCGCCTTGCCAATCGCCTCGCGAGCGGCCTCCAGCGTCCGCTCGATCAGGTCGCGCGGATCGTGCTCCACCCAGCCCGGCGTCGGGTAATGCTGTGGGATCTCGCGATACCCACGCCCGAGGATGCGCCCGTCGCGTCGGACGACGAGGCACGTCGAGCCGGTGGTCCCTTGGTCGATAGCGAGAAGGGCCATGAAGTTCTACGTGCTCAGGGTGCTCGAGGTGTTCAAGGTGTGGTCGCCGCGCGAGAGCGTGCCTCGCCGACGCGCGCACCCTGAGCACCCTGAGCAAAATCGAACGGCCTCCTGAAGACGCCCTCGTCCGTCACGATGGCCGTGATCATCTCCCACGGCGTCACATCGAAGGCGGGGTTATCGACTCTCGCCGCCTCAGGTACCAGACGCGTGTCCCGCAGCCGGGCGATCTCGTCGGGCGCGCGGCGCTCGATCGGGATGACATCGCCGTTGGGCAGCGAGCGATCGAGCGTCGACGAGGGAGCCGCCACGTAGAACGGGACGCCGTGGTGCTGCGCGGCGAGCGCGAGCCCGTACGTGCCGATCTTGTTGGCGACGTCGCCGTTTGCAGCGATGCGATCTGCTCCCACGATGCAGAGCGAGATCGCGCCGCTTCGCATGAGACTCGCCGCCGCGCCGTCGGCGATCACCGTCACCGGAATTCCGGCGCGCGAGAGCTCCCACGCCGTTAGGCGGCTTCCCTGGAGCAACGGGCGCGTCTCGTCGACGATCACCTCGACGCGGCGTCCCATCGCATGAGCCAGATAAATGGGCGCGAGCGCCGTCCCGATTCCGGTCGTCGCGAGCGCCCCAGCGTTGCAGTGCGTCAGGATGCACGCACGATCGGCGACAAGGGGGAGCGCATGGTCGCCGATGCGCAGGCACATCGCGCGGTCCTCCTCGAGCAGGGCGGTGGCTTCCGAGCGCAGCGCCTCGAGCACGTCGACCGCAGACCCATCGATCTCGTGCGCACGGGCGCTCATGCGATCGATCGCCCGTGGCAGGTTCACCGCCGTCGGGCGAGTCGCGCGAATGCGGTCAGCATGCTCGCGCACGCGCCGCAGGAGCGAAGAACGGGGCTCGTTCGTGAACGGCACCAGCGACACGACCAAGCCCATTGCACCCGCGACGCCGATCGCGGGAGCACCGCGTACGCAGAGCTGCTCGATCGCTTCGCAGACCTCAGTCAGCGTGCGAATGTCGCGCTCGACGAGGCGATCCGGGAGCTGTGTCTGGTCGATGATGCGAACGCCGGCGCCACCGGGCGACCAGCGAACGGACTCGATGACGGCCATGGGGAGGGAACGTAGCACGCTCCCCCGCCCCGAGGCTACGCGGCCGCGGCGGCCTCGAGAACCTTCGGCTTGGGGCGGATCCGGCGGCGACGCTCCGGGAAATGGCGGTCGAGAAAGCGGAGCAGTGCGCGCTCCTCGGGGTGGTGCCGCGCTACGCCCTGCTGCGGCGCCACACGCGCGAGGCCGCGCGCGATGGTGTCGCCCGCATCCAGATATCGGGCGATGACGATCGGGTGCACGTACGACTTGCGGCACACCGCGGGCGTATTGCCCAGCTCGGCGGCGACCATGCGGACCGCCATCACGACGTTACGCTTTGCCTCACGCTCGGTTCCCGCTGGTCCCAGCTCGGCCAGAACGGTGGCGAGACGCAGCGTCCCGCCCCACGTGCGAAAGTCCTTGGCCGTGTAACGCACGCCGAGCGTTCTGCGGAGGTACTGGTTCACGTCGCGCGCGTCGAGGTCACACCAGGTGTCACCGTCCTGGTAGCGGAAGAGGCGGCGCCCCGGCGCCGCAAGGAGCAGCGCGATGAACTCCGCCAGTTCGGCATCGACGACGACCTGGCGGTGCTCGATGCCGCGCTTCCCACGGTACTCGAAGATGAGGCACGGTCCCTCGACCCGAACGTGCGACTTGTGCAGCGTCGAGATGCCGAACGTCCGGTTCTCCTTCAGATACCGCTCGCTGCCGACGCGAAAGAACCCATCGCTGATGAGTCGAACGACGGCGGCGAGGACGCGCTCGCGACAGAAATCGGTGCGACAGAAGTCGCGGTGCAGCGATTCCCGAATTCGCGGCAGATCGCGCGCGAGCGCTCGCACGCGAAAGAACTTGGCGGTTTCGCTACGCCGAACGGCGCGCTGGTGATACCGGTACTGCTTGCGGCCCTTCGCGTCGATGCCCCACGCCTGAATGGCGGCTCGCTCGCTCACGGCCACGTGCACGGAGTTCCACCCGGGCGGGATTCGGAGCGCGTCGATGCGCTCCAGGACGCGCGTGTCCCGCACCGGTCGTCCGGCGGGATCGCGGTACTGAAACGTCGTTCGCTTTGACCCGTGTCGGGTGATCCATCGGGGCATCGGCACGTCCCACACGAAGGGGCAAAAAGGGGTCCGGGAGATTAGATTCGGGGACCGACCCACGTCCCTACTCGACACGACGAATGCCCTTCCAGAACATAACGTTAGACGTCACCGACAGGGTGGCGACGCTGACGGTGAACCGGCCTGATAAGCTCAACGCGCTCAACGATTTGACCGTCGAGGAGCTGGGCCGGGCGATCGAGGAGATTCGCGAGCGGCATGACGTCGCCGGGGCCGTCCTCACGGGGGCCGGAACCAAGGCGTTCGTGGCCGGCGCGGACATCGCGGAGCTCGCCAAACAGGGCCCCCTCGAGGGTCGGTCCCGGGCCCGCCGCGGCCAACATGTCCTCAGGCGGATCGAGACGTCGCCGAAGCCGGTCATCGCCGCCATCAACGGTTTCGCTCTAGGTGGGGGATGCGAGCTGGCCATGGCTTGCCACGTCCGGATTGCGTCCGACAACGCCAAGTTCGGACAGCCCGAGGTGAAGCTCGGCATCGGGCCAGGCTACGGCGGCTCTCAGCGCCTGCCGCGCCTCGTCGGCCAGGGCCGCGCACTCGAGCTCATCCTCCTTGGCGAGATGATCACCGCCGCCGAGGCGCACCGCATCGGTCTGGTCAACGCGGTCGTACCGGCGGGAGATCTCCTTCGCGTCGCCGGCGAGATGATGCGAAAGATCCTCGCCAATGCGCCAATCGCCGTCGCGCTCTCGATCGAGGCGGTGGTGCGCGGCATGGAGCTCCCACTCGAGGACGCGCTGCTACTCGAAGCCGATCAGTTCGGCCTGCTCGCCGCGACTGACGACATGCGTGAGGGCATGAGCGCGTTCCTGGAGAAGCGCTCGCCGCGCTTCACCGGCCGGTGACTGTACGCGTCGACGCACGGCTGGCCACGATCACCGCGGCGCTCGTCCTGCCAGGGTGCTTCGATGAGCGCGAGCGCCTCGACACACCGGTGGTGGAGATCGAGCTGGTTACTCGCCAGGTGGCCGCGGGCGACACCATACGCGGCGTTCTCCACGCGCGCGATGCCAGCGGCATCCTCCAGTGGGTCATCACGGCGCGCAGCACCTTCGACACGGTGCGTATATTCGGCGACGCGCCCGAGCTCGGCGAGATCGCGGAGGAGTTTCTGCTCCCGCTCATCGACTCCATCCCATCGGGCACGCGCGTCGTGGTCGAAGCGGTCGTCGAGGACGATCAGAACTTCGCGATCGCCGCCAGCGACACGGTGACCGTGTGGCCATGAGCGAGCCGGCGACGCTGTCCCCGCCCGCACGAGCGCTCCGTGCGCAGGTCGAAGGTGTCGCGCTGCGCGACTTCCGCAATTTCGAGTCGGTGGACGTCCCCCTGCCACCGGATGGGGTGGCGCTCGTGGGCGAGAACGGGCACGGAAAGACGAATTTCCTCGAGGCGATCTATTATCTCCAGATCCTCCGCTCGTTCCGTGGGGCGCGTGACGTCGACCTGGTCCGCTTCGACACGCCCGGGTTTCACGTCAGCGCGTCGTTAGGGGGCGCCTCGGCGCGTCAGGTTGCCGTCGGGCTCCACCGGCAGTCGAAGCGCAAGAAAGCGACGATCGACGGGGCCGAGCCCATCAGGCTCGCCGATGCGATCGGCGCGTTTCCCGCCGTGATCTTCTCGCCGGCGGATGCCGAGCTCGTCGCGGGCGCGCCCAGCGAACGGCGACGCTTTCTCGACGTCCTGCTCTCACTCACGTCTCGGAGCTATCTGTCGGCGCTTCAGCGCTACCGCGGTGCACTGGCGCGACGGAATGCCGCGCTGCGCGACGCGCCGCGATCGACGGGCACGGGATCGATCGAGGTCTGGGAGCCGGCGTTGGCCGAGGCCGGGGCCGTTCTGTGGAGGGCGCGGCGGCTCTGGGTCGAGTCGCACGCCGAGACGTTCGCGTCGTTAGGCGCCGCCATCGGCGAGCATGGCGCGAGCGCACTGCGCTACGTCACGCCGCTCGAGTGCGACGACGCCGACGCGGAACAGGAGCTGCTCGCGGCCCTGGCGAGGCGCCGCGCACTCGACGTGCAGCGCGGTTTGACGCATGCCGGGCCGCACCGCGATGATCTCGAGCTCACCCTCGAAGGTCGCGAGCTCCGCACCTTCGGATCCGCGGGGCAGCAGCGCACCGCCGCGATCGCACTGCGCCTTCTCGAGGCGTCGACGCTGCGCGCGGCGGCCGGAGCAGAGCCAGTGATCCTGCTCGATGATCCGTTCGCGGAGCTCGACCACCGTCGCACCGCACGCATCCTGTCGCTGCTGGAAACCGAAGGCCGCGGGCAGACTATCCTCGCCGTCCCGCGCGCCACCGACATTCCCGCCGACCTCACACGCCTGGAGCGGTGGCGCGTGACGAGCGGCGCCATCACCGCGGAGCGCTGATGGCGGAGCGGAGAAGCAACCGCAAGAAGGATCGCCCCCGCCCGATCGGCGATGCGATCACGAGCTTCCTCGAGAGCAGCGGAATCGGCCGCCGCGTCGAGCAGGCGACCGTCATCCCGGAATGGCCAGCACTCGTCGGTCCACAGATCGCGCAGGTCACTGAGCCGCTCTCAATCGCACGCGATGGAACGCTCTTTGTCGCGGTGAAGACGAGCGCCTGGATGAACGAGCTGTCGCTGCTGGAGCCTCAGCTGCTCGCCTCGATCAACGCGAAACCGGGGCGGTCCAGGGTGGCCCGCATCCGCTGGCAGATGATGCGCTAACTCCTTGAATGTTAACAAATTAAGGATTACATTTCCCTGTTCCCGCCGCGGCGACAATTCGGTATATTTTCGGTATCCCCCAGATGGACGTTCAAAGCGAGATGGCCAAGACCGCAATGAAGCCGGACCAGTACACGGCCGGCCAGATTCAGGTGCTCAAGGGCCTCGAGGCGGTCCGCAAACGCCCAGGCATGTACATCGGGTCCACGTCGGCCCGCGGACTTCATCACCTCGTGTACGAGGTGGTCGACAACTCCATCGATGAGGCACTCGCCGGATACGCGAACCGTGTGTCGGTGACGCTGCATCGCGATGACGCCGTCACCGTGGAGGACAACGGGCGCGGCATCCCGGTCGATGTGCACCCGACGGAGAAGATGCCGGGCGTCGAGCTCGCGCTCACCGTGCTGCACGCCGGCGGAAAGTTCGACAGCAGCACCTACAAGGTGTCGGGCGGGTTGCATGGGGTCGGTGTCTCCGTCGTCAACGCGCTCTCCGAGTCGCTCAAGGTGTGGGTCAAGCGTGACGGGCGAGAGCACTACATGGATTTCGCGCGCGGGCTCACCACCACCAGGCTCGAGGTCCTGGGAAAGGTCGGCCCGAAGGAGACCGGCACGAAGGTCTGGTTCAAGCCTGACAGCCAGATCTTTACCGAGCTCCTGTACGATTTCGAGACGTTGGCGACTCGGCTTCGCGAGCTGTCGTATCTCAACAAGGGCGTGACGATCACGCTCATCGATGAGCGCGAAGGACAGGAAAAGACGGAGATCTTCCAGGCCAAGGGCGGTCTCAAGGAATTCGTGCAGTTCCTCAACAGCACGCGCAAGACGCTGACGCCGGACATTTTCTATCTCGAGACGGAGCGCGACGGCATCGGCATCGAGGTCGCCCTGCAATACAACGACGGGTACAACGAGAACATTTTCTCGTTCGTCAACACCATCAACACCCACGAGGGTGGAACGCATCTCACCGGTTTCAAGGCCGCGCTGACGCGCACCATCAACGCGTACGCGCAGAAGGGCGGGTTCCTGAAGAAGGCCGACTTCAGCCTCACCGGAGACGACGTGCGTGAAGGACTGACCGCCGTTCTCTCGATCAAGATCCGCGAGCCGCAATTCGAGGGGCAGACGAAGACGAAGCTCGGCAACTCGGAAGCGGAAGGCGCCGTGAAGACGGTGATCAACGAGCTGCTCGGGCAGTATCTCGAGGAGCGCCCACGGTTCTCGAACATCGTGATCGAAAAGGCGGTATCGGCCGCGCGGGCGCGCGAAGCGGCTCGCAAGGCGCGCGATCTCACGCGAAAGAAGTCGGCGCTCGACGTCGGCAACCTTCCCGGTAAGCTCGCCGACTGCTCGCTCTCGGATCCGTCGCTGTGCGAGCTCTACCTCGTGGAGGGAGACTCGGCAGGTGGATCGGCAAAGCAGGGACGCGACCGGATGTTCCAGGCCATTTTACCGCTCCGCGGGAAAATCATTAACGTCGAGAAAGCACGCATCGACAAGGTGCTCTCGAACGAAGAGATCCGCACGATCATCACCGCGATCGGCACCGGGATCAAGGATGAGTTCCAGCTCGAGAACGCGCGCTACCACAAGATCATCCTGATGACAGACGCCGACGTCGATGGCGCGCACATTCGCACGCTGCTGCTCACGTTCTTCTTCCGGCAGATGCGGGAGCTGATCGAAGCCGGCTACATGTACATCGCGCAGCCGCCGCTCTTCCGCGTCGCGAAGGGGAAGGAAGAGTACTACGCCTATGATGACCAGCAACGCGACGCGTTGATCGGCCGCCTGGGCAACGGCGACGGCCGCGGCTCGGTCGTCGTGCAGCGCTACAAGGGCCTCGGCGAAATGAACAAGGAGCAGCTCTGGGAGACGACGATGAATCCCGAGAAGCGCACCCTGCTCAAGGTCGACATGGAGGACGCCGTGCAAGCCGACCAGATCTTCCAGACGCTCATGGGGGACGAAGTCGAGCCGCGCCGCGACTTCATCGAGAAGAACGCGAGGTTCGTGAGTAACCTCGATATCTGAGTGCGAATGCGGAATGCACTCACGCCTCGTAGCCTTCTACGCCCTCCATCGTCACCCGGTGGGAGATGAGCGGCAGCGGCGGCTCGGCCTCTTCCGCGATGACGACCGCTTCGCGCAGCGCCGCGTGGCCGATCTCGATGCCCGACGTGTCGCGCGCGAAGATCGTGGCCAGCGGCTCGCCCTGCTCCACCCAATCACCCGGCTTCGCGCTGATCACGAAGCCGACGCTGGGGTCGATGGTGTCGTCGACGCGCTGACGGCCGCCGCCTAACGCGATGAGTCCGCGGCCGACGGCTCGCGGCTCCACGCGGGCGACGAACCCTCGCCGCGGAGCGTCGTACAACTCGCACGCGTTGGCCTGCGGCAGCACGGAGGGATCATCGACCACGGCGCCATTGCCGCCTTGGGCGTCGATCACGTCGCGCATCATCGTCGCGGCCCGACCGCTCGAGATGGCGACCTCCATGTCCCGCCAGGCCGATTCGCGATCGCGCGCCACTCCAGCGAGCTGGAGCATCTCGGCCCCGAGCGCGTAGGTCACGCGCATGAGATCGGGTGGACCTTCGCCGCGGAGAGCGTGGATCGCCTCCTCGACCTCCAGCGCGTTCCCGCAGGCGCGTCCGAGCGGCCGGTCCATGGCGGTGACGAGCGCCACGACCGGACATCCATGGTCAGCGCCGAGCTCGATCATCGTGCGCGCGAGGTCGAGCCCGCGATCGAGCTCCGGCATGAATGATCCCGAGCCGCGCTTGACGTCGAGGACGAGCCCCGTGAGATCCTCCGCGAGCTTCTTGCTCATGATGCTGGATGCGATCAGCGGAATCGACTCGACGGTCGCCGTCGCGCTTCGCAACGCGTACAGCTTCTTGTCCGCGGGCGCGATCTCCTCGGTCTGCCCCACGAGAACGCAGCCCACGCGCTCCAGCTGTAGCACCGCTTGCCGCATGGTGAGATCGGTGCGCAGGCCGGGGATGGACTCGAGCTTGTCGAGCGTTCCCCCCGTGTGACCGAGGCCGCGGCCGCTCATCATCGGAACGGCGACGCCCAGTGACGCGACGAGCGGCGCGAGCACGAGCGAAACCTTGTCGCCGACTCCGCCGGTCGAATGCTTGTCGACGCGCGGCATACGCATGTGCGAGAGGTCGAGTCGAAGGCCGCTCGCGATCATCGCCTCGGTGAGCGCGACCGTCTCGCTATGGTCGAGTCCCCGCAGCAGCGCCGCCATCAGGAGCGCGCTCATCTGATAGTCCGGCACGTGGCCAGCGGCGTACGCGAGCACCAGTGCGCGCCACTCCCCGGGCTCGATGCGCCCACCGTCGCGTTTCCGCTCGATCAGCCGGTACGCGAGCATCTCGGGAGCTGCGGGGTATGACATCCCACGCCGTTCACTCGTCGCATTTGGTGCTCCACCGTCGGTCGTCGTCGCATCGCCGCATCATGGTGGCGACCCGATGCCGCCTCCGCTAGTCTCCGCCCATGCGCATTCTTTCGTTCATTTCGACGTTCGTGCTCCTCGCATCACCCCTCGCTGCTCAGTCCGCTGATCACGCCGCCCTCGGCGACTCGGCGTACGCGGCGCTCCGTCCCGCCGATGCGATCATGCATTACGAGGCGGCGGTCTCTGCCGACTCGGGACGTTTCGAGGCGCTGTGGAAGGCGGCGCGATCGATCGCGGACCTGGCCGAGTACCAGAGCGACAAGGACACGCGCGCCGAGATGTATCGGCGCGCGGAGAGCCTCGCCCGGCGTGCAGTCGAACTGCGACCCGGCGACGCCGAAGCTCGTTTCCACCTCGCGCGCGCCATCGGTCGCGTCGCGCTGTCACACGGTCCGAGAGATCGCGTGAAATACGGGAAAGAGGTTCGGGAGCACGCGCTCGAAGCGCTGAAGTCCGACCCGGATCACCCTGGCGCGCTCCACGTGATGGGGATGTGGCACGCCGAGGTCAGGCGTCTCCCGAGGATTGCGCGCTTCTTCGCCAAGAGCTTTCTCGGCGGCGGTATCCTCGGATCGGCGAAGTGGGAGGAGGCGGTGCGCCTGCTCTCTCGCGCGGTCGAGGTCGATCCTCAGCGGCTCGTCCACCACCTCGACCTGGCGCGGATCTACCGCGACATCGATCACGACGAGCAGGCGCGCTTGCACTATCAGCACGTGGTCGATGGCGCTCCCACCGACTACAACGATTCGCACTACAAGCGCGAGGCGGCGGAGGAGCTGGCGAAGATCAGGGACTGAGCGCGAATCGGCTCAGAGCTCTCGGTCGAACAGATCCTCCACCTTCCAGCGCCCTCGCGTCGCCGCGCGGCGCGAGCGGCGGCGCAGCCGGCGAAGCTCGTCACGGAGGTCGTCCCAACCCGTGTCGGCGCGACCGCGAAGGCGGCGAGCACGGGAGGCGATCTCATCACGCGTCTCCTCCCCGCTTCGTGGAGCGAGCAACAGGGCGACGCCGGCTCCAACCAGCGCACCGGCGAAAGCGCCGAGCGTGAATACGCCGGCCCCTCGCCAATCGCGCGCTTCCTCGTAGCTGCGGCCTATGGGTTCGGCGGAGACATCGACACCGTATTCGTCCTCCTCCGTATACGGGCCGCTCGACCGGCTCTGGGTTGCGCTCGTGCGAAGAAACTCAGCGGACCGGGCCATGTTGGTGCACTCCTTCCTCTGGTAAGAATCTTGCTGCTCCGTCGCGCCAATGTGGGGCGCGGGTCGGCATATCCACACCCGAATAGCGCGGCGAGCGTCACGCACCGCCGCGGTTTTGCATTTCCGGCGAATACGCGGTTCCCCGCACGTCTCGTCGTCGCCTGCCCAGCAGGCGGCTCTGGCCGGCCGCGCTCGTCGATCTCCGCGTGAGGACTCGCATGACCGATAATGCCAAGACCGTGCTCCTCGTGGAGGATAACGAAGACAACCGCATCGTTTATTCCACGATTCTCCAACACTTCGGGTATCGTGTGATGGAGGCGCTCAATGGCGAGGAAGGCATCGCCAAAGCGCGCGCCGAGAAGCCGGACCTCATCCTGATGGACATCTCGATCCCGATCATCGACGGGTGGGAGGCCACGCAGGTCCTCAAGCGCGATCCCGACACGAAGCACATTCCGATCATCGCCCTCACCGCGCACGCCCTCGCCTCCGACCGCGAGAAGGCAATGGAGGTGGGGTGCGACAGCTATCTCGCGAAGCCGTGCGAGCCGAAGGCCGTCGTCAGCGAAGTGCAGAAGTTCCTGGGATCGCGCGATGGACGTTGAGCGGAAGCACAGCTCACGTGTTCTGATCGTCGACGATCACGAGGACAACGTCGAGGTTATCCGGGCGCGACTCGAGGCGAGCGGCTATTGGGTCGAGAGCGCGGCCGACGGTGAGGAAGCGCTCGAGGTGGTCCGCCGGTCTCCGCCGGACCTCATCCTCCTCGACGTCATGATGCCGCGCATCGATGGGATGGAGGTCGCGCGGCGCATCAAGGCGGATGAGTCGCTGCCGTTCATCCCGATCATCATGCAGACCGCCCTCGACACGGTGGAGCACAAAGTCGAGGGACTCGGCGCCGGCGCGGACGATTACGTCACCAAGCCGATCAACTTCGCCGAACTCGAGGCGCGCGTGAAGTCGATGCTGCGCATCAAGGTGCTCCAGGACGAGCTCGCCCGCGCGAACAATGAGCTGCGTCGCATGGCGGTGACCGATTCACTCACGGGGCTGCACAACCGGCGCAACGTCGAGGAGCTGCTGCACGACATGTTCGAGCACTCGGTGCGCCTGCACGAGCCGCTCGCGTGCGCCATGTTCGACCTCGACCACTTCAAGTCCGTGAACGACACGTACGGGCATCAGGTGGGCGACACGGTGCTACAGCAGCTCGCCGGGATTCTCAAGGCATCGGCGCGTGAGATCGACAAGGTGGGCCGCTACGGGGGCGAGGAGTTCATCATTCTTCTACCCGGCACGGTGCTCGATGCCGCGGTGACGTTCGCGGAACGGACTCGTCAGCAGGTGGAGTCACATACCTTCACCTTCGAGGGCGGCTCCCTTCGACGAACGCTGAGCTGCGGCGTCGCGGCCTTTCCGCATCCGCGCATCGGGCATCGCGAGGCGCTGGTCAAGGCGGCGGATGACGCGCTGTACGTCGCGAAGGAGCTCGGGCGCAACCGCGTGGTGCGCTTCGACAGCCCGGAGTTCAACGAGCACAGCGACGCCGTCGATGACCAGTACGCCAACCAGATCCCGTGATCTGACGCTCGAGTCTCCCACCGAGCGCATTCGCCGCCTCGAGCAGCGCATCAAGGAGCTGGAGCACGAGCGCGATCATCTCGTCGCCGTCGTGGAGATCCTGCAAGAGATCTCCGCCTCCCTGCACTTCACGGACATCCTCCAGTCGATCGCGCGCAAGCTCGGCGAAACGTTCGGGCTCGATCGCTGCTCGATCTACCTCACCGGTGATTCCCAGGACGTCCGGCTCGTCGCGAGTTACGAAGATCCGACGATCCGCAATCTCATCGTCGATCTCAACCGCTACCCCGAGCTGAAGCGTGCGTTCGAATCGGGCGAGACGGTGTTCATCCCCGACGCGACGAATGACCCGATGATGCGGAGCGCCCGCGCGGCGCTCGAGCACCGGAACGTGCGCTCGATCATCGTCGTGCCGATTCAGTGGAGAAAGGCCGTCATCGGCGCGATCTTCCTGCGCACCGAGCGCGATGGCGCGCCGTTTTCCGATCGCGACGTCCGCTTCTGTCAGGTCGTCGCGTCGCTCACGGCGAAGGCGCTCCGGAACGCGCACCGCTTCGAGACGCTGCTCCGGGCCGAACAGGACAGCGCTGCTGACGCCGACCGGCGACGGTCGGAGCTGCAGCGCATCGCGCTCGTCGCATTTCTTCGTCGTCTGCTCGACCGATACACGAACAGCGAAGACCACATGTGGGCGGAGACGCTCCTCCCGAAGGTGGCGGACGAAGAGCTCGAGCGGCTGGTGAGTGTGGCGATGGCCGTCATCAACGAAGAGAGCAAGGGTTAACGCCTCTCGGGGGGTCTTGGCCCCCGGCGTTCCGGCCAGCCAAATTGGGTTCTCGTCGAGACCCTCCCTGCCAGACCAGCTTCACACAGGCCAGTGCCGGATTCACTCCCCGAGATGTCGGCGCGCGCGGCTGCGCTGCGCGAAGAGCTCGATCGCGCGAGCTTCCAGTACTACGTCCTCGACCAGCCCGAGATCTCCGACGCGGAGTACGACAAGAAGTTCCGCGAGCTCCTCGGCCTGGAGCGCGCGCACCCCGAGCTGCGAACCCCCGACTCGCCAACGCAGCGCGTCGGCGCGCCGCCGCAGGGCGTGCTCGCCAAGCACGCGCATCTCGTCTCCATGCTGTCGCTCGGGAACGCGTTCGACGACGAGGAGCTGCGCGAATGGACGGACCGCATGGCCCGCATCGTCGGTGACAGCGCGCGCCGCGACTACACCGTCGAGCTCAAGATCGACGGGACGGCGATCAGCCTCACGTACGAGGACGGCGTCCTCGCCGTCGGTGCGACGCGGGGCAATGGCACGATCGGCGAGGTCGTCACGCCGAATCTGCGCACGATCCGCGACGTTCCACTGCGCCTGCGCGCGAAGCGCCCTCCGCGCCGCATCGAGATCCGAGGCGAAGTGTACTTCCCTTTCGATGCATTCGAGCGTCTGAACGCGCAGCGTGCGGCGGCCGGAGAAGCGCTGTTCGCCAATCCCCGCAACGCGGCGGCAGGCTCCCTTCGGCAGCTCGACCCGTCGATCACGGCGTCGCGACGGTTGCGCTTCTACGGATTCTCCGCCGCCGCCCCCGACGGGGAGCGGATGCCATTCGCGACGCAGTGGGACCTGCTCGAGGCGCTCGTGGAATGGGGCGTGCCGGTAGAGCCGCACCGAGTGCACGCCGCGACGCTGGAGGACGTCACCGCGTTCGTCCAGCAGGTCGAGACCCAGGTGAGACCGTCACTCAACTTCGGGATTGATGGCGTCGTCGTGAAGGTGAACGCGTTTGCGCTTCAGGACGAGCTCGGAGTCGTCGGCGGTCGCGAGCCGAGATGGGCGGTCGCGCGAAAGTTCGCCCCCGACATCGCGGTGACGAAGCTCATCGACATTCAGGTCAATGTCGGTCGCACCGGCGCGCTCAACCCGTTCGCGGTGCTCGAGCCGGTCGAGATCGGCGGTGCGACGGTGAAGCTCGCGACGCTGCATAACGAGGAGCTCATCGCCACGAAGGACCTTCGCGTCGGCGACTGGGTGCAGGTGAAGCGCGCGGGTGAGGTCATTCCCCAGATCATCGCTCCAGTACCCGACCGGCGGGACGGCAGCGAGAAACGCTGGCGCATGCCGAAGAAGTGCCCCGCCTGCCAGACGCCGGTCGAGCGTGACGAGGATGGGGTTGCGGTGTACTGTCCCAACGTCGCCTGCCCTGGCCGGCGACTCGAGGGACTCGTGCACTTCGCCTCACGAGGTGCGATGGACATTCGCGGTCTGTCCTACGCGCGCATCGAGCAGCTGGTCGACGCGAATCTCGTCGCCGACGTCGCCGACATCTTCGACCTCACCGTCGATGACCTCGTCTCGCTCGACCGGTTTGCCGAGAAGAGCGCGGAGAATCTCATCGCGGCGATCGAGGAGGCGAAGACGCGGCCGTTCTCGCGTACTCTCAACGGCCTCGGTATTCGCCACGTGGGCGCCGGGGCCGCTCAGCTGCTCGCGCGCCACTTTGGCTCACTCGATGCGCTCGTCCGCGCGAGCGAGGCGGACATTCTCTCGGTGCACGGCATCGGCGAAACGACCGCGCACGCGGTCGTCGCCTACTTCGAGAATCCGACGACGGAGCGGCTCGTCAAGAAGCTCCGCGCGCGCGGCGTGAACCTCGAGGAGCCACGGCAGCGCGCAGCCAGTGGTGCCCTCGCCGGGAAGACGGTCGTCATCACTGGAACGCTGCCCACGCTGTCGCGCCAGCAGGCGTCTGAGCTGGTGGAGGCGAACGGCGGCAGAGTAGCGGGATCGGTCTCGAAGAACACGGACTATGTTCTCGCCGGTGATGCTGCTGGTAGCAAGCTGGAAAAGGCCAGGACGCTCGGAGTCGAGGTGATCGACGAGACCGAGCTCTTGCGCCGCATTCGCGACTCAGGCTAGGAATTCCGCCATGCCTTCGTTCGATCTCACGGGACACCAGATGGTGGCGCTCAGCCGCCCCTCGCTCGCCGCGCTTCGCACGGCGCTCATTCGCGACGCGGGTCCGTCAGCCGCCGCGTACCTCCAGGAGGCCGGATACGCCGGCGGGGAGACGCTGTTCGCGTCGTTCCGCCATTGGCTGGGAAGCCGCGGTCTTCCAGAGCCTGAGGAGCTTGGCCTCGAGGAGTTCGAGGAGCAGGCGTCGGCCTATTTCCGCGACGCCGGCTGGGGTACGCTGCGCATCGGCTCGCTTCGCGACGCGGTCGCGACGCTCGACTCAGCGGACTGGGGCGAGGCGGACCCGGAAGCGGGCCTCGACCACCCGGGTTGTCATCTTTCGACGGGGATGTTCGCCGACTTCTTCGGCCGCATCGCCGATGCGCAGATCGCCGTCCTGGAAGTCGAATGCCGCTCGATGGGCGACCAGCGCTGCCGCTTCCTGCTCGGCAACCATGCGGTGATGTCGCACGTGTACGAGCAGATGGGGTCGGGCGCGGGGTACGAGGAGGCGGTGGAGTCCGTCTAGAAGGTCACCGCCCCTTGAGCGCCTCCGCATACTCTGGCCGTATCACCAGCTCGCCATCGACGAGCACCTCTCGGTCCCACGGCAGGATGATCAGCGCCTCCGTCTCGAGCGCCGAGAAATCGGGGGCGTAGCTGCCGGTGCGAAAGCCCACCGCGGTGCGCACGTCCGCCGCGCCGGCGTTCACGATCGCGGCGACCGCGAGTCGCAGCGTGTCGCCGGAGTCGCAGGTCTCGTCGACGACGAGCACGTGCTCGCCACGCACCGCCGGTGGTGCGGCACCAAGAATCGCTGGGGTGTTACGTGGCTCGTCCGCGCCGAAGCGGCGGCTCACGATCATCGAGTGAAAGTCGACATCGAGAATCGCGGCGATCACGGCGCCAGGGATGACGCCGGCATTGGCGATTCCCACGACCAGATCGGGGTCGTACGCACGCGCAACCTTGAGCGCGAGCGCGCGCGAGAGCTCGCCGAACAGCGGCCACTCGACCTCGAAGATTCCGCGCGCTGGATCGGTGGTGACGCGTCGAGGGGCCATGAGTGCTCGTGCTCCAGGTGACGGTTAGGCGGCGCCGGAACCGACGCGACGTGACGTGCGACACCAGATGCGCTGCCGCCGAACCATAAGCTACGCAAGCGCTTCCCACGGCGGGAGCGCGGTTGCCGCGCGCCATTCCCGTCGGTAACTTTGCGGGGCAGCGAAGCGGTTGTGGCGCAACCCTGTACGTCCACTCGCGCGCTCGGGCCTCCGCCGCGCACGTTCTCACGCCCCGTATCCCATGTCCTGGTGGCGCCGCGTCTTCGGCGGGAACTCCGAGCATATCAGGCCGAAGCGCATCGACTACCTCACCGAAGCGCTCGCGCTCGAGCGTCAAGGTGACTTCGATGCGGCGCTCACGTCGTATCGCCTGGCGCTGCGCGATCAGCCGAACGATCCGCGCATCCTGCAGAACATGGCGATCGCATTCTCGAAGACGGGGCAGCTCGACGACGCCGTCCGCTCCTACCGTCGGGCGCTCGAGCTCGATCCACAGCTCTCAGGAGCCCACTACGGCCTCGCGTACCTCCTTCTCAAACGAGGCGACCTCGGCGGCGCCCAGCGTCACCTCCACGCTTTTCTCTCCAATCCGCCGAAGAGCGCCGAGGCGGATCGATGGGTACGGCACGCGCAGCAGACGCTCGATCAGCTCGCGTCCACCGACCGATCCGCCGACGCATCCCGGGAGCTCGAGTAGCGCGTGGGTGAAGTGCTCGCGGTGGTCAGCCAGAAAGGCGGCGTCGGAAAAACGACAACGGCGGTCAACCTGGCCGCGGCGTTCGCGCGTCGCGGCCTGAAGACGCTCATCGTCGACGCCGACCCGCAAGGCGCCGTCCGCTACGGCGTCGGTCTTCGCCGCGGCCACGGCGTCCACGGTCTTTCCGACTACCTCAACGGGGCCAGGTCGCTCCGTGAGATCGTGTTGCCGACGGCGCTTCCCTGGATGCGCGTCGTGCTCGCGGGAAGCGTGACGCACGAGGTCGATCAGCGCCTCTACCACGAGCTGTTGACGGAGACCGCGCTGCTCGCGCAGCTCTTCGAGGAGGCGCGGAAGCGCTGTCACGTCGTGCTCGTCGATACGCCGCCGGGGCTCGGTGACATCGTGCGGAAGGTCCTGGAAGGGAGCCAGCATGTGATCGTACCGTTGCAGTGCGAGCCGCTGGCGCTCCAGACGACGCCGCAGATTCTCCGCGGCATTCAGGATGTCGTCGAGGTGAACGAGGACCTGACCCTCGATGGGCTCGTCCTCACCATGTACGATCCGGCGAACGTCGCGTGCGTGCGCGTGGCGGAGTACGTTCGGCAGCACCTCCCGCGCAACATGATCTTCGACGTCATGGTGCCGCGCAGCGCGGCGACGGCGGATGCATTCGCGGCCGGCCAGCCGGTGGTGCTCCGCGACCCGGCGGATGCCGCGTCCCAGGCGTACGTCAATCTCGCGACGATCATGGCGGAGCGCCTCTCGTGAAGCACCGCGTTCCGGTCGCGGCGGCGTTGGTCGTCGCGGGGGCTTTCGCCTGCACGGAGGTCGGCACTGACCCCGCGGTGCCCATCGCGATCGAGATCGATGCGCCCCTGATGCCGGCAATCGCGCTGGACGATACCCTCCGCGACACGCTCGGTCTGGTGGCGCCGATCGTGGCCCGAGCGCTCAACTCGCGGAACGAGGTGATTCGCGACGCGCCCATCACGTTCGTCGCGCTTCGAAACGACTCATCGATCATCGAGGTCGACGCCGAAACCGGGACGGTCGTGGGCACCCGCCTTGGCGACGCCGATGTCGTCGCGCAGGTCGCAGGGCTTCAGTCGGTTCGACTTCCGATACGAGTCACGCGACCGCCGGACACGGTGATCGCCGTCTCGCCGCTCGTCGACAGTGTCCTGTACGCCATCGGCGACGACACGGCGCGCGCGCTCACCGTCGAGGTGGTACAGCGAGCGAACGTGGACGGTCGCGACACGCTGCTCGCCGTGCAGTTCTGGCGGGCCCGATACACGATTACGAGCCCTGCCGATCTCGAGGCGAACACCGACACGACGCGCGTGTACATGGCGAATGGGGTCAATCGGCTGTCTCGCGTGGACACGACGGATGCGTCGGGACAGGCGAGCCGGCGGATCCGGTTTCCCCTGCTCGTCGTCAGTGACATCGCCCGTCGCACGTTCGTCACCGAAGTCGTGGTCCTGCGCGCCGATGGGACGCCGCTGCCGGGATCACCCGTGCTTTTCACAACCGTGATACGCCCTCGCTGATCGCCGCCTTCACCACGACCCCCATGGCCACCGCAATCGGTTCCCGCCGCATCGTGACCGGCGGACCTCGCCCAGAGCGGGGAACCCTCGTCCAGCTCTTCTTCGATGCCGTGAAGCGGTTCAAGCGGCCGGATGCGTTGCAGGCGAAGGTTGGTGGCGTCTACCGTCCGATTTCGCACGATGCACTCGCGACCCGGGTCCGCCACGTCGGCGCCGGCCTTCGAGCGCTGGGTGTCGAGCGCGGTGCTCGGGTCGGCATTCTGTCGGAGAACCGCGCCGAGTGGGCGATCGCGGACTACGCGTGCCTGACGACGGGACTCATCGATGTCCCCGTGTACCCCACGCTTCCCGCCGAGCAGATGGCGTACATCCTCAAGGACGCCGGGATCGTCGCGCTGTTCGTGTCGACCGACGTTCAGGCGGGGAAGGTTGCGAGCGTGCGACAGCAGCTGTCGGGGCTGCGCCACGTGATCGGGTTCGGCGAGGGCACGTGGCCGGGGGTCGACCTCACCTTCGCCGCCCTCGAGGAGCGCGGGAGGTCGGCCGAGACGGCAGGGACGATTGCGCGGTATCGAACCGAAGCGGCGGCGGTACAGCCTGATGATATCGCGACGCTCATCTACACCTCGGGCACGACGGGCGAGCCGAAGGGCGTCATGCTCACGCACGACAACTTCTACTCGAACGTGAGGGCGTGCTCGGACATCCTTCCGTTCCGGGACGACGTCGCACTCAGTTTCCTGCCGTTGTCCCATGTCTTCGAGCGGATGGGCGACTACCTCATGATGGGGTGCGGCGTCTCGATCGCGTACGCGGAGTCGATCGACACCGTGCCGGCGAACATGCAGGAAGTGCGGCCCACGGTGATGATGTCGGTGCCTCGCCTGTACGAGAAGATGTACGCGCGCGTGCTCGAGAACGCGCTCGCGGGCGGCGCCGTGAAGAAGCGCATCTTTTTCTGGGCGCGCCGCGTCGCCGACAAGTGGGCCGACGAGACACTCGCGGGGCGGACGCCGCGAGGTGTGCTGGCGTTCGCCTATCGAGTCGCGCAGAAGCTCGTGTTCTCGAAGCTGAAGGCGCGCACCGGCGGCCGCATGCGCTACTTCGTCTCGGGCGGAGCACCGCTCGCTCCGACCATCAACAAGTTCTTCTATGCGGCCGGACTCACGATTCTCGAGGGGTACGGGCTCACCGAGTCCTCACCGGTGATCGCGGTGAACACGCCGAAGAACTTCCGGATTGGGACGGTCGGCAAGCCCATTCCGGGAGTGGAGGTCATGATCGCGCCAGACGGAGAGATTCTCACTCGCGGACCGCACGTGATGAAGGGGTACTACAACAAGCCGGATGCGACTCGTGAGGCAGTCGACGCCGAGGGGTGGCTGCACACCGGCGACATCGGCGAGCTGCGGGACGGCTTCCTTGCGATCACCGACCGCAAGAAGGACATCATCGTGACGGCCGGCGGCAAGAACATCGCGCCGCAGCCCATCGAGAACATGATCAAGACGAACAAGTACGTCTCGCAGGCCGTCGTCCTCGGCGACAAGCGAAAGTTCCCGGTCGTGCTCGTGGTGCCGAACTTCGAGCAGCTCGAGAAGTGGGCGAAGATCAAGAACCTTCTCTGGACGGATCGGCGCCAGCTGCTCAAGCTCCCGCTGGTGCAGGCCAAGATGGAGAAGGAGGTCTTGCAGAAGCTGACGGGATTGGCGTCATTCGAGACCCCGAAGAAGGTCGGGCTGCTCGAGAGCGACTTCTCCATCGAGAGCGGGGAGATGACCCCGTCGCACAAGGTGAAACGCCGCGTGATCGAGCAGCGCTACGCCGACCGCGTGGATCGCCTGTACGCGGAGGAAAGCGCGAGCGCGGCCTGAGTTAGGCGCGCGGTGAGCGGCCGGCGCGCGAACGGCATGGTTGGTGCACTTCCGGGAGTGTTGAGACGGACCATAACCGGAGCGTGATCATGCGCAGGACCGTATTGGCACTGGCGCTGCTTGCGGCGATTCCCGCGTGCAGCCTGTTCCGAAAGGGGAAGCTGACGGATTCTACCCCGGCGCACACGCCCGCCCAGGCCTCGAGTCCTTTTGGCGAGTGGGTGTTGTTCACGGATCCCGACAGCACGGCCTTTGTCGGGGCCCGGCGCGTCGAGTTGAGACTCACCCCCTCGGATTTCCGGATGGTGGCGGCGTATCCCGCGGGAGATCAGGTGGTGATCACCGGAGCGGCGACGGTCACCCCGGCCGGGCTGCTGACGCTGCTGCCGCAAAGCGTTACGGCGATGGCCTCGGGCTCACGGCCGCCGATCCTTGCCGGGCAGATGATTCAGGTGCTGGCGAGCGCCGCCGACAATACGATGGTGTTCGCGCCACCCAGCGAGATCGCACCCACGCCAAGCTCGGTGTGGCATCGGATCGACAAGGCGCGCGAGGCCGGACAAGTCCCGGTCCCGGCGAGAACGGCGGGGGCGGATTCGCTGTAGCGCGCGTGCGTGAGCGCAGGCACTGCGCTAGAAGCAGACCGAGGACTGAGGGAACGAGGGGAACGCCATCTAGGGACGCTGACGCTGGGGGTGTTTCCTCGGCCCTCTGTCCTCGTTCCTTTCGTGTCAGAGCCAAGGGTTACCCTTTGCGGAGCGGCACCGGCTCCGTCGTCTCCGACCGCTTCGTACCCACCCATTCGCGGCCGTCCCGCGCCAGCTCCTCGACGTCGGCGGGGAGGGCCGCCGTCAGCGGGGCGACCAGGCGGCCGAACTGCTTGAGCGCACGCGCGGCGCCCGCCGCCTGCGGGCCGTGCCGCTGATCGAGCGCGATCCCGCGGGCGGCCCCCGGCCGAATGGGAATCGCGCCGTCGGTTCGCGCCAGCGAGATCCCGTTGCCGCTGGACAGGTTTACCGGAGCGTTGAGGACGAGGAGTTCGACTCCCTCGGTGACCGATGGGAGGCCCGCGGCCGCATGCGCCCACTCCCCCGCAAGCACCACGAAGCCGCCGGGACTCGTTAGGTCGAGGAGCGCGGCGACCCGCAAGGCGAGCTCCGAATCCGCCGACGGCGGGGGGAGGTGACCCGACTGGGGAAGCGGCGTCGTCCCATCTCTCGTGAGGAAGTCGACGACCCCATCGCGGATGGGATACCGAGCCCCGCATGACGGGCAGCCCAGGAGCCCGCGGCGAATGTCGCGCCCCGCCATCTCGAGCGTGGAGGCGACGAGCCACGTGAACTCGTGCGGGTTCGGGCAGCGAAGTGATTCGACGAGCTCGATATGCATGCCTAGCGACGGAACAGACCGGAGTCGGAGACCATCACCGGAGCGACGAGCTCCCGTGCGCGAGCTGGAGGAACTCGTCACGCGTTCGGGCATCCGACCGGAAGGACCCGCGAAGCGCGCTCGTAATCGTTTTCGAGTTCTGCTTCTCGACGCCGCGCATCATCATGCACAGATGATACGCCTCGATGACGACGCCGACTCCGCGCGGGTGAAGCGCATCCTCGATGGCCTGCGCGACCTGCTCCGTGAGCCGCTCCTGCACCTGAAGCCGGCGCGCGAAGACTTCGACGATGCGCGGCAGCTTGGAGAGGCCGACGATGCGGCCATCGGGGATGTAGGCAATGTGCGCCTTCCCGAAGAAGGGCAGCAGGTGGTGCTCGCAGAGTGAGTACAGCTCGATGTCGCGAACCATCACCATGCTCTCGTGTGCTTCCTCGAACACCGCATCGCCGACGACCTCGTCCACCTCGAGGGCATACCCGCGCGTGAGCCAGGTGAGCGCGTTCGCGACGCGCGCCGGCGTGCGTACGAGTCCGTCGCGCGCCGGATCTTCGCCGACGAGCTCCAGCATGCGATGCACGAGCGACTCGAATTCGGCGTTGTGCGGCGGTCCCGGATCGAGGTCGAGCCCCGCGTCGAAGTCCTCGAGCTCGAGTCTGCTCTTCGGCGACGGCCGCTCGGCCAACGGCGCAGGCACTGCTTTCGCGCGGCGCGCGCCATCGCGCGGCCGTGAGTTTCGGCGTTGAGTCACAAAGTCCGCGTGGCGTATGGTTCGCGACCGCGTGTCATGCGACACGCGAGCGTCGCTCGTCCTGCTTGAGTCGACCGCGGTGCCCGTCTAACTTGACGCACCCTTCACCGCCGCGATTTCCCCCTATCTGGACGTCTCCTATTTGAAAGTCAAGCTCCTGCTCGCTGCGATGCTGCAGGGCACGTCGGCGGCGTGGTCTGCCCTCTGGACGTTTCCGAGCATTCTGTTCAGCGCGTTCATGATCGCGTGGGGCGCCGAGGCCGCGCAATTCATGATCTCGCAGGGGCTGGCGCTGGCGATTCTGGCATGGCTGCAAACGCTGCCGGAGTTCGCGGTCGAGGCGGTGATCGCGTGGGAGGCCGGCAACGATCCCACGCAATGCTTCGTCGCCGCTCCGCCCCCCGGCTGTCACTCACATCTGGCGATCGCCAACTTCACGGGTGCGATCCGGCTCCTCATCGGGCTTGGGTGGCCGATGATCTACTTCGTGGCCGCGTTCTACCGTCGCAAGGCGGGAAAGGCGCTCCGCGCGATTCAGCTCGAGGACGAGCACTCCGTGGAGGTGCTTGCCACCGTTCCTCCCCTTCTCTACTTCTTCTGGGTGTGGTACAAGGGCTCACTGAGCCTGGTGGACGCGGCGGTGCTCATCCTGATGTACATCATCTACCTCGGGATCCTCTGGCGTTTTCCGCCCCAGGAGCAAGAGCACCTCGCCGACGCGCCCGCACCCGCGCGCTGGGCCTACACTCGTCCGGGTGCGTGGCGCCACGTGACGATCGCGTCGTTCTTCGTCGCCGGCGGGGTGCTCCTCTATTTCACGGCGCACCCCTTCCTCGACTCGATGCTGGCCCTCGCCGTCTCTCTTGGCATCAGCCAGTTCGTATTCGTTCAGTGGGTCGCCCCCTTTCTCAGCGAGTTCCCGGAGAAGGTTTCGGCGTTCGCATGGGCGCGCCGGGTCACGCATGCTCCGATGGGGCTCATGAACATGCTGTCGAGCAACGTGAACCAGTGGACTGTGCTCGCGGCGATGATTCCGATCGTGTTCTCGATGGCGCGGGGCGAGCCGTCGGCGCTTCCATTCGACGGCGAGCAGCGCATGGAGATCCTGTTGACGATCATGCAGAGCGTCGTCGCGGTGCTGCTGCTCGCCAACATGCGCTTCGAGTGGTGGAACGCCTCGCTGCTATTCTTTCTCTGGCTGGTCCAGTTCCTCCGCGCCGGATGGCGCGAGGAGATTACCGTGGTCTATGCGGCGTGGGCGGTGGGCTTGCTGATCTGGTTCGTGCTCCGGCCACCCGCCGCACCGCGGACGTTCTTCAGGATGTTGAGAACTGCGCGCGCGGGCGCGCCCAAGGCCGGGGGAAGCGTCGGCTAGGCGCCGACGGGACGGATGCGCCGTCGCGGTCTCCAAAAGAACGAGCCCCGCCTTTCGACGGGGCTCGCACAGTGGGAACGAAGAGGATTTTTGAAGCCCATCCGAATGTATGAGGCCCTCACCACACTTCCGCCGTCCCCGCACTGGGGCATGACGTCCGCATAGATATCGAACCCACCCGAGTGGACTTGTTGGCTCAAAAATTAAAGCTCTTCGTCCCTTTCGAGACGACCGACGCCGCACCGTGTTGCGCACGAATGCGTCACCGATAGTCAGCAGCTAATCTAGAGACGACTCAGAGGCCAGTCAATCACATGGACGTCTGGATGATCGCCGCGATCGCGATGCTCGTCGTGTGGGCAGTGGGAGCATTCGCATTCGAGGGACCGGGGTGGATTCACCTGCTGCTGACGCTCGGCGTTTTCATTCTCATCTGGCGCATCGCCGTGCGTGGAACGCCTGACGAGCCGACGCGCCGCGAGCGACAATGAGCGATCCCGTGCGCGCCGCGACGCACGGTGCGAGGGCCGTCGCCGAAGCGCCGGAGGCGGCGCGCTCCATGCGGGGACACTTCGTCTTCGTCACTGGGGCTGCGGGGTTCGTGGGCGTGCACGTTTGCCGAGAGCTCGCCCGCCGCGGCGCGCGCGTGCGAGGCCTGGTTCGTGACCCGGCGAAAGCCGCGATGCGACTGGGCCGGCTGCCGGTCGAGCTGCACATCGGCGACATCCGCGATGCGCAGACGCTTCGCCGCGCCACGGTGGGGTGCGACATGGTCGTGCACCTGGTCGCGATCGCCATCGAGCGACGCGGCCAGACCTACGAATCCGTCAATACCGACGGGACGCGCCACGTGCTCGAGGCGATGCGAAGCGCAGGAGTACGGCGGCTCGTGCACATGTCGCAGAACCACGCCCTGGCGACATCGCCGTTTCGCTTCCTTCGAAGCAAGGGCATGGCGGAGGATGCGGTGCGCGCCAGTGCCACCGACTGGACGATCGTTCGCCCCTCCGTCATCTTCGGGCCGGAGGACGAGTTCGTGAACGTTCTCGCGCGCCTCGTGCGGCTCTCACCACTGGTCTACCCGCTTCCCGGTGGTGGTCGAGCACGCTTCCAACCGGTGCACGTGGACGACGTCGCCCGCGTCGTCGCGGCCGCGCTGGAGCGCACGGACACGGTCGGCCGCTCGTGCTCGATTGGCGGCCCCGCGCAGCTTTCGCTGCGGCAGATGACGGAGCGAGTCCTCGTAGCCATGGATTCGAAGCGCCTGCTGGTTCCCGTCCCGACGAGCGTGCTGCGCCCGCTCATCGCCGTTGTGCAGCGGCTGCTCCCGAATCCGCCGGTGACGACCGCGCTGCTGGATCTCCTCGCCATCGACAACGTGGTCGAGGGCGATGCGCTGCGCACCGAGTTCGGGATCGTACCGACGCCTTTCGCGCCCGAGGAGCTCGAGTATCTCCGCGCCATTACCATGCGCCAGGCGTTGAGATCGCTCCTGGGTCGGTAAGCGCGGTGCGAGATGTGCCATGAAAATCGATGCGACGGGTGACGAGCGGCCTTCGATGACGTCGGTCGTGCACTCGACGCACAGGCTTCGAGGAGGGCAATGGTCGTTGCTCTGAGAGAGGCCAACCTCGACCGGTTCACGGCCCTGGTGGACGCCGCTGCGTTGCGCGCCGATGACCTCACGGTGTTGTTCGACTTCGTGCTGGCGATCGCGGATCTCTGGGACCGACTCGGGCTTCGCGACCCATTCGTCGACGCGCAACTGAGTGACGCGGCGCAACGCGAGCAGCTCTTCCTGGCAGCACGGTCGCCGGGGAGTGCGCCAGGCCCCGAGCGCGAACGACTCGCCTTCTACGCGCTGCGCACGCTCGCGGCGCTCCAGACCGTCGTCGAGGAGTGGCGCCGTCAGTCCGGGCTGCGGAGGGCCTGGGCTGGCCGTTAGGCGGATGGCGGACCCGCATCGGTCACGAAGCGCGGCCCGGCTCCACTGTCCTCGAACTGTTCGATATTCGGCGGCTCGTGCGCATCGCGCTCGCGCGTCGGCAGCGGCTCGTCGACCGCGATGTCGACGTCGATCGCGGCTTCCGTCGCCACGCGCGCGTTGATGTCCGCCTCGAGACGCGCCACACGCTCCCGGATCGTGTCGGTCTGATCGACGTCGCGTCCCACGAGCAGGAGACGGTACTGACTGCGCCCCGATGAGGCGAGGAGGTCGCCTTTCCGAAATTCCCGGCACAGCCCGAACGTGAAGCGCCGACCGGAGGTGTCATCGCCGCCGCGCACGGCGATCCGCACCGTCCGCACACGGCCACCGTGGCGCGCCGCGCGGCGCTCCTCCCACTCTCGCACGAGGCGAAAATAGAGTACGCTCGGCAGCCCCGTATCCGGGTCTGTCAGCGTGCGCAGCAGCAGTCCGTTCTCGAGGGTCTGCTCCACCGCCATGGAAGCCATCGTCGTTGTGACGCAGGGCAGAGTTGCACGATGTCTGCCATCCCCGGCGAACACACCCCGCTGCCTCGCGCGGTTCGTGGTTCGTATCGGGAGTTCGTCGACGACAGCGGTAGGCTCGGCACTCGTAGGGGAGCCTAAGTCTAGATCTCCCAGTTCGACCAGACCACGCCGCGCTGCGCGGGACGCTCGGGCATGTCCGCCAGTGTCATACGGAGATCGGTCCACCGCACGCGCGCGCCGAGGTCGATCACCCTCCGGAACGCGCCGAGGAACTCCGTCTGCACG
Source organism: Gemmatimonadaceae bacterium (assembly GCA_052389995.1). Classification (GTDB taxonomy): domain Bacteria; phylum Gemmatimonadota; class Gemmatimonadetes; order Gemmatimonadales; family Gemmatimonadaceae; genus JAICNG01. The sequence continues at coordinate 46,248 of JBQTHJ010000021.1, read as the reverse complement.
CGGAGGGCAACGCGCCGCGTCCCGCTGCGCCTCGCATAGTCGACGAGCACGTCGACGAGCCGCGGGAGATGTTCTTCCCGCTCCACGGCGAGCTTCAGGACGCGCATCTCCTCACGGACGCGTCCCTCGACGAGCGGCGCGGTATGGCAGAGCGCGTAGCCGAGCAGCCGCCCGCGTTCGTGCAACAGAACCGTGTCGCCTAACGCCAACTGATCCGTGAGCACGATCTCACGCGTAAAATCGAAGCCCGGCGCGAGGCGGTCGGTCAGCGCACGGCACTCCTCGATGGCGTCATCCTTGTCGGGCCCCGACAGGCGGCCGAGCAGACTCGGGCCGTTTCCGAGGAGGCCGGCGTCGAGCGTGAGTGTGATCGTCAAGCGGCCGGGAACGAACCCGAGCGAAGCGTAAAAGCCAATGTTGTCCATCGTGCGCGGCATCGTCTCGAGCCCGATCGTCCCCGCGTGCGCAGTGCGCAGCCACTCCACGCCGGCGCGGACGATCTCCTTCCCGAGCCCGGCTCCCTGCCAATCCGGGCGGACCGCGAGCGGTCCCATCCACCCTTCCACACCCGAGCGGTGCGCGATGTTGAACGCCACGATCTCATCACGCTCGTCGCGCCACACGAGTGCCCCGCCGTCGGCGTCCTCGATGGCGTAACGCCAGATCACGGGATTGAGGAAGGGGACGCGCACACCCACCATGCCGTCCCGGCGATAGCGCTCGCTGAACGCATCGCTGAATACCTGATTGAGGCCGCCGATATCGTCGAGACGTGCGGGCTGCGGACCTTCCGCATGGTGATGGGTGCGCCAGGTGCGTGCGGTCGCCATCAGTCCCCCGCCCCGGCCTCCTCGTACACACCGTCACCGACGACGGCGGAGGACAGGTCCAGCATGTCCGACGGCGACTGCTCGACGACCGAGCACCCGGTCTCCTCGTCGTACCGCACCGAGATCACCCGGTCCACGCCCTCGCGAACCTGCTCGATGTGCGTGATGAGAACGACCTGCTCGAAGCGGCCCTGGAGCTGCCGCAACAGATCGAGCACGTTCGCGCGGCGCGCTTCGTCCAGCGACCCGAAAATCTCATCGAGGATGAGGAGCGAGAACGGCTGGCCCGCACGCTCGGCGATCATCTGCGAGATCGCGAGCCGGAGGACGAGGTTCGCGATATCCTCCTCGCCACCGGAGATCACGGGCTTCGGCAGACCTTCCTCGAGCACGATGATGTTGTAGCTGTCATCGAGCTCCAGCTCCGTGTAGCGTCCGTCGGTGAGATCGCTGAGGAACGCGCTGGCGAGCTCGGAGAGCTCGGGACGCAGCTGGAAATTCAGATCCGTCCGCAGGTCGGTGAACGCGCGATCGAGCTCATCGTGAAGACGCTTTCGCCCGGTCAGCTCGTTGAGCATCCGCTGCCGTGACGCCAGCTCGGCCGCGACCGCATGCGCGCGCTCGAGCGCCGAGTGCGCGCTCGCTTCCTCGCCGCGGGCCTGCACGAGCGCCAACTCCGCCGCGTGCGCCTCCCCGGTCGCCAGCTCGTATTCCCCGCGCAGCGTCTCATGCTCCGACTCGGAGAACGTCGTCTCCTCGCGCCGTCCCTGGAGTGCGGTGAGCCGCTCGCGGACGGCGGCCAGCCGCTCGGCAGCCGCGGCGCGCTCACGCTCCACCTGCGGAACGCGCTCGAGCTGCGCGCTCAACCGCGCCGCGCGCGCATCGAGTGGTGTGAGCCGCTCGATCTCCGCACGAAGCGTCTCATGGCGAGCGGCGTCGTATCCGGGAGGAATCGCTTCCAGCTCGCCTGCGACCTGCGCGGCCCGCTCGGTCTTCCCGCCGAGGTCCGACTCGACGTGGGCCAGCTCCTGCACCGCGAGCTGGATCTTCGTCAGGCGCCGCTCGAGCGTCGACACCTCGAGGGAGAGTGCACGTCGCTGCTCGTCGAGCGCCTGCACGTCTTCCGGCATCTCCATGAGCTGCTCGAAGCGCGCCTTGTAGTAATTGCCGTCGACGCGGACGGTCTCGATCTGCTCGTCGAGCAGGTCGAGCACGGCGCGGTACGTGTCGCCTAACGGGCGCGCGCACGTCGGACACGCGCCCTCGGCCCCGAGGCTCACGATGCGATCGCGCTGCTCCTTGAGCTCCAGGTACTGCTCGCGGAGCGCCTGACGCTTGGTCTCCGCTTCCTGGCGGTCGCGCACCCACTCGGTCCGGCGCGCCTCGAGCAGCCCGTCGGCGCCCTCGAACTCGGCGCGCTTCGCGACCAGCGCGGCATCGATCTCCGTCTCCAGCGCCGGAGCATTCTCGAGCTTGGCTCTGCGCTCGCGGAGCCGGACGATGTCCTGCTCGACCGTCGCCTGCGTCTCGAGCAGCGCGCGCCGCCGTCCCTCCTCGCGTGCCAGGACATCGAGCCGCTGGAATTCCGACGCCACCAGTGGAAATGGCTCGAGCTCCGCGCGCAGACGCTCCAGCGCCGCGCGCGCATTCGCCGAGTCGGCCAGATCACGCTCGAGCCGCTGCACCTCACGCTGCTCGGCGGCCTCTTCCTGCTCCGCAACGCGCAGGTCGGCCAGGAGAGCGAGACGTGCCTCACGCGCGCGCTGCGCCGCGTCCCAGCGCGGTCTCACCTCCTCCAGGGCGGCGTGCGATGCGTCCCGCCGCCGTTGCGCAAAGCGAGCGCGATCCCTGGCCTGCTCCAGGCGTGTCTCGGAGTCGGCGACCTGCCGCGCCACCGTCTCCGGGTCGCCCATGCCCTGGCGGAGCCCGGCCATCTCGGCGACGATCGCGCGACGGCGCTCGCGCGCGAGCTCCTGCGCAGCGCGCAGCCGCTCGTAGCCGAGCACGCGCGAGAGGAACTGGGCCCGCTCGGTGGGGCTCATGGCCGCCATCACGCTGAGCTCTTTCTGCCCGGTGAAGTAGGTGTTGAAGAACTCCTCGCGCGTCATCCCCAGGCGGCGCTGGAGAACGTCGGTCACGCCGGTGATCGAATCGGCGATCTTGTTCTGCGGCCCGTCGAGGTAGAGCTCCGCGTTGGTGAGCCCGCGGACCACACGATAGTTGTGTCCGCCGAGGTCGAAGTCGAGCTCGACGCGAACGCCCGAGCGCGCACCGGCGCGATTGAACCGGATGGAGTCGCGCGTTCCGCGCGCGGCGGCGTTGCCGTAGACCGCCCACGCGATCGCTTCGAGAATGGTCGACTTGCCGGCGCCGTTAGGTCCGATGATGCCGGTGACCCCCGGACCGAACTCGATCCGGGTATCCGCGTGCTGGCGGAAGTTCTGGAGAGCGATCCGGTTGAGCTGCACTCAGCCGCCGAGCGCGGGTGCGGCGCCGGCGGAGGCCGCACTGGCGGCGGCGTCGGCTTCACGCAGGTAGAGGGCGCCGAGCTGCGCCAGCGACTCGCGATCGACGTTCGGCTCGAGCGTGCGCCGGCTCAGGTACGACTGCACCATCTCCCCCAGCGTCGGACGGCGTCCCGGCCCGCCGCTGGCGGCCATGCGCAGGATCTCCGGACGGCGCGTGTCGAGATGAAAATGGAGCGCGCGGCGCTTGTAGTCGCGCAGCGCCTTCTGGTCGAGCTCGCGCGCGATGTGTCGCGGCACATCCCGCACGACGAGACGCACGATCTTCTCGTCGATGCCGCCGTCGCAACGCTCGACAGACTCGCGGATGGCGACGTCGAGCTCGGCGGCCGTGAGCCCACGCGCAGGAAGCGCCGGCAGATCGACGAGCCGGCGCGGTGCTTCGAGGGGGTGGAACGTGTGCGTTCCCCGCTCGAGGTCGTACTCCACGAAGCCCTTCCCGGGGAGTCCGGCCTGGCGCTCCTCGACCAGCTCTCCCCACGGGTTCGCGCTCGTGTAGTCGATCGACCCCGAGTAGAACGCGTTCGGGGCGATCCCCCGGTGCACGTGATAGTGGCCGAGGGCGACGTAGCTCCAGCGCTGCGCGCCGATCGCGTCGAGCGGAATCTCCATCGCCGCTCGGTCGGCGCGCATCGCGCTCGGCGGCAGCATTCCCTGCACTTCCCCGTGGAGCACGAGCACGTTGTGCCTAACGCCGGGCTCCGGCATCATCGCCGGGTAGTCGCCGACGACGTCGGGAACCGCCAGAATGGCCAGGTCGCGCTCCGGGAACGCGAGGCGCCGGGGCTCGGCATCCACGATGTGGACGCCGAGGACCCTGAAGAGCTGGAGGATACACCCCGTCTCGGTGGCGCGCGGGCGGTCGTGATTCCCCGCTACCATGACCACGATCGCGTCCGGCAGCGCACGCGTGAGCCGCGCGAGCTGGTTGAACGCGTGGATGATCGCCGGATTCATCGGGCGGACGGTGTGGAAAATGTCGCCCGCGAAGAGAACGACCTCGGGCTCCAGCGCGATGATGCGATCGATGGCGGCGCGAAAGGCGGTCGCGACGTCAGTCTCGCGCTGATTGATGCCCGATTGCGTCAGGCGGTGGTACTGGCGAAATCCGAGATGGAGATCGGAGATGTGGATGAGCCGCAAGCCGTCCTCTGTGAAAATTCGGCTAACTGTAATACTCCTAAGAGGATAGCTTGTTCGCTCACCGCTTGTCCATAGTGCGGAGCCGCTGAACCAGCCGCAGGCGCATCCTCACGGCCGAAACCGAGCTTCCGGGGGCCGGATCCATCTGCGAGCGCACGGCCATTTCGGTGGACGCATCGGTGACCCAGCCGCGGCCGCGGTCGAGCACCATGAACCCGCTGACGGTGCCAGTCATCGTCAGACGCGAGCCTCCGGGCCGCAGGGCGGCAACCGAGTCCCGGGTGAGCGTCCCGCGCATCGAGATGTGGGCGAGGTTCCCTCGCTGGGTCAGCGAATCGAGCCGGAACACAGCCTCGAGCGTCCCGGCGATCTGACCCTTGGCGGCATCCGGAATCGGGATTCGCTGCTTCCACGTCCCGCCGACTGAAACCTGGTGGCGCGGGAACGTCGCCGGAAGCTGTGAGAACACCGACTGAAGGTCACGCGGGATGTCGGGATCGGCCTCGATCATCGTGGCCGAGCCCTGACGCGAGAAACGGACGCGGACCTCCTTGCCCTGGAGCGTGCGCCGCGCCTGGTCACCGAGCGACGCGACGCGGGGATCGCCGCCGCCCATGTCGACGGCGATGGAATCGGTGATCGCGCGAACCGTCGTGCCCTCGTCGTCGGTGTGCACGACGATCGTGCGCGACAGCAGCAGCATCGACGAGCGCAACGTCATCGTCGTGTCCGCATCGCGCACCTTGCCCGAGCCGCTGATCTCCATCTCCTGCTCGATGCGCAGGTGGAGCGTGTCGCCGACCTTGGGCTTGATCTGTAGAGTGACCGACTGTGCGGGCACGCTCGACGCGGACCTCGCGACGACGAGGGCAACGACTGCGAGACGACGGATGAGCAGCGTCACGCGGTCAGCCGCCGTAGGGGTCGTCCGCCGGCAGGACGCGCAGCGACGGGCCGGCAGCGGGCGATGACACCGGCTGTGCCGGGATGATGTTCCTCAGCCTCGATGCGAAGAACGCTTTCACGTCCTTCGGGCGCGTCTGGAGCGTTGCGTTCCGAGCACGGATGAGATCGGGCTCGTCGTAGAGGGCAGCCATGTTCTGCACCCACGTGAGCGGAAGCGCCGGGTCGAGCTGACGGAGACTTCGCAGCAGCGATGTCTCGAACGTGCCACTCGCTGCCTGCGGGAAGCGCTCGACGCCGTCGCGACCACGCAGAACTGCGGGCCGCGGAAACTTGACGAAGATCGGTTGCGTGAAATGCGGGTGCCGGACCATGAGGTCTCCCTTGGCGAGCGTAGCGAGCTTGGTGCGGGTCGCCGGGCTCAACACGGCATACCCGGGCGTCGCCAACTCGTCGGCGTCCATCCGCCCGAACAGCGCGGTTCCGCTGTTGCCCACCACGCGCCGATGGACCTGGGACCGGAACTGCTGTGCGCCAAAGAGGACCAGTCCCAGATAGCGGCCGCGCTCCGCGATGTCGAGCAGCATCTTCCGCACATAGGTATCGGCTCCGTCGGCGGGCGCGTATTTGTTCAGCTCGTCGACGAAAACGACGACGTGGCTCACGCCGAGATCGCGCCGCTCGAGATGCTCGCGCAGCTTCGAGACGATCCGCGCGAAGATCAAATCCTGCGCGTCTTCCTCGGCGGCCGCGACGTCGACCACATACACCGCGCGATCCTCGAAGGTCCCCCATGGCAGGTCGCTGACCGAGCCATCATCGGTCACCAGTCCGGCGCAGCGCGTCGAGATGTTCGAGAGCCGGTTGCGCACCTTGCGGATGGTGGCGATGTGGTGCGTGCGATAGCCCTCGCTCCCCTTCATCTCGAGCATGAGGATCACGTCGCGGAACCACTCCTCGAGCTCCGCGAACGACTGCACGCGGTAGATCTTCCCGGGCAGGAACTGCGGGTCCTTGTACTCGCGATCGAGCACACGCTCCTTGATGAAGTCGATGAGCGCATCCGCCTTCGCATCGACGTCGTCGCGATTGAGCATGACTTCCGCGAACTGGAGCACCTCGCGAAGCCCCCACGTGAGCGGCGTGACGTTGTGCTGGAGGGCGTCGTTGGAGCGCAGCGTGTTCAGCGACACGAGGTCCGCCTTGTACGGCGCGAAGTACTGAACGCGCTCGAACGGCTTCGCCGGAACCTGGAGCCGGTCGTACATGGCGAGATCGTTGGCGTCGAGATCGCCCGGCTGATCCAGATAGCAGAGATCGGGTCCCTTGACGTTGAAGCAGACGGCGGCGACGGAACCCTTGCTCGCCGGGAAGTGCGCGAACAATGACGCGAGGATGAACTCGACGGCGCTCGTCTTCGTGGCGAGACCCGAGACGCCGGTAATGTTGAGGTGCGCTGCCTCCGGGCCAACGAGGAAGTCCGCGTCGAGGTAAACGGGCGAATCCATCCCACCGGCTCGATACAAGCCGATGGGAATCGCCGTACGCGAGCCCTCCCGGGTGTACGAGTCCATGCGCAGCGCCAGACTCACGTCGTCATCGGTCGCAAGGAAGACTTCGCCCATCGGCACGGGCTGGAGTGGCTCCTCCGGGATATGCCGCAGCACCGCGGCCGTGTAGAGTCGCACTTCCGGGCGCTCAGTCGGCGAAAACGACGTGCCACCCGGATCGCCATCGAAGCCCATCACGTCGTGCAGCGGCGAGAGCAGATCGGTGAAGCTCAGCCCCTCGACGACCACGCCATACACTCGAGGGATTGTGCCGTCGACGGAGTGTGTGCCTTCGACGCGCACGATCGTCCCGATTCCGACCGGCGAATCGACCGCCGTCCAGAAATGGAACTCGTGGGGCGTGTTCGGCTTTCGCTCCGTCGCGACGACGCGGCCAAGTGGTCTGTCATCGTTGCCGTTACCCAATAGCACGCAGTACCTCCTCACACTCGCGAACGGGATACGCCATCCGGTCCCATCGCGCGTCCGGAAGCGCGAGCGGCGTACGCTCGGCCAACACCCAGCGGGAGACCTCGTCGGCACGCGCCGTGGGATCGCTCGACTCCGCCACTTCCACACGTACGATGCCCCACAGCGCATCGTGCGCGACGCCATCACGCAGACGGAGGTACCACGAGTGGACGGGCGTGCGGTGGCGCGGGGTGATTCGCAGGACGGGCGTACGCTCCCCCGCGCTCAACGTCAGAATGATGTCGAGCAGCGATGATGTCGCGTAGAGATTTCGATGCGACTTGATGATGCCGACGACGCATGCGTTGCGTGCGGCGATCTCGCTACTCGTGATGCTCCCGTCCACCATGAGCGGCGTGCTGACACGCCGGCACCACTGCTCCGCCAGCTCACGCTCCACGCGCTCGCGGGCGTCCTGCACGGCGTGCAGCGCGAGCTCGACCACGTGCGTGGGATGTCGCGCGAGGAGGGTGTCGTCGTCCGAGCGGGACGTGTCGACCATCGGGGCGCCTGCGAGCTCGGCGCGGGTCGTCGAGGCGAGAACGGAGAGCGGGGCGTACAAGCGGCAGTCGACGAGGGGTTTCTCCCACGTGGTGAGCCGGCGGTTGCGCCGCTGACGCACCACGGCGGCGACGCGCCCCCACACGATCGGGATTCCGCGGCGCGTCGTGACGACCCGTGTCTCCTGAACGCCGTCGAGGAATGCCTCGAAGGTGGCGGTGGGCGCGCCGGGGATGACGCGCGAGGTCGTTGCATTTTCAACGACTTGCGCGTCTATGACCCGGGGTGCTTCCTGACCGGCCTCGAGCCGCTCGAGCGTCGGCGCCGTGCCGTAGGCGGCGGCGATGCCAGGCACGCGATGCGCGAGCATGCGCACCGCGTCGTGGAAGGTTGCCACGGGTGTGAAGGGGTGGGTCGCCGGCTGCCTCTGCTCTACTGCCACCTGGTCCCGCCGATCGGCCGACGTCGGCCGTGTTCTCGTCTACACTTCCGCGAGTTGATGCGAGCGTCCCTCATCCAGCGAGTCGCCACGCTGGTGACCATCGTAACGGTGGTCACCGGGTGTGACAAGGCGAAAGGATTCATAGGGGGAGACCGCCCGGCACCTCCGGAAGTCGCTCCGAGCGAAGCGCTCAACCTCGCCGCACGCCCGGACATCCTCTTTCAGATCTTCGGGGAGCGCGAAGACCCGCGCATGATCCCCATCGCCGCCATCGTGAACGGCGAGCTCAAGACCATCTCGCTCTCCACCACAGGCTGGCGGCAGTTCGACGCCACGTATCTGCGTCGCGGCAAGGCGTATACGCTGTATCAGGACGGCCGCGCTCGCGGGGCGGTGAACGTCCGTCAGGGAATGTGGGAAAAGCCGGATGCTCCCCTGTACACGCTGCCGGGGTGCGAGGCACTCACGCCGCTCGCGAGCGTGACCGTCAGCGGGATCTCGAGGAGCTCCTATACGATCGAGGCGCTCGCGTCGTCTGCCGAACGCTCGCGCACGCGATCGGCGCCCTCCCTCTCGGACGCGGAGCTGAAGAAGACGGGGAGGCAGGTGGCGCTCGAAGCCGGCGCCCGTGAGGCGGTCGATGCAAAGATGCTCGATGCGCTCGACTACCGCGCGGTCGCGATCAACACGGGGACGACGGACGCGCCCACGGTGGTCGCATCCTTTCTCGATCCCACGGCGTCCGACGGTTCAAGAGGCACCAACACGGTTCATCTCTTCGTCATCGCCGATCGCGACGCCGACGGCTACACGCCGACGATGTCACACGTCGTGAACGGGCCCCTGAACAACGCGGTCTATCGCCGCTTCTTCGACCATCTCGACCTCACGGGCGACGGCATCGACGAGATCGTTGCCGAGGAGTGGCGAATCGGCCAGGAGACGTCGCTTGTGGTGCTGGCCTGGACCGGAACCAAGTGGCGGGAGATTTTCCGCGGCCGGTCGAGCTGGTGTCTCGACGAGGTACCAAAGTAAACACCGGAACACCCAGTTTGTGCTCCGGTCATGGTCCCACGACTGCCACCGCCAGCCCGTCACCAATCGGGACGATCGTTCCCCGGACGCGCGGATCGGTGGCCACGCGTCGATTGAACTCGCGCACGCCGCGCGTCGCCTCGTCCTCGGTTTCCGGATCGAGGACGCGTCCGCCCCAGAGCGCGTTGTCAGCAATGAGGAGACCGCCCGGGCGAAGCAGCCGTAGCGCCCATTCGAAGTAGGTCGGAAGCGGCTCCTTGTCAGCGTCGAGGAAGATGGCGTCGAACCGCTCGCCATCGAGCGACGGAAGCACATCGATCGCGCGTCCTACGCGCACGTCCACTCGCTCCTCGAGGCCCGCCCGCCCGACGTAGTTGCGAGCGAACTCGGCGTGGCGCTCATCGATCTCCACCGTCACGAGACGCCCGCTCGGCGGAAGCGCTCGCGCCATCCAGATCGCCGAGTAACCGCCGAGCGTGCCGACCTCGAGCACCTGCTCGGCCCGAATGGCAGCGAGCAGAACCTGGAGGAGACGCCCGGTGACGGCGCTGATCGCAATCGGAGGAAGACCTTCGCGGTCGGCCGCTTCGCGAAGGGCCGCGAGCACGTCATCGTCGCGGGCGAAGAGTGACGCGATGTACTCGTCGACGCGATCGCTCACGCCCGCCGGCCCATCTCGGTGGCGCCAACGCTATTCCACACCAATGTCCCAGGCCTGCTCGAGATCCTTGCGCGAATAGGCGCGAAACGCCGTGAGCGTTTGCGTACGCTCGATGCCTGGCACCTTCACAAACTCCTCCGTCACGACCTGCGCGATGCGGTCGTACTCGGCGACCTTCACGATCGCGACGAGATCCCACTCGCCTGATACCGAGTAGACCTCGGTGACGCCCTCGATTCCGGCGAGCCGCGTCGCGACATCCGGGATGAGCTTCGGATCGGCGCGAATGAGCACGATCGTCGTGATCACTCGCCCTCCGGGAACGGCGGCACGTTGAGCAGCCATAACCCAGCGATGCGGTCACGATCATCGAGCTCGAGGAGAAGATCCCTCGCGAAGCGCACCGCCCGCGCCGGCCGCTTCACACCGAGCCTGAAGTGAATCGTCCGCTCGGCCTGGTCCGCTTCCGCGATCAACGAGGCGTCCACCTCGACGGCGGCAACGTCAGGCTGCGACCGCCGGGTCGGAACGATGACGCTGGCCGACTGCGCATCAGCCGGCGGGTTGAGCGTGGGCACCTTGCGCACATCAGGCCAGACCGCGACTTCGACACCGTGGATGCAACCGGCTTCCACGTCGAGGATGACCCACGAGCCATCGCTCCCCGCGAGCTCCACAGAACCACTCATCCCCGTTCCCTTGGCGCCATTTCGGAGGGTGGCGGTGAGGATGTCGGTGTCGGTATCCCATCGGTAGACCACATCCGACAACGTGCCGGTGGGCTCGATTTGCACGGCGATGTTCACGGCAGCACTCCGTTCGGGGCTTCCAGTATTCGGGACACGCCTGGTCTTCGCGAGGCCGAACGCGTGCGTTGCGTGGCGCAGCGTTGCGTCAGCCGCCGAGCACCTCTTGGCGCCAAGATACGACCCTCGTCCCCCGCCGCCAGAGTGCCGCTCACCGCCGCATGGACTTCCAGAGCTGCACGATGCGACGCGTTCCCTCGATCGCGTCCTCGATCGGAGCCGCGTACGACATGCGCACCCATCCCGGCGTGAGAAACGCCGAGCCGGGGACGATGGCGACGCCATGCTCGTCGAGCAGGGTCCGCGCGAACGCGGCGCCCTCGTCGCGGGCCGAGTCGTCGCCGCCGACACGGATGTAGAGGTAAAAGGCCCCCTCTGGCTCGACGACATCCAGCCCGGGGGCTTCGCGCACGACGGTGAGCACGGCGTCTCGCCGGCGTCGAAACTCGGCGAGCATCGCGCGAACCGATGCATCGGCGGCCTCGGGGCTCGTTAGGGCAGCCAGCGCGGCATGCTGCGACGGTGCTGCGGCGTTGGAGGTCGTATGGGACTGGAACGCGGTCATGGCCGCGGCGAGCTCACGCGGCGCGATCGCCCAACCGATCCGCCATCCGGTCATCGCGTACGCTTTGGCAACGCCGTCGATGAGGACGAGGCGGTCGCGCGAGGGCGCGACGTCGAGCGCGGACGCCGCAGGCGTCTCGCCATACGCGATCACGCGATAGATCTCGTCGCTGATCACCCACCACCCGCGCTGATCCGCCAGCTCGAGAATCGCTCCGAGCTCGTCCCGCGTGTACACCGCGCCCGTGGGATTGCACGGCGAGTTCAGCATCACTCCGCGGGTGGCCGGCGTGGCCACGGCATCGAGGATCGACGCCGATACCTTGAGTCCGTTCCGTTGCTCTCCGTACACCGGTACGGGAGTCGCCCGGGCCAGCTCGACCATCTCGTAGTAGCTCGTCCAGCTCGGCGTCGGCACCAGCACTTCGTCGCCGGGTCCAAAGAGGCAGAAGCAGGCATTGAAGAGCGATTGCTTCGACCCCGTCGACACGACGATCTGACCCGCGCCGACTTCCGGGCCGTACTCGCTCGCGCGCCGTGCGATCGCCTCACGCAGCGGCAGAATGCCCTCGGTCGCCGTGTAGCGCGTGGCGCCGGCATCGATGGCGCGCTGGGCTGCTCGCCGGATGAACTCCGGAGTGTCGAAATCGGGCTCGCCGGCCCCGAGGTCGATGATCGCGCGACCGGCGGCCCGGAGCGCCTTCGCGCGCGCGGAGGCCGCGATCGTGGCGGACTCGCGGAGCTGCACGATATTGTCGGAGGGCGCGAAGGCGCGATTGCTGCGAGGACCGGCGAGCAGCGACATGCGGCGCAAGTGGAGGGGGAGGTTGGCAGCGAGTATACTTTACACCCCTGGCCGCGGGGAAGCCATTGACAATGGAGGCACCGGTGGAGCAGCGCGGGCGCAGCACCAGCGAGCACGAGGAGCGCGAGGCGGCGAGCGTAGGACGCAGCCAGAACGCGGTGCACATTCTCCCGCACGACAACACCACGGCCGCGGGCGTGTTCGCGACGGTGCTCGAGCGACTCGACCGCCAGGTCGCCGAGCTCCAGGCGCTGATCGTGGCGCCCGATCCGGACGGTGCGATCGCGCTCGCACGCGCGGTCGCCGCGCTGCCGCAGACGGCTGGTTTGCGCCTCATCCCGGCTTCGAGCGCGCGCCGCGCCACCCGCCTCCTGCGCGGACATCCCGCGCACGGTGTCATCGGCGCCCCGATCGAGCTGCTCGACCTCGTTCGCACGTCGGTCCTCAAGCTCGAGCACGTTCGCGCGCTCGTGCTCGCGTGGGCTGACGAGATGGCGGCCGATCCCGCGTCGACCGAAGCCCTCGAGGCAATACTCGCCGAGATCCCGAAGGACGCGTCGCGCACCATCATCGCGGCGCGGACCACTCCCGATGTGGAGCAGCTCGTCGAGCGCTACGCGCGGCGCGCACGGAGGGAGGGCGATGCCGTCGCGGGCGGTTCACCGACGGCGCTCCGATACGTGGCGACGTCGAGCTGGGGTCGCCTGGCGGCGCTACAGCGCGTGCTCGACGAGCTCGACCCCGACGTGGCGGCGGTGTTCACGCGGTCGGAAGCGACGGAGCGCGAGCTGCGGGAGCTGCTCCAGTCGTTAGGCCACCTCGGCGACGACGCGGGCGTCCGCGTAACGCGGGGGGCCCCCGTCATCGAGGCAGACACGCTCGTACTGCTCGACATCCCATCGCGGGAGGAGCTCCGAACGCTGATGGGCGGTGCGACGCCAGCGGTCGTCGCGATCGCGCAGCCCCGCCAAGTGGAAGCGCTGCGAACTCTCGCGGGCGGTGCGCCCGTCACACCGCTTCAGGCGTCGGGCGCTCCCGTGAGTGCGCGGAAGCGCGTGGCGTCCCTGCGCACCCAGCTTCGCGATGTCCTCGCCACTGGCATCCCTGCGCACGAGCTGCTCGCGCTCGAGCCGCTCCTCGAGGAATACGACGGCGTGGAGATCGCGGCGGCCGCACTCCGGCTTCTGGAGCGGGAACGGGCACGCGAGACGCCGCGCGCCCAGGCCGCGGCGCCGGCCGCTTCGGCCCCACCAGCCGGCGGTTGGACGCGGTTGTTCGTGGGCACTGGCACCCGTGACCGCGTAGGCCCGGGCGATCTCGTGGGAGCGATCATCGGCGAATCGGGCATCGCGCGCGACGGCATCGGCAAGATCGAGCTGCGAGAGAACCATTCGCTGGTGGAAATCGCGAGCGCCGAGGCGGAGCGAGTCGCGAGCGCCCTGACGGGAACGATGATCCGGGGACGGCGGGTCATCGCACGGCTCGACAAGGGGCGCGAGCAAGGCGGGCGCGGCGAGCGCGGCTTCCGCTCCGAACGTGGAGGACGCGGTGACCGTCCCGCGCGTGGCGCCGATCGGGGAGAGCGCGGCGATCGCGGCGGGCGGCGACCGCGCGGCGAGGTGGAGCGGCGCCGTCCGCGGACGACCGACCAGGAGTAGCGACGACCACGCATGCTCTACGGAACGCGCGGCGGCTGGGTGGAGGTCATCGCCGGGGTCATGTTCAGCGGCAAGAGCGAGGAGCTCATCCGCCGGGTGCGACGTGCGATGATCGCCAGGAAGAAGGTGCAGGTGTTCAAGTCGCACCTCGACGAGCGATACCAGGGATTGTACACGGTGTCGAGCCACGACGGGCGGTCGGTCGAGGCTGTGCCGATCGATTCCTCCATGCAGATCGCGCAGCAGCTGAATCCGCTGGCGGACGTGATCGCGATCGACGAAGCGCAATTTCTCGACGCCGGGATCGTCCCTCTGGTCCGGTCGTTCGCGGTGCGCGGGTTGCGCGTGATCGTGGCGGGAACGGACACAGACTTTCGCGGCGAGCCCTTCGGCGCGATGCCTCAGCTTATGGCCGACGCCGAGTTGGTCGACAAGCTGCATGCGATCTGCGTCGTTTGTGGAGGCCCGGCGAGCCGAAACCAGCGAATCATCGATGGCCGTCCTGCCGGTTACGATTCCCCGACGATCATGGTCGGAGGGCGCGAGTCCTACGAAGCGCGCTGTCGCCATTGCCACCAGGTCCCACGCGTCGACGAGGATCAGGTGGCGCTCCTGTGACGAGAATCGTTGACCTTTGAGCCGGAATCCTCCTACCTTGGACCATCCCTGACCGACTCCTGGAGACCTGAATGCTTCTCGTAGGGCTCACCGGCAACATCGCGAGCGGCAAGTCGACCGTGGCGAGGCTGTTCGGCTCCTGGGGAGCGACGCTCATCGACGCCGACGTGCTCGCGCGCCAGGCAGTCGATGTCGGCACGCCGGCGTACCACGCCATCGTCGAGCGCTGGGGACACGCGGTCACGGCCCCGGATGGTCCGATCGACCGCCCCGAGCTTCGGCGCCGCGTCTTCGACGACAGCGAGCAGCTCGAAGCGCTCAACGCGATCGTGCACCCCGAGGTGCAGCGGCTTCGCGATGAGCTCATCGACGAAGCGCGGCGGCGTGGGGACCGCCTCGTCGTCTGCGACATTCCGCTCCTGTTCGAGCGCCGCCTCGCCGAGCAGTTCGACCGCATCGTGCTCGTGGACGCGCCGCGCCCGGTGCGAATGGAGCGACTGGTGCGCGATCGTGGCCTCGAGACCACGGAAGCGATGAAGATGATCGCGTCGCAAATGCCGGCGGAGCTCAAGCGCGCGCGCGCGGACTACATCATCGACAACACGGGGACGCAGGAGGAGTTGAAGGGGCGGGCTCTCGAGGTATGGCAGGCACTGGAGCGCGACGCGATACCTCAGAAGTTGGAGTAAGGAGGCTGAAAGGCAATCCCATGCCTCCGACCAACTCACCCGCCACGCCTCAGCTTGACTCTCGTACAAGCCAACTCTACACTTGGCGCCGTTTCCCTTCTGGAGCGCGCGTGGCCGAGATTCCGAACGATCTCCTCTACACCGAGGAGCACGAGTACGTGAAGGCGGCCGATGAGTCCGGCGTCGTCCAGATCGGAATTACAGACTACGCGCAAGGCGAGCTTGGCGACGTGGTCTATGTCGAGCTGCCGCCCGTCGGCACGTCGTTCGGCCGCATGGACGTGTTCGGGACGATCGAAGCCGTGAAAGCGGTGTCGGAGCTCTTCTCACCACTCTCGGGGGAGATCGTCGCCGTCAACACGCGGCTCGACAAGGAGCCGGCGCTGGTGAACACCGACCCGTACGGCGATGGGTGGATGATCCGGATGCGCTTGAAGAACGAGGCCGAGCGGAAACAGCTGCTGAATGCCGACGCGTACGGAAAGCATGTTGGGCAGTGAGGCAGATGACAGACGTCTTTGCTTCAAACCGCGATCTCCCTACGCGCCCGCCACCACCCCTGCATAGGTATCCGTCGGCGGGCACGAGCATACGAGATTTCGATCGCCGTAGGCGCTCTCCACGCGCGCGACCGCTGGCCAGAACTTGAAATCGCGCGTCCACGGCGCCGGAAACGCCGCACGCTCGCGCGAGTAGGGCCGGTCCCAATCGCCGGCCAGCACCCGATGCACCGTGTGCGGGGCGTTCTTCAAGGGATTGTTCTGGCGGTCCATGATGCCGAGCTCGATCTCGCGGATCTCCTCGCGAATCGCGATCAGCGCGTCGCAGAAGCGATCGAGCTCCTGCTTCGATTCACTCTCCGTCGGCTCCACCATCAACGTGCCGGCCACTGGGAACGAGACGGTCGGCGCATGGAAGCCGTAGTCCATGAGCCGCTTCGCGATGTCCTCGACATCGACGCCCGCCGCCTGCTTGAGCGGACGCGTATCGACAATGCACTCGTGCGCGACGGTGCCCGCGCGACCCTTGTACAACACTGGGTAGTGCGCCGCGAGACGCTTCGCGATGTAGTTCGCGTTGAGGATCGCGATCTTCGTCGCTTTCGTGAGCCCTTCCCCGCCCATCATCCGAATGTAGAGATACGAGATCGGGAGGATGCTCGCGCTTCCCCACGGCGCCGCACTCACCGTTCCCGCTGCTTTCGCCCCGCCGACCAGCGTCACCGTGTGGCCGGGGAGGAACGGCGCCAGGTGCTTCGCGACGCAGATGGGTCCCATCCCCGGACCGCCGCCCCCGTGCGGGATGCAGAACGTCTTGTGGAGATTGAGATGACAGACGTCCGCGCCAATGTCGCCCGGCCGCGCCACGCCCACCATCGCGTTCATGTTCGCCCCATCGAGGTAGACCTGTCCGCCGTGCGAATGCACGATCTCGCACACGTTGCGGATTCCTTCCTCGAACACGCCGTGCGTCGACGGATAGGTTACCATGAGCGCCGCAAGCGCCGTCGAATGCTCCGCCGCCTTCGCCTCGAGATCGGCGATGTCGATGTTGCCATCCTCGTCGGTCTTGACGACCACGACGCGAAGCCCGGCCATCACCGCGCTCGCTGGGTTCGTGCCGTGCGCCGACTGCGGGATGAGACAAACGTCGCGATGCGATTCGCCTCGTGACTCATGATAGGCGCGAATCACGAGCAGCCCCGCATACTCGCCCTGCGAGCCCGCATTCGGCTGGAGCGACGTTGCCGCGAATCCCGTGATCTCCGCGAGATCCCGCTCGAGCTCCGAGAACATCACGGCGTATCCATCGGCCTGATCGCGCGGCGCGAAGGGGTGGAGGCCGCCGATCTCCGGCCACGTGACCGGATACATCTCGGCGGCCGCATTCAGCTTCATCGTGCACGAGCCCAGTGGGATCATCGAGTGCACGAGCGACAAGTCGCGCGACTCGAGCTTCCGCATGTACCGCATGAGCTCGGTCTCGGAGTGGTGCGAGTTGAAGACCGGATGCAGCAGATACGGCGTGGTGCGCGCGAACGGCGCGTCGAATTTTTCGTCGATCTTCCCAGCGAGCGCCGCGACATCGATGCCGGGATCCGTACCGCCGTTGAGCACCGCCAGCAGGTCGCGCACGTCATCGAGCGTGTGCGGCTCGCCGAACGCGACCGTGATGGCGTCGCCCGCAACCACGCGCACGTTCATTCCGCGTGCTGCCGCCAGCTCCGCGATCGAGCGTGCGTCGCGCGCTGCCCCGGGACCACACTCGACTTGCACCGTGTCGAAGAACGGCGCACCCCCAAGCCGGAAGCCCAATCGGTGCGCCCCGGCGGCGAAGAGCGTCGCGAGCCGATGCACGTTACGCGCGATGCGACGCAACCCTTCCGGTCCGTGATAGACGGCATACATGCCGGCGATCACCGCAAGCAGCACCTGCGCCGTACAGACGTTGCTCGTCGCCTTCTCGCGCCGGATGTGCTGCTCGCGCGTTTGCAGCGCCATTCGCAGCGCCGGCCGCCCGTCGGCGTCGCGTGAGACGCCGATGATGCGGCCGGGGATCTGACGCTTGAACTCGTCGCGCGTCGAGAGATAGGCAGCGTGCGGCCCGCCGTAGCCTAGCGGGACGCCAAACCGCTGGGTGTTGCCGACGGCGATGTCGGCGCCCCATTCCCCTGGTGGCACCAGGAGCGTAAGGGCGAGCAGATCCGCCGCCGCAACGACGATCGCCCCCACCGCGTGGGCGCGCTCGGCAAATTCGCGGTAATCGTGGATGCTCCCATCGGTCGCCGGATACTGCACGAGCGCACCGAAGATCGTGTCTCCCATCTTCGCGGCGCGGTGGTCGCCGACGACGACGTCGATACCACGAACGCGTGCGCGCGTGCGTACGACGTCGATCGTCTGCGGATGACAGAGCTCGGAGACGAAAAACGCCTCCTTCCCGGGCTTCCCGCGCACCGCGTAGGCGAGCGTCATCGCTTCGGCAGCGGCGGTTGCCTCATCGAGCAGCGAGGCATTCGCGATCTCGAGACCGGAGAGGTCGATGACGACGGTTTGAAAGTTCAGCAGCGCCTCCAGACGTCCCTGCGCGATCTCCGCCTGATACGGCGTGTACGCCGTGTACCAGCCGGGATTCTCGAAGATGTTGCGCTGAATCGTCGGTGGCGTGATCGTCTCGTAGTAGCCGAGGCCGAGGAAGGAGCGGGTGACGCGGTTTCGCCGCGCGATGGCGCGCATCCCGGCTAGCGCTTCGTGCTCGGACTGTGCCGGCGGAAGATCGAGCCGGCGGCGCAGTCGAATCGCGCCGGGCACGGTCGCATCGATGAGCTCATCGAGTGAGCCAAGGCCCAGCGTCGCGAGCATCTCCTTCGCATCCTCGTCCGTTGGGCCGATGTGGCGCGATACGAACGCGTCGGGCACGAGGAGGGGGGTCGTGGCGGTTGGCATGTGTCTGAATTTACCTTGCGTCGATATCAATGGAATCCGCGACCGCTGTCGCCTCACCGGCGCGCCCGACGGCACCTCCTCCTCCCGCGCACGCGATACGGCTGCTCGTGTCCGCTCCCGCCGATGGCGCGACGAATATGGCCACCGACGAAGCGCTGCTCCGACTCGCTCTGCGCACGCGGGAGACGCTCTACCGCGTCTACGCCTGGGCAACGCCAACCGTATCGCTCGGGCGCAATCAGCCCGCGCGCGGTCGCTATGATCCAGACAGGGCTCGCGAGCGGGGTGTCGACGTCGTCCGGCGCCCGACGGGCGGACGAGCGATCCTGCACCACCGGGAGATCACGTACAGCGTCGCCGCTCCGGTCCACGGATTTGGCTCGTTACGAGAATCATATCGAGCCGTCAATCGTCTGCTCCTCGAGGCGCTGGGAACGCTCGGGGTCCACGCCCGCGAAGCAAAGCAGTCCGGTCGGGCGCCCGTCCCTTCCGTCGCGCCGTGCTTCGAGGCTCTGGTCGCCGGGGAGCTGGTGGCTGGGGGACGGAAGCTCGTCGGTAGTGCACAGGTGCGCGATGGCGACGCGCTCCTCCAACATGGGTCCATTCTCGTTGACGATGATCAGCACATACTCGCCGAGCTGCTCGGCCAGCCGCAGTCGGCGCCGGCACCTGCGACGCTTCGCGAGCTCACGGGTCGAGCAGTGAGCGCGCAGGAGTTCGCTACGGCGTTGTCGCAAGCGGTCGCGATGCACTATGGCGCGACGCCCGATCCGATGGAGCTCGATGAGTTGCTGCGCCATGATGTTGACGTGCTCGTTCGCACTCGATACGCCGTCGCCGACTGGACGTGGCGGCTCTGACCGGATGCACCTCGCTTCTGCTGCTTGACGCTTCCTCGCGACGACGACCATCGTTGCCGCGCTTCCACGAGCCCGATGCCCATGCTTTCGCGCGTTCTTCCCCTCGTTGCCCTGTGCGCGTTCGTCGCGTGCACCCCCGGTGACCGCAGCAACGGCGACGCCGGCGGCACGATGATCATCACGGCCGCCGCCGAGCCCGATGCCCTTCTCCCGATCACGACGACGAGCATCGCGGGAAATCAGGTGGCAGACATCATCTTCGAGCGGCTCGCCGAGCCAGGCGAGGAGATGAATACGCGTGGCGATGCCGGCTTCGTACCCGAGCTCGCGGAAAGCTGGACGTGGGCGGATGACTCGCTGTCGGTCGCCTTCACGCTGCACCCCGACGCGAAGTGGCACGACGGGCGAGCGGTGACCGCGCGCGACGTCGCGTTCAGCTTCGACATCCACAAGGATCCCGAAGTCGGGTCGTCGGTCGCGCCACTCCTCGCGCGAATCGACTCCGTAACCGTCCGCGATTCGCTGACCGCGGTCGTGTGGTATTCGCAGCGGTATCCGGAGCAGTTTCTCGATGTGGCGTTCCAGATTCGCATTCACCCGGAGCATTGGCTCGGACAGGTAAAGCGCTCCGAGTACACGACGTCCCCGGTGGTGCGTTCGCCCATTGGCAGTGGACGGTTCAAGTTCGCGCGGTGGGAGCCCGGCAACCTCGTCGAGGTCGTCGCGAACACCGAGCACTACCGTGGCCGGCCAAAGCTGGACCGGATTCTCTGGACGATCGCCCCCGACTTCAACACATCCGCGGCGCGGTTGTTCTCGGGTGAGGCCGACTACCTGGAATACCTTCGCCCCGAGAACGTCGAGGAGATCAAGAAGCACCCCGATCTCACCATGACCCGTTACGGATCGCTCGACTACGGATTTGTCTGGTTCAACCTTCGCGACCCGCGTCGCAACGCACGCCCGCATCCGATCTTCGGGGATCCGGGAGTCCGCCGCGCCCTCTCCATGGCGGTCGACCGCGAGCGCGCCGTGAAGAACGTGCTGGGGGATCTGGGATTCGTTTCGGTGGGGCCGCTGCCGCGCGCCCATCTGTACGGCGACACGACGCTACGATCGATCGGATACGATCCGGAAGGCGCGAAGCGCCTCCTCGATTCGCTCGGATGGCGCGATGCGAACGGTGACGGCATCCGTGAGAAGAACGGCCGCCAGCTTCGCTTCTCGCTGGCCGCACCGACCTCGAGTCAGACGCGGCTGCGCTTCTCGGTCGTACTCCAGGCCATGCTCCGCGATGTCGGCGCGCGCGTGGAGCTCGACCACATGGAGATGCGTGCGTTCCAGGAGCTGCTCGCGCGCAAGCGCTGGGACGCGGCGATGCAGGCGTGGCGCACGGACCCGACGCCGTCGAGCATCATTCAGACGTGGGGGACTGCGTCCGTGAGAGACGGCATCAACTTCGGCTCCTACGCCAATCCCGCGTTCGATGCGTACATCGACAGCGCAACGACGTCGATGGACTCGCGGCGCGCGCAGGAATACTACGTGCGCGCGTATGAGACGATCATCAAGGATGCGCCGGCCATCTGGCTGTACGAGCCGCTGAACGCGGCGGGCCACCACAGCCGCATCAAGGTGGCCTCGATGCGGCCGGATGCATGGTGGACGCAGATCCACGACTGGTACATCCCGCGGAACGAGCGCATCCCGCGCGACGACATCGGGCTGCGCGCCTCGGCAACGCCCTAGGCGATGCGGGCCCTGGTCGCCCGCCGGCTCCTTCAGGCCGTCGTCATCGTCGCGATCGCCGCGACGGTCACCTTTCTGCTGGTTCAGCTCGCGCCGGGCGACCCGTTCACCGCCATGGTGGACAATCCGCGCATCCCGCCGGAGGTGCGCGAGCGCATGCGGGCGCGGTGGGGACTCGACCGTCCGGTCCCCGAGCAATACGTGCTCTATCTCCGCAATCTTGCTCGGGGCGACCTCGGGTGGTCGTTCTCCCAGCATCGCCCCGTCGCCGACGCGATTGCCGACGCGCTTCCCAACACCCTGCTCCTCATGGGCGTTGGGCTCGTCGGTGCGTTCGTGCTCGGAATCGCCACCGGCGTCGTGCGGGGGGGACGCCGCGGCTCGGTCGCCGATCGCACGCTCGGCGCGGGAACGCTGCTGTTCTACTCGATGCCCGATTTCTGGCTCGCGATCATGGCGATGCTCGTCTTCGCCTACTGGATCCCGATCTTTCCGACCTCGGGGATAACGACGCCCGTACTCTACGACTATCTCTCTCCCCTCGGGAAGCTCGGCGACCGCCTGCGGCATCTCGTACTGCCGGCCACGACGCTGGTGCTGCTGACGGCGGCAATCATTGGCCGGTATCAGCGGGCCGCGTTTCTCGACATCGCGACGCAGGACTTCGTTCGCACCGCGCGCGCGAAGGGCCTGCGCGAGCGCGAGGTACTCTGGCGCCACGTGCTGCGGAACGCGCTTCTCCCGGTAATCACGCTGCTCGGTCTCGCCCTACCGATGCTCGTTGGGGGCGCCGTGTTCGTCGAGCAGGTGTTCGCGTGGCCGGGGATGGGCCGCCTCGCCGTCGGCGCCATCAGCGCCCGCGACCATCCCCTGGTGCTGGCCATCGTCGTCATCGGCAGCGCACTGGTGACGTTAGGCAGCCTGCTGGCTGACATCCTCTACACCGTCGCCGATCCACGGCTCCGTCCCCACGCTCGATGAGGGAATGCAAGCTCGACGGGGGTATGCTGGTCCTGGCGTGGCTCGCGGCGGCGGGGCTCGCCGTCGCTTTCCTCGCGATCATTGCCCACGGCTGGAGACGTGGAGGCGACACGGGCGGCCCGTGGAGCGCCGCATTCGCTCGCCTCGGGAGGAACTCTGGAGGAATCGTCGCGCTGAGATTCCTCCTCGTTCTCGCGCTCGTCGCGCTCCTCGCCAGCTGGCTCGCGCCCTACGACCCTGACTGTCAGATCGACATCATCGCGCTCGATTCGCGACCGCCGAGCCAGGCGCACCCGTTCGGAACCGACGTCTACGGCCGCGACGTACTCAGTCGAGTGGTTCACGGCGCACGCGTTTCGCTCTCGGTCGCTTTCCTGGCCGTGATCCTCTCCACCACGGTGGGAACGGCGTACGGATCGATCGCCGGCTACGCCGGTGGCCGCGCCGATGCCATCATGATGCGCGTCATCGACGCGCTGCTCTCGATTCCGCGAATCCTCGTGCTCCTCGCGATCTTCGCGCTCTGGGGACGCGTCTCGCTCGCCGCGCTCGTGCTCATTCTCGGCCTCACCGGGTGGTTTACCACGAGCCGGCTCGTGCGCGCACAGGTGCTCGCCCTCAAGAGCGAGGAGATGGTCGTCGCCGCGCGCGCGCTGGGGGCGCGCGATCGCCGCATCCTCTGGCGACACATTCTGCCCGGCGTGACGTCGACGGTCGTCGTCGCGGCCACGCTCGGCATCGGCAACGTCATCATCCTCGAGGCTGGACTTTCCTTCCTCGGAGTGGGCGTGCAGGCCCCGACCGCCAGCTGGGGCAACATCATCGCCGACGGCTCGAGCGATGTCGCCGGCATGTGGTGGATGTCGCTCTTCCCCGGGCTGGCGATCATCACCACGGTCATGGCGTTCAACGTCATCGGCGACGCCTTGCGGGACGCGCTCGACCCGAGGGAGATTCAGCCCGCATGACGACCGCGTCCTCGCCTTCGCCGCTGCTGAGCGTCACCGACCTCCGCGCCTACTTCCATACCGACGCGGGCATCGCGCGCGCAGTGGATGGCGTGTCATTCGAGGTCCGGGCGCGCGAGACGGTCGGCATCGTCGGCGAGTCAGGCTGCGGCAAATCGGTGACGTCGCTCTCGATCATGCGACTCATTCGTCCCCCAGGTGTCATCGAGTCCGGCAGTCAGATCGCGTTCGAGGGACGCGACCTGCTTGGACTCTCGGAAGAAGAGATGCGGAAGATGCGGGGCAATCGCATCGCCATGATCTTCCAGGAGCCGATGACGTCGCTCAACCCCGTGTTCACCGTTGGCGAGCAGATCGCCGAGGTGGCGCGGGTGCACGCGAATGCGTCGCGGCGGGAGGCTTGGGACCGTGCCGTCGAGATGCTCCAGCTCACCGGCATTCCGGCACCCGCCGCACGTGCGCGCGAATATCCGCATCAGCTTTCTGGCGGAATGCGGCAGCGTGTGATGATCGCCATGGCCCTGATGATGAATCCCGCGCTCCTCATCGCCGACGAGCCCACGACGGCGCTCGACGTCACGATCCAGGCGCAGATCCTGGAGCTCCTCCAGGAGATTCAGGAGCGCCTCGCGATGTCAATCATCCTCATCACGCACGATCTCGGCGTCATCGCCGAGGTGGCGCAGCGTGTCCTGGTCATGTATGCGGGCGAGATCGTCGAGCAGGCGTCGGTCGCGGAGCTGTTCGCGCATCCGCACCACCCCTATACGGAGGGGCTGCTGGCCGCGATGCCAACGTTAGGCGCCGCGCGCTCGCGTCTCGCGGTCATCCCGGGCACCGTGCCGGCGCCAACCCGGTGGCCCGTCGGGTGCCGCTTCCACGAACGCTGTCCGTACGCGTGGGATCGGCCCGAACGCGACCACCCGCCGCTGTTCGAGGTCGGGACGGGTCACTTCTCGCGGTGCTTTCTCGCGGAAGAGCCCGAGCGGCGCCGCCCGCGTTCGGAAACCGTCGTCGGGGAGCGCGCGTGACGGCCTCGCTTCTCTCGGTGCGTGACCTGGTCAAGCACTTTCCGATCACTCGCGGGGTGTTCGGGCGAAAGGTCGGAGCCGTGCGCGCCGTCGATGGGATTTCCTTCGACGTCAAGCAGCGCGAGACGCTGGGCCTCGTCGGCGAATCGGGGTGTGGGAAGACGACCGCGGGCCGCGCGATCCTGCGGCTCATCGAGCCGACGTCGGGCCAGGTGACGTTCGGTGGCGTCGACCTGCTCTCGCTCGACGGCGCGCGCTTGCGAGGGCTCCGACGCCAGATGCAGATCGTCTTCCAGGATCCGTTCTCGTCGCTCAATCCTCGGATGACGGTCGGCGCGATCGTGCGCGAGGGCCTGATCATTCACGAGATCGCCGAAGGCGCAGAGGCGCAGGCGCGCGTGACACGCCTTCTCGAGGAAGTCGGCCTGCGTCCCGAGTACGCCAGCCGCTACCCGCACGAGTTCTCCGGCGGCCAGCGGCAACGCATCGGGATCGCGCGAGCGCTCGCCGTGGAGCCGAAGTTCATCGTCTGTGACGAGCCTGTGTCCGCGCTGGACGTCTCCGTGCAGGCGCAGGTCATCAACCTCCTTCAGGATCTGCAGCGTGACCGCGGCCTCACGTATCTGTTCATCGCCCACGATCTCTCGGTCGTAGAGCATGTCGCGACGCGCGTTGCCGTGATGTACCTCGGTCACATCGTCGAGCTCGCCGACGCCGCCGCTCTGTACGCCGAGCCGCTGATGCCGTACACGCAGGCGCTGCTGTCGGCCGTTCCGATTCCCGATCCGCAGCGGCGCAAGACGCGCATCGTGCTCGCCGGGGACGTTCCCTCCCCTGCGGATCCGCCGCCGGGTTGTCCCTTCCATCCGCGGTGTCATCACCCGGCGAAAGATGCGGCGTGTGCGCGCATCGCGCCGCCGCTCGAGCCGAAAGCGGAGGGGCATCTCGTGGCGTGCATCAAGCAGCCACCCACGCGCGTCAGCTGGGATGAACAGCAGGCCACTGGAGCGACGCGGCCGCCCGAGCGCTACGTTCCGCTGGCACTGGCGGGACGCGGCTGACCTTCCCACCCACTGTCGAGGATCCTTCGTGACCTCCCCCGTCAACACGACCGCGACCGCGCTCGATCTGCCCCCGGGGTCTCCCGGGGATCGCAGCTTCTTCGGGCATCCGCGCGGTCTCTCGACGCTGTTCTTCACCGAGATGTGGGAGCGCTTCTCGTACTACGGGCTGCGCCCACTTCTCATTCTCTTCATGACCGCCGCGCTCGGGAGCGGCGGTTTCGGCTTCGACCGGACGCAAGCGTCGGCGATCGTCGGGATATACGCGGCGAGCGTGTATCTCGCGTCGCTGCCCGGCGGGTGGGTCGCCGACCGGCTCCTCGGCCTTCGTCGCGCGATCATGTACGGCGCCGTGCTCATCTCGGCCGGCCACATCTCGATCGCACTCTCCGCGCTCGCGAGAACGCAGCTCCCCTTCTTCCTCGGTCTGATCCTGATCGTTCTGGGAACCGGCCTGCTCAAGCCGAACATCTCGGCGATCGTCGGAGATCTGTATCCCGAGGGTGGTGCGCGACGCGATGCCGGCTTTTCGATCTTCTACATGTGCATCAATCTCGGCGCGTTCGCGGGGCAGCTGATCACGGGGGCGTTAGGCGAGAAGGTGGGGTGGCACTGGGGCTTCGGTGCCGCCGGCGTCGGCATGCTCATCGGGCTCATCGTCTACACGATTCGCGCACAGCGCACGCTCGGAGACATCGGTGTCTCGCCGACACGCGATCCCGACCCCGTGCGACAATCGCGCCAGGAGCGCACCGTCAAGCTCGCGCTCGCCGTCGGACTCGGTGCGCTCGCGCTGGTCATCGTGCTGGCCGCGATGGACGTCATCACGATCGACGCCGCCGCTGTCGCGGAGTCGATGACCTACGTCCTCGTGGGAACAGCCGTGCTCTACTTCCTCTACATCTTCGCGGCCGGCGGTTTGAACGGGGATGAGAAGAAGCGTGTGGGCGTGATCTTCGTCCTGTTCGTCTTCGCGGCAATCTTCTGGGCGGCGTTCGAGCAGGCCCCGACCTCGCTGAACCTCTTCGCCGCGGACTTCACCAACCGCGACGTCGGTGGTTTCGAAGTGCCGGCCACATGGTTTCAGCCGGTGAACTCGCTGTTCATCATTCTACTCGCCCCGGTGTTTGCCGCCCTGTGGGTGACCCTCGCGCGGCGACGCGGCGACCTGTCCGCGCCGACGAAGTTTGCGCTGGGTCTGTTCCTGGCCGGGATTGGATTCCTCATGATGATCTGGGCAGCGAACATCGTCGTGCAGGGCGGCGCGGGCACGCGCGTCTCCCCATGGTGGCTCATCGGCAGCTACTTCTTCCAGACGCTCGGTGAGCTCTGCCTCAGCCCCGTCGGGCTGTCGTCGATGACCAAGCTGTCACCGCGAAAATACGTGGGGCAGATGATGGGTATCTGGTTCCTGGCCACGTCCGTGGGCAATTTGATCGCCGGTTTGGCCGGTGGTCACGTCGATCCGAGCAGGCTGGAGCAGATGCCGAAGCTGTTCACCATGACCACTGTGTTCCTCATGGTGTCCGCGCTCGTGCTGGCGCTGCTAGCGGTCCCAATTCGGAGGATGATGGCGACGACGAAGGGAGCACCCGCATGAGATACCCGGCGGCGGCCGCGTGCATCGTGGTGCTCGGTCCGCTGGGAATCATCGGCTCGGCGATCGGAACGGTCATCGCCAAACTGTTCGCCTGGCGTTAGGCTGGAGGGTCATCAAGGGGACTACGAATCGGGTGATTCGTAACCCCTCTGGCCGCTGGCGGGCCGGACGTCACGCGATGGTTGCTCAAGGCCAGTTGAACACGCTGGCGGGCACGGAGCGCTCACGGCTCCGGCTCGCGTCAGCCGGCTCGCGCCAATCACGGCCCGCCACTGAGTTGGTGAGCCTGATCTCCCACCGTGCCTCGGCGCCGCTGCCGATGGGGGTCGCGAAGTCCAGCCGCCACGTGCGCTTCGAGCGCGGCGGAACGGCGGCGAGAATGCTGAAGCCGACGGCGTAGCGGACGGGCGTATCCACGCCGTAGGGAGCATCGCCCTTCCACACACGGCCGGCATCCCCGAATACCGCGAGCCCGACGTCAGCGATGCGCTGAACCTGTGCGGCATACCAACGGTGCTCCACCCGAGCCACGGCGCGTCGTGCGCCGGCTTCGCGCGAGTGACGCAAGCCACGCACCCCACCGGACCGGGAGCCGAGCGACAACTGGAACGGAATTCGTTGCCTCCACCCTCCCGACCAGTCGAGCGACGCCGTCAGCGTATGACGCTCCGACACCCGCCGAATGGCCGCGAGACGCGCGCTACCGAGGATGCCGTCCCACTTGTTGGTGTCGTAGTTCTGCCGTCCTTCCCCGCGCGCGCTCACCATGACGATTCCGCTCTCGCCACCGACGCCGGCGTACAGATCCGCCGCGACGAGGTAGTCGTCATCGGTCGTGTTGAGAACGGAGAGACTGCGCCCAATGAGCGTGCCGAGCTGGAAGCCGAGACGAATGTCCTCGGTGGCCGTGAGCCCCTCGAATCGCTCGACGCGCTGGAATCGAAGATTCCGAAGACCCCACAGCGCGTTCACGCGCGCGTTGCGTCGCTCGGCGTGTCGGTCGAGCAGCGAGTCGTAAGGCACTCCCTCGGCCGGCTCGGGCGGAAGGAAGGGCTTGTCCTCCTCCTGGGAGAACGATACGCCGAACAGGCTGAGGCGGCCGGGAACGCCGATGCGCACGACCGCGCCGACGTCCACGAACTGCCGCTCGAATGCGAATGGGACCGGCGTGGTGTCGACGCGCTGGAACTCGAACATCTCGCGTGCAGACCCGGCGGACGCTCGCCAGGCGAATCGTTGCTGATCGGTGAAGAACGGGTGGGAGAGATCGCTGCTCCAGTCGCTCATCCCCTGATCGCGGCGCGCGATCGACATGGCGAATACGTAATGCCGTCCAAGGAACTGGTGGTCGACCCCGCTGAACAGGTATTCGTCGCGCATCCTGCCATCGCGCCACTGGCCGACGATGGACGTCGCGCTCCCGAGAAAGTTGCCCTCACCCAGCTTCAGCGCGGTGAGCCGCGCCCCCGAGGTCGATCCACCAAGAACCGGCGTCAGCTCGTCACGCGTCTCGACGATGAGCGAGACCGTACCACCGGTATCCGGAATGGCTGTAATGCTCGCGTCGGCCAGGAAGTGTTGCGCGCGCAGGATACGCGCGGATTCACTGACTTCCCGGTCGATGCAGGGGCGCCCTTCCTTCACGATCAGGAAGCGGCGGATGACGCCCGGCTTCGTCGTGACGTGCAAGTCGGTCGCGAACCGGAGCGGGGCTTCCCACCATCGCGTTCCGAGCCCCTCGGACGGCGGCCGGGTGACGATGCTGACGTCGGAGACGATCTCGCCGTTGCACTGGGCCACCCGCTCCTGCGCCGCGAGGCGCGTCGCAAGGAGGAGCGGGACTGTAGCGATCAGCCGAGTGCTACGCCGCACCCTCTACTTCCCCATCCGGCGCTTGAGCTCGTTAAGCTGTTGCTGGGCGTGCGCGTCGCGCGCAGCACGCTCGATGTCGCGCCGCAACGCGTCGGGCTCGCCCTTCGCCTCTTCGAGCGGATCGGGGACGGGAGCGGACGGGACATCGGGGGGCACACCGACGTGGGCTGCACGCAGCTGCGCCGTCATCTCCGCGATCTCGTGTTCGGCGAGGGCGAGCTCCTCTTCCTGGGCGGCGAGCTTCTTCTCGAGCACCACGACCCGATCGACGTGCTTGCGATCGTACTGCTCGGCGATGCGTACCGTCTCGCGATCATCGATGCCCGCGGCGAGCTTGCCGCGGCGCCGCACCGTCTCGAGCTCGTTGCGTTCGCCGACGAGACGCGAGCGCGTTCGCTCGACGCCTTCGCGGAGGTCGGCGAGGCCGACCTTCGCTTGCACCAGCGCGTCGCGCATTTGTGCAAGAGCCGCGCGCCCCTGCGGTGAGGACGCGCGGCTCAGGGCGTCGCGCAGCGTCTCCTTCAGCCGGTCGAACATCGCGGCACCGTCGAGGGGAACCGCGTAATCACGACTTGCGCGGTGTCTTCGCGTAGAAGCTGGTCATCACGCGCTCGACCTCCTCCGACTTGCATTGCGGACAGGTCGCGGAGCGCGCGTCGTGCTCGGAGATTTTTTCGCGCGTCGTGAAGCGCTGGCCGCACTTGCGGCACTGGTAGTCGTAGCTCGGCATGACACCCTCGTTCAGAAAGTCCGACGGTGTAGGATACTCGCCGAGCGTGTATTCGCAAGCGCGAAGAAGCGCCTAACTGAGGAGCCGCCAGCGTGCTTCGTCGCGCACCTGCCGCATGAGCCGGTCGGGCGATTGCACGGCCGGAAAGAGCAGCGTGTCGCTCACCCGGTTGAGCGCGACGCGGAGGCGCTCGAAGCGCTCCGCTGCAACCAGGTACAGCTCCGCCAGGCCGTAGTCGTGCGCGAGGCGGTGATCCGCGGCCAGACGGAACCCGCGGCGTCCCATCTCCGCGTAGTAGTCCAGATCAGGGCCGCCTCGCTTCCACTGGCGAAGCTCGATGCGATCCGGGAACAGACCGCTCAGCCAGAGCGCGTAGTTCCCAAGGTGCGCGCGTACGAGGAACGCGCGCCGGGGGTCGGACCGTTCGGCGTCTTCGAGCAGCGCGGCGAGGGTGTCGTATTGCTCGTCATCGCTATTTCCGATGCGCGTCGAGCGGTCGCGCATCCCGAAATGAATGACGATGGCTGCGACGTAGTCTGCCAGCGTGCGATCATCTTCTCCAACCCCGCGGAGGGCGTGTCGCACGACGACGTAACAGAAGAGCGGCAGCGACGCCCGGCCGCCGAGTGGGTGCTGGACAAGCGCTCCGAGCAGACGCGGATTATCGAGTACCGCGTCGATCCCCTCCTCGCGCAGCGTCGCCTCGGCATCGTCGGGCCGGCCGGCGCCGGCGCGCGCGAGGAGATGAACCGCGAGCTGCGCGTCATCACGCGTGAGGGACTCGCGAACGTTCGCGAGAATCATGACGCCTCCACCTGAAGCGACTGGTACGACCATCTTCGGATCGTACACCGAACGTGCCACGACGTGCGCACGTCGGAGGTCTCTTCGTGTGACGACTGCATGACGCACACGTAAAACGCGCGTTAGCACTCAGCGTGTGTGCGTGCTAATCAGCGGCCCCTCGCGTCAGTGATTGGCATCAAGAACGCAGGGGTCTGACGCGGATGAGGCGATCTTGCCGTTTTCGGAGCATTCGCGTCACCCGCGTCAGCACCCTGCGTTCTTGATGCCGGGCGGTCGACAGCCGAGCGAAACTCAGCGCGGACGCGTGGGACGATTCGCCACCGCGAGCGCCGAGCGCATGATCAGGTCGGACACGCGCGACAGCTTGTCGAAGTCGATCTTCGACACCTCGTCGGACACCTTGTGGTAGTCGGCGTGCAGGCCCGTCGTGTAGAACACGATCGGAATCCCGCGTTTGGCGTAGCTGTAGTGGTCACTGCGGAGGTAGATCTGCTCCGGGTGATCGGGCGAATCCCACTCGCGGTCGATCGTGAACGGACGCGCGAGCGATGCGTTCACGGAATCGACCACGGCGCCAAGCACGCGGCTCTGTCCGTTCGGCGCGGCGCGCGGACCGACCAGCATGAGCGAGTCCGGTCCGTTGCGACCGATCATGTCGGCATTGAGCTGCGCGACGACGGAATCGAGCCGGACGGTGGGGTGCGTCACGAACCACTCGGAGCCGAGCATTCCTGCTTCTTCTCCCGTGTGCCACACGAACAGGACCGACCGGCGCGGGCGCGATGGTGACGACGCGAGCGCGCGCGCGACCGCGACGAGGCCCATCGAGCCTGATCCATCATCGTCCGCTCCGTTCGCGATCGAATCACCGGCAACCGGCGTCTGTACCCCGATGTGATCGAGGTGCGCGCCAAGCGCGACGTAGCTCTCCGCGAGCGACGGATCGGATCCCCGCAGGATGCCGACGACATTGTGCCCCACGATCTGGGCGCGGCCCAGCGTGATCTTCGCGGTGAGGTGCCGGCCGAGCGACTGTGGCTTGTCATCGTTGGGCCACCCCGTTGGGAGCAGGGGCGATCCGGGGCGCGGGCGGGCGAACATGATCATGGGGAGCACTCGCTCCGGCTCCTGTTCGGTCGCTCCGAGCTCCAGCGAGCCGTGCGTCACCTCGCTGGCTAACGCGTCGAAATCTTCATTGAGCTTCCCACCGGCGATGATGACCACCGCCGCCGGCCCCTGCATGAGAATCGACCCCATGCGCTGTCCGAGCTGCTCCGGCGCCTCCAGGCGCGCGCGCGTCGCGGAGTCCGCGGCGGGTGGCGCCCCGCCCACGAACACGACCACTTTCCCCGCGAGATCGAGCTGCGAGAGATCGTTGCGTTCGAGCTGCGGAGAATTCAGCGCGTACCCGGCGAAGACGATCTCGCCGTCGGCCGAGAGCTTGGGGAGCGGAACGCCTTCACCGAGGCGCAATAGCGGAACGATGTCTTCAGCGAGCTTGAGGTCGACCGCTCGACCGCGCGACGTGACGAGGAACTTCGTCGTCGGCGCAAAGACCTGCCGCGAGAGCGGCACCGCCTGGAAGAACCCGCTGTCGCCGCCCGGCGCGAGCCCGATCGTCGTTAGGCGACTGGCGATGAACTCCGCGGCACGCCGTGCGTGAGGCGTTCCCGCCAGTCGCCCGAGGAACGCGTCGGACGCAAACTCCGTGAGGTCGGCGCGAAGCGCCTCGACATCGATCGCGGTGATAGTCGGCGTCGCGGGGGCCGGAGCCTCGGCAATCGGAGTCGGTGCGGGCTCGACGACGGGTGCCGGCGAACAACCGGCGCTGACAAGCAACAGCAGCGTCGCAAGGCGGCGCATGTGAGCTCCAGGAAGAGTGTGGGGAGGCAGATCGGACGCTAACCGACCCGCGCGCAACGGGCAAGCGCGTCGTTTGCCAGGACGTTCGGACACCGTCAACTTTCGATGCACACGTGGCTGACCGGATCAGGAACGCGGTCGCCCAGCCGAGGTATCATCTTGAGCCATGATCTACGTCTGTATTCCGGCCTATAACGAAGCGCCGACCATCGGGCTCCTGCTCTGGCGCATCCGCAAGGTCTTCGAGGGGTATCCGCGCGAGTACGAGATCCTCGTGCTCGACGACGGAAGCACCGACGGAACGGCCGAGATACTCGGGCCGTATCGTGAGGTGCTCCCGCTGACCGTGCTTCGGCACGAGGGGCGGCGTGGTTATTCAGCCGCGATCGAGAAGCTGCTGCGCGCCGTGGCACAGCGGACACGATATCCGCGCCGCGACGCGACGATTCTCATGCAGGCGGATTTCACCGATCAGCCCGAGCACCTCCCCGAGCTGATCAAGCGACACGAGGGTGGGGCAGATCTCGTCGTCGCCGAGGCGACGGCGACGCCCGCGGCGACGCCGGTTCCCGTTCGCCGGCTTCGCCGCCTCGGCCGGTTCCTTCTGCGGCCGTTCGTGCGCGTCCCGGGGGTCAGCGACCCGTTGGGCTCGTATCGTTTGCTGCGCATCGCGGTGGTCCGCGATCTGCTCAAGGAGAACGGGGAAGGTCGCCTGCTGAAAGCCGATGGGTGGGCGGCGAACGTCGAGCTCCTCGCGAGAGCAGCGCGGTTCGCCCGGCGGATCGAGGTCGTTGCCCTCGATCCTCGTTATGACCTTCGCCCGCGTGCGACGCGCGTTCGGCCTCTTGCCGGCGCGATGGCTCTGTACCGATTCGGCAGGGCCACGCGTGCCCGCCGGGCCGCACCGACATCGACATGACTGCCTTCCTGATTCCCAATGTGCTCGCGATCGTCGTTGCTCTGACCACCCCGTCCGAGCGCGCGCAGGTCCCAGTGCCTTTCCGCGTCGGAGAGAGCCTCGTCTACGACGTGAAGTTCGGCTTCCTGAAGGTTGGGAGCGGCCGGATGGACGTCGTCGGCATCGAGTCGGTGCGCGGGCGCGAAGCCTGGCACATCGCGTTCACCGTGAAGGGCGGTACGTTCTTTTACAAGGTGAACGACCGTCTCGAGAGCTGGATCGACACCGAGACGTTCGCGTCGCTGCGGCACCACCAGGACCTTCAGGAGGGACGGCGCGATCGCGAGCGGCGGTACGAGATCTATCCCGACCGGCTCGTGTACACGGAGAACGAGGGCGACGAGCAGGAAACCGTGCGCGATCCGCTCGATGATGGTTCGTTCCTGTACTTCATCCGCACCGTCCCGCTTTCGGTCGGACAGACGTACCAGTTTCCCCGCTACTTCAAGCCGGACCGCAACCCGGTGACGGTTCGCGTACTCCGCAAGGAAGAGATCAAGGTCCCCGCTGGCCAATTCAACACGATCGTCATTCAGCCAATCATCAAGGCGAAGGGAATCTTCTCCGAAGACGGTCGCGCGGAGATCTGGTTGACGGACGACGACCGCCGTATGATGGTCCAGATGAAGTCCAGTCTCTCGTTCGGTTCCCTCAATCTCTATCTGAAATCGTACACTTCGGGGGCGGCGACCGCGGCGCAGTGACGCCCGAAGCGGACCTGTCGCAGGTCCGCACCGTCCCCATCGCGCACCGGCCTAACAAGGTACGCGCCGAAGAGTTCGCCGCGCCTCCCAGCGCGGACCGCTCATTCGGCGCGTTCGTGCGTTCGCTCCCCGATGTGCTCGCCGCGCGCGATTTTCGACGCGTGGTTCGCGCCCTCGTGGACGCCACCGGCCGCCGCGGCGTCATCGCAATGGCCGGTGGCCACATCGTGAAGACCGGGATCGCTCCGGTCCTGCTCGAGCTCATGCGCCGCCGCGTGATCACGCACCTGGCGCTCAATGGCTCGGCCGCGATCCACGACTACGAGATTGCGCGTTGGGGCGGCACGTCCGAAGACGTCGCCGCCGGCCTGCGCGATGGGACGTTCGGGATGGCGAACGAAACCGGGAGCGAGATGAACGAGGCGTTTACTGCGGGAATGAACGCGGGCCAAGGGATGGGGGAAGCGCTCGCGAACGCGCTCGCGGCGCGCTCCGACCTCGCCCATCCGGAGCTGTCGCTGCTCGTGGGCGCTCACGAGATTGGAATTCCGGTAACCGTCCACGCAGCGATCGGCGCCGAGATCATCCATCAACACCCGGTGGCCGATGGAGCGGCGATCGGCGACACGAGCCACCGCGATTTTCGGCGGCTCGCGGCCGCGATGCCGGCGCTGCACGATGGCGGCGTTGTCCTCAACCTCGGGAGCGCCGTCATCCTGCCCGAGGTCTTCCTCAAGGCACTCACGATCGCGCGCAATCTTGGCGGCGGGCGACCCACGCACTTCACCACCTGCGACTTCGACATGCTGCGGCACTACCGCCCACGCGTGAACGTCGTCCAGCGACCCACGCTCGAGGGTGGGGCCGGTTACGAGATCACGGGTCACCATGAAATCATGGTTCCCCTGCTCGTGTGGGCAGTCATCGATGAGCTGACCGCGGCCGACAGCGGGCCGAGATGACGAAGAGAGAGGAGGCGGTGCGCCCCCTCTCTCTTCCGTGCGTTGCCTCTGGGAACGGCGGAGTTATGCCGCCGGACCGCTCCACCGCTCACGCAGTCGCCTGGCCGTATCCGGGCTGACGATGCGGATGACGAGGTACACGATGAGGCCGACGATCGCGATCTTGATCGCGACGCCAAGGAGGAACAGCGCGAGACCGATCAGCCCCTTGAGAATGCCGAACACGAAGCTGAGAAGGAAAATTCCCAGCACCGCCAGCGCGCCGATCGTGAATATGGTGCGAAGCATGTGAAGTAGCTCCTGGGGATTGCTGCCGGTACTACGCGCGAGCGCGGCGTTCTGTTTCAAGGTGCGGCGACATCCCTTGGCCCGCCATCGAGGTGGACGGCCGGTGGGCGGGTGGTGATGGTGACTCACACGCGGCAGCGTCCCTGCGTGTGCAAGTTGACTTGCTCGTTAGGACAGGACCAGGACCTCCTCCCCCGTGGTTACGACAGGGTTTCGCTTCGGGGGCATGGCGGGTGCGGTTCTACGGGCAGGCGACGGCGCCCGAGTTGGGAACCAAGCCGGAGTGCTAACCCTTTACAGCGGAGGCAAGCGGTTAGCTTCTGCTACCCAAGCCCCCTGCTTGGGGATAGCTTGCGGCAGTGGCCGTCGAGGCGCTGTTATGCCCGCGACCGCGGCCTCCAAATCGACGCTGTCGCCCTCACTTCCGACTCGCCGCGACCTTGGCCGATACGTTCTACCAGATCCTGGGCCGTCATCGAACGACTTCCCTTCCCGACCGGAAGCCGTCATGGCTCAAGGTGAGGGCCCCCGGGGGACCGAACTACGGACGGCTCAAGCACCTCATGCGTGAGCTCGACCTCCACACGGTGTGCGAGGAAGCGCGCTGCCCCAATGTGGGCGAGTGCTGGGAGCACGGCACCGCCACGTTCATGGTCCTCGGCGACGTCTGCACGCGGAACTGCGCGTACTGCGCGGTCGCGCACGGGCGCCCCCCCAAGTACGACATCGAGGAGCCGTCACGCGTCGCCCGAGCCATCGCCGAGATGCAGCTGCGGCACGCGGTGATCACCTCCGTCGATCGCGACGACCTGCCCGACTTCGGGGCGTACATCTTCGCCGAAACGATCCGGCAAATTCACGACCGGGTGCCTGGATGCTCGGTTGAGGTGCTTGTTCCCGATTTTCAGGGGGAGGAAGACAGCATCCGTACCGTGCTCGATGCGCGCCCGGAGATCTACAATCACAACACCGAGACGGTTCCTCGACTGTACAGGCGCTGTCGTCCCGGGGGGCGGTACGAGCGTGTCATGCGGATCTTCCGGTTCGCCAAGTCGCACGCGCCGGACGTTCCGACCAAGACCGGCATCATCCTCGGAATGGGCGAGACCACGGAAGAAGTGGTCGCGACGATGCGCGACCTTCGCGAGGTTGACGTCGACATCCTCACGCTCGGACAATATCTGCGCCCGTCAGCGGATCACATTCCGCTCGACCGGTACGTGACGCCAGACGAATTTGCCTTCCTGCGACAGGAGGGGCGTGCGCTGGGCTTTCGGCACGTGGAGTCGGGACCTCTCGTGCGCTCGAGCTACCACGCCTGGGAGCAAGTGCAGGCCGCGAACCTGGTGACCCCATGAGAGACGTGAGCCGTTCGCGTCGGCGTCCATCCGCGCGCACTGCCGGTGACGCCGGACCACAGAATCCACCGATCAGCGACATGGCCCAAAAGAGCGGCACCGACCAGAACGGCGCGACGAGCGCTATCACCACCGCGGCGCGCGGGGACGCGACGCTTCGGCGTGAGCTGCTGCGGCAGATGCTGCTCATACGCCGCTTCGAGGAGCGGTGCGCCGAAGCCTACGCCATTGGCAAGATCGGAGGCTTCTGTCACCTCTACATTGGCCAGGAAGCGGTCGGCACGGGCGCGATCTCGTCGCTTCGCGAGGACGACTACGTGATCGCGAGCTACCGCGAGCACGGTCAGGCGATCGCGCGGGGCATCGCACCGCGCGCAGTGATGGCCGAGCTGTTCGGTCGCGTCGACGGCTGCTCGAAGGGGAAAGGCGGATCGATGCACCTCTTCGACCGCAACGTGAACTTCCTCGGAGGTCATGGCATCGTCGGCGCCCATCTGCCCATCGCGACGGGCGTCGCGTTCGCGATCAAGTATCGCGGAGGCGATCAGGTGTGCCTCTGCTTCTTCGGCGAAGCGGCCGTCAACAACGGTGCATTCCACGAAGCGCTGAACATGGCCGCGCTCTGGAAGCTGCCGGTGATCTACATGATCGAGAACAACCGCTACGGTATGGGTACCGCCCTCGAGCGCGCATCCGCGATCAATGACATCGCCGAGCGGGCGTGCTCGTACGACATGCCGAACGAAGTCGTGGACGGGCAGGACGTCCTCGCCGTCCGCGAGGCGACAATGCGTGCGCTGCAACGCGCGCGGTCGGAGTCCATCCCCACGCTTCTGGAAGTCCGCACGTACCGCTTCATGGGACACTCGATGTCCGACGCGGTGAGCGGCACCTATCGCACGAAGGAAGAGCTCGAAGAGCACATGAAGCGGGACCCGATCATGGTGCTGCGCGGCGTCATGGAGCGGGAGGATGGTTTCACCGATGCGGAGATGTCCAAGCTCGACGAGGAGCTGAAGGCGACCGTCCAGGATGCCTGGGACTTCGCCGATGCCAGCGCGGAGCCGCCGCTCGAGGCGCTTTATGAGGACGTGTACGTCGACACGACGTCCTGACCGTTTCCGACGAGAGAACCATGCCGGTCATCACGTACCGCGACGCGCTGAATCAGGCGCTCCGTGAAGAGATGCAGCGGGACGATCGCGTCTTCCTGATGGGTGAGGAAGTCGGCGTCTACCAGGGCGCGTACAAGGTCTCGAAAGGCCTGTTGCAGGAGTTCGGCGAGATGCGTGTCGTCGATACCCCGATCACGGAGCTCGGCTTCGCGGGCGTGGGCGTCGGCGCCGCGATGGCCGGGCTACGGCCGATCATCGAGTTCATGACGTGGAACTTCGCCTTGCTCGCGATCGATCAGGTTGTGAATTCCGCGGCGAAGATGCTCTACATGTCGGGCGGACAATACCCGATGCCGATGGTCTTTCGCGGGCCTAACGGGGCCGCCCTTCAGCTCTCCGCGCAGCACTCGCAGGCCTGGGAGTCGTGGTATGCGCACATCCCGGGACTGAAGGTGGTCGCGCCGGGCACGCCCTACGACGCCAAGGGCCTGCTGAAGAGCGCGGTCAGGGATGACAATCCCGTCGTCGTGCTGGAAGGCGAAATGCTCTACAACACGAAGGGCGAAGTGCCGGACGACCAGGAAGTCCTCATCCCGCTCGGCCAGGCGGAAGTAAAACGCGAAGGCGCCGACGTCTCCTTCATCACGTGGGGGAAGATGGTACTGGTGGCGCACCAGGCAGCCGAGCAGCTGGGAAAAGAGAACATCGCGGCGGAAATCGTGGACCTGCGCACACTGCGGCCCATCGATCTCGAGGCGATCGCGACCACGGTGCAGAAGACCAATCGCGCCGTGGTACTCGAAGAAGGGTGGTCCGTCGCAGGCGTAGGAGCGCAGGTCGCCGACTTCATCCAGCGCGAATGCTTCGATGATCTCGATGCGCCGGTGATCCGCGTGCATCAGGAAGACGTCCCGATGCCGTATGCGAAGAATCTGGAGCGCGCCGCCAAGCCGGACGCGCCGAAGGCGGTGGCGGCGGCAAAGAAGGTCCTCTATCTGGAAGAGTGAGGAAGCAGGAGCTCGATCTCCTCGTTCCGCGTTTCTCGTTCCTCATTCCCGGCCCTAACGTCTCATGGCGACCAAGGTCGTAATGGAAGCGCTCTCCCCCACGATGGAAGAGGGGCGCCTGGTAAAGTGGCTCAAGAACGAGGGCGACAAAGTGTCCTCGGGCGAGACACTGGCGGAGGTGGAGACCGATAAGGCGGTCATGGAGCTCGTCGCTCGCGGCGAGGGCGTGCTGCGCAAGCGGCTGCTCGGCGAGGGAGCGACGGCACCGGTCGGACAGCTCGTCGCCGTCATCGCTGCGCCTGACGAGAACATCGACGCGCTGGTAGGCGACGGCGGCGCGGCGGCGCCCGCCCCGAAACAGGCGAAGCCAGCAGAGGAAGTGGTCGCAAAGACGCAGGAGAAGGCGGGTGCATCGCCGGTCCCGCCCAAAGCCGAGCAATCGCAGGGTGAAGCGTCTACGCCGCCGCCGCAGAAAGTGCCCGCGTTCCGCATGGGCAGCACCGCACCCCGGGGACAGGCGCCGCCGAGTCCGGAGCCCGCCACGGAGCAGCCGCGCACTGAGGGGAACGGCGAAGACCGCGCGCGGACGTCGCCGCTCGCTCGGCGGCTCGCCCGCGAGAGCGGGCTCGATATCCAGTCGGTCCGGGGCACGGGCCCCGGCGGACGCATCATCAAGCGCGACATCGAGGCGGCCGTTGCCTCCGGCGGCGCGCAGCAGCCGCAGGGTGCGGTCGCTCCGACGCCTGCGCGCGAGGGTGACTTCTTCGACGTCGCGCTCACGCCGATGCGCAAGACGATCGCGCGCCGCCTCTCGGAATCGATCGGCCCGATCCCCACGTTCTACCTCACGGCGGATTTCGACATGGAGCGCGTGGTCGAGATGCGGACCGCCATGGTGCAGATGGGCGACGAGTTCAAGGTGTCGGTAAACGACATCGTGATGAAGGCCGTCGCGACTGCGCTGTCGCTGCACCCCGAGGTCAACGCGCATTGGCTCGGCGACCGTATTCGACAGTTCAACCGCGTGCACCTGGGCATGGCGGTGGCGGTCGAGGATGGCCTCATCACCCCGGTCATCTTCGACGCAGATCGCAAGCGGATGAGCGACATCTCTCGTGAGGCACGCGAGTTGGCGAAGCGTGCGCGCGAGCGGCGTCTCAAGCCCGATGAGTACATGGGGGCCACCTTCTCCGTCTCGAACCTCGGCATGTTCGGGATCGATCATTTCACGGCGATCATCAACCCGCCGGAGAGCGGCATCCTTGCCGTCGGCGCCGTCGAGCAGCGGCCGGTGGTCGTGAACGGTCAGCTCGGCCCGCGACAGCGCATGCAGGTCACGATGAGCTGCGACCACCGGGTGGTCGATGGCGCGACCGGAGCGCGCTTTCTCCAGACGTTGCGGCGGATGCTCGAGAACCCGTTGATGCTGGTGTACTGAAGCCGAACGAGGACCAAGCGATGGCTTCCTTCGACGTGATCTTCATTGGCGGCGGGCCCGCCGGGTACGTGGGCGCGATTCGCTGTGCGCAGCTCGGGATGAGCGTTGCCGTCTTCGAGAAGGAGAAGCTCGGCGGCACTTGCGTCGTCATCGGCTGTATTCCGGCGAAGGCGATGCTCGAGGCAGCGGGGCTTGCGAACCACGTGCGTCACGCGAAGGAATTCGGCGTCAACGTCGGCGAGGTGTCGTTCGACTACGGCGTCGCCATGAAGCGTTCGCGCGGCGTCAGCGACCAGAACGTGAAGGGCGTCGAATTTCTCTTCAAGAAGAACAAGGTCACGTGGAGCAAGGGGACCGCGCGCCTCACCGGCGGTAACACGCTCAGCGTGAAGACGGCCGACGGCAAGGACGAGAAGCACGAGGCGAAGAAAGGCATCGTGATCGCGACCGGCTCGCGCGTGAAGGGCCTTCCGCAGATCGGGCTCGAGCTCAACAACAAGACCGTCATCTCCTCCGACGATGCGCTCCTGCTCGAGCGGGCGCCGAAATCGATGGCGGTCATCGGCGCGGGTGCCGTGGGGTGCGAGCTAGCGGACGTCTTCAATGCGTTCGGCACGCAGGTGACGCTGCTCGAGGTGATGCCGAACATTCTCCCGCTCGAGGACGCCGAAGTCTCGGCGACGCTGACGCGCTCGTTCAAGAAGCGGGAGCTCAACGTCATCGCCGGCGCCAAGATCGGAAACGTGAAGGTGGGCAAGGATTCCGTATCCATGTCGGTCGAGTCGGGCGGCGCGAAAACCGATCTCAAGGTGGACGTGGTGCTCGTCGCCGCCGGCCGCGCGCCGGTCGTGGAGGAGATCGGCCTCAAGGAGGCCGGCGTCCAGCTCAACGAGCGCGGCTTCATCAAGGTCGATGAGCAGTTTCGCACGAGCGCGAAGAACATCTTCGCCATCGGCGACGTCGCCGGACCTCCGATGCTCGCGCACAAGGGATCGCGCGAAGGCGTCGTGCTGGCCGAGCTGCTCGCGGGCAAGCAGCCGCATCCGGTGAACTACGGCAACATTCCGAACGCGACGTACTGCCACCCCGAAGTCGCGTCGATCGGCCTCACCGAGCAGCAGTGCAAGGACAAGAAGCTCGAGTACAAGGTGGGCAAGTTCCCCTTTTCGGCAAACGGGCGCGCACGCACGAGTGGAGAGACTGACGGC
The DNA here is from genome assembly GCA_052389995.1 of Gemmatimonadaceae bacterium. Classification (GTDB taxonomy): domain Bacteria; phylum Gemmatimonadota; class Gemmatimonadetes; order Gemmatimonadales; family Gemmatimonadaceae; genus JAICNG01. The sequence continues at coordinate 5,041 of JBQTHJ010000021.1, read as the reverse complement.
TTCGTGAAGATCATTCGCGACGCGAAGTACGGCGAACTCCTCGGCGCGCACATCATCGGCCCGCACGCGACCGAGATCATTCACGAGCTCGTGGTGGCGCGCGAGAACGAGTACACCGTCGAGGAGATCGATCTCGCGGTGCACGCGCACCCGACGCTGTCCGAGGCGGTGGCGGAGGCAGCGCTCGATTCGATGGGCCGCGTGATACACACGTGAGCGATGCTCTGCTCACCTCGGCCCTCGGCACGGTCCCGTACGCGACGGCCCTCGAGCTTCAGCGCGATCTCGCGCGGCGGCGCATCACGGGGGAGATCGACGAGGACCTGCTGCTGCTGCTGGAGCACCCACCGGTCGTCACCCTCGGCCGCACCGCGAAGGACGCGCACCTCATTTCGTCGCCCGAGCGCCTTCGCGCGCGCGGCGTCGATGTGTTCGAGGTCGAGCGAGGCGGCGATGTCACCTTTCACGGGCCGGGCCAGCTCGTTGGCTACCCGATCTTCGATCTCAAGCGCCACCGGAAGGATCTCCATTGGTATCTCCGCCAGGTCGAAGAAGCGCTGATCGCCGCGCTCGCCGAGATCGGCATCATGGCCGAGCGGAACAGCGGATACACCGGCGTGTGGACACGCGGCCGGAAGATCGCGTCGATCGGCGTCCATGCGCGCGACTGGGTCACGTGGCATGGGTTTGCGCTCAACGTCACGACCGACCTGTCGTTCTTCGACCTCATCGTCCCCTGCGGAATTCCCGACGTGCAGATGACATCGGTCGTGCGCGAGCTCGGCGACGGAAGCATCACAATGGAGCGGATGATCGCCACCGTCGGGCGCGCGTTCGGGCACGTGTTCGGGCTGGACGTGCAAATCGCGCCACTCGAAACGCTCGTCGCAGTGTCGCGCTGACCGCTCCGCCAAGGCTCCTCGCCCTGCCCTGAACGCAGTTCCCCGCAACTCGCTGGACACTCCCGCCCGAAGCGCTACCCTCCTCGCATCCGGCATCCTCATGCGCCGGTATCCGAGCAGGGAGGTGACATGCCTCACGTACGTGCATCATGGATGGCGACAGCAGCGCTGATCGCGCTGGTGGCCTGTGGCGGCGGCTCGTCGGGCGGCACCGAGCCGCCCGTCACGAGCGGTGGTGGAGGTGGCGGCGGAGCGGGCGTCACCGTCACGGTGCGCAACAACACCTATTCGCCCGCAGCCGCATCCGTCGCCCGTAACGGGACGGTGACGTGGCAGTGGGATAGCTGCACGGGAGACGGGTACGGTGGGCAGACCTGTACGCTCCACAGCGTGACGTTCGACGATGGGGGACCGAGCGCTGCCGCACGCGACGCTGGATCGTTCCAGCGCACGTTCCCGACGGCCGGGACGTATACGTACTACTGCTCCACGCACGGACAGGCCGTGATGTCGGGGAGCGTTACCGTACCGTAGTGCACTGCCCGGTTCCGATGCGGGACGAAGCGCGGAGCCTCCGCCACGGCTCCGCGCTTCGCCGTATATTCCTCCCGCGATGTCCCAGCCGCCCCATGTCTACGCCCCTCGCGCGAGCAACGCCCCCGGTGAAGCGCGGGATTTCTCCGCCGAGCTGAATCCCGAGCAGCTGGCCGCGGCGACGCACGGCGATGGACCGCTCCTGATCGTGGCCGGCGCCGGCACCGGGAAAACGCGCACGCTCGTCTACCGCGTGGCGCACCTCATCGAGCGTGGCGTGCGTCCCGAACGCACTCTTCTGCTCACCTTCACCCGCCGCGCCGCGCAGGAGATGGTCGGCCGGGCCGAGCGCCTCGTCGGCGCCTCGAGCGGACGCGTTCACGGAGGGACCTTCCATGCCACCGCGCACCGCCTGCTACGGGTGTACGGACCCGCCGGCGGACTGACGAAGGACTTCTCCATCATCGATCAGGGCGATGCGCAAGATCTCATGGGTCTCTCCCGCGCCGCGCTCGGCTACGCGCAAAAGAAGACGCGCTTTCCGAAAAAGGAAACGCTGCACTACGTGTACTCGCGGCACGTCAACACGGGCGTCTCGATCGAGGACATCGTCGCCAGCGAGTATCCGCAGTTTCGCGACTACCGTGAGGATGTCACGCGGATCTATGCGGACTACGTCAGCCGCAAGGAAGAGCGGAACCTCGTGGATTACGACGACTTGCTGCTCTTCTGGGCCGGCATGCTCGAGGGCGACGGGGATCTCGGTGTCCGCATTGCCGGGCTCTACGACCACGTCCTTGTCGACGAGTACCAGGACACGAATCTCCTCCAGGCGCGAATCCTCCTCGGCATGTGTCGGACGCACCGGAACGTCACGGTCGTCGGCGACGACGCGCAGAGCATTTACGCGTTCCGCGGAGCGACCATTCGCAACATTCTCGATTTTCCGAAGCACTTTCCCGGCGCGCGTGTGGTGACGCTGGAGCGCAACTATCGCTCGACGCAGCCGATTCTCGACGTGACGAACACGCTCATCGCACGCGCGCGCGAACGCTACTCCAAGACCCTGCGAACCGAGCGCACCGGAGGGGAGCGACCGTGGCTCGTCGCCGCGCGCGATGAGTCGGCCCAGACGCGATTCGTCGTGGACCGGATTCTCGAGCTGCACGAGACGGGAACACCGCTTCGGGAAATCGCCGTGCTTTTTCGCGCCGGCTACATGTCGGCCGATCTCGAGATCGAGCTCACCAATCGCAAGATCCCGTTCGAAAAGTGGGGTGGACTCAAGTTCCTCGAAGCGGCGCACGTGAAGGACGTGCTGGCGTTCCTCCGCATTCTCGAGAACCCGCGCGATGAGGTGAGCTGGTATCGCGTGCTCCTGCTCCTGCCGGGCATTGGCGACGCGACCGCGCGCTCGGCCGTCGATTCGATGGCGCAAATGGCCTGGGCTTCATCCGCGTTTGGGCAGTACAAGCCGCCACCGCGGGCCAGGGCCGCGCACGCCGCGCTGGTACAGCTGCTCGGGGAGCTGCGCGCGACCTCGGACGCCCAGAGAAGCGCGCTGAGCGCCGAGATCGCGCACGTGCGGCGGCTGTACGACGACATCCTGCGCGAGCGATACGATCGCCCCGAGCCGCGCCTCGCCGATCTCGATCAGCTCGAGGTCATCGCCGCGGGCTTTCCCTCACGCGCCGTCTTTCTCTCGGCGCTGGCGCTCGAGCCGCCGTCATCGACGCAGGACCTTGCGGGGGCGAGCGATCGCGAGCGCGACCTCCTGGTGCTGAGTACCGCGCACAGCGCGAAGGGGCGCGAATGGGATGCCGTGTTCGTGATCTGGGCAGTCGACGGGTTCTTCCCCTCATCGCGAGCGTTGCGCAATGCGGAGGAGACGGAAGAGGAACGCCGCCTCCTGTACGTGGCGACGACGCGCGCGCGGAACGATCTTGCCGTCGTGTATCCCCTCAACGCATATCACTCGCGTCGCGGCGCCGACTATTCCATGGACCAGCTGTCGCGATTCATCGATCGCGGCGTACGTGAGAAGATGCAGCGTGTCGCGACCGGCGAGGAAACGGTGGAAACGCCGGCGGGGGCAGGCGCCCAGACGCTCGACCTCCGCGCGCTCCTGCGGGGCAAATTCAAGCTATAACTTCACCCGCGCCACCCACGCGCGGAGCTCGGCGTACGGATCATCCTCGCGCCGCTTTGCCAGCGCGATGACGCGTGCGATCGTGCGCTTCAGATCGCGACCTTCCGCTTCGTAGACGCGGTCGAAGGCGTCGAGCTCGGTGAGATAGATGCGTCGAGCGAAAAGCGCGGCGTTGTCGAGCTGAACGCGCTCGAGCACCCGGCGGTCCACGCGCGTGAGCAGAGGTCCCACCGAGTCGACGAGGGTTCGCCGGGCGCGAACGTAGATGCTGTCGCGTGCCGCGAGGCGCGCATCGCGATCATCGGGACGGGCGCCATAGGCGGAGTCGAGCTGGCGCCAGAGCGCCGTCCAGAAGCGTCCGAGTAGCTTGTCGTCTTCCCAGTCGAGGACCGCGAGCCGCGCACGCATCGTGTCACCGCGCGATCGGAAGAACCACTCGACCCCGCGAGCTCCGACGAAGGTCGCGAATGACTCGTTGAAAACCGCTTGGCCCGGCGCGTAGAACGTGTTGTGCGTCACCTCGTGGATTACCGTGTTGGCGAGGTCAAGCGAGTCATATCGTAGCGTCGTCGACAGCAGCGGATCGTTGAACCATCCCAGCGTGCTGAACGCTGCCGAGGGCCGGAGGTACGTGTCGAGCCCTTGCGCTCGCAGATCCTGGGCTGCCTCCTGCGCGGCGCCGAAGTCGAAGAATCCCTTGTATGGAACGCGCCCGACGATCGGAAACCACCACGTGTGGGCCGCGAGACGGTCGCGATAGGCAGCCGATAGCACGAGCACGAGCGTGTCGCGCCCGAGCTGACTGTAGGTGGTGAAGCTCTCTCCGACGTCGAGACCGATCGAGTCGCGCGCAAACGTGCGCGCCGCGAGCACCAGACGGAGCTTCTCTCGAGTCGCCGCGTCGATCGCCGGGTCCTCGACGAGCCGAATGATGTCCTCGCGGCCCGCCAGAATCCTCGCTTCCTCCCAACCCGCGCGGCTGAGGTAGCACCCCGTGGGAGTCAGCGCGAAGAAAAGGACCAGCGCGACGGTGAGCACGGCGAGAACACGACGGACGACGCGCCGTACGCGGGCCATCCGGTGCCTCACGACCCCCGGGTGCGCGCGCCCATGCCTAGCGCCACCAGCGCAACCCGAACCGGTGCGTCGTGAGCGCCAGGGCGTCGAAGGACTGGTATGCGTAATCCAGCGCGAACCGTCGCGCGCGGACGCCGGCCCCGAACGATACCGGCGACGTTGCCGCGTCGTCGGTCTGCCCAAGCGCTCCCACCCGCGCGCTGAACGCAAGGCCGTTCGCCGAGGTCCACGTCACCTCGGCGCCCCCGAGCGGCAGAACGTCCCCGGTGCGGAGCTGCGCCATCTCGAGCGTGCCGAGCACGTCGAAGGGTCCGATGCCGCGCCACGGAAGCGACGCCCCGAAGCGGACGATGCGCGGCAGCGGAGCACTCGACCCGGC
>JBQTHJ010000020.1:0-42853 GCA_052389995.1 Gemmatimonadaceae bacterium | reverse complement strand
GTCGTGCGCGCCGTTTGCGCGTGTACGAACGTTGGCATTGCGAGCGCAGCTATGAAAAGAGTAACTGGAATACGCATGTGATCGGGGAGAACGGCACATCAAGGGATAAGTGGTGATCACGATGGTGTCCAGCGCTGGCAAACATCGCGCGCGAGTAAGGGCTTTGTGATGGATCATGCATGTCTGGCATGCGCGTTGCCCGTCGCGTCGGGTCCGGGCCCGACGCCTTTTCTCTCACCGACGCTGCGTGAGCCTCCAGACCGCCCCGACGCGCTCGAAACGCCAGCCGACACGCCGGTTCGAGATCCCTCGCGACGACCGCGACGCCGACGTCGTGGTTGGTGGAAAGCGCGTTCGCCTGACGAACCTCGCGAAGCCATTCTGGCCCGAGAGCGGCATCACGAAGGGCGATCTCCTCCAGTACTACGCCGATGTCTCGCCCGCTCTGCTCCCCCATCTGCGCGACCGCGCGATGGTGATGAAGCGCTATCCGAATGGTGCACGCGGGAAATGCTTCTTCATGAAGCGCGCGCCATCGCCGCGACCGGAATGGGTCGAAACGTGCGCCATCGAGCACAAGTCGGGCAACGTGATCGATTTCCCGATGATTCAGGATCTCGCCGCGCTGCTGTGGGTGATCAACCTCGGATGCATCGATCTCAATCCGTGGTATGCGCGCTGCGATGATGTCGATCGTCCCGACTATCTCCACTTCGATCTCGATCCGGTACCGGGTGCGAGCTTCGCGAAGGTTCTCGAGGGCTCGCTCGTCGTCCGAGATGCGCTCGAGGCGCTGGGAATGCCGACGCTCGTGAAGACCACCGGGTCGAAAGGCGTTCACATCTACGTGCCGATCGTGCGCGGCCCAACGCAGAAGGAAGTGTGGACGTTCGCGAAGGCACTCGCACAGACGCTCGCGGCGCGCCACCCGAAGCTGCTCACCGCGGAATACCGCATCGCGAAACGACCGCGCGGTCGAGTGCTCGTCGACTACAACCAGAACGCATGGGGACGAACGCTCGCGTGCCTCTACTCGCCGCGTCCGAAGCCGCGCGCGCCCGTCTCCACCCCACTCGAGTGGAGCGAAGTCGAAGAGGGAGTCTCGATCGACGACTTCCGGCTCGACAACCTGCCGGCTCGAGTCGCGCGCGTCGGCGACCTGTGGAAACCTCTCCTCGAAAAGCGCGGCCGCTTCGATCTGCGGAAGGTGTTATGACGCTCCCGTTGCCACGCACGTTCAAGCCAATGGAAGCGCAGCTCGTCGACGAGCTGCCGACGGGCAGCGAATGGCAGTACGAGCCGAAATGGGATGGATTCCGCTGCCTCGTCCATCGCGACGGCGAGCGCGTCGACCTGGTGTCGAAAGCGGGGAAGCCGCTCACGCGCTACTTCCCGGACGTCGTCGACACGGTGCGCGCGGTTGGCGCGCGCCGATTCGTGCTCGATGGCGAGATCGTCGTCCCGGTGGAGGATAGCCTCTCCTTCGACGAGCTGCTCCTCCGGATTCATCCCGCAGCATCGCGCATCGAGAAGCTATCGCGCGAAAGTCCGGCCTCGTTGGTCGTCTTCGATCTCCTCGTCGACGCGCGCGGCCGGTCGCTGGTGGCGAAGACGCTCGCCGAGCGTCGCGAAGCGCTCGACGCGTTTGCCGAAGAGACGCTCGAGGGCGTGCCCCGCATCTATCTCTCGCCGGCGACGACATCTCGCGCCACGGTGTCGAAGTGGCTGCGATCGGTGGGCGACGGGCTGGACGGAATCATCGCCAAGCGCCTCGATGTCCCGTATGCCTCCGGCGACCGCACGGGGATGCGAAAAGTGAAGAACATGCGCACGGCCGAGTGCGTCGTCGGCGGGTTTCGCTACGCGTCCAACGGCAAGATCGTCGGATCGCTCCTGCTCGGCCTGTACGATGGCGCCGGTCTTCTGCACCACGTCGGCTTCACGTCGAACATCAAGAGCGACGTGAAGGCGGATCTGACGCGACGCCTCGAGAAGCTCGTTACGCCGCCGGGCTTCACGGGCCGGGCACCAGGCGGACCGAGCCGGTGGAGCACCGAGCGGTCCGCCGAGTGGAAGCCACTCAAGCCGGAGCTCGTCGTCGAGGTGCGATACGACCATTTCTCCGGCGGCCGCTTCCGTCACGGGACCTCGTTCCTGCGTTGGCGCCCCGACAAGGCGCCCCGGCAGTGCACCGTCGATCAGGTGGAGCAGGAAGGACGGTCCGCGATGCGCCTCCTGCGACCGCGGCGAGCGGTCCGCGCCTAGTCCTCGAGCAGGTACTCGATCGTCGAGACGATGCGCACCGTCTGCCGACAGCGAGCACGATGCTGCCGAGTACGGTGCGGTCGAGTGCCACCGTATGGTCCTGGTTCGAGGTGTGCGATCCTTCACCCAGCTGATAGACCACGAATTTGGCTCATGTTCGGGCCACCCGCGACGAGGTGGCTCGCGACCGAATACGAGCCGATACGAACGCCGTTGCCCGACGGCGCGTGTCACCGTCTCCTCTGTGCAGGACGGAACGCTCCTGGGAGACCCCTCGTGACCGACATCATCAACTGGAAAGCCGAGCTCAAGAAGATCGAGCGGGAGTACGAGACGCACGGCTCGGCCGGACGTCGCAGCTCCGGAAGCGGCATCCGTTCCCACCCGCTATCGCCCATCGAGCTCAGCAACGGCGCCATGGTGCGGCTCGGGCTCACCTCGGCCCTCGCCGTCGGCATCAGCTTCTGGCCGTACTCGAAAGCGTGTGGCTCCGGACTGTTCTCCTTCCTCGGCGTTGCGGCGGTCGTGTTCGTAGGCGCCGTCTGGTCGTTGCTCTGGACCTGGCGTGGCCGCATGGCGCGATCGCACGTCCTGTCGATCGCTCTGATGCTGTGGGGACTGACGGTCGCTGCGTCGCAAGTCGCGCCTCGCACGGGCGTGTTCGGACTCTCGTCCGCGCAATCAACGCGCTGGTTCTGCCCGGGTTATTCCCCTCGGGAGATCATCGACGAGGTAAAGCGAAGCCGCTAGGAGCGGATTTGCACTCGTGCTTCATGCTCTCTTTTACCTTGGTTGCGTGAGCAGGGGAAACGGGTCCACCGGGGTTCCTTCCCACCACCTCGTGACGTCCGACGATCGCGCAATGGCGAAGTGCAGATGCGGGACGTTCGGTGGGGCATTCCCGGTCGTGCCGACGTAGCCGATCACCTGGCCGCGTCTCAGCGGGGCTGCGTCGCTCAACCCTTCGGCGTAGCTGTCGAGGTGGGCGTACATGAGGACGAAGCGCTCCGCCGAATCGGCCGCGTAGATCATGAGTCCGCCGCGCTCGCTCGTGTAGAGCCGCAGCAGGCGACCATTGGTCGCCGAAAGCACAGGCGTCCCGCGCGGTGCGGGGATGTCGAGCGCTTCGTGGCGTCGTGCCCCTCTCGCCTCGTCGAACGCGTCCAGGAGATCCTCGGCGCGCACGCCAGCGACGGGAATCGTTAGGCTGCCCGCGAGCTGCGAGAGCTCGTCGCCCTGCGGCGCGGGGGCGTCGCTCGTGTCCGGCCGTGGCGGATCAGGCTCCGTACGCAGTGCGCGCAACGTGTCCATCCGATCCGCGGGTGGCCCCGTCAGCTCGACGGTTTGCGTGTCGAGCGACGCGGTGCCCGTGTCAATCTGCGCGGCCTCCTCCTCGGGCAGAATACACGAGGACGCTGCGAGCAACACCACCGTGGCGAGCGCAAAGTGACCGGTCATGATCGTCGGTGCGTGGTATCAATCGTGCCCTTGGCTCGGGCCATGTCCGAAGCCGAGGTGGTTGATTGCACGAGGGATACCGCGAAATGCGCGCGCTGACCGTTGCGCCTCGCGTCGCGAATAGCGCGCGTCTTGACGATATGCCGCTCCCTGCGGTGCGCGAGGGCGATGTGCTCGTTCGCGGGGTCGCCGTGGGGGTGTGCGGCACCGATCGCGAGATCACCGAGGGGCAGTACGGACAAGCGCCCGAGGGAACTGATCGGCTCATCCTGGGCCATGAATCGCTTGGCCGAGTCGAGGAGGCGATCGGCTCGTCGGAGCTCGCGCCCGGCGACCTCGTCGTGGCGATGGTTCGTCATCCGGATCCGGTCCCGTGCGCGAACTGCGCTGCCGGCGAGTGGGACATGTGCCGCAACGGCAAGTATACCGAGCACGGCATCATGGGTCGACACGGGTTCGCCGCGGAGTACTATCGTGTCACGCCGGATCGGCTCGTGGGCGTTCCGGCGTCGCTCGGTGCGCTGGGCGTGCTCGTCGAGCCGACGAGCATCGTCGCGAAGGCATGGGAGCACATCGAGCGGATCGGCGCACGCGCGCGGTGGGACCCTCGCCGCGTGCTGGTCACGGGCGCCGGGCCCATCGGTCTGCTCGCGGCGTTGCTGGGTTGTCAGCGCGGTCTCGAGGTACACCTCTTCGATCGCTCGAAGACGGGCATCAAGCCGGAGCTCGCGCAGGGGCTCGGCGGCACCTATCACGCCAGCGGGTTTGCCGAGATGGATGTCGATGCGGACATCGTTCTGGAATGTACGGGAGCGAGCGCTGTGATTTGGGAGGTCCTCTCCCGCACGGCGCGCTCGGGCATCGTCTGCCTAACGGGCGTGTCCATGGGAGGGCACCGCATGGCTGTCGACGTCGGGCGGCTCAACCGTGACATCGTGCTCGAGAACGACGTGGTCTTCGGGACGGTGAACGCCAACCGCCGTCACTACGAGGCCGCGGTCGACGCACTGACGAAGGCCGACGCGTCGTGGCTGGAGCGCCTGATCACGCGGCGTGTGCCGCTGTCGCGCTGGCAGGACGCGCTCCGGAACGAGGCGGAGGACGTGAAGGTCGTCATCGATCTCGCCGCCTGACGTGACCGCACGAATCGAGGACTACGCCCTGCTCGGGGACTGCGAGACGGCGGCGCTCGTCTCACGCGACGGCTCCATCGACTGGCTTTGCTGGCCGCGCTTCGACTCCGGCGCGTGCTTCGCCGCGTTGCTCGGCGGGCCCGAGCATGGGCGGTGGAAGCTGGCGCCGCGCGATGCAAACGCCACGAGCACGCGGCGCTATCGCGGCGACACGCTCATTCTCGACACGAGCTTCGTGAGTGGTGACGGGGCCGTCACGGTCACGGATTTCATGCCCCTCCGAGGTCCGATGTCCGACCTCGTGCGCATCGTGCGCGGGACTCGTGGCCGAGTCGAGATGCGCTCGGAGATTCTGCTCCGCTTCAATTACGGGTCGAGCATTCCATGGGTCACCCGGATGGAGGAGCGCGCGGTGCGCGCGATCGCCGGCCCCGACATGGTGATGATTCGCTCGTCGGTGCCGCTGCGTGGGGAAGGGTTCGCCACCGTGAGCGAGTTCACCGTCGGTGAGGACGAGGTCGCGTGCTTCGGGATGGCCCATGGTCCCTCTCATGGCCCGCCACCGCGCGGAGTCGATGCGGAGAAAGCGCTCGCCGACACCGAGGCCTTCTGGACCTCGTGGTCGTCGCGGTGCTCGTACCACGGGGAATGGCGTGATCCGGTGATGCGGTCGCTGATCACGCTGAAAGCGCTCACGTACGCGCCGACAGGCGGCATCGTCGCCGCTCCGACGACGTCCCTACCCGAGCATCCGGGCGGAAAGCGCAACTGGGACTACCGATATTGCTGGCTTCGCGACGCGACGCTGACGCTACTCTCGCTGATGGATGCAGGCTACTTCGACGAGGCAACGGCGTGGCGCGACTGGCTGCTGCGAGCGGTCGCGGGCAATCCGGCCGATTTGCAGATCATGTACGGGCTTGGCGGGGAGCGCCATCTCCTCGAGTGGGAGGTGGACTGGCTGCCGGGATACGAGCAGTCGCGCCCGGTGCGCATCGGCAACGCGGCGTTCAACCAGCTCCAGCTGGACGTGTTCGGCGAGGTGCTCGACGCGCTGCACCACGCGCGCCTCCACGGCCTAACGGGCGATGACGGCTGGAACCTGCAAAAGGCGCTGGTGACTTACCTCGAGTCGGTGTGGGACAAGCCGGACCGCGGCATCTGGGAGGTGCGAGGTCCCGATCAGCACTTCACGCACTCGAAGGTCATGGCGTGGGTCGCGCTCGACCGTGCCCTCAAGACGGCCGAGCAGCTCAAGCTCGACGGTCCGCTCGACCGGTGGCGTGCGCTGCGGGAGCGCATTCATCGCGAGGTCTGCCATCACGGATACGACGCGTCGATGAACTCGTTCGTGCAAGCGTACGGGGGCACGCAGCTCGATGCGAGCCTGCTCATGATTCCTCTGGTTGGCTTCCTGCCGCCGACGGACGCGCGCGTTCGTGGGACCGTGGACGCGATCCAGCGCCGCCTCGTCGCCGATGGGTTCGTCTATCGGTACGACAGCCAGCTCACCGACGACGGTCTCCCTCCGGGGGAGGGCGCATTCCTCGCGTGCAGCTTCTGGCTCGCCGACAACCTTGCTCTCATGGGAAGACGCGATGACGCTCGGGCGCTGTTCGAGCGGCTCGTCAGTCTGAGCAACGACGTGGGACTTCTTGCCGAAGAGTACGATCCGCGCGCGCGACGAATGCTGGGGAACTTCCCGCAGGCGTTCTCGCACGTCGCGCTCATCGATGCGGCATTGAATCTCTCGGCGCGTGTCGAGACGCTGGGTCGCCCGGCCGAGCAGCGCGCTGCGGTTGGACTCGCGGAGGATTAGCCGGCCACAGCGACTGCCACGGCACGAGCAATGGCAACCGGACCAGCATCGGCCACGATTCGTGTACATCCGTGGCCAACGCTGTTGCCGTTGCCGGTTCATTAGCGCTCGGAGGAAGCGCGAGCCGCCGCCTCGGATAATGCGGCCGCCCGAGTCTCGAGGTCGACCGCTCGCCGCTCGTCGCCGAGCTGACGGTTCGCCTCCGCCTCCACACGCAGAAGGTCGGCCCAGAGGGCCAGCTGCCGCGAGTCGCGGATGAGACCGGTCGCCGTCGCGAGGTCTACGCGCTGTAGCAGGAGCCACGTGTCGCCGAACAGCGCCGACTGCGCGGCACGGGCCTCTTCCACGATCGCGGCCGGCGGCGCACCGCCTCGCACGAGCATTTCGCGCAGTCGGCGCAACACGGCCGCGGCCTGCTCCAGGAGACGCAATATGTAATCGCGCTGTACCGGCATCGACCTTGCCTCGCGTGCGGGTGACCGACATCACCGGGAGATGTCATGAAGTTCTCTGTGGATCGGCGCGATCGTGACGACGCTGCTCTTCATGCCCGGGAAATTCCTGATCGGGCTCTCCATCGGACGCAGCGATCCGGGTCAACACCCGAGACGTCAGACGTCAGAGGTCAGACATCAGACGTCAGAGAACCGCTGCGTGATCGTGCAGGGTGTTTCTGACGTCTGACATCTGATGTCTGACGTCTCGGGTGTGCCTTACGGAACGGCGGTCTCCCTCACGGGCCGGCCATCCGCATCCAGGAACGACAGCGGCCCGAGATTCAGCTCGCGGATTCCGGGCTCGATCTTCGCGCGATCGCCGACCACGACCCACACGAGCTTGTCCGGGAGCACTGCCTCACGCGCGGCGGTCGTGAGATCGGCCACCTGTAGCGCGCGAACGCTCGACGCGAACGTCGAGTAATAGTCGTGCGGCAGACCGAAGCGCACGATCTCCGCGATCGAGCCGCCGACGGCGCCGATCGTCTCCCACTGCCCGGGAAGGCTGAGGGTCAGATTGGCCTGCGCCTTCGCCAATTCCTCCGGTGTCACCGGGCGGTCGCGCACGATGCCGCGCAGCTCGTTGACGACTTCCGCCAGCGATTCCTTCGTCTTGTCCGTCTGCACCGGCGCGAACACGATGAACGGACGCTGCCCGCGCGCATCGAACATCAGACTGAATGCGCCGTACGACCAATGCTTGTCTTCGCGCAGGTTCATGTTCACGCGCGACGTGAAGCTGCCCCCGAGGATGTCGTTCATCGTCAGGAGCGCGATCTCGCGCGGGTTGCGCTTGGGCGGCGCGACGTGTCCGGCGAAGATGATCGACTGCTCCGATCCGGGACGGTCGATGAGATAGACCGCCGAGCGCGGCTGATGCGCGACCTCACCGATGTTCTTTTCCGGAACCTCGCCCGGCCGCCAGCCTCCAAAGAGGCGCTCGAGCTTCGGCGTCATCTCCGCGAGCGTCGTCGCCCCGACCACGATCAGCGAGGCGTTGTTCGGCTTGAACCACGTCCGGTGGAACTGAACGACGTGGTCGCGGTTGAGCTTCGAGACCGACTCCTCCGTACCAGAGCCCGTGAGCGGGATCCCGTACGCGTGGCCGCTGCCGTAGAGCAGGAGTGGGAACACGCGCAGTGCCATCTGCACGGGTGTCGCCTTCTCGCGCTGGATCTGCGCGAGCTGGAGCTTGATCAGCCGGTTGAAGTCCTCGTGCGGGAAGCTCGGGTTGAGGATGACGTCGGCGAACAACGCCAACGATGTATCCATGTTCTGCTTGAGCGTCGACATGAACACCGTCGACATGTCGACGTTCGAGCCCGTGCCGAGCTGGGCGCCGAGTCGCTGGAGCGCGTCACTGATCTGAAGCGCGTTCCGCGTCTTCGTCCCTTCGTCGAGCATGTTCATCGCCAGGCTCGCCGTGCCGAGGACGCCCTGGTGATCGGCTGCGTAGCCGGCGTCGACCATCAAGTTCAGGTTCACCAGCGGCACGCCCGTGCGCTCGGCGAGATACACCTTGAGACCGTTCGACAGCGTGGCCGTCTGGATCGCCGGGAATTTCGGGGTCTCCGTGACGTTGGGCTCGGGCAACTTCGAGCGATCTGCCGGCGCGCCCGCTGCCTGGAGCTGCGGGAAGGGGTGCACCTCGAGCGCGTAGACACCGTCGGAGAGCCAGTCGCGGGCCGCGGTGCGCAGCCGCGCCGCCGTCGCGTTCGCGATTCGTGTCAGCGTCGTCTTGTAGAACTCGGGATTCCCGGCGTAGGTCATGTTCGTCGCCAGGATGTCCGACTTCCCGCCGAACCCGCCGATGCGCTCGGCCCCGCGGATGAAGTTCGCGCGGTGCTGCGTCTTCGCCCGCTGTAGCTCCGCCGGGGTCGGCCCGTCGCGGATGAAGCGGGCTAGCTCCTCGTCGATGGCGCGCTCGACCGCAGCGAGATCCCCGCCGGGCTGCGTGTTCGCCTGAATGAAGAACTGGCTTCCGAGCTCCTTCTGGAAGACGAACGACGCGACGTCCGTCGCGATGCGATCATCGTACACGAGGCGCTTGTACAGCCGGGAGCTCTTTCCCGACGACAGAACGCTGCTGACGAGCGTCAGGTAGTCGGCGTCGGCCGAGCCCCATTCCGGAACGTTCCAGATCTTGTAAATGCGCGCCTGCGGCACGCGGTCCTGCATCCATCCACGATGCGTTCCGGTCATCTTCGCGATCCACTTGTCCTGCTTCGCGATCGGTGGTCCGGGCGGGATCGCGCCGAAATACTTCTCGACCTTTTGTCGGGCCGTCGGGGCGTCGATGTCGCCGGCGATCACGATCACCGCGTTGTTCGGCCCGTAGTACGTCTTGAACCACTCGCGGACGTCGTCGAGCGCCGCGGCATTCAGGTCTTCCATCGACCCGATGACCGACCACGAATACGGATGGCCGCGCGGATACGTGTTCTCGACGATGGTCGAGAACGCCTTGCCGTACGGCTGGTTCTCGCCCTGCCGCTTCTCGTTCTGCACCACGCCACGCTGCTCATCGAGCCGCGGCTGATCGATGACGCCCAACAGGTGCCCCATGCGGTCCGACTCGAGGAAGAGCACGAGGTCGAGCGCAGACGTCGGCACGTTCTGGAAGTAGTTCGTGCGGTCGAAGTTCGTGGTGCCGTTGAGATCGGTGGCGCCGACCTTCTCGAGCGGCTTGAAGTAGTCGTCGTTGAAATGCTCGGAGCCGTTGAACATCAGGTGCTCGAAGAGGTGCGCGAAGCCGGTGCGCCCGACCTTCTCGTTCTTCGAGCCGACATGATACCACAGGTTGACCGCGACGATCGGCGCCTTGCGGTCCTCGTGGACGAGCAGCGTGAGGCCGTTGGGCAGCACGAACTTCTGGTACGAGATGTCGGGGGTCTCCGCCCTCTGGGCAGGACGCGGAGTCTGCGCGTCGGCCGCCGTGATGCAACCGAGCAGCGCGGGGAGCGCGAGAGCACGGAATACGGACATGGAGCCTCCATCTGGGACGTGGGGTGCGGCGGCGACACCCGCGCTGCCCACTCCACGAGGGGGCTCAGAGCATGAAGACGGGGAAACGCAGTGGCAAGGGGCCGCCGCTCAGCGCGTGCCGCCGTCCCCCGCGTCGCGGCTTGCCACCGCTCCGGCATCCAGGTCGGCGTAGTCAGGCATCTCGACACGCAATCCGTAGTTGTCAAGATTTCGTGAATGCCCGGCGACGAGCTGGCGATTGTACTTGGCGAGGTACAGGTCAAACGGGTCGCTCTGGTCCGCGTCGACGATCTGTAGGTCGGTGTCGGTCATCTCGAGCTTGCCGAACCGGAGCCGACCGCCGCGGAAATAGACGAAGTTCGGCGCGGTCGAGTCGGGGCGGACGTAGTTGTGGAAGACCGTATCGAGCGCCGTGTCGACGAAGCGCTGCACCAACCGGTCTCCCTCGACGCCGATCCATGCGAGCCGCCCTTCGATCGCCGGCGGCGGAAGCATCAGCATCGGATCGAGCAGAATGTCATCGCGATCCACCGTCGCCCCCTTCGCTCCCTCGAGATCGAGCAGGTCGTCGAGATGCAGGCCGAGCGCGCGCATGAGCGCCGCTCCGTTGATGCCGAGGATGCGCGTGCGCGTCGGGTGCATGCGCACGCGGCCGTCGGGCTCGAGCTTCGGCGTCGCCCAAATGGAGAAGGGAAGGTCGACTCCCTTGTGCAGCGTTCCGCTCAGTACCACCGCTGATCCCTCGAATCGCGCGCGAAGCTTCTTGAGCGGTGAGCCGCGATAGTTGAACACGATCTTGTTGAGCAGCGTCGCCAGGTCATCGCCCGTGAGGCGGACGACTCCGCTCGTCACGCGGATCGTGAACGACCGTGCGTCGTCAAGCACCGCCGGGCACCTGCACTCGCCGGTCAGGACCTGCCCGCGCAGCCGCTCGACCCGAATGAGCCCGCGATCGTCGACGCGGAGATGGACGTTGCGCATCTCGATCCACGTCGAGTCCGCGTACCCTTCCGGGAGTGGCGTCGATGCCGGCGGTCGCGCGCGATCGCCCGCGGGCGCGGCGTCCTGACCACTCGCATCGCGGGCCGGCGATGTCCCCAGCGCGGCGGCGACGGCGAGGGTCGTTAGGGTGGCAATGGCGATGCGGCGGCGAGCGACCATGCGTTCCGAGGTAGCACGTTGCATACCGCAAGGGAAGCCGAGCGTCGGGCGCGGTGAGTGTCGGCGGGGCGGGTGTCAACGCTGTCATCGCGGGGGCTACGGACTTCTCGGGGCGAATTACCCGAATAAGCCGTATCGCCCCGTGCGTCGACGACTCTCCTCGCGCCCGCACAAAAGTGTTCCTTTCCCTGCGCGAGGGCGGCTTCAATGCGCATGGACCGATACGGCGTACTCGGGTAATTCGGCCCAGCGGTCCGCGGCCCCGGTGCCGTAAACCGTTAGTCCGCGCCCATGCGAGCGAGATACTCGCGATCCCACGCTGCGGGCACGCTCTCTCGCGGCGAGTACGGACCAGGCACGTACGCGCGCGACGCGATGCCCGCGTGGCTCAGCTCGCAGATGTGCCAGTCCTGCGTGTTCGTCAGGTCCCAGAACTCGACCGCGTCCGACGGATCGAAGCCGGGGCGCGCGACCGTATCCGGATGGAACATCCACTCCGAGATGATCTTCGTCTCCGACGGTGTCTGCGCCCACACCAGGTAGTACACGACGTAGTCCGGGTGGATGCTCAGCATCATCGACGGGAACAGGCTGTAGTAGTACGCCCGCCGCTGGTCCTCGTCAGGCAGCGCCCCGATCGGCAGCCCGCACGAGCGTCCGCTCATCGTCGCGCTCGCGTGCGGTGGCGCGATCTCCATGAAGCCGCCCAGAAACGGCCCCGAGGTGAGGTCGTTGGCGCCGCTCGTGTACGGAAGCACCCTCGAGAGCTGCGGATGAATCGTCGGGCAATGCAGACACTCGTTGTAGTTCTGGAGCACGAGCTTCCAGTTCGCCTTGACCGTGTACTCGATGCGGCGAGCGACGGAGAGGCCGCCGAGGTTGAAGCGGGAGAAGCGGCCGTGGAGCGGGCCGTACGCCTCCGAGAACGGCTGGGGCGTCTGCGCCATGTTGATGAAGACGAATCCCTCCCACTCCTCGAGCGCGACCGCGAAGAGCGAGTACTCCGTCTTGTCGAAGCCGGCGACTTCCTGCATGTGCGGCGCACCGATGAGCCGCCCGTCGAGGGCGTACGTCCACGCATGGTACGGGCACTGGATCGTCTCGCGTAGCGTTCCGCGCTCTGCCTCGCACAAGCGCGTGCCGCGATGCCGGCAGACGTTGTGATACGCGCGCAGCCGGCCGCCCTTGTCACGCAGAATGATCACGTTGTCGGCGCCGATCGCCTGGAGCCTGTACGCGCCAGGCGCGGCGAGCTCGCCGCTGCGTCCCACGCACAGCCACGAGCGAGCAAAAATGCGATCCTGCTCGTCCGCGAAGACGTCGGCGCCGATGTAAGAGCGCTGCGGCATCGTCCGGGCGCCTTGAACGAAGCTCTCGATCGTGCGAAGAAAAGTGGCCATGGTCCGACGAAGAGATCAGTGCTCTCCAGCTGGTTCCGCTGTGGCGCGCGCACGCGAGCGGGGCTTGGTCGCTCCGACGGCCGCGGCGGCCAGCGCCGCGGAGGCGATCGACGTTCCCGGATGCGTCCCCGGTCCTCCAAGATACAATCCGGAGATCGGTGACGCGTGACGCGAAAGCCCCGGCACCGGACGCATGAAGAGAATCTGGTCGAGCGTGAGCTCCCCATGCGTCAGGCTCCCCTCGGTCGCGCCGTAGCGGTCCTCGAGGTCCTTCGGCGTCAGGACCTGTCCCATCACGACGCGGTCGGCGAGGCCGGGGAGAAACTCTGCCAGCGTTCGGACGACCATGTCACCGACCGCGTCGCGACGCGACGCGTCCCAGGCGCCCTCTCGCAACCGGTACGGCACCCACTGCACGAGCACCGACATGACGTGTCGGCCCGCCGGCGCCATCGACGGCTCATGAGCCGTCGGGATGCGCACCTCGAGATACGGCCGCTCCGAAACCCGTCCATACTTCGCCGCGTCGAAGGCCCGCTCGAGATACGACATGTCAGGCGCCACGACGAGCGCCCCTCGCGCGAGCTCGGCCGCGAGCGAAGGCAATCCGTCGAGCACGAGGTTGACCTTCGCACATGCTCCACGGAACTTCAGACTTCCGACCGCCTGCGAGAGCTCGGGATCGATGTAGATCGGATCCACGAGGCCGTACAACGTGCGCCGCGGATCGACCGTCGAGAGCACCGCACTCGCGGTGATCTCGTCACCACTCTCGAGGACGACGCCGGTGACTCCGGCTTCCGTCACCGAGATGCGCGAGACGCCGGCACTCGTTCGAACCTCCGCTCCAGCGGCACGCGCAGCCTGCGCCAGAGCGTTCGCGAGCATTCCGAGGCCGCCGCGCGCAATCCATCTCGAGCGCACCGCACCCACTGGCGCGCCGACGTGCTGGTGCACGAGCGAGAACGCGGTCCCGCCCGACTTCGGGCCTTGAACGATTCGTGAAACCGCCGACGATGCGATCAGGCCCTTGAGCGCCGCATTCTCGAACGTCTCATCGAGCACATCGGCGACGCTCATCGGAAGCGTCCTCAGGAGATCGATGATCCCCTCCCGCCCTAACGAGCGCATCTTGCGGCCGAGTCCGAGCATCGAGAGGAGCTCCGTTGCACCGGTAGCGAGCGGCTCCGGAGCCTTCCCGCTGTAGATGACCTCCAGGAAACCGGCGAGCCGGCTCAATCGCTCACCGAAGTCGCGCCACGCGCGCGCGTCCCGCTCCGAGTGTCGTTGTAGCTCGCTCGCGGTGCGGGCCGGATCGTTCCACAGCGTGAGCGTCTCGCCACCCGGAAGCAGCGACACCGCACAGAGGTCGGGTCGCACGAGCGAGAGCGCAAGCTCGTCGAGCCCGAGCTTTGCCATCACTGACGGCGGCACCCACTCGATGTCGTGGTTGACCACGTCGCTCCGGACCCCGGGATCGATCTCCTCGGTCGAGTGGAGACCGCCCACGACGTCGCGCCGCTCGAGCACGAGCACCCGCCGTCCCTCCGTACCGAGGAGCGCGGCGCTCGTGAGGCCCGCAAGCCCGCCCCCGATGACGATCACATCGTAGGTCATGGGCGTTCGCCGAGTATGGCGAAGGCGGCCAGCCGGCCGGACGCGCCCATGATGCCGCCACCGGGGTGCGTGCCGGCACCGCACTGGTAGAATCCCTCGATCGGCGTGCGATACTTCGCGAAGCCCGCGGCCGGCCGAAGGAAGAAGAGCTGGTCCAGGGCGAGCTCGCCCTGAAAGATGTTGCCCTCGGTGAGGCCGGTGATTCGCTCGATGTCGGCCGGCGTCAGCACCTGACGGCCGAGGATGGCGCTCCTGATGTTCGGCGCGTGCACGGCGAGCGCATCGATCACCGCGTCGCCGAACGCGTCGCGCTTCGCGTCGTCCCACCCACCCTCGATGCTGAAGGGCGCGTACTGGCAGAAGATCGACATCACATGCTGTCCCGGCGGCGCCATTCCCGGATCGATCATCGACGGGACGACAACGTCCATGTAGGGGCGCTTCGAGAAGGAGCCATGCTTCGCATCGTCGTACGCGCGCTCGACGTACTCCATGGTGGGACTGATCGAGATCGCGCCGTGCAGGTAGCGCTCTGGCGGCACGGGAACGCCACCCCACCGAGCGGTGTTCTCCGGCTCCATGCAGGTGAGCTTCGGCAGCTCCGACAGCGCGAGGTTGACCTTGCCGGACGAGCCTCGCGTCTTGAAGCGCCGGATGTCGGCCACGAACTCGTCAGGCAGCTCGCGCTCCTCGACGAGCTTGAGGAAGGTGCGCTTGGGGTCGAGTCCCGAGACGACGACGTCGGCCTGGTACTCGTCGCCATTCTCGAGGGCGACACCCACACTTCGCCCATTCTTCACGATGACGCGACCCACCGGCGCCTCGAGCTTCACCTGCGCGCCGAACCGGCGTGCCGCGCCGGCGATGGCCTCGCTCACGCCACCAGTTCCGCCTTTCTGGAAGCCCCACGCGCGAAACGCACCGTCGATCTCGCCCATGTAATGGTGCAGCAGCACGTACGCCGAGCCGGGCGATCGCGGTCCCATGAACGTCCCGATGATTCCGCTCGCGGATTTCGTCGCCTTGAGGACGTCGGTCTCGAACCACTCATCGAGATAATCGGCGGAGCTCATCGTCATGAGCTTGTGCAACGCGTAGAACTTGCGCGCGCCGAGCGAGCGCATGTGACCGCCGAGCTTGCCGAGCGACAGGAGCTCCTTCGGCGACAGCGAGGTCGGATCGGGCGGGAACATCCCGATGATCGGCTTCACCGCGTGCGCCATGTGGTGCATGAGCATCCCGAACTCATCGTACGCGTCGGCGTCGAGCGGCGAATGCCGGTAAAGCTCGCGGCGCGTCTCGTCGTGGTCGGCCCACGCCGCGAGATAGTTTCCGTCGAGCATCGGCGTGACCGTACTCTCGAGCGGGAGGATCTGGAGGCCATGCCCCGGGAGGTCGAGCTCGCGGATGATCTCCGGGCGAAGGAGACTCACCACGTACGAGAACTCGGAGAACTTGAATCCGGGAACGATCTCCTCGGTGACAGCCGCGCCGCCGACGAGATGCCTCCGCTCGAGCACGAGCACCTTCTTCCCCGCGCGCGCGAGGTACGCCGCGCACACGAGGCCGTTGTGCCCCGCACCGATCACGATCGCATCCATCGTTCCGTTCTTCACCCGCGCTTCCTCGGCGGATCGAAAAAGGGGAGCCGGCGAACGCGCGCCGCTGCGCGCTTGCGACGATGCTCGACGGTGATCTCGAGCTCGAGCTCCGTCCCGGCCGTGGCGGACGACGACTCGAGATGCGCCAGCGCGATGTAGCGCTTGAGCAGCGGCGACCAGGCGCTGCTCGTCGCGTATCCGGCCTGCTTCGAGCCGCTGTACACCGGTACACTCACGCGTGAGGCGATCGCCGGAATACGCGGCGCCAGCCCGATGGACTCATAGAGCGTCTCGAACGCCGGCCAGTCGACCTCCAGGCCCATGAGCGACCACGATGGCCCGTCGTCTGCCTCACGAGCGAGCGCCTGCTTCCCATTGAACGGCATCTTGTCGAGCGAGACGGTCCATCCGAGCCCGAGCTCGAACGGAGACGACAGCTGCCCGGGGATGAGCGCCTTGCGGGCCGAGACGTAGTCGACGTCGAGGAGGATCAGACCGGCCTCGATGCGCGCGATGTCGAGCGCCAGCATCCCGGCCGGCGTGATGCCGTACGGCTTTCCGTGCGTCATTAGCGCGTCCCACACGGAGAGCGCATCGCTCGCGTCCATCCAGATCTCGTACCCGAGGTCGCCGGTGTAGCCGGTGCGGGAGATCACGACCGACGTGCCGTCGATCGATGCGTTCGTGAGCCGGAAATATTTGAGCGAGGCGAGATCGCGGCCGATCGCGCGCTCGAGGATCGTGCGCGATGAAGGGCCCTGGACGGACAGCGACGCGACGCGGTCGGAGACGTCCTCGATGTCCACGGTCATGCCGCGGGCGTTCTGGTGCAACCACCGCACGTTCGGGTCGGCGGAGGTGAGACGAAAGTGATCGTCGGCGAAGCGGTGCAGGGTGCCATCGTCGATCACCTTTCCGCGCGGGTCGCACCAGGGCGTGTACATGACCTGGCACTGCTGGCACTTCGTCACATTGCGCGTGACGATGCGATCGAGGAGCTTCGTGGCATCGCGGCCACGCACGTGATACTTGTGGAGCGGCGAGACGTCGAAGAGCGCCGCCGAGTTGCGGATGGCGTGATACTCCCGCTCGTGCGACATCTCGTAGGCGCTGGCCACGAGATATCCGGCCCAGCGGCGCCATTGCTGTGCCTCCATGAGCGCGGCGGTTCGCGCGTGAAACGGCGTCGTCCTCAGCATGCCTGGCGAGCGAGCGTGGCGACGCCTAACGCCGTGCCCGGTCGGGGTGCGTGCCGGGCTTGCCCGGGTGCAGCGGTCCCCACCCTGGGGGGTCGCTGGCGGGAAAGCTCTGCTCGGAGGCTTCCTGCACGGTGTCGGGTGCCTCGAGCGGATGCGGGTCGCGTCGCGGCGGGCGCGACGCACGATCCTCATCCGAGTCGGCGGGTCGGCGGGGTGGCTGGTCGGTCATCCCGGGAAGCTACTGCGGAAAACGCAATTCCGCTCGCCCGGGTCAGGACGGAAGGACCGCCGTCGCCTCGATCTCGACCTTGGCACGCGGGTCGAGCAAGCCCGAGACGACGATCACGGACATGGCGGGATAGTGGTCCTCGAAATGCTCGCGATACGCGGCGCCGATGACGCGCCGTGCGGCGACGTAGGCGTCACGGTCGGTGAGATACCACGTTAGGCGGACGACATGTCCCGGCCCAGCGCCGGCCCCACGAAGTACGGTCACGACGTTCGCGAGCGCCTGCCGGACCTGCGCCGTGAGATCGTCGCTCTCGAACTGCTCGGTCGCCGGGTTCCATCCGACCTGGCCCGACACCGCGACCACCCGTCCGCTCGCGACGATCGCATTCGCATACCCGCTCGGCCTCCGCCATCCGGCGGGCTGAATGACGTCCACCTAACGGGTGCCCGCCGCCAGCGACGGCGCTTCGCGTAACCGGAAGCGCTGGAGCTTGCCCGTCTCGGTGCGTGGAAGCGCGGTGACGAACTCGATGGCGCGAGGATACTTGTAGGGAGCGATCTGCGATTTCACGAATTCCTGGAGCTCCTTGATGGTGGCGTCGCTCCCCTGAATGCCCGTCCGGAGGACGACGAATGCTTTCACGATGCACCCACGCTCCTCATCGAGAACGCCGACGACGCCGCACTCCGCCACCGATGGATGATCGAGGATCGCGTTCTCGACCTCGGGACCGGAGATCTTGTAGCCGGAGGATACGATGAGATCGTCGGTGCGCGCCTGATACCAGAAGTAGCCGTTCTCATCCATCCGATAGGAATCACCGGGGAGGTTCCACCCGTTCTTCACGTACGCCTGCTGTCGCTCGACGTCGTCGAGGTAGCGGCACCCGGTCGGCCCCTGCACCGCGAGGTGTCCAATGGTGCCGGGCGGCACTTCCTTCCCGTCGCCGTCGACGATGCGCGCCCGGTACATCGGCACCGCGCGGCCCGTCGAGCCGGGGCGGATATCGTCGCCCGACGCGCTGATGAAGATGTGCAGCATCTCGGTCGATCCGATGCCGTCGATGATGCGAAGTCCCGTCGCGGCGCGCCATCTCTCGAACGTGGCCGCGGGCAAGTGCTCGCCTGCGGAGACGCAGCTCCGGAGTGACGACAGGTCGAACTGCGCGCACGAGCCGGCCATCGCCCGATACGCGGTTGGCGCCGTGAAGCACACCGTTGCCCGGAAATCCTGGATTCCTTGCAACAGCTGCGGAGGCGCCGCCTGCTCGAGCAGCACCGTCGACGCGCCGATGCGCATCGGGAAAAGCAGCAGACCGCCGAGGCCGAAGGTGAACGCGAGCGGCGGCGAGCCGCAGAAGATGTCGTCGCGGGTGGCGCGGAGCACGTGCGGCGGAAAGCAGTCGCAGATCGCGAGGACGTCGCGATGAAAGTGCATTGTCCCTTTCGCCGGCCCGGTGGTGCCGGACGTGAAGGCAATGAGCGCCGCGTCGTCCGCTGCGGTCTCGACGTTGGCGAACATGGCGGCCTTCGACCGTGCGAGCGTGTCGAGCGAGCTGGCGCGATCGGATCCGAACTCGACGATGCGCTCGAGCATGGGAGCATTCGACGACGCCGTCTCGAGTTCCTGAAGGACGCGCGCGTCGCAGAGCGCAACCGAGATCTTCGCCTTCTCGATGACGTACGCGAGCTCGCGCGCGCGAAGCAGCGGCATCGTGCAGACGACGATCCCGCCGGCCTTGAGCACCGCGAACCAGCACGCGACCATCATCGGGTTGTTTGGCCCACGGAGGAGCACGCGGTTGCCCGGGACGAGACGAAGATCCTCCGTCAGGACGTGCGCGATGCGGTTCGCGTGCTCGAGGAGCCGGCGGTACGTCCACGTCCCTCCGGGGAACCGGAGGGCGACCCGATCGGCATTCCCACTGTACACCATGTCGTCGAGCAGCTCGACGGCGCAGTTCAACCGGTCAGGGTAGCCGAGCTTCTCAAAGGAAAGCTCCGGCCAGAGCTCCCGCGGCGGCAGCGCACGGCGGGCAAATGTGTCGACGTGCGCGCTCATGACGGCTTCGTGAGCGTTCCCGCGATCACGATCTTCTGGATCTCGCTCGTCCCTTCGTAGATGCGAAGCGCGCGAACCTCCCGATAGAGCCGCTCGACCACCGCGCCTTTGCGCACGCCCCGGGCGCCGTGAAGCTGAACCGCGTCGTCGATGACGCGTTGCGCGCTCTCGGTGGCGTAGAGCTTGGCCATCGCCGACTCGCGCGTCGTGCGCCGGCCGGTCGCGTCGCGCGTCCACGCCGCGCGATACACCAGCAGAGCGCTCGCATCGATGCGCACCGCCATCTCGGCCAACCGTGCCTGCGTGAGCTGATGGTCGGCCAGCGCGCGGCCGAACACTTCACGCTCCCCGACCCACGCGCACGCCTCGTCCATCGCGCGCCGCGCGAGACCCAGCGCGGCTGCGCCCACCGTTGGGCGGAACAGGTCGAGCGTCGCGAGCGCGACGCGAAGCCCTGCTCCCGGATCGCCGACGACCCGGTCAGCGGGAACGCGACAGCCGTCGAAGCGAAGCGTACCTAACGGGTGGGGCGCCGACACCTCGATGTGGCTCGTGACGCGCGCGCCCGGGTCGCCGGCTTCGACCACGAGCGCGATGTAACGGCGCTCGCCATCCCGCGGGGCGCCTCCCTCGTCGAGCTTCGCGAACACGACGTAGTGGTCTGCGAGACCCGCGTTCGAGATCCAGGTCTTCTCGCCGTCGATGACGTAGCCGTCGCCGTCGCGCCGTGCGACGGTCGTCATCGCGCCGACGTCCGACCCCGCGCCTTCCTCGGACATCGCGAACGCGGCGATGCGCCGGCCGATCGCGACGTCGGGGAGATAGCGACGCTTGAGCGAGTCCGACCCGAAGAGCGTGATCGGTCCGGTGCCGAGGCCCTGCATCGCGAACGAAAAGTCCGCCAGCGCCGACGCGCGGGCGAGCGATTCCCGAATGATGCAGAGCGAGCGCCCGTCAAGCTGTTCCCGTGTACCGCCGTAGGCAGCGGGCACGACGTGCCTCAGCCACTTCGCCTCGCCCAGCTGCCGCACGAGCGCACGGCATGCTGCCTCGATGTCGTCGGCTTCGGGGGTGTTCCACAGCTCGCGCTTCGCCCATGCGCCGACATCGCGGGCGAGCTCGCGATGTGCGTCCTCGAAGAACGGCCACTCGAGGTGGTCGATCCCGGGCTGGGCGGTGGGCTGAGAGCGCTGCTGCGTGGTCGGCACTCGTTAAGGGGTCACCACGCGCGAGCACAAGCAACGTTGGCTCATCTGAGAATTCGGGTAATTCGGCAGTCAAGCAGTCCGTGGTTCTGGCGGGCAAGCTCCACGCCCGTGCTGTCCCCTCTAGTTTCCCTCGAAAACCGGAGACTGCTTGCGGGTGAACGCCTCGAAGGCGCGGGCGAAATCCTCGGTCTGCATGCAGATCGCCTGCACCTGCGCCTCGTTCTCGATCGCCTCGTCGAGCGCTAGCGCCCACTCCTGGTGCAGCGCACGCTTCGTCATCGCGTGGGCGAACGTCGGACCATCGGCGAGCGTCCGCGACTGCGAGCGCACCTCGTCGAGCAGTGCTTCCGGGGCGGTCACCTTGTTGAAGAAGCCCCACCGCTCGCCTTCGTCGCTCGACATGAACCGCCCCGTAAACAACAGCTCGCTCGCACGGCCCTGCCCAATGATCCTCGGCAACATCGCGCACGCCCCCATGTCGGCGCCCGAGAGTCCGACGCGCGTGAACAGGAACGCGACGCGCGTGCGCGAGGTCCCGATCCTGAGGTCACTCGCCATCGCGAGAATCGCGCCCGCCCCGGCGCACACGCCGTCGACGGCGGCGACGATCGGCTGCGGACAGGCGCGCATCGCGCGAACGACATCGCCCGTCATTCGAGTGAACGCGAGCAGCTCGCCGATGCGTCCCTCGCGCTTCATCGCCACGAGGGGCCCGATGATCTCGTGCACGTCGCCACCCGACGAAAAGTTTCCCTCCGCGCCCGTCACGACGACGACCCTCACGTCCTCGACGAACGCGAGCTGGCGGAACACGTCGCGCAACTCCGCGTACGCCTCGAAGGTGAGCGGATTCTTCCGCTCCGGGCGGTTCAGCGTGATGGTGGCGACCTTCGCCTCCACCTGCCACTTGAAGTGGCGGGGACGGACGTCGGTCGAGCGCAAGCGGGTCGTCATGCGGCCAACATAGACCGAATGGGCGGGGCCGGGAAGCCGAGCGGCGTCACGTGACCTCGCCGCCGGCGACCACGATCGCCTGGCCAGTGACGGCGCTCGCGCCTGGGGAGCAGAGCCACGCGACGGTACTCGCCACCTCCTCGGGTCGCACGAGGACGCCTCGCGGGCTCCCGCGTGTCAGCATCTCGCGCGCCTCCTTCTCGGACTTGCCGGAGCGCGTGAGGTTCTCGATCGCGCGCTCCACCAGCCCGGTCTCGGCGGTGTAGCCGGGACACACCGCATTGACCGTGATGCCTTTGCTCGCGGTTTCCATCGCCAGCGATCTGGTGAGGCCGAGTATGCCGTGTTTGGCGGCGCAGTAGGCGGCCATGCGCTTGTAGCCCTTGAGCGCCGCCGTCGACGCGATGTTGACGACGCGCCCTTCGCCCGCCGCGAGCATCGCGCCGATCACCTGCCGCGTACAGAGGAACGTGCCGGTGAGGTTCACGGCGATCGTGTGATCCCAGTCGGCTCGGTCGAGCTCGTGGAAGAGCGCGGCGGATGCGTCGCCGGCATTGTTCACCAGCACGAACGGCACGCCCTGCGCGCGCGACGCCTCGGCGAACGCGCTCTCGACCAATGCTTCGTCGGCGACGTCGCAGACCAGCGTCTCGACCCGCGTATCGCGTTCTCGAAGATCGCCCGCGACCGTGTCGAGCGCGTCGGTGTCGCGCCCCATGAGCGTGAGTGCTGCGCCGTGACGCGCCAGCTCGCGTGCGATCGCTGCGCCGATTCCCTTGCCGCCACCAGTGACGATCGCATGGCGCCCCCGCAGGAAGCTGTCCGTGGTCGTCATATCGTCGCCGTCCCACGCAGCTCCATCTCGCGCTGCATCGCCCGTTCGAGCTGTCGCTTGCCGGCGAGGTATTGGACGGGCCAATGCTGATCGGTGTATCCGAGCTCCGCGGCGGCGATCAGCGTCCAGTGCGGATTCGACAGGTGCGGACGCGCGAGCGCGCACAGATCGGCTCGACCGGCCGCGATGATCGCGTTCACCTGGTCTCCTTCGACGATGTTGCCGACGGCGATCGTCGGAAGCCCGCACTCGTTGCGGACCTGATCGCTGTATGGCGTCTGGTACATCCGTCCGTAGACCGGCCTCGCGTCGACCGACGTCTGGCCCGTCGAGACGTGGATGATGTCGGCGCCTGCGGCGGCGAACGCGCGGGAGATCTGGACGGCGTCGTCTCCGGTAATGCCGCCGTTCACCCAATCGGTGGCCGAGATACGCACGGACATCGGCCGGTCGCCCGGCCACGTGGCGCGCATGGCGGAGAAGACTTCGACGGGAAAGCGCACGCGGTTCGCGAATGAGCCGCCATATTCGTCCGTTCGCTGATTGCTGAGCGGCGTGATGAAGCTCGACAGGAGATAGCCGTGCGCGCAGTGCAGCTCGATCATGTCGAACCCCGACTCGATCGCCATGCGTGTCGCACGGACGAACGCGGTGCGTACGGCATCCATGTCCGCGCGCGTCATCACGCGGGGAACCTGCATGTGTGGTGCGTGCGCGATCGGCGATGGCGCCACGACCTCCCAGCCATCCTGCTCGAGCGGAGTATCCTCGCCCCCTTCCCAGGGCAGCTTCACCGAGCCTTTGCGTCCGGCGTGCCCGAGCTGAAGGCAGACCTTCGCGCGGCTCCACCCATGCACGAACGCGGTGATTCGCCGCCACGCGGCGACGTGCTCGTCCTGATACATCCCCGTGCATCCGAGCGTGATGCGACCGTCGGACGAGACGCAGGTCATCTCGGTGATCAGAAGCCCGGCGCCGCCGAGTGCGCGAGCGCCGAGGTGGACGAAATGGAAGTCGCCCGGAGTGCCGTCGACGGCAGTGTACATGTCCATCGGCGCGACGACGACGCGATTCTCGAGCGTGAGCCCCCGCAGTCGAAAGGGCGTGAACATCGGCGGTGGGGGAGCAGAGCCGTCGGGCGTCGCCGCGGATGCCGATCCTGCGCGTCCAGCGAACCACCGCTCGACACCGGACAGGTAGGCGCCGTCGCGCATCCGCAAGTTCTCGTGGCTCACGCGCTGGCTACGGGTCAGGAGGCTGTACGCGAACTGCGGTGGATCGAGGTTCACGTAGCGCCGGACGTTCTCGAACCACTCCATCGAGTTGCGCGCGGCGTTCTGAAGCCGCAGCGCCTCCGTCATCCGCTCGTCCTGGTAGCGCTGGAGCGCCGGCGAGAGGTGGCTCGTTCCGTACTCGTCCAGGTAGCGCGCGAGCGCAATCGCATCCTCGAGGGCGAGCTTCGTCCCCGAGCCGATCGAGAAGTGCGCGGTGTGCGCCGCATCGCCGATGAGCACCACGTTCGCGTGATGCCACGATGCGTTGCTGACGCGCACGAACGTGAGCCACGGCTTCGCGCGCTGGTGCGCCGCGTTGTGGATGAGGCGATGCCCCGCCAGCCACGGCGCGAACATCGCTTCGCACGCGGCGAGCGTCGCGTCCGCGTCCATGCGGTCGAAGCCGGCGTTGCGCCAGGAGCGGTCGTCGCATTCCACGATGAACGCCGACTGCGCCTCGTCGAACCGGTAGGCGTGAACCTGGAAGACGCCGGCGTCGGTGATGACGAAGATGAACGTGAAGGCGTCGAAGCGCTGCGTCGTCCCGAGCCAGATGTAGTGCGCCTTGCGAACGTCGAGATTGGGGCGGAAGTGCTGCGCGAGCTCCTGGCGGATCGTGCTGTTGATGCCGTCGGCTGCGACGATGAGATCGGCGGTGCCGAGGCCGCGCGACGCGAGATCGCCGAGCGAGCGGACCTCCTCACGAAAGCGCAGCTGGACGCCGAGTGAACGCGCGCGACGCTGGAGGATCTCGAGCAGACGGCGGCGGGCGATGCCGCTGAAGCCGTGGCCGCCCGAGGTGATCGTCGTGCCCTTGAGGTGGATGTCGATATCGTCCCAGCGCGCGAAGCTGTCCGTAATCGCCTCGTACGTCTCGGCGTCCGCGGCGCGCACGTTGTCGAGCGTCTGATCGGAGAATACGACACCCCATCCGAACGTGTCGTCCGGGGCGTTCCGCTCGAGCACGGTGATGTCGGCATCGGGGCGGCGCTTCTTGAGGAGCAGCGCGAAATACAGCCCCGAAGGCCCGCCGCCGACGGTGACGATTTTCATGCGCGGGAATGTGGGCGGTTTCCCCGAGCGAATCGAGGGGGTCGAGGGGGCACCGTCGCAAACCTACCGGTCAGGCGTCCCTTCGCGCCTTCGTATCCCGTGCGCGCGTTTCTTCTGGGTGCCGAGCGGCCGTTCAGCTAATCCACGTCCCGAGCATGAGCGCCATCGCCGTCGCGACGAGCGCCACTGCCCCTACGACGCCTAACGCGGCGGCGCACGCGCGCAATCCCCGCAACACGCGCAGCCCTCGCCCACCGGCGTTCGCGTCGTTCACACCGCGGTCCGCGATTCCCCACGCTCCGAATGACACGAGGCAGATGGCTGCACTCGCCAGCACCGGCCACGCGGGCGGTCGGAGCGCGATCGCCAGCGACCCGGCGATCAATCCGACGGCGGTGTCGAGCGCCAGGCGACCATCCGATGCCGTCCGCGCGCGCGTCGCGAGGAGCGACGGCAGCGTCAGCTCGCGACCGCCGGGCGTCTCGCTCACCGTCCTGCCGACGACGAGACAACGCGCGAGTCGACGCCGTGAGGACGCATCGCGAGGCCGACCACGATCAGCGCAATCCAGTATACGCCCCAGGCGAGAAGCAGATGGCGCGGTCGCCAGCGGCGGAGCGAGAAGCTCACGATCGTCTCCCGGTGTGCTGTTCGAGTCTGACCCCGCATGGTGGTCGCCGTCGCACGACCCGTCAAGCGAGGGCTTGACATAATACTTTAGTTATATCTAAATTAACTCATGCAACTCGCTGCGCCCGCCGTCCTCGCGGCCGTCGCCTCACCGCGACGCCAGGAGATTCTGCGCCTCATCTGGCAGTCGGAGCAGAGCGCCGGCGCGATCCATCGGGCGATGCCGGACGTCACCTTCGGCGCCGTCTCGCTGCAACTCCGCTCACTCACCGACGCCGGGCTCGTCGATGCGCGCGTGCACGGGCGCAACCGCTTCTACCGCGCGCGGCGAGACGCGCTCGGGCCGGTCGCGGGAATGCTGGAAGCCATGTGGGACGACGCCCTCTGGCGGCTCAAGCTCGCCGCCGAGCTCGAGCACACCCGCCGCGGGCCGCGTCCGCGGCGGCGGTCCACCAAGACGCGAACCGGGTGATCACCATGTCAGAGCTCTCTCACCGCCTCGAGCGCAGCGTCGACATCCACGCGCCGTGCGAGAACGTTTTCCGCTTTCTCACCGACTCTCCGCGATGGGCGACGTGGTGGGGAGCGGGCTCCACCATCGATGCGCGCCCGGGAGGACGCTACCTCATTCGCTACCCGAACGGCGTCGAAGCGACGGGCGAAGTTCTCGCGGTGGAGCCCCCTCGGCGCATCGTGTTCACGTATGGCTACGTGAAAGGCGAGCCCATCGCACCGGGGAGCTCACGCATCACAATCACGCTCGACTCGCATGCGATGGGGACGCGTCTCCACCTCACGCACGAGTTCGCCGTGGCCAGCGTCCGCGACGAGCACATCCAGGGATGGCGGTATCAGCTCGCGCTCTTCTCCAACGTCGTGGCCGACGAGCTCAACGCGCGTGCGGCCGCCGTCGTCGACGCGTGGTTCGAGCTCTGGGCCGAGCCTGACGAGAAGAAGCGGGAGCAGTCGCTGACGCGTCTCGCTGCTCCCGACCTGCGCTTTCAGGATCGGTTTGGCAACACCGACGGCGTCACAGACCTCCTGCCGCACGTCTCTGCCGCGCAGCGGTTCATGCCCGGGTTTCGGATGCGGCGTGAGGGAGACGTTCGCCACTGCCAGGGTACCGTGCTCGCGAATTGGGTCGCCGTTGCTCCCGATGGACACGAGCACGCACGGGGGACCAACGTCTTCGTGGTGGGGCCGAGCGGGAAGCTTCAGGCCGTCACGGGATTCTGGGAACGCGTCTGACTCAGCCGGACGCGGCGGCGTTTGCATCCGCCCTCGGGAGAGCGAGGGTGAACGTCGCACCCTGCCCGTATGTGCTGTCCACGGTGACGTCGCCGCCCATGGCGCGCGCGAGATCGCGGCTGATCGCGAGGCCGAGGCCGACGCCCTCATGGCCGCTCGACAACGAGCGCCCGAGCTGCACGAACGGCTCGAAGATCTCCCTGAGCTTCTCGGCCGGGATGCCGGGACCGGTGTCCTCCACGGTGACGAACGCGCGGTCGGACGAGGCGCCCGACGAGACAGTCACTCGACCGCCGGACGGCGTGAACTTCACGGCGTTGCCGACGAGGTTGAGCACGCTTTGCTCGATCTTGAGGCGGTCGCCGAGGGCCGTCACACTGTCCCGCGACGCTCGCTTGTCGATCCGTCGTAGAAGGCGGAGAAGTGCTTCCCGATGATCTCTGCGGGCTTGTAGCCCTTGAGTCGCTCGGCCCCCTCATTCCAGGTCAGAATGTGCCCGGTGGCGTCGAGCGCGAAGATCGCGTAATCGCGAACGCTCTGGACGAGCAGGCGGTAGAGCGCACTGCTGTCGGCCGTCGGTAGGGGGTTGGCGGCGCGCCGAGTGAGTACCTGCCCCTCGCGCTCCGCCCCGCCGGAATGCTCCCGAGGGGGCTTCATCCCGAGCTCATGTCTCCTGCGGGCGGCGCGGCAACGATCACCCGGATCGGTCCGACGTGCGGTGATGGGAACGGTGACGCCGGTGACGGCGCCGATGACGCGCGTCGAAAGGATCACGCCCCGTAAACGCCGGGAAGGCGCACGCAATTGCCAGAGCTCCCAGGACCACGGCTGCACCCCACTGCTGATCGGTTATTGCGACCCAGACGGTGACAGCCGCCACGAGCGAAGCGATCCACAGCCCGGTTCTGACGCTCGCTCGGAGGCGCACGCTATGCTCCCATGCTGTCCAGGACATGGTTCGCGGAGCCGTTCAGGCGACGAGGAGCAAGGGCGGTGCCGCAGGGGCGCTTGCGTTCGTCTCCAACGTCGAGCGTCACGGTGACGGGGTGTTGCACGCAACTACCGCGCGCTCACCGTCCTCGGAAATCTCGAGATCGATCTGACCCGTGCGCGCCTCGGCGCGGGAACGTCACGCATCGAGATCTGCACCATGGGGAAGTGTGAGAAGGCTGCCAATGCCGAAGCCGACGACGGCTGCCGTGGCGCCGGAAAGGATTCCGACGAGGGCAATGGCGAAGAGAAACGTTGTCGTCACGCGCTGAATGGCGACGACGGCGGAGCGGCTAGAATTCGCGCCGCTTCATCTCCCGGAAAATGGTGTCCGCCTCGCTGTCTACCGGTGCCTCTTCGGGGCGAGTGACGTCGAGCGTCGCATCGTATGTCTTCGTCTTGCGCTTGCGGTCGATATCGGCGGACTTGGCGGCATTCTTCTTCGCCAGCGCCAGAAGCTTCTTGTGGTCCATCATTCCCTCGGCTGTAAGCGGCTCTGCTCGTATGACGACGTGGCCAGCTCCCTCGTAATGTGTCGTTTCGGGTCGCGAGATGGAACTGGGATTCTCACGCGAGCTCGCCGCCACTCACCTCGCAGAGATACACCACCGACACGACGGCGTGAGCGTCGCCGCGAACGCTCGCGGGCCGGAAGATGACGTCGACGAGCTGCACCGCCAGGACGTCGAGACCGAGCTCTTCGCGTACCTCGCGCACGGCCGCGTGTGACGGCGCTTCGTTCGGCTCGAGCCAGCCAGCGGGCAGCCCCCAGAGCCTGTCGTCCGCGCGCTCGACGAGAAGAATCCTCCCGTCGTCATCGAAGATCGCCGCGTCTGCACCGACCTTCGGCGTTATGCAGCCGAGCTCTCCAGTGAGGCGCGCGCGTACCGCTTCCGGGGGCAGGTCGAGGGCGCGGCCATAATACATCGTCGCGAGCTGGAGAAGGCGCTCGTAGTGGGCGCGCGCGTAGGGGTCCGTGCTGAAGTTGAGCCCCGTCCGCGCAATGCTCTGAGGCTCTTCGAGGAGTGCGAAGAGACCAGGCGGCGCCGTCACGCGCTCTTCCGCCGCTCGACGAGCTCCCGATAGAAGCCGAGCGTGAGGAGGGCGATGTGCGTCCAGCTGAACTCGCTCAGCACTCGCTTGCGCGCCGCCGTCCCCATGTGCGAACGGCGGTCCGGGGCGGCCATGAGATCGTTGATCGCCGCCGCGAGATCGCGCGAGAACCTTTCCGGATCGCGCGGCTCCGGCGACTCGCCGCCTTCGGTCTCGAACGGAACGAGCAGCCCGGTCTCGCCCGGAACGACGATCTCGGGGATGCCCCCGACCGCCGACGCCACGACCGGCGTCTCGCACGCCATCGCCTCGAGGTTGATGATGCCGAACGGCTCGTACACCGACGGGCAGACAAAGACGGCTGCGTGTGTGTAGAGCGCGATGACCTCCTCCTTCGGGAGCATCTCCGGAATCCACACGATCCCGGTCTTCGAGCTTCGCTTCGCCTCGGCCACGAGAGCCGTCATCTCGGTCGAGATCGCCTGGGTGTCGGGCGCGCCGGCGCACAGGACGACCTGCATTCCCTCCGCGAGGTGTCGGATTGCGCGCACGAGATGCAGAATCCCCGTCTGGCGCGTGATGCGTCCCACGAACAGAACGATCGGAAGGTCGGGGTCGATTCCGAGCCGGCGCAGCGCGTGCGGCGCCGGCCGCGGTTGGTATTCGTCCGGGTCGATGCCATTGTGAATGACGCGGACGCGCTCGGGAGGCACGCCGTACAACGATTGCACGTCATCCTTCATCGCCTTCGAGACGGCGATGACGCCGTCGGCATTCTCGTACGCGGTGCGCTCGATCCACGTGGAGGCGTGGTACGCGCTGCCGAGCTGCTCGACCTTCCACGGCCGGTGCGGCTCGAGCGAGTGCGTCGTCAGCACCAGCGCGGCACCCGTGAGCGGACGCGCCAGGCAGCCACCCAGGTGAGAGTACCACGTGTGGCAGTGAACGATGTCGGGCGACTCGACCGCTCCGACCATCGCCAGGTCGCGGAGCAGCGCATCGAGCAGCTTGGTGTGGCGAGGATCCTGCGCCGCGAAGCCTAGTGTCGGCGCGAGGCCTCGAACGCGGAGATTGCCGCGGTCCTCGCGCTGGTCGCCGAAGCAGAGCACGTCGATGGAGTGGGCGCCGCCGTCGGCGCGCGCCAGCTCTCGCGAGAGGTATTCGACGTGCACGCCGGCGCCGCCGTAGACGTTAGGCGGGTACTCGTTGGTGAAGAGCGCGATGCGCACGACGCGCCGTCAGATCACGGTGCCATCGGGGATCTCGGCATTCTTCAGAATGACGACGATGCCATCGCGGATGTAGTAGCCGGGCCCTTCGCCGTCCGGCACGCCACGCTCGTTCGTGATGCGGCAGGCATTCCCGATCGACGCGTTCTTGTCGACGATGGCGTTCTCGATGCGGGTGTCCCTCCCCACGCCCGGGTACGTCGGGCCCTGCGCGCTCGTCCGTGCCTCCGACTCCTCCCACCGGAAGTAGTCGGCGCCCATGAACACCGTGCGCCGGAGTGTCGAGCCTCGATCGATGAAGGAACGGAGCCCGACCACCGAGCTCGAGATGTCGCTGTCCACGATGACGCTTCCGACCCCGACGAGCGTGTTCTCCAGGCGAGAGCGGCTCACCTTGGCCGGCGGCAACATCACGGCATCGGTGTACAGGGGAAAGTTCGGATCGTAGAGGTTGAACGGCGGATGCGGCTGCGCGAGCATGATGTTCGTCTCGAAGAACGAGCGCACCGTCCCGATGTCGTTCCAGTATCCCTTGAAGGGGTACGCGATCACCGTGCACTCGTTGAGGACATTCGGAATCACAGCCTTTCCGAAATCGTGATCGTGCGGCCGGGCATCGAGAACCTCGTAGAGGACGTCCGCCTCGAAGACGTAGATGCCCATCGAGGCGAGGTAGATGCGCCCGGCCCCTTCGAGATCCGCCGTGACCGGACTTTCCTTCCCCGCGAGATCATCGAGTGGAGGCTTCTCGTAGAACTCGGTGATGCGCTGCGTGTCATCCATCTTGAGGATGCCGAACGCCGGAGCGTCCTCCGCGACGACTGGCGTCACCGCGACGGTAATGTCCGCGCCATGGTCGAGATGGTGCTTGAGCATGAGGCGGTAATCCATCGTGTACAGCTGGTCACCCGAGAGGATGATGATGCGGTCGTGGGGGTGGCTCTTGAAGTGCGAGGTCGACCGTCGCACCGCGTCCGCCGTCCCCTGGTACCACTTCTCCGACGACGGCGTCTGCTCGGCGGCGAGAATCGTCACGAAGCCGCCGCTGAACCGGTCGAAGGCGTACGCCCGGGCGACGTGGTTGTTGAGGCTGGCCGAGTTGAACTGGGTGACGACGAAGATCCGGTCGAGCCCCGAGTTGAGGCAGTTCGAGATCGGCACGTCCACCAGGCGGTACTTCCCGGCGAGCGGAACAGCGGGCTTGGCCCGATCGCGCGTCAACGGAAATAGTCGCGTGCCGGCGCCGCCACCGAGGATGACAGCCAGGACGCGGTTCATCAGGAAGTGACGAGAGGGAGTCAGCGGGACCGTCTCTGGCAGAACGTAGTCTTTTCAGCGGGCCACGGCTACGAGGCAGCGGTCGGGTCTCGGGATCGTTGAGGCAATCCGAATGCCTCTCTCATCGAATCGTGTCGACGACAACCGAATCCAGCGGCCGACCAGGCCGCGGCTACGCTGCGTCCCGCCGCCGGCGAAATGGCTCATCTCGAGGGAGATCTCGAACCGGCCGCGATCGCACGCCGCCAGCGCGAGTGCCGCAATCGGCCCGAGCCCGGCCCACATCCCAACCGTCACCGGTAGTCCTCGCGCACCGGCTGGAAGACGTCGATCACCTCGCAGTCCGCGAGCGCACGGGCGGAGTGGGGGACGCCGCTGGGGATGACGGCGAGCATTCCGGCACGGAGGACCTGCGTCTCCCCGCCAAGCGTCAGCTCGAGCTCGCCGGAGATCAGCGTGGTGAGCTGCTCGTGCGGGTGCGAGTGCTGAGGAAGC
Organism: Gemmatimonadaceae bacterium; assembly: GCA_052389995.1. Classification (GTDB taxonomy): domain Bacteria; phylum Gemmatimonadota; class Gemmatimonadetes; order Gemmatimonadales; family Gemmatimonadaceae; genus JAICNG01. Next base: position 11,178 of record JBQTHJ010000020.1, on the reverse strand, counting down.
GCGGCGCCGCGCTTCACCTGGACGCGCGCGAGCGTCATGCGCTCGCCGTGGACGAAGCGCGCGGTGAACCCCGGGACGATGTCCCGTGGGGAGATGGAGTCGTAGTCGATGAATGCCATGACGTAATGATAGCGCGAACGGTGGCCCTTGCGGACGAGCGCCGATTTCGGCAAAGGAAGGGCCGCCACTTTCTCACGATTGCACATGCGCCCCTGGCTCGCCCACTACGGCGCCGACGTGCCGCAGTCGCTCGCTCCGTATCCCGAGCGTACCCTCGTGGATTACCTGGCCGAGCACGCGAAGAAGCACGGTCGGGACGCCGCACGCATCTTCGAGGGGAAGCACATCTCCTACGGTGTACACGGAGGAGCTTCCCTGATCAGAACAGCGTCTGACAACCCGCGGGGTTCGTGCACATCTTCACGAGCTGAATCCCGCGGTAGTAGTGCTTCAGGATCTCGTCGAACGCCGCCTTCTTCTCCGCCATTCCGACGGCGCCCGTCTGCGACATGCCGACGCCGTGTCCAAACCCGCCACCCCACGCGATGAAGCCGTCGATCCCCTTCGTCTCCTTGTCCCGCCGCGGCTCGATGTAGACCAGCGTGCTCGGCAGGTTCGTCCTCACGTTGTTGATGTCGAGGAATCTCAGCGACGAGCGCACACGGTCCTTGGTGTCGAAGAACGAGCCTTGCTCCGTCACGTACTCGATCGTCATCACGCGCCCCGAGGCACTGCGCTCGAGCACGTTGATCGCGAGCACCTTCCCGACGTCTTGCTGCGCCCATGAGGAGATCACGTCGCTGATCTCCTCGGCAGTCCACTCGAAGGTCCAGCGGTGGAAGCGGCTCCAGTCGGACTCGAAGTCGCCCTCACGCATTGCCCGCAGGCTTCGCGCGTTCGCGTGATTCCGTACGCCTTCGGGATGATTCTCGAGAGAGTTTCCGCGCTCGTGATCGGGGATTCCTCGCAGATACGCCACCGGGCCCGAGGCGAACACATCCTCGTTGTTCGCCGTCCACCCGCCGCTGGTCGAGAAGTAAAGCGCCTCGATCGGCCGGGCGCCGTCGACGGTCGCGATCATGCCTTCCGTCTCGTTCACCGCCCGCGACGACAGTGGGTGCTCGTCCTGGAATCCGCCGTACACCTGGTCGGCCGTCGTGGCGAGCAGGTTGTAGCCATCGGTGAGGCGTTTCGAGAAGTTCGCGATGGCGTAGGTGCGGGCGGCGACGGACTGCGCCTTGAGCGCCTCGAGCTCGGGGAAGGCGATGGGACCGAGCTCGCGCGGGACAACGCCCCAGAGGTACTGCTCGAGCGGCAGCTCGTTGATCGCCGCGATGGACCCGCCCCCGGCTGCGATACGCACTTCCGCGACACCGCGGTAGAGACGATTGCCAATGCGGACGATTCCGTCCGGCGAGGAGAGGACGACCTCGCCGGGGGAAGTGCCGAGGGAAGTCTGACCGCGCCGCACATCGACAACCGCCACTCCGTCCGACCGCGTGACCGCGAAGGGCCCGCCCGGAGTCGTCCCCGGGAAGTTGAGTTCTGCCTCCGTGAAGCTCACGATGAATGCCGTGCGCTCAGCGCTCGTGGCAGAAACGGGAAGCGATCCGATGCGCAGCCGCCAACAGCGTACCGATGCGACGAGCTCAGTGTACCACTCGAACCCCGCCGCCGTAGCGCGCGTGGTCCAGTCGTCGCGAGTCACCGCGCTTCGCGTGCAGGCCACTTGCCACCAGAGCCGCGTGCGGACGACGCCACCCGGAATGAGCACAGCCGAGAGATTCTCGGCAGCACCGGTCGCGACGGTAGCGCCGGTGAGCTTGTCGACGACGGTAAACGACGTCGGGCTGCCGATCGTTACCGAGGTCGTTGGCGTCGATCCGTTGATCGCGGGGATGACGCCGATGCGGATCATCCCGGCGAATCCGGTCGCCGTGATCGCGGCTTCTCCAATGGTGTCGTCCCGGCCATTCTCGAGCCGCGGAGATGATGCCGGACCCATGACGTCGGTGCAGGCAGCGACCATAACGAGCGCGCACGCCACGTATCGGGCGCGGGTACGGACGACAAGCATGGAGTCTCCGGGAGTGGGGGCGGGATAACCTACATCCGATCGCGAAAGACGGAAGTATCACACGCACCCTGGCATGTCTGCTGCACGAGTGGCCGCCGTCCATTCGGTGGAGATGGAGATGCCCAGCCGCAACGTGGGTTCGAAGCGAAAAGCGACGCGCGACTCCGAGGTGCCGGCGGAGCTCGCGAAGCGAGAGGCGCAGGATCGCCCCGGGAGCCGTTCGGGCAGTGCGCGTGCACGGAGCCCGGTCGACGCGATGCACGTGGATGCTCCGACGCGTCAGGAGAACGACCGCGGACACCGCCAGAAGAAGGCGACGTGAAAAAAAGGCCCTCACCGATCGTGAGGGCCTTTCTTTCACGCCGAGGTTGTTACGGCGCGGGCGTGAGCGTACCGACGAGGCGAGCGCCCGCGTAGGCCGCGAATGCGTCGAGCATGATGAACCACGTCCCCACAGCGGGATTGTCGAAGGTGCAGCTCTCGGCGTTGCCACCGAGGAACGGTGCACAGTCAAACGTGCCGAGCGTCGGAAGCTGACCGAATCTCACGTAGAGGTCCGCGTCGCCGGTGCCTCCGCTCATCGTGATGGTCAGCTTGGTCGTGCCGGCAGGAACCACGATCTTGAAGAACCGCTGGGTACCGGTGGCGCCGCTCAATCCCGTGCGCGCGACTCCGCTCGCGAGTACGGGGACCGGGATGACGGTGATGCTGGCGGACCGCTTCATCTGCGGGTTCGACGTGGACGTCGCGGTCACGGCGGTGAAGCCGGCGCGAAGACCAGTGACCAGGCCCTCGGCGTTGACCGTCGCGATCGAGTCGTGCTGCACTTCCCACGTCACGGCCGCTGGCTGACCGTTCAACGTCGCGGCGAGGCGAAGCGTGTCATCCTCGAGCACGCCTCGGAAAACCGGCGTGACTACCAGGCCGGGGTCATCGCTTCCCGACGGACCATCATCGCCGCAGCCCACCATGAGAGCCGCGAGCAGCGCGCAGGAGACAGTGAGGGCAAGACGATGCATCATCAGAGAGACTCCATGCTTTTGGGTTGTCCGGGGCGCGCCCGACCACCGGGCGCGCCTCCCATGGGGAGAGGGTGCGCCAAGGTATGCTTTTTGTCAACAACGGGCAACCCAATTGTTAGCGGTACGTACGGCGGAAGCCGCCGCCGCCCCCACGCCAGGGCTTAAGGGGCCCGCTGAAGGCGCGCGGTCAGCTCCACCGGAAACACGTGGCACTGGCTCGCCGTGACGACCACCCCGCTGCGTACCCAGTCGCGGTCACCGCGCGGCGTTCGTCTCGCTGTCCGCGGTCATTACGCGCTGCCGAACCTGCCCGATGTCTCGCACCGGCCGAACCTCGACGCACCCGGTGCGCGCCCACGGGAACTCGGCCGCGATTCGCACCGCCTCATCCATGTTCTCGGCTTCGATGAGATTGAACCCGCCGAGGACTTCTTTCGTCTCGGCGAATGGTCCGTCGACGGCCTTGAGCCGTCCCTGGCGAATGCGAACCGATCTCGCCGTCTCGGCGTCCTCGAGCATCTGCGACTCGATGAGGTGTCCCGTTCCCGTGAGCTGGTCCGCGTGCGAGAGGCAATCGCGCATGGTCGAGTCGTACTCGCCCGCGCGGAGCTCATCGAGGAGCGTTTGATCGTTGTAGATGAGGAGCATGAACTTCATGCGGAGTTCCTTGCGGTGTTGGGAAGCGCGGTGGCGCGAATGACTCGAAGGAGGCCGAATGACTCCTCGCGATGACGGGTCGCCTGGGGCGTCACCCAAAAAAAACACGCCATCAACGAAAGCAACAGTCGGCGGCCTCGGCACTCGCGCATTCCCGCATTCGCATCATTCGGATAACTCGGCAGTCAGGCAGTCCGTGGCTCTGGCGGGGAAGTGCCACGCCCGTGTCGTCCCGAAACTCCATCGTTGAAGAGCGTGCTGGCGCGAAGAGATCCATCCGTGCCGGGAGCCATACTGGAACTTCACGGAAGCTGTTTCCGAAAGTACTGCAACCGAAGCGTCGGCTCAAAGCCGAGTGCCGCGTGCGCGCGCAGGCTCGTCGCGTTGCCGAGGTCGACGTCGGAGCCGAGCTCGGTGTAGCCGCGCTCCTGGCACCACTGTTCCACCGCAGCCATGAGTGCGCGTCCGACTCCCGCGCGGCGCACGTCGGCTGCGACCCACCAACCCTCCACGTACGGCACCGGTGTCGATTCACACCCCTCGGCCCATGGACGAAGGGATACCGAGATGAAACCGCCAAGGTCGCCGCGGCCGGTGTCCCACACGAACACGGTTTCGTCTCCGAAATCGTAGTCGCCCGCGTCTGGCCACAGCGCCTGCATCATCTTCGTGACTTGCGGGAGGTCGTCGGTGCTGGCGAGCCGGACGGTCATGGCTTTCCCGGCGCTAATGGTAACCTGGCGCGGGCTCGCCCTCCCAGACGCACCAGACCTTGGATCCGATGCGTGTGCGCTCGTACCTCTTCTTTGTCGTCAGGCAGCGCGTGCCGTCCTCGGCGATCAAGTCCAGCGGCACTTCCTTGCCGACCACGAGCTTGCGCCCGAGCACGTGCGGTGGGTCGGGGCTTCGCTGTCCCCGCGTGTGCAACGGCACCACGGCGCAGGCGGACACGAAGAGCGCGATCAGAGCGAGAGTAGCGGACCGGGCAGGAAAGGCGTCGAAGGCGAGCATGACAAGCCTCAGCTGTGCAGCAGGTCTGTGACCACCTGAAGACGCAGAAGCGGCGGAGGACCGCCTTGCCGGTTCTCGACGAGCATGCTCAGCTCGGGGAATGCGCCGCGTGTGAGGAGTCGAGGCGGTTCGGTCCCGTCGCCGGCGTTGGCGGTAGACCCGGGCGACGTTGTCGGGAACGAAGAGCACGCGGCGGCTGGTCGTCGCTCACCCGGCGTAGAACGCCCGCGGCGCCTCCGCATATCCCCAGGCGCGACGTCGTTCGATCGGACCGCGGGATCGGCCGAGGCGCGGAGCGTGATGACCAGACGCTCAATCATGGGTGAGCTCCGCGCGGCGTTGGAGCACTTTCCCGAGCACGGCGAAGCTGGCGCCGAGGATGAGAGCGACGCGATTCCCGGTGTAGGCAGCCCACGCGGCGGCGCAGGCGGCGATGATGGTCAACCCGAGGTGAACGGGAACGTCGGCCTCCTCGCGCGTATCTGGCGCCGACGCGAAGGGCCGGCTGGTGTCGTGACCCGGCCGTTCGAGGAAGAGGATGCTATCGAGCGCGACTGTGACGGGAGCGAGCCACACCATCCATTCCGTGCGGGTCAGCGATCCCAACGCGTACGCGACCATGCACATGGCGCCGAAGATCAGCCCGATCGAGCAGGCGATGCGCAGTGCACCCCTGGTCGGGGGTCGTGCCACCCCGATCTCGATGGACACACGGCGCCTCGGCCGAAGTCGGCCGTTCGACTGCATTTGCATCACTGCCTGAGACGAGCTCGACGACAAGATAGCTGCAGCATGTCGGCCCGGCCAGCAACTCCCGCGCGGGGAAAATCTCCTATAATCCCGGTATGGCTCTCGTCGTCTTTCTCAGGGGTGTGAACGTAGGGGGACACCGGCGTTTGCGCCCAAGCATCCTCGCCCGGGAGTTGAGCGCGTACGACGTCGTGAGTGTCGGTGCCGCGGGGACGTTTGTCGTTCGCAAGCCCGGCTCGCGGGCGAAGTTCCGCAGTGAGCTGCTCAAGCGGCTTCCGTTCGAGACGGACGTCATGGTCTGCGACGGCGGCGATGTTCTTCGGCTCGAGACGGACGATCCGTTCGCAGGCGAGCCCTCGAGCGCCGACACCGTCCGATTCGTCACCATTCTCTCGAAAGGCGGTCGCATTCGGGCTCCTCTGCCGATTGCGCTTCCGCCGGACGGGGAGTGGCTGGTGCGGCTGATCGGATCTGAGAACCAGTTCGTCTTCGGCGTCTACCGCCGCCACATGAAGACGATCGGCTATCTCGGCCAAGTCGACAAGCTGCTCAGTGTGCCGGCGACCACGCGGAACTGGAACACGATGATGTCGATCGTGAGGATCCTGAAAGGCGAGCAAGGACAACCCGCTACTGTCGCTCTCCGAAATACAACGTGTGGCCCGCGTCGTCCTTGATGACACACTCGCGTGTGGCCCAGGGCGTCTCGTGAACGTCCTGCACGAGTTGAACGCCACGACCCTTCAACGCGTCCGCCACGGCCGCGACGTCGGGAGTTTCGAAATAGAGGTGGAAGTGCTCGTCCCGGTCCACGAACGCGATGGACGGGTCCGGCGCGTCGATCAGCTTGAGATGCACCATGTAATTCCCAGACCGCACCCCAGCGTAGAAATCGCGGTGCTGAAACTCCAGGACGAAGCCGAGTTTGGTGGTGTAGAACTCAATCGATGCGGCCAGGTCCGTCGTCCGGAGTTGTGGAACGATGCTCGAGATCTGCATGTTGCTTTTCGTGCGAGTGAGAGGTGCTGCCCACCGTGACTGTCAGTCAGATGACGAACCTTCGACAACGACCTGCGCCCTCGACCGTACGGACCGAGAAGCTCGCGCTCCTCCTCGACGGAGCTCCGGAACCCCGGTATCGAGTCGAAGACGGCCTGCACAACGTCGTCGTTCACGTTCTCTGGGAGCGACCAGCGGTCGCGCGCGTACCGCCCGCCCAGATGGGAGTCGCAAGGCCCAGGTGTCCAGGGCACGCTGCGTCCACGGGGACGGTGGGATCCCGCAGGACGACTCCGGCGCTCTCGGACTCCGACGAGCGGACTAGCGAGACTGCCCGTCAGGACGAGGAGCGTTGCGCATACCGTCTCCGGCCGAAGTCGTCGCATGGTCACCGGAAATTGCGGGTCGCGCTATCGCGTCCATTGGAGCGTCGTGTCGCCTGCAAACCCTATCTGGCGTACGACGATCTTCTCATCATCGGGCCAATCCAGAAACTGTACAACCGGTGCATCCGCTGAGTCCAACATGATCCAGAGGCGGGCCCTGGTCTTGTTGTCGAGGTATCGTATCCAGCCGCGGCCCGTCGCCGTGACGCCCAGATTCAGACGTTCGCGATTGCGCGGATCGCCAACCCCAGGCTTCACATCGAATCCCATGCCGATGCCTCCATCGGGCTTGATGGTCAGTCCAAACTGTTCGGCCCCCTCTGGACTGAGGATCTTCATGCCGACGACCTGGCGTCTGTCAGGCATGGGAGCGCCGAGGACAATGCGCTCGCGTCCGTCGGCGTCCTCGATGATCAACACCTTCGCGCGAATCACGTCAGACTGCGACGTCAGTGTCGCACCCAGCAACCACGTGGCGAGGAGTGCAATTCCCGCTGTGGAGGCAAGAAGGCGCAGGCCTCGCATGCGCCGCTCCAGTTGTTCGACTCGAGTCGTGAGCAGATTGGATTCGGAGTCCATGGTGGTGCTCCAGTAGCGGGAGAGAATCGATTGCGGAGTCACTGAGGCCGCTGCTAAGTCAACTGGCGAGGCGCGTCGGGAGACCGAATCATCTCGCCGCAAAAGCAGCACTGGAACCGGAGTGGATCGCGCATCGATCATTGCGAGTTGCAGCTGGTGTCGCCAGAACGCCGCGCTCAACTGTAAAAGTGCATAAGGTGCAAAGCGCGGCGCCGGAATCCTGCAACCAAGCCTACATCTGGCCGCGTTTTAGCAGCCTCATGCGCTTGTTAGATGGCCACGACCGGCCGTGCATCGGTGTCGCGCGGCGTCGTGAGGTTTCCCGACGCGAGAAACATCCAACCAAAGAAGTACTCTGTCACCTCCAGCTGCTCCAGGTGTGCGGCGAGCACACGCCAGGGGGCTTCGTCGGGCACCAGCGTTGTCGTGAACGAGAGGCTGGAAAACACCAGCCGCAGCAGGGAATTCAGGATCCACCCTGTTCGGCGGCTCGACGTCTTGGCGCCAAAAAAGACAATGCGCGCCCCGGGCTTGAGATGGAGAGTCAGGTAGCTTCAAGCTTCTATCCCTCGTCCAAATCATCGCAGATACTTCAATTCCTCAGGTGTACCTCCGGTGATTTGGACGAGGGCATTTGGACCTTCGGTATCTCAGCTCCGGAGACGGTCGTGCCGGCGTCGAGCAAGCGCAGCACCGCCTCCGCGCTCTGGGGCCGGTCGGCCGGCCGTTTTTCGAGCAGGCGCATAACGAGCTGCGCGAGCCAGGGTGGTACACCCTTGCGCCGCAACGCGATCGGCGATGGCAGCTCGGTCCGATGTGCGGCGAGCATCGCCTCCTGGCGTTTGTAAGTGAACGGCGGCCGGCGGCCGAGCATCTCGTAGGCGACCACGCCGAGCGAATAGAGATCGCTACGCTGATCCAACCGCGGGATACCAGCCGCCTGCTCGGGCGAGACGTACATCGGTGTCCCCACGGCCCTGCCTTTCGATCTCCGCTCGGTGCGGCCGATCGCCGCTGCATCGAGCGCCGTGGCGATCCCGAAGTCACCGAGCAAGGCGGTCCCGTACTCCACCAGCACGTTGTCCGGCTTTACGTCGCGGTGGAGGACACCGCGTGAGTGCGCGTATCCCAGCGCCTTGGCGAGGTCGTGGAGAATGGAGACTGCGTCACTGATCGCGAGCGCTCCGCGCTCCTTGAGGAGTGTGCGCAGGGAATGGCCTTCGAGAAGGGGCATCGTATAGTACAGGAAGCCGCCAGCCTCGCCAGCCGTCAGGATCGGAGTGATGTTTGGGTGCGTGAGTGGAGCGGCGAGCAGGATCTCGCGGTGGAAGCGCGCCGCGTCCACGGCGGCACGAAGTCCCGGGCGCAGCACCTTAAGCGCGACGCGGCGGCCAAGCGCCGTCTCGGTCGCGACGAACAGGTGTGCACTGCTGCCACGGGCGAGCTCGCGTTCGATAACGTAGGCGCGGCCCAGCGCGGCTTGAATCCTGTTGGCAAGCTCAGATCTGACGTTAGGCACGCCGGAAGAATACGGCACAGACCGTGCCCGAGTATCACCGGGTGGGAGACTCTTCTCCTACCACCTTCTGGGAAAAGAGGACTCAACGGGCGCCTGCCAGGTACACCTCGAGCCGATCCGCGAGAACGCGGAGCGCGAGCGCCTGGGCGTGAGCGATCGCCTCGTCGCGCGATGCCCCGTAGGCGAGAACTCCCTTCAGATCTGGGACCTCGGCGATCCACCGACCATCCCTTCGCGGTCAACTTCGAGGGTGAGATGCATCGTGGGCGAGTGGGATAGGCTTGTGGAGGACCGGACTCATCTGCGCTGCCGCAATTTAGCAAAGAATCCTGCTGCCGGCAGAACGCCGCGCTCAACTGCAGGCGGCATCTCAAAGGCGCGCGGCAGCGCGCGGCTGCCGCTGAACTCGAAGGAGATCAAACGTGAGCTTCCTTGGACATCGCGCCTGACAGGTGCAACAGCTAGTTCTGCAGCCGCCCAACGATCCAGACAAGGTGTTAACGAAACTGCCGCTTCGAAATGAGTTTCCCGCAACCCCTGGATCCGCTACGAGATTGAGTGTAGCTCTCCCGTCACCGTCCCCCCATCAGGGTGCGAGCTCCCGCGCGAGGAAGTCGCCGATGCGTTGGACCGTCGCCGAGCGCTGAGTCGGGTTCGTGAACAGCGCGTTGTGCCCGCTGTCGAAATAGAACACCTCCACTCGCTTCCCCGCGACTCGCAGGGCGGACTCGAAGGTCTGCGCGCGCTCGACTGCGGTCACAGACGAGCCGCCGTCCTCCGGCGCATCGCGCGTCCCGTGGAAGAGCAGCACCGGGACCGCAAGCTGGGGCGCGCGCGCGACCACGTCCGGCGGGTACCCCGTGGAGTTCAGGACGAGCGCCTGAACGTGACCCGCAATGAGTGCGTAGTGCAACGCCGCGCCCCCGCCGCGGGAGTGCCCGACGAGTGCGACCCGATCAGCGCGCGCACCGGGAAGGGCACGCGCGGCCGCAACGAGTGCGCTGACTGCCTGCTGCGCCGCGGGGCTCGTCGACGAGCTGCGCGGGGGCGCGTCGGGACAGGCGATTGGCGTGACAAACCGCGTCCCGGCGCCCGCCCCGCCCTGGAACCAGCAGGCTGCGATGGCGATCACGCGATGCGACGCGAGGTCACGCGCGAGTTGGACATACTCCTGCGCGAACCCGTGGCTGCCGTGGAGCAGGAGCACGACAGGAAGGCGCTCTCGGTGTGCTGGCCGCGCCACGGCGGCGCGTAGCGAACCGCCTAAAGGCACCTTCACCTCAATCCACTCTATGGCCACTGTGTCCGCGGGGCGCGTCATGCAATACTCGCCAACGGGTGGGTCGCACCTGTTCGACGCGCATCCGAATGCGGCGAGGGCGATGAGTGCTGAGCTGGCGAGGCGTACCATTAGTTGACTGCGTGCCAATGCATGTGGCGGCAGAACGCCGCGATTCAACTGCGGGCGGCCTTCTCGAAAGCGCGCGACAGCGCGCTTTGCTGTTGCACTTGAAATGCGCCGAACTGCGATGCCTTCCTTGATTGTCGCGCCTGTCAGTTGCAAACGCTAGTTCTGCCGCAGGCTTAGAGGTCTTCGGGCTTCAGTCCCGTGTGCTTCGCGATGCGAGCGAGCATCTTTGGGCCGATCTCATCGCGATCATGAAAACGCGAATACGTAATCGGGCCATCCGTCGCGCGCGAGAGTCTTGTGGGAGCCCGCCTCACGTTTGATTTGCCAGCCGATACGGAGCAGGGCAGCGAGCACGCGCCGAGCGCGCGTTGAAGGCCAAGCTGCCACGAACGAACGCTGTTACTGGGTAGTTTAGGCCGCGCGGAACGAAACGCTGACGAGGTCGGGGCCGGCCTCGCCGTGCTCGAGACGATCGGCGAGGACCCGAAGCGCGAGCGCTTGAGCGTGGGCAATGGCCTCATCGCGCGACTTGCCATAGGCAAGGACGCCCTTTAGGTCGGGGACCTCGGCAATCCAGCGGCCATCCTCTTCGCAGTCGACTTCAACGGTGAGATGCATAGTGACTTGGTGCGATGGGTCGTTGAGATCGGATCAGGGGTGCGCTGCCTCAATTTAGCAAAGAAGTTTGTTGTCGGCAGAACGCTGCGTTCACCTGCAGACGACTTTTCAAAGGCGCGCTGAAAGCGCGTCGTGCCGTTGCTCTTATA
>JBQTHJ010000019.1:0-221600 GCA_052389995.1 Gemmatimonadaceae bacterium | reverse complement strand
GGTGCCCGAGGTGCTCGAGGTGCTCGAGGTGCTCGAGGTGCTCGAGGTGCTCGAGGTGCTCGACATGCTCGAGGTTAACTGCCGTTGCACCCTGAGCACCCTGAGCACCCTGAGCACCCTGAGCATTAACCCTCTCTCCACCCCATCGAGATCCAGGCAAGCCCCGTTACATTTCTGGGGCCCAGAGACCGGCCGCCACGCCTCAGATGTCGACGTCGCGCCGGTCTCTTCGCATGACCACCCCCGGAGTGGAGAGGCGATGTCACGTTCGCTCGTCCAACAGGTCGCGCTCGCGATCGGTGCGCTCGCGACCATAGTGGCCACAGCCACCACCGTTCGACCAGTGTACGCCGATCGCCAGCCGGTCTTGAACCGCCTGCTCGCCGAGAGCTGGCGGGACACCGTGTACGAACGGGCACCCTGGATTCAAGATACCAGCAATGCCGCGCTGGAGACCGACCAGTTCCAGGCCGATCGCTGGGCCTTCGCCCAGGACCTCATGGCGACCGGCCAGGTCGACGAGGCGCGGGCGAACGAGCTCGCCACCTACGCGGTCCGCGAGGCCTACATCCGGCGGATCCCGCCGGCGCTAGTGCTCGGCGTCATGCTCACGGAGAATCAGTCGCTTGCGTCGACCGCCCGGTCGAGTGTCGGCGCGGTTGGCCTCATGCAAATCCACGCCCCCGCCTGGAAGCGGTCGCTGAGTCGGCTGTTCGGAACCAACCTCCGAGACGACGAGACGAACCTGCGATACGGCGTCTTCATCCTCAGCCATTACCTCCGCCGCGCGCGCGATCCCATGGGCGGCGGCGAAGGGTGGCGCAGCGGACTCCTTCGTTATAACGGCTGCGTGCGGGGAACGAACACGCCCGACTGTGGACGCTATCCGGAGATCGTGAGGTCTCGGGTGGAAAAGCACGCACGGTCGCTGTGCGGCGAGCTCGGCTTCGACCAGTGCGTGAAGCGTCCGCTCTACCTCACACTTCGCGAGGATGACGAAAACGCGGGACAGGAGCTCGGCGCGGGGCCGGCGATCACGCGATAGCCGTCAGGATCGACGGGGTCGAAGGAATCGAGGCTCTCCCCGATCCCTTCGACCCTTTCTCACGTACGCGGCTTGATGAGGAGCGAGTCTCCGGTGCGGATCCGATCGCCCGTCATTCGATTGAGCTCCCTCAATCTCTCGGGAGAAGTGCCGTAACGGGTAGCGATCGACGATAACGCCTCACCGCGCAGCACGACGTGCCAGATGGGCTGACGTGCGCGCTCGATGGCCGCGAGCCGCGCGAGCCGGATGGCTTCTCCATCCTCGCGCCTCTGGCGCTGTACGGTCGACAGGTCGACAAGAACGGTGAGGACCTCGTCCCACTGCTCATCGCGCGCAGCCCAGCTCTCCCGAAAGTCTTCGCCGCGAATTGTCACTCCGCGCGCGAGCCCGAACATCACGCGGCCGGTGTCGAGGCGTACGGTCGTGTCCTTCGGCAGATCGCGGATGCTCGGAAGCGTTGTCTCCGCCTCACGGGCGAGCGGGTCGGGCGGCGTCAGCGTCAGGAGCAGGAGGCGACGGTCGGTCGAGGCCAGGATCGCGTGCGTCGACCGAAAGTACGCCAACGGACTGCGTCGATAGAAGAATGCGCTGGCCCGCAGCGATTCCCCTGGCTCGAGCGCGTAGCTCGCCAGCTCCTGGGTGAGCGTGGCGCGCGCGGTGACTGGATCGAGATGTTGCTGCCAGAACACGTAGCCGGCGACGAACAGCAGGACGACGAACGCCACCATCGCGCCGAGGGTGGCGAGCACGCGCTTGCGCCGCCGCCGCGGGCGGAACACGGCGAATTCCCTGGAGGTTCCGTCGTCGAGACTGATGTATTCGATCCGCACGTTCGTTCCGATCGAGAAGTGCCGCGACACAGTGCAGGCGATGGGCCACGCGTTGTAGCTTTACGGTCGGACGCCGTCATTCTTCATCCTCTGCCCATACCCGTCCGCACCAGGTGATATTCCGAAGGTTCTATGATCAACAGCTCGCGCAAGCGAGCTACCTCGTGGCGTGCGGACGCGCGGGCGAGGCCATCGTAGTCGACGCGAATCGCGACGCGGAGCAATACGTGCGCGCCGCGGAGAGCGAGGGCGTGCGCATCGCCCACGTGACGGAGACGCACATCCACGCCGACTTCGTGTCGGGTTCTCGGGAGTTGGCGGCGGGCACCGGCGCGCAACTCTATCTGTCCGGCGAGGGCGGCGCGACGTGGAGCTACGATTTCGCCGTGGCCGACGGCGCCGTGATCCTGCACGGGGGCGAGACGATCGACGTCGGCACCGTGCGATTGTCCGTGCTGCACACGCCAGGTCACACGCCCGAGCACCTCACGTTTCTCGTCACCGATCGCACCGTGGCTGACGAACCGATGGGAGCCATAACGGGCGACTTCATCTTCGTGGGAGACGTCGGGAGACCGGACTTGCTCGAGCGCGCCGCGCGCGTCGAAGGCACCATGCGCGAGAGCGCGCGAGCGCTATTCGCCAGTCTCCGGCGATTCGCGACGCTCCCGGACTGGCTCCAGATATGGCCGGGGCACGGGACCGGCTCGGCGTGCGGCAAGGGGATCAGTTCGGTGCCGCACAGCACGCTCGGCTACGAGCGCAAATTCAACTGGGCGTTCTCGATCCAGGACGAAGAGGAATTCGTCCGCCAGGTGCTCGAAGGCCAGCCCGAGCCGCCCTCGTACTTCGCCGAGATGAAGCGCGTCAACAAGCGTGGCCCCCGTGTGCTGGGCGGGCTTCCGCACCTGCCGCACCTCGAAGCCTCGAGCATTGCCGCGCGCCTCTCGTCAGGCAACACCCTCGTCGATACCCGTGCAGCCGCCCGGTTCGCGGCGAAGCACATCCCGGGCACGGTCAACATCCCCCTCGATCGCTCATTCTCGACGTGGGCTGGGTCCGTGCTGCCTTATGACCGCGATCTGTGTCTCCTCGTCGAGGAAGCGAGCGGGCGAGGGGATGAGGCGGGGCGCGCGCTTGCCATGATCGGCATGGATCGCATCGTCGGCTTCGTCACCGAGGATGCATTGAAGGAGTGGGAGCGGGCGGGGAAGACGCTGGCCTCCATTCCGCAAATGCGGGCCACGGAGCTCGCGCCGCTGCTATCGAAGGGGGAAGTCCAGGTGATCGACGTGCGCGGTGCATCGGAGTGGGCAGCGGGCCATCTGCGCGGAGCGCCCAACGTCCCGCTTGCCACGCTCACTGATCACATGGCGGAGATCTCCCGCGACCGGCCGATCGTCGTCCACTGCCAGTCCGGTGCTCGCTCGGCCATCGCTGCCAGCGTGCTCCGTGCGCAGGGCTTCGATAACGTCGCAGATCTGGCGGGAGGGTTCGCCGATTGGCGCGACGCTGGTCTCGCCATTGTGACCGAGGAGCGGTGACGACCCGCAAGCGCGAAAAGCCCGACGTCCCCTTCAAGATTCGACAGTCGCGGATCCAGGGCCGCGGCGCCTTTGCCACGCGCCGCATTCGCAAAGGCCAGCGAATCATCGAATACACCGGTGAGCGCATTAGCAACAAGGAGGCGGACAAGCGCTACGACGACACGCGTATGCGCCGGCATCACACCTATCTCTTCACCCTCACGCAGCGCACCGTCGTCGATGGAGGCGTCGGCGGAAACGCGGCGCGGTTCATCAACCACTCGTGCGCGCCGAATTGCGAGGCCGTGATCGAGGATGGCCGGATCTGGATCGACGCGCTGCGCACGGTCGCGAAGCGCGAGGAGCTCACCTACGACTATCAGTACGAGCGCGTGAGCGGCGATGATGAGGCCGACGAGCGGAAGTACCCGTGCCGGTGCGGGGCGCCCCGCTGTCGAGGCTCCATCCTGGTGCCGAGAAAGCGTAAGCGCGGGCGATGGAAAAGAGCCTGAACGGCAACGACATCAGACGTCAGACGTCAGATATCAGCACGGATGCCGCCTGACGGCCACGATCTCCGGTCCCACGCTGACCAAGGGCGTACACAACTCTTACATCGCCGCATTAACCGACGGCCATCTTGCCGGTGTCTGTTGTATACGCGGGCGGATGCAGAGCTCGCGCACCTCTACCCCGGAGGCGCACATCGATATGCCTAGTCGGCTCACGCTGGTAACACTCATGGCGCCGGCGCTCGCGCTGGCGGTGTTGTGGAGCATCGGGATGTGGCGACGCGCGATCACGGCGCGCGCGAGACGCCTCGCCGATCGCACAAGGGAGCTGGAGCTGAGACTGCGGCACGCGCATGGCGAGCTCGGCCAGTGGGAGCGTCGCGCGCGTTCGGCCGCGGTGGCGCTCGCTGACGTTGCAGCGGCGCTCCCCTCGGACATTGCGACCGCCGAGCGGCGAATCGCGCGGCTGGCGGATGACCTGCGGGAGGCGCTGTCGCAGGACACCGCTCGCCAGCTTCGCATCGTTCCATCGGCCTCGGCCCGAGTCCGGCAGCAAGCGTGGCGCCCTCACGCGGTGCCACACGAGCGGAGCGCGTAGGCGCGGCGGGCAGAGCCGGGAGCAGGATGGGCCGCGCTCGGGCGTCACCAGAGCGGGACGCTTCGTCACGCGCGACGTGCGGGTCGCCCCTCGACCTTTGCGCGTGCGTTGCGCTCGGTTGCATGGTGGCGCCCAACGCAGTCGGCACGCGAACGTGGCCGGGTACGGCAGGCGGGTCGGCGCCCGACTCCAGGCCGCTCTATCACCTCGTTCACATCCTCACGTTAGGCGCGCTCACGGGCCTGGTCGTGTGGGTCACCCGTCGCACCGAGACGTGGCGCGTGGCGTCGAGGGTCGGGCTGCATATCACGCTGGCCGCGATATTTGCCTGGGTCATCTCCCTCGCTGCCGCCGCGGCACAGCGGTCCCTCGCGCCCGGCGCCCCTCCGATGTTGCCGCTCGCCACCTACGAGCTGCACTTCCTGGCGTACTTCGCGGTGCTCGCAATCACGCACGCGAGCGACTTCCTCGGGTGGCGACGTGACCAACGCCTGAAGGAGGCCCGCCTCGCCGAGCGGACGGCCCGCCTCGAGACGCAGCTGGCGCGAACGGAGCTCCAGATCCTGCGGTCGCAGCTCGATCCGCATTTTCTCTTCAACGCGCTGCACGTGATCTCGGAGCTCGTCCACGTCGACCCGGCCCGAGCGGATCGCATGGTGGCTCACCTGGGGGATCTGTTGCGCATGTCGGCGTCGCTCGCCCGGTCGTCCGACGTTCCGCTGCGGAACGAGCTCGAGTTCGTGAACGCCTACCTCGAGATCCAGCAGGCGCGGTTCGGCGGAAAACTCCGCGTCGTGCGTGACGTGGACGCATCGACGCTCGACGCCGCCGTACCGAGCTTGCTCGTCCAGCCCCTGGTGGAGAACGCCATCCGCCACGGTACGTCGCGGCGGGCCGGCGGCGGACAGCTGGAGATCGCAACTCGACGCCTTGGTGCGTCGCTCCTCATCGAGGTGCGCGACGACGGGCCGGGACTCCCCGCCGACCGCATGCCTGACGAGGGCATCGGGATCGGTCATACTCGAGCGCGACTCGCGCACCTCTACGGCAGCGACGGCGCGCTCGAGCTCGAGGCCCGTCCAGGCGGCGGGACTACGGCGCGGGTGCGGCTCCCGTACGCGCCTGCCGCGCGAAGCGCGCCGGTCACCGTCGACTTCGCTTCGGAAGCGCTCAGATGACGGTGCGCGTCCTCATCGTCGACGATGAAGAGCTGGCGCGGCAGCGCCTCCAGCGTCTGCTCGCGAGCGAGCAGGACGTCGAGATCATCGGGGAAGTGTCGGACGGCGCGCAGGCGGTGGTCTCGATTCGCGCGCTTGTCCCGGATCTCGTCTTTCTCGACGTCCAGATGCCGGAGGTCGACGGGTTCGCGGTGCTCGAGCGGCTGCGTCCGCGTCCTGCGCCGGCCGTCATCTTCGTCACCGCGCACGATGATTACGCGCTTCGGGCGTTCGAGGTCCATGCGGTCGACTACCTCCGGAAGCCGTTCGATGCCGCCCGCTTCAAGGAGGCATTCACGCGGGCGCGACAACGCCTGGCCGGCGCCGGGGCAGAGGAGCATGCGCGCAAGCTGGACGCGCTGCTGGCGCAGGTGGAGACGAATCCGCCACGCTCGCGCGAGCGTATCATGGTCCGCACCGACGGTCGCCTCTATTTCGTCCGCATCGACGACATCGACTGGATCGAGGCCGCGGGCAACTATGTGAAGCTGCACGTGGGCCGAGAAACCCACTTGATGCGCGAGACGATGACGGGAATCGAGAAGCTGCTCGACCCCACGCGATTCTTGCGCATCCACCGGTCGGCGATCGTCAATCTCGATCGCGTGCGCGAAATGCAGCCGTGGTTCTCCGGCGAATACACGGTCATCCTTCGCGACGGCACCCAGTTGCGCCTGAGCCGCGTCTATCGCGATCGCCTGGAGGCCTGGATGCACGGCCCTCGCGAATAGGCCGTTCCCGGAGGGGTGCGACGCACGCGATCCCCTTCAACTGACCGTGCGAAGCGAAGCAAAACACCGCGACCAGGAGACGCGGTGCCCTCCGGGACGGCTGTCGTGAGAGAGAGGAGTGAGGAGTTTTCTCACTTCTCTCTCTCTTACGTTCTCGTGCCGCCGTCGCCCCGCGCCCGCTCCTCGAGAATTTTTCGCGGCGCATTGGAAATGATCCCCGTGGCTCCACGCTGCCAGAGCTGTCTCGCCTCACGAGGATCATCGATCGTCCAGAAGTGCACTGGCACGCCGAGCCGGCGTGCGCCGCGCAGGATCGTGCCGACCGGGACGGGCGCACCGTAGTAACGGTTCGGCGCGCAGATCACGCGGTAGGGCACCCGACCTGGGGATTGCCCGGCCATCGTGCGTCCGAGGAGCTGAAGCACGTCACGACGCGACGCTCCCCGAACGAACGGCGGGTCAGGAAATGCCTCGAGCGCGCCGCCTTCGAACGAGGCGATGATCGATCGGGAGGCGACGTTGACCCGCTCGAGCAGCCGCCGGAGCGGCCACTGCGCATGAAAGGCCTTCACCTCGATCAGCAGGGGGAGGTCGCTCGGCACCGCGCCAATCACTTCTTCGACCGTCGGCACGCGAATGCCGCGGTCCCGATACGGATGTGTCGCGCCCCCGTCCGGCGTAAAACGAAACCCCGCATCGAGGTCGCGAAGCTGCCGCAGCGACATGGCCGCGATCGCGCCGGTCCCGGATGTGGTGCGATCAACGGTCGCATCGTGCATCACGACCGGGACATCGTCTGCCGTGACGTGAACGTCGAGCTCGATGGCGTCCACGCCCTGCGCGATGGCGAGCTGGAACGACGGCGGCGTGTTCTCGGGCGCCTCGGCGGCGGCGCCCCGGTGGCCGATGACGGGATGCGCGGAAAGGTCGAGAAGGATCATGCGACGACACACGCCTGGGGATGTGCGAGAGCGGGACGTGCAGCGCACGTCCCGCTCGCAATACTCTCGCCGTTCCTGATACGATCCCTGCGACTGCCTGGTGTCAGAACGTGACCTGAAGCTGCGTCAACAGTAGCCGTCCGAGCTCAGGCGCTCCCACGAACTCGCGATGCCGGTCGTCGAACACGTTCTGTACGTTGAGCGACAGGATCGTGTTCTGCGCGAAGGGGAATCGATAGGCGACGGACGCATCGAGCAGCGTGTACGTGTCGACCCTTCCAATGAAGACACCGGAATTCATCGGGAATGACTCGCTCCAGCGGCCGCGCAGGTCCACGGTGACGCCGGTCGGGTGCTCGCGGTACGCCACACCGAGCGTCGCCTTGTTCTTCGGCGCGTTGAGCGCGACGTCCGACACGCCTCCGACCTCGGCGCGCGAGAAGAAGTTCTTGTTCACGAACGAGTAGGATCCGGTGAGGGAGACGCGATCGGTCATCAGCACATCGAACGCGAGGTCGCCACCCCAGCGATCGAGATTTCCAAAGTTGCGATAGGTGAGAATGAGCTCCGGGTTTTGCGTCAGGTCGTTGTCGGGCGTGACCACGCCGACCGGGACCCTTGCAATCGCGGTCGCGGCAACCGCTGCCTGAGCCGGCGCGATCCCGTTCGCGATCAGATATCCGGCGAGCTGCGTTCCGGCGAAATGCGTCGTGGGCGTCTCGACGATGAGCGGGCCAACGAAGTCCGTTTTCTTCTCGAAGTACACGTCGGCGGCGATGCGGAACCGGGCGCCCACAAGCCCGTTGTATCCCACCTCGTATGTGCTGGTGATCGTGGGCTCGAGGCGGCCAATGTCGCGCACGTCGCCGGGCTGAACGACGAACGGCTGGTTCTCCGCATTCCGCGCGAACATGACCGTCGGGACCTGCGCGGCGGTCGGGCGAGGCACGCCGCTGATGTCGACGCCGGCCTGCGCCGCGACCAGCTGCGCGACGCCCCAGAAGGCCGTGACGTCCGTCGGAAGGTACTGTTGCGGACCGCCCAACGCGGGCGGCGTGAATAGCGACTTCATGCACAGCGTATTGCCGTTGACCGCCGTGCAGTTGCGACGGAACTGAAGCCCAGTCTGCGGCACGCCGAGGGTGCGGACGTTCAGCCTGAATGGGCCCACAGGGATCGTCTGCGCGATCAGGTCGAGGAACAGGTTGTTCGTCGTCGGCGTGTTGAACGCGCGGTTGTACGTGAAGCGCAGAGTGTGACCGGCGTCGGCCTTCCACACGAGCGCCGCGCGCGGCGAGAACACCGGATCCTCGAGCTCGCTGTGATCGTCCACGCGCAACGCGGCGACAAAATCGAACATGCTGCTCAGTCGCGTCTCGGACTGCAAGTACGCGCCGATCTCCGAGATCTCGTCGATATTTTCGTTGCGCCCGTTGATCGTTCCCTGCGTACGCGGGTCCGTCTTCGAGTAGTCGACGCCGTAGATGAACGTCTGACGATCGCCGAGATCGAGGCCGTGCTGAACCTGCCCCACGAGGACGCGCGACTTGTCGACCACGTTCTGCCCGGTGCGCAGGAGGTACGTGTCCGACGTGTTGCTCGTGTTGATGAACGCCTGCGCAAAGAGGCGATTCCACCGGAAGCGCGCCTGGCCGAAGTCGTAGCTCCAGTCCTTCGCCTGCGCGGTTCCAATGCCAGTCATCTCGAGCGCGCTTCCGGCAAACGCACGGCCGCCGGAGAGAATGAGCTCGGACGCCGTCGTGGGGCGAATGTCGAACCGCAGCTCGCCCGACCACCGCTCGACGTCGAAATCTCTCGGCAGGGTCTCGGCCGGGTCGGTGTAGTGCCAGTCCTCAGCCCTGAGAAGCTGGCCGGAGATCTTGTACCCGAAGCGGTCGCCCGAGGTGCCGGCGTGACGAATGGCTCCGCGCAGGATGCTGCGATTGCCGCCGCCAATGCTGACCGTGGTCCCCTGCGACTCGAACGGAGACTTGCTGATGATGTGCATGACGCCGTTGGCCGCATTCGGACCATACAGCGCCGCGCCCGGACCGAGCACGACCTCGATTTGTCCGACGTCTTCGTTCGGCGTCGGCACGAGATACGGCGTGTTCACGCGCAGCGACGGCACTGTCGCGTACCGGTAATCGCTGATGGTGAGCATCGCGCCGGAGAACACGTTGTTGAAGCCGCGGACGACGACGTTTCCGCCCTGAACGCCCGTGCTCGCGTAGTCGACACCTGGCACCGATCGGATCTGATCGACCGGAGTCAGTGTCGGCCGCTCCTCGATGACCACGGCCGTCACGACTTCCGTGTGCGCGGGAGCGTCCTGCGCTTTCTCCTCGGCGCGCGTGGGGGTGACCACCGTTGGATTGAGTACGATCGCGACGGCTGACACGGTGACGTCGGCCTGCGTGGTGCCGCCGGCGGTCACGACGACGGCACGCTGCTCCGTCTCGCCGTACCCGATGCGGCGCACCGAGATCGTATAGGTTGCAGGCGGCACGGAGAGACGATACTGGCCGTCGTCGTCAGTCATCGTCGCCGCGGCCGCTGTTCCGGTGCTGTGCAGCGCGCGGACCGTGGCGCCAGCAACCGGCCGGTCGCCTTCGACGTCCATGACGCGGCCGGCGATCGTCCCGTTCTGCGCGGCTGCGGATGCCGCGACGGAAGCGACCAGTACGAGCGCCAGCGCAAGCGTCCTGCGAAAAGACACGACCATCAGGCACCTCGGCGTTTTTGGAGATGGCGTGAGCGCGTGAACGGGAAAAGCCAGGCGATCCGCCCTCGGATCGCGCGCGCTTCCTCGACCGGCTGTGGATCCGATCGTCGACGACGCGTGGCGCAAAGGTTAGACGTGCGGGGAGATACGACCCATACGCGGACTGACGTATGGTCGCGTCGAAAATGTCGTAGTGGTCACGTTCCGGCAAGAGCGGGGCGACGTGCTAGCCGCCGTCGGCGCGCACCGCCATCTTCTCGCCACACTTGGTGTTGACACGTCCAGCACTTCCCCGACCCATGCTCCGCGCGTCTCTCCTTCTGCTGACGGTTCTGGCCTGTGCGACTCCGATCCCGAATTCCCGGATCGATCCGGGGCGCCACGTGATTCGCATCAACCAGGTCGGGTACTTGCCGGCGAGCCCAAAGGTGGCTGTGCTATGCTCGCTCGACTCGGCGCGGATAACGACCTTCGCCGTCGAGACGGAGGAGGGGCGCAGAGTGCTGGGTCCGGCCCAGGCGACGCCGGCGCCCGCCTTCGGACCGTGCGTCACGACACACCGACTCGACTTCTCCGAGCTCCGAGCCGAGGGGCGCTACCGGATCGTCGCTGGGAGTGTGCGATCGCCGCCAGTGAAGGTCTCCGCCAGCGCATATGCGGGAATCGGAGACTCGCTGCTCTGGTACATGCGCCAACAGCGCTCGGGGTACAACCCGTTTTTCCGCGACTCGGTGCACAAGAAAGACGCTCTTCTCGTCGACCATCCGACGCGTTCCGGCGAATTCATTCCAGTGAGTGGCGGTTGGGCGGACGCGGCAGATTATCTCCAGTACGTGACGACCTCCGCGAACGCCACGTACGTGATGATGATGGCCTATCGCGAAGCGCCGGAGATGTGGGGAGACGGTCATCTCGCGGACGGCCTGCCGGGCAAGAACGGCATCCCCGACGTGCTCGACGAGGCGCGACACGGTCTCGAGTGGCTTTTGCGCATGTTCCCGGAGGACTCGCTGATGCTGAACCAGCTCGGCGATGATCGCGACCATGCGTTCTGGGACTTGCCACCCACGGATTCGTCGGATTACGGATGGGGGAAGGGCGGGCCACGCCCGGTGTATCCCTGCACCGGAAAGCCGCAGGGGCTGTTCGCGGGCAAGAACCGGTCGACGGGCCTCGCCTCCACCGCAGGGAAATACACGTCGGCGTTCGCGCTTGGTGCGCAGCTCTTCGCCGACCGGGATCCCGCGTTCGCGCGGCGCTTGAGGGAGCGCGCGACCGTCGCGTACGAGATCGGCCGCGCGCGTCCGGGTGTGTGTCAGACGGCGCCGGGCGTCGCGCCGTACTTCTACGAGGAAGACAACTGGGCCGACGACATGGAGCTGGGCGCGACTCAGCTCTTCCACCTCACGAAATCGCCACGCTACCTCTCGGAAGCCGCGGAGTACGCGCGGCTCGAGCCGGTGACGCCGTGGATGGGCGCGGACACGGCCAAGCACTATCAGTGGTACCCGTGGCACAACAACGGACATTACGAGCTGTGGCGCGGGGGCGGGGAAGCGGAACGCCGCACGGCCATCGAGTACTATCGCGATGGACTCGAGCGCGTCGCGCGACGAGCGAACAATGGGTTCCGAATCGGAATTCCGTTCATCTGGTGCTCGGCGAATCTCATGGTGTCTCTCGGCACGCAGGCGCGGCTGTATCGCGAGATGAGCGGCGACACGCGCTTCCTCGACATGGAGATGGCGGCGCTCGACTGGATCTTCGGCGCGAATCCGTGGGGGATGTCGATGGTGATCGGCATTCCGCGCGACGGGGTTTTTCCACGTGATCCGCACTCCGTCGTCGCGAAAGAGCTCGGGGTGGTGCTCACCGGCGGCCTCATCGATGGTCCGGTCTACGCGTCGATCTTCACCAGTCTGCGCGGCATCCGTCTCACTCAACCGGACGAGTTCGCTCCCTTCAACACCGGTCGCATGGTGTATCACGACGACCTCGGCGATTACTCGACGAACGAGCCGATCATGGACGGGACCGCGAACCTCACGTACCTGGTAGGCGCACTTGCACGTGAAGGTGCGCGCGGTCGGTTCTGACCGAGGGTATGCGTCAGAACATCTCGAGCGGAACGCCGTGGGAGCCGATCGTCGGATACTCGCGCGCGGTCCGCGTCGGCAATGTCGTGTACGTGTCCGGAACGACGGCGACGGACGCGTCGGGCCGCGTTGTGGGCGCCGGCGATGCCTACGCACAAACACGACAGGCGCTTCGCAACATCGAGTCGGCCCTCGCGCGCGCCGGTGCGCGGCTCGCGGACGTCGTGCGCACGCGGATCTATGTCACAGACATCACACGGTGGCAGGACATCGGGCGTGCGCATGGCGAGACGTTTGGCGGCGTGCGTCCTGCCACCAGTATGGTCGAAGTGCGACGGCTGATCGACGACACGATGCTCGTCGAGATCGAAGCCGAGGCGGTCATCACCGAGACCTGATCCACACGTCACCGCAGTTGTTTCCCGGCGGGCCGGTGCAAGGACCAGGAAGTTCGGCGATACTTCGGTCCTGATTATGCACCACCAGCCTGCACGCGACGCGCTGTCCGGTGCGACCGCGCCGCTACGTTGCCGACGTGTTGCGTGGAACGACCGCGTGAGGACGCCCATGAAGCTCAATCGCGATCTTCATCTGGAGATCAGCCGTAAGCTACAGAATAGTGTCAGCGTGAAAGTCTTTGCCTTTCGCGCCGATCGAGGGGCCGCCGCCGAGCGGGTATGTCTGGGGACGTTGCACATGCCGGAGCAGTACATGAGGATGTTTCGTCACATCCTCGAGTACGGCGCAGCAGTCCTGGGCGGCCGCGTCAGTGTCGGCGGCTCCTACTTCTCCACGGCCGCGGACGTCGTCAGCTCCGAGGAGGCGCTCACCCCGCCCTAACGAGTTTGTCGCGGTCGCCGTGCAGCCCGGAGATTCGCTCGATCTTCGGGCGCGGCCCCGCACGTCTGCCAAAACAGCACGGTCGTGTCGGTGACGGCGCTCACCAACGCGACCGGGGCCCATATCACCGGACCGAGCCCGGACAATCGGTCACGATGCCTGCGCTCAGGAGGTGACGGCGGTCCTTGGGGGTGCGTCTTTAAGGTATCCAAGGAGCCCCCATGCACGACCAGATCGCCGAGCGCTGGGAGACGCAGAACGAGGCCGGTAGGCGCTTCTTCGGCAGGGGCGATCTCGCTCGTGCCGAGCAGGCGTTTACCGCTGCTATTCGTGAAGCGGAACAGCTAGGCGCCGGTGACCTGCGGCTCGCCACGAGCCTCGCCAATCTGGCGCAGCTCAAGCTGCGTCAGCGCGCACACGATGATGCGGAGCGTCTCTTCCGTCGCTCGCTCCAGATTCGTGAGGCGGCACTCGGGCAGGATCACGCGAGCCTCGTGCAGACCCTCAACGGTCTGGCCGCCGTGTGCTACGCGCGTGGGGACATCGAGGGCGCCGAGCCGCTCTTTCATCGCGCGCTCGCGATCACCGAACGCCGTCTCGGCCCGCAGCACCCCGATATCGTCACCAGTCTGAACAGTCTCGCGCGGATCGCATTCAAGCGGCGCGACTACGCGGCCGCGGGTCCGCTCCTCGAGCGTCTGCTGATGTTGAAGGAGTCGACGCTGGGGCCCGATCACCCCGAGGCCGCGCCGATTCTGACGAGCCTCATGAAGGTGCGTGCAGCCGAGGGCGCCCTCGACGAAGCCGAACGCCTCGCGCGACGCGTCGTGTCGATTCGCGAGAGCGAGCAGCCACCTAACGAGGTGGCACAGGCGTCGAGTATCGAGGCGCTGGCGGATGTGCTTTCGCGGCTCGGGAAACGGGACGAGGAGCGGGCGGCGCGACAGCGCGCCGCGGTGCTTCGAAGCCAGCCCTCCGCGGAGTCGGGTGCGCTCGACATCCGTCACGGCGCCGATGACATCTTCAGCTCCACGCCGATTCCGGAGCATCGTCCGCGCCCATCGAATCCTGGCCCCCGCGCGCCGTCGGCCGGGAGCGCGGGGCTGATTCTTCCCGAGGATCTCGGGACCGAGCGCGTCGGCATTCCGGACAACGCGCCTGCGCCGCGTGCGTCGCCGATCAAGGCAATGCCGATGATCTCAATGGAAGCGCCGACGGAAGCGGTGTCGCGGCGAAAGACGCCGACCGCCGCACCGCCGCCGCTTCCCGAGTCGCCGCGCCCCGAGGAAACGAACATCGCCATGGAGGCTGGTGCCGAGATCGTTCCGCTCCCGGCATTACCGCCGCGTGCAACGTCGCCGCCGCGCGCGGCGCCCCCACCGCCGCCGCCGCCTCCCGTCGTGCGGCCGCCCGCGCCGGTGCGGCACCACGCGCCGGAGCCGCGTCCACCTCGGATTCGGCCATCCCGCCGTCCGCGTCGCGAGTCCACGAGTGTGCGGTCGCCACGGCGCGGGGGACGCAAGGTGCTGATCGCCGTCGCCGTTCTCATTACCGCCGGCGCCGCCGCCGCCGCCATGGGACGAGGCGGCGTCATCGAGTCGCGCGGGGCCACCGGCGAACCGACGCGCGAATTCGTTCCTCCAAGGCGGCGTGCGCCACGCGCGGCGCGTGTGACCGAGCCGTCGGTGGATTCGATCGCCGCCGCGGTGCGCGACTCGGTGGCATTGCTCATCGGTCAACCGCCAGTGACGCAGCCGGCGAGCGAGCCGAGTCAGACGCCGGCGCAGGGCGGTCGAGACGTGACGCCGTACGCCCCGAATGAGCCGGACGATCCGTCGCTGCCGCCCGTCGACATGCGCATGGTCACCCGGGATGTGGGCACCGCCGCTGAAATGGGCGCCGCCCACGCGCGCGCGAGGATCGATTCGGCGACGCGGAAGGACGTACGACCGACCTTCAGCGCGAAGCCGTCCGGCTCGACGCGTCCGTAGCGTTTCGCCGAAGGTGACGCTCGCCTCGCACGCTCGCGCGCGGGGCTTTTTTGCGTCCGCGAGAGGATTGCACAAATCCGAAGCTCGTCTATTCTCCGGGGAGAGAATCCTTCGAACAGGAGTGCAATGCCAGCTGATGTCATCGACTACCGGCTCATCGGCGACGATCTGCAAGCGGTCATCATCACGCTGGATCCTGGGGAAGGCGTCATCGCAGAGGCCGGTGGCATGATGTTCATGGAGGACGGCATCGCCATG
The DNA here is from genome assembly GCA_052389995.1 of Gemmatimonadaceae bacterium. Classification (GTDB taxonomy): domain Bacteria; phylum Gemmatimonadota; class Gemmatimonadetes; order Gemmatimonadales; family Gemmatimonadaceae; genus JAICNG01. The sequence continues at coordinate 206,287 of JBQTHJ010000019.1, read as the reverse complement.
GCAACGACGCTCGATCCGTCGGGGGCGGGCGGCGGTCTGTTCGGCAAGCTGCTCGGCGCGGGAAAACGGCTCATCGCCGGCGAATCGTTTTTCATCACGCTGTTCGCCAACGAAGCTCCGCGCCGGCGCGAGGTTGCGTTCTCTTCGCCGTATCCGGGCAAGGTCCAGCCGATTGATCTCAAGGAATGGGGAGGCACCCTCATCGCGCAGAAGGATGCGTTTCTCTGCGGCGCGCGCGGGATCGACGTCAGTATCGCGCTCAACCGCCGCATCGGTGCCGGCTTCTTTGGCGGCGAGGGATTCATCCTGCAAAAGCTCACGGGCGATGGGCTCGCGTTTCTCCACGCGTCGGGAACGCTGCATCCCATCGACCTCAAGCAGGGAGAGACGCTCCGCGTCGACACGGGCTGTCTCGTCGCGTTCCAGCCGTCCGTCGACTACGACATCGAGATGGTGAAAGGAATCAAGACCGCGCTGTTCGGCGGCGAGGGATTGTTCTTCGTGCGCCTGACGGGCCCGGGTCGCGTGATTCTTCAGACACTTCCGTTCTCGCGCCTGGCCGATCGCATCATCGCCGCGGCGCCGCGTGCCGGCGGCGCGCGCCGCGAAGAAGGTGGCGTGCTCGGCGCGCTCGGCGGCGTACTCGGCGGCGATCGCTGACCGGCATCAGTCCCGTCGCACGTCGGCGATCACGCGCTCGAGCGCCGCGCTGTCGACCCACGCGGCGTCCACGCGATGCTCGAGTCCCGCCGCGATCGCGAGGAGGCGATCGCGCCATCCGGACGTAGTCACGGAGCGCGTTTCGCGGGGCGCGTCGATCGTTGCGCGGAGCGGGAAGGGGTCGCCATCGTTGACCTCAACATGCCGCTTCGCCCCGACGCTGCGCGAGGTCGTCCCAGCCACGGCGCCTCATGGACCCGATAGCGCACTTCCAGACGCTGCTTGCCGCGGCACAGGCCGTCGATCGGACCATCCTCCCGGAGCCGACAGCGATGACGCTCGCCACGGTCGGCCCGGACGGGCAGCCGTCGGCGCGTCTCGTGCTGCTCAAGGCAGTCGATGCGCGCGGGTTCGTGTTCTATACGAATCTGCGGAGCCGCAAAGGGCGCGACATCGCGGCAAACGCGCGCACCGCGCTGACGTTTCACTGGCAGCCGCTCCAGGTACAGGTGCGCGTCGAAGGTGTTGCGGAGCAGGTCACCGATGCGGAGGCCGACGCTTACTTCGCGACGCGGGCGCGCGGAAGTCAAATCGGCGCGTGGGCGTCCGACCAGAGTGAAGTGCTCGCCGCGGACAGCGAGCTCGACGCGCGCGTCGCTGAGTTCGAGAAGCGTTTCGCCGGGCGGGACGTTCCCCGCCCGCCACACTGGAGCGGATACCGGGTGATTCCGCACCGCATCGAGTTCTGGCGAAACCGCCCCAGCCGGCTGCACGAGCGGCGGCTGTTCGAGCGCGCCGATGGCGCCTGGCGGGAGCGGTTGCTCTTCCCCTGAGCACAGCGTCATCGCGCCGAGGAACCACAGACTGCACAACGCCCAACGCTCCCACTAGTATTCGCGCATCATGGCCACGCGAATCGCCGAACGCGCGCCTGCGGCCGCTCGACCGCAGGAGTGGACGATCGAGGACTCCCGCCGCCTCTACAACATTGAAGGCTGGGGGCTCGGCTACTTCGACGTGAACGCCGAGGGGCACATCGTCGTTCGGCCCGACAAGGCGCATCCCGAGCGTGAGCTCGATCTCTTCGAGCTGGCGAAGGATCTCGAGCAGCAGGGCGTCGGGATGCCGCTCCTCCTCCGTTTCTCGGAGATTCTCCGCTCGCGCATCGAGTCGCTGTCGCAGAAGTTCGGCGCAGCGATCGACGAGTTCGGCTACGAGGGTCGATACACGACCGTCTACCCGATCAAGGTCAATCAGCAGCGCCACGTCGTCGAGGAGATCGTCCAGTTCGGCACGGCGCACGGCGTCGGGCTGGAGTGCGGGAGCAAGCCGGAGCTCCAGGCGGTGCTCGCACTGCGTGAGACGACCGACCACATCATTGTCTGCAACGGGTACAAGGACAGCGAGTTCATGCGGCTGGCCCTCATGGGCCAGAAGCTCGGGCACCAGGTCTTCATCGTTCTCGAGCAGCTCTCGGAGCTCGATGTGCTGCTCGACGCCGCCAATGAGATCGGCGTGACTCCGACCGCCGGCGTTCGCGTGAAGCTGGCGTCCGAAGGGTTCGGCCGCTGGGCCAAGAGCGGCGGCGAGAAATCGAAGTTCGGATTGTCGGCGAACGAGCTCGTGAAGCTCATCGACCGGCTGAGCTCGATGGGCCGCCTCGACATGCTCCGGCTGATTCACTTTCACCTCGGCTCGCAGATCACGGACATCCGCTACATAAAGGCGGGCCTTCAGGAAGTGTCGCGCTTCTATGCGGAGCTCCGAGGACTCGGCGTGAACATTACGCACGTCGACGTCGGCGGCGGCCTTGGCGTCGACTACGACGGCACGTGCACGACCGTGATCTCGAGCGTCAACTACACCCTGCAGGAATACGCGAACGACGTGATCTACACGATCGGCGAAGCGTGTCGCGAGCAGGGGCTTCCGATGCCGCACATCATCTCGGAATCGGGACGGGCGTTGACCGCACACCACGCGCTGTTGCTCGTCAAGGTGATCGATGTCGAGTCACAGGCGCCGGTGATACCGCCGACGCCGAGCGACGAGGATCACCTCGTGCTGCACGAGCTGCGCGAGGGATACGACACGATCTCCACGAAGAGCGTGCGGGAGGTCTACCACGACGCGACGTTCGCGAAGGAGCGCGCGCACGAGCTGTTCAAGAGCGGCGTGTTGTCCTTACGCGGACGCGCCATGGCCGATCAGATCTACAACGCGACGGTGAACGAGATCGCGAAGCTCGCGCAGCTCGACCGCGAGGAGTACGCCGATCTGCTCCCGGAGGTGGAGTCGGCGCTCGTCGACCGCTACTTCTGCAACTTCTCCGTCTTCCAGTCGCTGCCGGACAGCTGGGCGATCGACCAGCTCTTCCCGATCATGCCGATCCACCGGCTGGACGAGAAGCCCGCGCGCCGGGGGACGCTACAGGACATGACGTGCGACTCGGACGGCAAGATCGACCGCTTTACGGGAGGGCGGAAAGGCCGGCCGAGCCTCGAGCTGCACCCGTTCACCGATGGGGAGCCCTATATCCTCGGCTTCTTCCTCACCGGCGCCTACCAGGAAATCCTCGGGGACCTGCACAATCTCTTCGGGGACACGAACGCCGTGCACATCCGCCTCGCGCCTAACGGCTACGAGGTCACCGATCTCGTGCACGGTGACACGGTGACGGAAGTGCTGAACTACGTGCAGTTCCGCGCCTCGGATCTGCTGGCGACGTTCCGCCGGAAGGTCACGGCCGCGAAGACGCTCTCGCGAGAAGAGGCGAATGCGTTTATCGCGGATTATGTCGCCGGGTTGGAGGGGTATACGTACCTGGAGGGGGAGTAGTCGGCGAACGCTGCAAGAACGAGGACCGAGGACCGAGGAAGTGGCGCCCGGGCTCACTGGCGCGTTTCCTCGGTCCTCGGTCTTCATTTCGCCCCAAAGCGCTTTCCGACCTCTGCCCAATTCACGACGTTCCACCACGCCGTGATGTAGTCCGGGCGGCGGTTCTGGTACTTCAGGTAGTACGCGTGCTCCCACACGTCGAGTCCCAGGAGCACCTCCTTCGCCCGCTTCCCGTCCATCAGCGGGTTGTCCTGGTTCGGCGTGCTCGTGATCGAGAGCTTGTCGCCGTCGCGAAGCAGCCACACCCAGCCTGAGCCGAAGCGACCGCCGCCGGCGGCGGCAAACTGCTCCTTGAGCTTCGCGAAATCGCCGAACGATGAGCGGATCGCGTCCGCGAGCGCACCACTCGGCTCACCGCCGGTCCTGGGCGCCATGAGGACCCAGAACAGCGAGTGATTCCAGTGCCCGCCGCCGTTGTTCCGGACCGCCGTTCGCGCGGCTTCGGGAACCTTGCTCAAGCCGGCGAGCAGCCCCTCCAGCGGTTTGTCCTTGAAGTCCGGCGCCTTGTCGAGCGCCGTGTTGAGATTCGTGACGTAGGCCTGGTGATGCTTGCCGTGATGGATCTCCATCGTCTTCGCGTCGATGTGCGGCTCGAGCGCGCCGAAGTCATACGGAAGCGAGGGAAGCGTGTGAGCCATGTCGCGTCTCCGGGAGAGCGGTCGTGAGTTCGTGCAGCGCGATCGTCCGTCAGCGGTCGGTCGGGGTCGGACTGCCCGGCACCTGGGGACGACGCCGTTCCTTCCACCAGTGGATGATCCCCGGCAGGATCGACAGGAAGATCACCACGAGAATAACGATTTCGATGTGCCGTCCGATCCCGGGGACCCAGCGCCCGAGGAAATAGCCGGTGAACAGCATGCTCCATACCCAGAGCAGCCCACCGGCGATGTTATAGAACACGAAATCGCGGTACCGCATGTTCGCCACCCCCGCCACGACCGGCGCGAAGGTGCGAATGATTGGCATGAATCGCGCGAGTACGATCGTCTTGCCACCGTGCTTCTCGTAGAAATCGTGCGCCCGGTAGAGGTGCTTCTTGTTGAAGAAGCGTGAGTCCTCTTTCGTGAAAATGCGTGGCCCGGTGGTACGCCCGATATAGTAGCCGAGCTGGTCGCCGGTGATGGCCGCGATCGAGAGCAGGATGCCCAGGTAGTAGACGTTGAGACCGAAGTCAGGCTGCGAGGAGAGAAGTCCGGCGGTGACGAGCAGCGAGTCGCCAGGGAGAAAGAACCCGACGAGCAGACCGGTTTCCACGAACACGATGGCAGTGAGGCCGACATAGCCGCCCCAGCGCACGATGGCTTCCACGTCCGTGAGGCGATGCCAGAGGTCGATGAGGTCGTTCATGCAGCTCCGTATGCGAGTTCGAGGCGAAGTCCCTCAACATCCATGGCCGCGGCGATGAGGTCAACGGTCGACCCCAGTCTGCATCTGCCCGCGCCACCCAGGAGTCGGTGGCACCGGGCCGGGGTCTCACCGCGAACGGAGCGGTTGCTGGACGTTGCGGGATGGATGCTGCTCGCCACCTTCGTGGTCGGATGGACGTGGTCCGTGGCTATCGCGTCCGCACGCACGGATGACGCTACAGGCATCACCGAGGTGACGGCGCGTATCACGAGCGCGCTCACTACCGCCGATGCGCCAAGTGCGGCGTATCTCACCGATGTCGTCCTCGACGCCTTCGCGCCGCTACGCGGCGAGAGTGGTCGCCTGCACGTGCAGTTCCGCGAGCCGGGCGAAGTGCTCGTGGAAGACACGCTGCCGGCGGGCACGTCAGTGCATTTCTCCACTGGTGAGGTCGCCGACTCAGTGGCGGGGGACTCGCTGCTCGCGCCCGAGGAGCCCGGCATTTGGCGAGTCGCCGTGAAGCTCGGCGAGATCATTCGGCCAATGTCCGACTTCAACGTCATCACGATGCTCCCCTTCAGCGAGAAGCAGCGCGGGCGCATCGGACTGTACTACCTCGGCAGCTGGCCGAACGAGCGGAATCGGGCGAGGGCTCGTTATGCGCCCCCGCGCGGCTTCATCGAGGTCACTCCGGAGAATCGGGACACCCCCGTCAGTGACCACTTCACGCTCGGGAGCTTCCTGACGAAGAATCAGCCGAACGTGTGGCCGAAGTATCTGGTGCTGGAGACGCGGCTCCTCGACAAGCTGGAGCTCGTTCTGGAGGATCTTCGCCTCCAGGGCATCACCACACGCGGCGTACAGGTCATGAGCGGCTTCCGCACGCCTCAGTACAACCGGCGTGGGGGGAACACGGCGGGGCGTGCCTCGCTGAGCCGGCACATGTACGGCGATGCCGCCGACATCTACATCGACAACGATGGCAACGGCGTGATGGATGACCTCAACGGCGACGGGCGCATCACGATCGCCGATGCGCGCGTCATTCAGAGCGCGGTCGACCGCGTGGAGCGTGAGCATCCGTCGCTCATCGGCGGAACGGGCGTCTATGCGGCGGGAAGTGGGCACGGGCCTTTCACACACATCGATACGCGCGGCTATCGCGCGCGCTGGATCGGGACAGGAGCCGACTGATGACAACGAGTAGAGAAGCACAGGTGACGACGGCCGCCGCGCAGGGACGTTGCCCTGCGTGCGGGAATGCGCGGCCCGACCTTTCCACGCCATGCGAGCACTGCGGCGCGCCGGCGCTCGGGCCGGCATCGCCGGCGCACGATGCTGCGACGGAGCACCGTCGTGAATCCGCGGACGCGGTCATGCACGTGCGCGCGGCGGACCTCGAGCCCTACGTGGGGCTTCGCTACGTGGCGAAGCTCTTTCGCCTCATGGCGCTCATTCTCGTGCTGCTGCTGGCCGCGGAAATCGTGACCGGCCTGACGACGCAGGGGAGCGCCGCGATTCCGACGCTCATCGCCGAAGCGAGCCGCCTCATCGTGCTCGCCGGATTGCTCTGGGCGAGCGGCGATCTCGCGATCCTGCTGATCGATGTCGGTCACGACGTTCGGGCGACGCGCATCCTCATCGGCCGGCAGTCCGCTCACCACCTCACGGAGCATCATCAGCCGAAGCAGCGCGATGAGCGCGAGCGTCACGTCGAGCGAGCGAACGAGCGATCCTCGGAACGGGTGCGCGAGATGGTCGAGTGACTGTCGTCTGCACGATCGGACACTCCACTCGAACCATCGAGGACTTCCTCGGGCTCCTTCGCCGGGAAGGGGTGCGCGCACTGGTCGACGTGCGCGCGTTCCCCATGTCCCGGCGGTATCCGCATTTCAATCGCGAGGCGCTCGCTCGCACGCTTGATGAGCAGGGCATCGAGTACACGCACGCGCCGTCGCTCGGAGGCCGGCGCCGTCCGCAGCCCGCATCGAAGAGCACGGCCTGGCGCAACGAGAGCTTCCGCGCGTACGCCGACCACATGGCGACGTCGGTGTTCCGACGCGCGCTCGATGCTGTCATCGCGAACGCGCGTCGGACGCCCACAACGATCATGTGCGCCGAGGCGGTGCCCTGGCGGTGCCATCGGGGTCTCATTTCCGATGCGCTCGTGGCACAGGGATGTGAGGTTCGTCACGTGCTGGACGCGGGGACGCAGCTGCACACGCTGACGGCGTTCGCGCGCATCGTCGGGCCAGACGTCACGTATCCTTCACCCCGCGAAACCGCACCAGAGCAGGCCGAGTTGCTCCGACGCCGATGAAATGTGGCGGGCGGCATGCCTGTTGCTCTACGGTCGGTCGCGCCGCGCGGACCTATCATTCCTTTTCAGGGGGCACGCATGCTCTGGACGATTGCCATCATCCTGCTCATCCTTTGGCTCCTCGGTGCCTTCGTAGCCAACATCGGTGGAATCATCCACCTTCTCCTGGTGATCGCGCTTGTCGTGATCGTCTATCGTCTCGTGACGGGACGAAGACCGGTGGCCTGACACCATCGAGTGAACGAGGGCGGCCAACGGGCCGCCCTTTTTTGTGGGTGTTTTCCGGGTTTGCCGGCTATGGCTCTTGCCCGCCAGAGCCACGGACTGCCTGACGATCGAATTACCCGGATGATGCGAATGCGCCGTATGCCGACTAGGGCCTGTCGCATGTGTTTCTGCGATCGCTCCTGGTAACGCGGCTGTTGGAAGCGACGATGGCCGATGACAGAGTGCGGAACCAGAGTTCAGATCGACACGTTTGAACTCTGGTTCTGTATTTTGTCATCTGCCATCGTGTTTCAACCCGTGAGCTCGATCTCCGCGCCTCGCCGATGAGCACTCGCGAACCGTTCGACGTGCACGTCGTCTCGCACACCCATTGGGACCGCGAGTGGTATCTGCCGCTCGCGCGCATGCGGCAGCGGCTCGTGGCGCTCGTCGACGAGCTTGTCGACTCACCACCCGAGCACGGCGCGTTTCTTCTCGACGGCCAGGCGATCGTCCTCGAGGACTACCTCGCCGTGCGCCCCGAGCGAGCGGATGCGTTGCGACGGTTGCTCGAGCGCGGCGTGCTGGAAGCCGGCCCCTGGTTCGTGCTCGCCGACGAGCTCCTCTCCTCGGGCGAGTCACTGGTGCGGAACCTTCTCGCGGGCACACGGTCGGTTCGGTCGCGCGGCGGAACACCTCCGCCGGTGCTCTATTGCCCCGACTCGTTTGGCCACCCCGCGGATCTGCCCGCGCTGGCGGAGGGATTCGGATTATCGCTGGCGATTGTCTGGCGCGGGCTCGGGGGGCCGCTGTGGCCCAGCGGGGATACGTTCCGGTGGACGTCCGCGGGAGGTGCGCGTGTTCTCGTGCATCACCTCCCGCCCGACGGCTACGAATACGCGGCGAACCTTCCAGCGGACGAGCGTAACGCGCGAGACCGGTGGCAGCGGTTGAGGGGGATGCTCGGCGATCGTGCTCGCACGCGTGTGCTGCTGTTGCTGAACGGCGCCGACCATCACGCGCGACAATCCCGTCTCGACGACGCGCTGGCCACGCTTACCCGCGTCGCCGCGCCGGATCGCGTGACCGCGAGCTCGCTGAGACGCTTCAGCGAAGCGTTCGCGGAGGCGGCGGTCCATGGTGATTCCGTTCCAGAGATCAGCGGCGAGCTGCGTTCTTCCTACGGATACGCGTGGACGGTTCCTGGCACCTGGTCCTCGCGGACGTACCAGAAGCGGCGGAATGCCCGCGCGGAGCGACTTCTGACTCGTGCGGCGGAGCCGTGGGCAGCCATCGCGGCTGCGCGGGGCTCGCAGTCGCGCGGTCATCTCCTGCGAGCGGCCTGGCGAACGCTCCTCGAATGCCATCCCCACGACACGCTCTGCGGTTGCTCGAGCGACGACATCGCGCGCGCGGCCGATGCCCGATTCGATGTCGTGACGACGGAAGGCCGCGGCATTCTCGAAGATGCGGTGCTCGACCTCGTCGGGCACGACGCGGCGGCGGCACGCGGTGCGCGCTCCGAGTGGCGACCGCACCTGCTCGTCCGCAACGCGAGTCCGTACGCGCGGAGCGGCGTCGCCGATGTCGAGCTCATCCGCTTCGTCGCGGACGAGCCGGTGGGGCCTGGGTCGGCCGGCGTCGCCGTCGAAGACCGAAAGCTGCCCCCGCCGGCGTTGGCTGGAGGGCGGGTGCCACTCGAGGTGCTCGACCGACGGGTGCGCTCGCACCGCGTGGAGTCGCCGCGCCACTATCCGGATAACGACCGGGTGGACGTCGCGCGTGGCGTCGCCTGGATCGGCGACGTGCCTGGTTTGGGCATCGTCGCGCACGAAATCGGGAATGAGCCGTCCTCGCGCTCCGCCCACTCGCTGCCGGTTCCCCCCGTTCGAGGGCGAGCGCGATCACTCGACAACGGACTCGTGCGCGTCACCGTCGCGCGCAGTGGCGCGGTGCGCCTCGAATGGCTTGCGCTCGGAATGGGAGTGGATGACGCGATTCGCTTCGACGATGTGGGAGATGCGGGCGATCTGTACACGCACTCGCCGATTGGTCCTGTAGTCGAGGGCGCTTCGCTGCTCGGCTGCGACCTCGCCAGCGACGGTCCCCTCCGCGGTGAGCTGCGGCTGCGATTCGCGATGGACGTGCCTCGCTCATCGAAGCGCGCGGGACGCTCGGATGTGTCGGTACGTCAGAACGTCGACGTCGCGCTCATCCTCGACGCTGGCTCACGTGCAGTGCGCATTCGGGTGCGTGCGGTGAACGGCGCGCGCGACCATCGGTTGCGGATCGTCTTTTCCACCGGCCTAACGGGCGCGGCGACGCTCGCCGATGCGATGTTCGCACCCGTGATACGTGAACCCGCGGTGCAGCCCTCCGGAACCGAGACAATGGAGCTCGCCTCGCCGACGGCGCCGCTCGCGCGTTGGGTCGCGCGGCTCGGCGACCGTCACGGCATGACGGTCATCTCGGACGGCCTGGGCGAGTACGAATCGATGGGCGACGGATCCGTCGCGGTCACGCTCGTCCGGGCCGTTGGCGGGCTTTCGCGAAACGACCTGCCCGAGCGCCGCGGACACGCTGGCTGGCCAACGCCAACGCCGGCGGCGCAGTGCCTGGGCCCCCTCCGCGCAGAGTTCGGGCTGGTGGCCCACGCTGCCGCGCGCGATGAGGCCATCGGCGACATCGAGCGCGCGGCCGATGACATTCTCCTCCCGCTGGTTGGAACGACGCTCCGCTCCGCCATCAAAGTGCCGAACGCAGTCAGCGGCCTCTCGCTGGAGGGCGACGGCTTGCGCTTTCTCGCCTGCAAGGAGAGCGAGGACGGTCAATGGATCGTGCTGCGGTGCGTGAACCCGACGACCCGGGTCGTCATTGGCGCGTGGCGGTGCGGCTGGCCGGTGCGCGACGCGAGGCTGTCGCGTCTCGATGAACAGCCCGGGGATTCACTGCCGGTCCGCGATGCCCGCATTGACTTTCGCGTCCGCCCGGGCGAGGTCGTGACGGTGCTCGTTCCCCGTTAGGCCCGATCGCGCACCGTCTCGGTGGCCTCGCCCGCCAGACGGTCCCGTAGCGCGTCTCCGAGCAGGGTCGAGGCGACCACGGTCGCGATGAGCGCGATGCCGGGCGCCAGTGCGACCCACGGGGCGATCACGATTGCATCCCGCCCGTCGGCGATCATGTTTCCCCAGCTCGGGCTCGGCGGCTGCACGCCAAGCCCGAGGAACGAGAGCCCGCTCTCGAGGAGAATCGCTCCGCCGACGCCAAGCGTGATTGCCACGATCGCCGAGCCGAGCGCGTTCGGCAGCACATGTCTCCAGAGAGTTCGCGACGGGGAAGCGCCCAGCGCCGCGGCCGCCTCGACGAATGGCCGCGCGCGAATCCCGAGCACCTCCGCGCGCACGAGTCTGGCTACCGCCATCCAGCCGGTCGCGACGAGCACCGCCACCACCGTCACGATTCCCGGGCGCCAGAGCGCGGCACCGACGAGCAGCAGGATGAGACGCGGAATCGCCAACAGTGCGTCCGCGACGCCCATGAGGATCCGGTCGACGAGCCCGCCGCGCCACCCGGCTAGCGCTCCGATGGCGATACCGACAAGACCCGCGAGCAGCGACCCGGCGACGCCGATGACGAGCGAGATGCGCGCGGCGAGCATCGTGCGGGCGAGGATGTCGCGACCAAATCGATCCGTGCCCAGGAGGTGCATCACGCCGCGATCGTCAGTAGTAAATGGCGGCAGGAATCGCTGGGCGATGACGTCTCCCATCGAGCGCGGGTCAGCCGCGGCAAGCATCGGGATCACGACAGCGCCCACGGCGAGCACCGAGAGTATGATGATTGGCGCAGCGGTGGCGCGTCGCAGCGGCCGCATTACGCGGTGCGCCGCGGATCGAGGACGGGGAGTGCCAGGTCAGCGGCGAGGTTCGCCAGGATCACGGCCGCTGCGTAGACGGCAGTCGCTCCGAGAATCACGGGATAATCGCGTGCCGCAACCGCAGCGACCGTCACTCGTCCCATGCCGGGCCACGCGAACACGCTTTCGACGAACACCGATCCCGCGAGCAGCCCGGGAAGCGCGAGCGCGAAGAGCACCACCAGGGGCGGCCATGCGTTCGAGAGCAGATGGCGGAGATACACGCGACGCCGTGTCAGACCTTTCGCCCGCGCGGTGCGGACGAAATCCTCCCCGAGAAGATCCGCGACGATGGTGCGCGCGTATCGCGCGATGCCCGCGGCGCCGATTGCCGTCAGCGTGAGCACCGGAAGAATCGAGTGTCGCGCGAGGTCAGCGACCGCGGCCATCCCGGTCGCGTCCGACGCGGGATCGCGCATGCCGAAGGCCGGAAGACGTAGCCAGCCGGGGAAGCCCCATCGGGCCGCTCCGTAGGTGAACGTCGCGATCAGCGCGAGCGCGAGCCAGAAGCTCGGGGCCGCATACACCGTCGTCGTCGCGATGGTCAACGCACGATCGGACACCGTGCCGCGTCGCGCGGCCTGAAGCATTCCGATGGCGACGCCGATGACGAACGTGAGCACCAACGACACCGCGCCGAGGCCGGCGGACACTGGCAGCGCTTCGGCGAGCACTGTGGTGACGGGCGCGCGGCGCGCAAAGCTCTCACCGAGATCGCCCTTGAACAGCCCCGCCGTCCACCGTGCATATTGTACGGCGAGCGACGCATCCAACCCGAGCTCCGCGCGGAGGCGCTCCCGCTCCTCCGCGCTGGCACTCGGCGGCACGAGGAGCGTGGCCGGATCACCCGGTGCCGCACGAGCGAGGAGAAACGTGATCGTGAGAACGATCCAGAACAGCACGGCCGCGCCGGCGAGGCGCCTCATGGCTTTTCCCATGGCGTGATGATGACGTCCATGCGCAGTCCGTCAACCGCCGCGCTCGCCGCTCTGATCATCGCCTGCGCGCCGTCTGAACGGCGCGCGACGACGGTCGTCATCGCTTCGGGCGCCGATCTCGAGTCGGCGAATCCGCTCGTGACGCTGCATCCGCTGGCGAGGCAAGTGCAGCGCTATGCGCTCTTCGTCACGCTCGCGCGATACGGCGACGCGCTCGAGCCGGTTCCCTATCTGGCGCGCTCGTGGGAGTGGTCGCCCGACCGACGAACGCTCACCCTGCGCATCGCGCGCGGGGTCCAGTGGCACGATGGACGACCGACGACCGCTCGCGATGTGCGCTTCACGCTGGATGCGGTCCGAGACCCTGCGACCGGCTCGCCCCGCTTCGGCGAGCTCGCTGACGTGAGCGGGGTGGACGCCCCGAATGATTCGACCGTCGTGATCGGGTTCGCTCGGCCCCAATCCGCGTTCCCGCTGGTGTTGTGCGAGCAGCCCATCGCGCCCGCACACCTTCTCGGAGCGGTGCCGCGGGCGGACCTACGGCGCACGGCCTTCAACGAGAATCCCACGGGGAACGGCCCATTCCGCTTCATTGGCCGGCGTCCTGGCCAGCGCTGGACCTTCGCGCGCAACGATGGGTTCGCCGAGTCGTTAGGTGGCCCCCCGTCGCTCGAACGGGTCGTGATCGCCGTCGTCGATGAGGCCGCGACGAAATTCGCGGGACTCGTAAGTCACGAGCTCGATGTTGCGGGCATCTCTCCTTCGATGGCGCACGTGGCGGCAGCGGATCCCGCGCTCCGCGTTCTCGACTACCCGGTGCTCGTCGCCTACGGCGTCGTCTTCAACTCGCACCGCGCACCGTTCGACGACGCGCGCGTCAGGCGCGCCGTTGCATTGGCGATAGACCGGGAAAGAATCGTCGAGGCGGCGCTCGCCGGCTTCGCGACGCCAGCTTCGGGGCCGGTGTCCCCGGATCATCCGTACGCCGCGCCGGACTCCGCGCAACGCGCCGTGGCCCGTGCGGCGACGCTCCTCGACAGCGCCGGATGGCGCCCGGGCGACGACGGCGTCCGTCGAAGGAATGGACGTCCGCTCGCATTCGAGCTGCTCACGGTTGGCAGTGCAGACAATGCCGCCGAGCAGCTGCTTCAGGCCGACCTCGCCGAGCTGGGCGTGCGAATGGAGATTCGACAGCGGGAGATGGGTTCGTTCCTCGCCGAAGCACGGGCGCGTGACAAGCGCTTCGACGCGCTCCTGACTGGCGTTCCCGGGGATCTCTCGCTCGGATATCTGTCGTCGCTCTTCGACTCGCGCCTTGCCGGTGGCGCCCTCGATTACGCCGGCTTTCACACACCACGCATCGATGCGCTCCTCGAGCGCGCGCGCAGCGCCGCCGATGAACCGTCGCGAAGAGATGCCTGGCACGATGTGCAACGCGAGCTGGCGCGCGAGACGCCAGTCGCGTGGATCTATCACGCACGCGGACTCCAAGGGGTGTCGCGTCGGTTGAGGGGCGTGCAGATGGATCTGCGCGGCGAGCTCGCGACGCTCGCGACGTGGCACATCGCCCAGTGACGCTGCTTGCCGACGCGACCGCCCTCGATCGCCGGCGGGCGGTCATCGCCGGTCCGCTCGCGCCGCTCGCAGGGTCGCTTCGCGACGAGCTGACGCCGCTGCTCGAGCGCGATGTCGAGCTTCCCCGAGAGAAGGCGCTGCTGTCACGCGATGGCGGGCGCTGCGAGCGCGATGGGACGCAGCTTCGCTTTGACCCGTACTCACCCCGCGAGCACAGGTGCGGGAGGTGCGGCGCGGTGTTTCGTCGGGAGCGTGATTACCTCTGGTGGGTCACCTCCTATCAGCTCTGGCTGGCCGAGCGCGCGGTGTATGCGGCCACACTGCACGGCTTGAACGGAGAGGCAACCGTCGGTGACCTCGCCGCCAGAATTCTGGAGGCGTACGCCGAGCGGTATCTCGAGTATCCCAACCGAGACAACGCGTTAGGCCCGACGCGTCCGTTCTTCAGTACGTATCTCGAGTCGATCTGGCTGCTCCAGATCGCAGTCGCGCTCTCGCTACTCGAGGCCCGGAGCGGCGCGTCGGCGCTGGGAGCGCGGGTTCGCGAGCGAGTCCTCGAGCCGAGCGCGCGGCTCATTGCGTCGTTCGACGAAGGCGACTCGAACCGGCAGGTGTGGAACGCCGCGGCACTACTCGCCGCCGGTCGCCTGCTTGGTGACAGCGAGCTCGTGGATCAAAGCATTGATGGCGGCTCCGGGATTCTCGCGCACCTTGCTCGCGGGCTGCTTCGGGATGGATCGTGGTACGAGGGCGAGAACTACCACATCTTCGCGCACCGCGGGCTGTGGTATGGTGTGATGTTGGCGGAGCGGGCGGGCTGTACGCTCCCGCCAGCGCTCATCGGGCGCTTCGAGGAGGGCTTCGCCGCTCCGCTCGTCACAGCGCTGCCCGATCTGACGGTCCCTTCGCGTCGCGATTCGCAGTACGCAATCTCGCTGCGCCAGTGGCGGTTCGCCGAAAGCTTCGAGCTCGGCGTCGCACGCCGTGACGATCCGCGGTTGTTGGCCGCGCTAGCCCGCCTCTACGACGACGACGTTCCGCGAGACGATCCAGGTCGATGGCGCAGCGCGGCCGACACGCAGCCGCACGAGCCGCCGTCGGCGCTCGCGCGTTCGGACCTCGGGTGGCGTGCGCTGCTCTTCGCCCGCCCGGCGCTACCGCGCGCCGCGACCGCGACCCCTCGGTCGGTGCTCCTCGATCAACAGGGCCTCGCGATCTTCCGCCGTGACAGTGGTCGCGTGTATGCGGCGCTCGACTACGGGCACAGCGGCGGAGGCCACGGCCACCCCGACCGACTGAATGTTCTCCTGGCGCGCGGCAGCGATCGCATTCTCGATGACTACGGCACGGGATCGTACGTCGATCCGACGCTGCACTGGTATCGCTCGACGCTCGCGCACAATGCGCCGTTGTTCGACGGCGTGTCGCAGCATCGCGCAACCGGCCAGCTGCTCGCGCACGAGGAGCGCGGCGCGGCGGGGTGGATCGATGCGGAGGTGCCGCTCGACGGCGTCGCTCCCGGCGTGCGGGTGAGGCGATCGCTGGTCGTGATGCCCGATTATCTCGTCGACCGGCTCGAGTGGAAGGGGCCGCGTCCGGTTCGATGCGAGCTGCCGATTCACCTGGATGCAATCGTCGACCTTCGACCCTTCGAGCCGGCAGCGCTCGACGGCGGTCCAGCCGCCGAGGATGGGTTTTCGTTCGTGCACGATGCGGACCATGCGCGGATTCCTGATGGCGCCATGGTTCACGTGCGTCATCGCACGATCGACTCGGTGGAAGGGTGGGTAACGTCGAGCGGGCCGGCTGAATGGTGGCGCGCCGTGGCGCCCGGACCGCCTGGGACTCCGGAGCGATCAATGGCGCTCGTTCGTGTGCGCGATGCCGCCGGGAGCATAACGAGCGTCTGGAGCTGGGCCGGAGGCCTGAGCGCAGTCGCGACGCGCGACGGCCTGCTCATCATCCATCGCGGCGCGGGCGAGCGACACGAACACGCGCGGACCGATGCGGGTTGGTCCGTCACGCTCCACACCGGGAACGCGCGCAGCTCGATCGACCTCGGAGGCATCCGTCGCTCGGAGCCGGCACCCGGACCACCCGCTGCGCAGCCACCCCGGACCAGTAGCGACCAGAGGCAGTCGCTCCGCCTCGCGCCCGGGGAAGCGCTGGGTTTCTCACTCGGCGCGGCGGCATACCGGCGGTCGGAAGAAAGCTGGGCGGAAGCTGGAAGCCCGCGCGCGACGGTCGAGCTTGCCGTGACCCGCGAGTCGCTTCACATCGACGTCCAGGTCGCGAAGCGCGACGTCGTCTTTCGCCCGGCCGACGCGCCCGATCCCATGCTCGACAACGAGACGCCGGACATCCACAGCGATGGCGTCCAGCTCTATCTCGTGGGGCAGGGGTGGAATCGCCCGGCCGCGTGGCTGGCCGTGCCGGAGCGGCCGCACCCCGCGGTGCGGGTGCGCTCGGTCGACGGTGCCCGCACCGGCGTGCCGCTGGTCGCGACGTGGAACCCGGCGAACGAGGGATATGCCATGCACTTCGAGATTCCGCTGGAAGTGCTCGGCACCGCTCCGGACATTCCGATCGCGTTCGACCTCATTGTGAACGAGATGTCCCCGTCCCGCGCTCGGCGCCGTGGACAGCTCGTCCTCAGCGGCGGCGGCGGATGGATCTACCTTCAAGGAGATCGCCAGTCGCCATCGCGGTTCCTGCCTCTTCGCATCACACGTGTCTGATCCGCTCGCGCGCGTCCGCGTCGTGCTCTATGAGCCGCAGGACCCCGTCAACATCGCCGCGGTTGTCCGCGCGATGAAGAACATGGGACTCACGGCCCTGCGACTCGTCAGGCCCGTCGAGTATGACATGTCGCGCATCCGATTCGTGGCGCACGATAGTGACGACGTCGTCGCGGGCATTCGCCACTTCGACTCGCTCGACGATGCGCTCGAGGGGTGCGTGCGGGTCGCGGCGTACACGGCGCGGCGCCGGGCGGCCAAGCGGCTCATCGCCGATGCGCGAAGTGCTGGCGCCGAGCTCCTGCGATTCACCGCCCAGGGCGAGGTCGGCCTGCTGTTCGGCCGCGAAGATCACGGGCTGCCCAATGAGGCGCTCGATCGGGCGCACATCGTCGTGACGATCCCGACGACCGAGTACTCTTCGCTCAACCTGGCGCAGGCGGCGCTCATCGCCATGTACGAGCTGCGGATCGCCGCGCCAGAGTACGCGCGCGAGCTGCGTGCACCCCGCAAGGACGCCCCGCCTGCCACGAGCGAGCAGTATGAGCGGCTCTTCGCGGACGTTCGGCGTGCCCTGGACACCATCCAGTTCTTCAAGACGCGGAACGAAGCGCTGGTGCTGCGCTCCTTTCGCTCGCTGACCTTCCGCGCTGCGCCCGACGCGCGCGAGATCGACCTGCTACGCGCGATGGCGATCGAGGTGTGTCGGTCCCTCGAGCGCGCGAGACAACGGCCTTGACGCTCGCCATCGGTCCCGCGTTCTTCTTACCGCGATGACGATAATCGACTTCGACCAGCCCGAGGGCAACGTGTGGCGGCCGCGAGCGGCCGCGATCATCCCGGGCGGTGCATCGACCGGCAGCAAGCGCCCCGAGGCGCTGTTCGGTGACCGCGCCGGAGAGCTTCCCACGCACTTCGTGCGCGCGAGCGGATGCCGCGTGCAGACGACCGACGGTCGAGAGCTGATCGACTGCACGATGGCACTCGGATCCGTGGCCCTCGGCTATGCCGACGATGTCGTGACGCAAGCGGTCATGGAGGCCGCGGGCAACGGTAACGTGTGCGGGCTGTCGCCAGCGCTGGAGATCGACGTCGCCGAGCGGCTCGCGGAGCTCGTCCCATGCGCCGAACAGGTGCGGTTTCTGAAGACTGGCGCCGAAGGCGTGGCGGCGGCCGTGCGCATTGCCCGCGCACACACGGGCCGCACCATCGTCATTGCCTGTGGCTATTTCGGCTGGCTCGATTGGTCGAGCGACGCGAGCGGCGTTCCGGAAAGTGTTCGCGCGGACGTCGTTCGCGTCCCCTTCGATGATGCCGACGCGCTCGACACGGCGGCGAAGCAGGTCGGCGAGCGGCTCGCGGCGATCGTGATCGAGCCGGTCATCGAGCGACTGCCCTCGGAGGAATGGATCGCGGCGGCGCGCCGTCTGTGTGACGACTCCGGCGCTGTCCTCATCTTCGACGAAGTGAAAACCGGCTTCCGTCTCAAGCCAGGCGGATACCAGGAGCTCGCCGACGTTACACCGGACCTCGCCGTGTTCGGCAAGGCGCTGGCGAACGGGTTCCCGCTCTCCGCCGTCGTCGGCCGCGAGTCGGTGATGCGCTCGGCGGATGACACGTGGATCTCCTCCACGCTCGCGAGCGAGACCATAGCCCTCGCCGCCGCGCGCGCGGTGATCGAGTGGCATGCGCGTGCCGAGGTCTGCGAGTCGCTCGGCGAGATCGGTGGCGAGATGCGCGCGGCGGTGGACCGCGCCATCGCGGCGAGCCGCGTGAATGGCGTGCGGACGGATGGCCTGGATCACATGTGGCTCCTCCGGTTCGACTCTCCCTCCCGCGAAAGCCGATTCCTGGAGTTGGCGGTCGAGGCCGGCGTCCTGTTCAAGCGTGGCGCCTACGACTTCCCTTCGCTGGCGCACGACGAGGACGCGATCGCGGAGATCGAGAGCGCGGCGAGCAGCGCGCTCGTGCGCCTGCGTGAGGAGGAGTGACGACGAGGCGGGACGACGCGCCCCTCGCGGGACCGGAGCCGCTGATCGAGGTGCATGCGCACTTCCTGCACGCCCGATGCGGCCGAAAGGATTGGGGGGAGCGCAACGCATCGCGTCTGCGCGCTGGCGAGCGTATCGGTATTACGGTTCACGTCGCGTCAGTGCTCGGAAGCTGGGGACATACGTCGCCCATCTACTTTCCGTCTCCCCGCGACGTCACGCTCGGCAACGATGAGATGCTCGCGCTCCAGCACCGTGAAGGTGCGCGCGTTCGCAGCTACGTGACCGTGAATCCGAACGAGACGGCTCACGCGCTAGAGGAGATCGATCGCTGCCTCGCGCAAGGCGCGATCGGCATCAAGCTCGCGGCGAGCCGCCGCGCCGACGACCCGCTGCTCGATCCGATCGCGGGGGAGGCCGCGCGCCGCGGCGTCCCGATCCTTCACCACATCTGGCAGCATCGGCGGCGCGACTGGCCGGGGCAGGAAGCGTCCGATGGAGTCGAGCTCGCGCGATTGGCGGCGCGTCACCCGCGCGTCGCGTTCATCCTCGCACACATTGGCGGCGGGGGGGATTGGCAGCACACGCTGCCGGCGATCGCGAACCTGCCTAACGTCTACGTCGATCTCTCCGGCAGCGGAGTCGATCGTGGGATGCTCGATCGGACGCTCGCGGCCGTCGGTGCGCAGCGCCTGCTCTGGGGTTCCGACCTCACCATGGAGACGGGGCTCGCGAAGCTCTGGGCCCTCGAGGTGATCGGGCTCTCGGCGTCCGACCTTGCCTCGATCAGATGGCGGAACGCCGCTCGGATCTTTCCGTCCGGCAGCTTTCCCATGTTGCCAGACGATAGAACCGTGGCGTCTGCGTCAACGGCGAGTGTGGCGTGACCATCGACGTCCATGCCTGGATCGGCGTTTATCCCTTTCGCGACGTCCCCCATCCGGAGCCGGAGATCCTGGCGCGCGTGCTCGAGCGCGAGGGTGTCGCCGGCGCCTGGGTCGGGCATTTGCCCTCGGCATTCTGGCGCGATCCGTCGTCGGGCAACGCAGCATTGTACGCTGCGCTCGAGGCGTGGACGGACGTGCTCCGTCCGGCTCCGTGTGTCAGACCCGACTGGCCACAGTGGGAGGGCGCGGTCGCCGATGCGCACGCTCGCGGCGCCGCGGCGATCCGTGCCTATCCTCCGCAGTGGGGGCTCGCACCGGATGACGCGAGGATGCGCTCGCTCGCGATCGCCTGCGGGGAGGCGGCGCTTCCGCTCCTGTTGACGACGCGCTTCGAGGACGTGCGGCAGCGGCACTGGATGGATGGCGCTGGCGATTTGAGTGGCGCCGCCGTGCGGGCCCTCGCGCGCGCGAGCGACCGCGTGCACGTGGTGGTCGCTGCCGCCGGCCGGGCGCTGATCGAGGAGGTGCACTGGGGACTGACGCCGGAGGAACGTGGTCGCGTTTGGTGGGACATCTCGTGGATCTGGGGTCCTCCGGAGGATGACCTCGCGCATCTGCTCCGCACGTGCGGCGCGGAGCGTTTCGTCTACGGCAGCGGGTGGCCGCTGCGACTGACGCAGGCGCCTCGCGCGAATCTCGCGCTCCTTCCCGACGATCTGCGCGATGCAACGCTGGCGACGGCGGACGACATTCTCGCGCACGCGCGGTTGGCGGCGGCACGGTGAAGGGGCCTTTCTTGCAGGACGCGCGCGCGGAAATTTGGTCGCGTGTCATTCCACATCTGATATCGTGCGAGGCTCTTGCGCCGTGCGGGCAGGACTGACCATTTTACCCGCCGTTGAGTCGCCTTGTGAAATTGTTCACAAGGGGTGAACGTCTCCGTCCCAGCCACACATGGCGCGATGACGACTAGGAAGAAGTGGGCGGTCTACCCGGGTCTCTTCGCGCTCGCTGCCGCCGCCATCCTCCTCTCCGCCGTCAGCGGTGGCTCCACTCCGCAAGGTCGCGCGCCGCAACAGCCCATCGCTTTCCCACACAATCCGCACGTGGTGGGATTGCAGATGAACTGCCTGTACTGCCACAACTCGGCGAACAAATCTCCCGACCCGGGCCTGCCAGCGGTTCAGACATGCATGGGATGCCACACCGTCATCGGTGCGCGGCGTCCCGATGGCACGGAGCGTCCCGAGATCGCGAAGCTCCAGCAGTTCGCCTCGAAAAATCAGCCGATCCCGTGGGTGCGCATCCACAAGGTGCCGGACTACGTGCAGTTCCCGCACATGCGGCACGTCAACGCGGGCGTCACCTGTCAGGCGTGTCATGGCGACGTGCAGAACATGCTCCCCGTGTACCAGCAGGAGTCGCTGAACATGGGCTGGTGCGTGAACTGTCACGTGCAGCGTCAGGTGCGCTACGACTGTAGCGTCTGTCACTACTGAGCCGATGAGCGACGCGACTCGCGCCTCGGGCGTTCGGCGCCGGGAGTTCCTGAAGATCCTCGGCGTCACCGGCGCCGGCGCCGCGGCGACCGCGTGCGGGCCGAGCGAAGCGGGAACGCTCATTCCGTACCTGGTTCACCCCGACCAGACGGTGCCCGGAGTCTCGACGTACTTCGCCACCACCTGCCGCGAATGCGCTGCCGCCTGCGGGGTGCTTGCGGAGACGCGCGACGGCCGCACGATCAAGCTCGAGGGAAATCCGGCGCATCCGCTCAACCGCGGTGCGCTCTGCGCGCGCGGCCAGGCGGCGCTTCAGGGTCTCTACAATCCCGACCGCTACCCCGGACCGCGGATCCGCCGCGATGGACAGCTCGTCGCCGCGACGTGGGAGGAGGCCATACAGCTCTTCCGCGAGCGACTCGACGCGGCTCGCACGGGAGCACAGAGCGCGGATGTGCTCTTCCTCAACCGGCACGAGAGTGGGAGCTTCCCGTTCTTCCTCGATCAGTGGCTCGCGGCGATGGGACTGCCCGCGCATCTCGCGCTGGACCCATCGCTCGATCACGCGGTGATCGCAGCGAATCGCGAGGCCTACGGCGTCGCGTGGCCATCGCTCTCGTTCTCCGACGCGGGGCTCATCGTCTCCATTGGCGCCGACTTCCTCGATGGGTGGGGAGTCAGCGTCCCGCAGCAGCTCGACTTCGCCGAAGCGCGGGCACGACTACAGGGTGCGCCGAGATTCGTGTATATCGGTGCGCGACGGTCGCTCACGGGATTGAATGCCGACGAATGGATCCCCGCGAGGAGCGGCAGTGAGCTTGTCGTCGCGAATGCACTTCTCGCCGCGGCGCGTGGCGGTGGCCAGACGGACATGTCCGCGGCGGCACGCGCCGCCGATGTCCCGGTCGAGGCGCTCCAGCGACTCGGTGCCGAGCTGGCAGCGGCGCGACCGAGTCTCGTCCTGTCTGGCGTGAGCACCGTGCAGGCGGGCGAGATTGCGAGGGTCGTGAACTCGATCAATCAGGCGACGGGCAGCGTGGGCGCGGCGATTCGTCCCGCGACACCCGTCACCGCGTTCGATGGAGTCGCCTCGTCGGCGGAGCTCAGCGCAGCGATCGAGAACATGCGCGCCGGACGCGTCCCTCTCCTCATGGTGCGCGCGGTGAATCCCGTATTCACCATGCCGAAGTCGACGCAGGTGGCTGAAGCGCTCGGACGCGTGCCGTTCAAGGTTGCGTTCACCAGCTACCCGGACGAGACCGCCGAGCTCTGCGACCTGATTCTCCCCGACCATCACCCGCTCGAGTCGTGGGGAGACGCGCAGGTAATGCCTAACGTGGTCTCACTCCAGCAGCCGGCCATGGATCCGGTGTTCCGCACGCGCGCCACGGCCGACGTCCTCATCGAGGTGGCGAATGTGGGGCAGCCGGGACGCCTGCCGGCGGACTACCGTTCGTGGTTGATCGGCCGGTTTCCCGGAGGGGCCTCGGCGTTCACGAGCGCCCTCGCGCGCGGCATTACATCCGGCTCGACGCCACGTGCCGCCCCTCGTCCCGCGAGTCAAGTCACGGTGCCCGCGCCCGTCGAGGGCGATGGTGACTTCATCTTCGTCGTCTACGCGTCAGGCGTCCTCGGTCACGACGGCGCGAACAAGCCCTGGCTCCAGGAGCTCCCCGATCCGGTCAGCAAAATCTGCTGGCAGTCATGGATCGAGATCCATCCCGAGACCGCCTCACGACTCTCGATCGAGCCCGGTGACGTGCTCGAGGTGCAGGGCGCGGGTGGCGCCGTGCGCGCGCCTGCATACGTGTACCCGGGTGTCCGCCGCGACACGGTCGCGATGGCGTTCGGTCGCGGGCATACCGCATATGGACGGTTTGCGAGAGACGTCGGAGCGAACCCGCTCGACGCGCTCAGCCCCGGGTTCGATCGGGCAGGGCTGGCGGCATGGAGCGGCTCGCGGGTTCGCGTGAGGAAAGTCGGAGAGTACCAGCAGCTCGTGACGACGGAGGGCTCCGCGCGCCAGCATGGTCGCGGCATCGGTCGGGCCATCGCCATCGGTGAGCTCGGGCAGGCTGCGGAAGCGCACGGAGGTGGACATGCGCTTCCCGGCGACGCGTCGCACGAGCCGCTGCCGGGTCTTCGCGCGCCGCTCGCCGCTGACGCGGAAGGTGCGCTCAGCGATCCGCGCCAGAACGAGGTGGGGTTGTACGATCCGAACCATCCCACCGGGATGGCGAAGCGTCGTTGGGCGATGACGGTCGATCTCGCGCGCTGCACCGGATGCTCCGCGTGCGTGACGGCGTGCTACGCCGAGAACAACATTCCCACGGTGGGTGCGTCGTATCAAAGCGGGCACACGCAGGGCCTTCCGCGCACGGCAGGCGCGAACATTCTGCGGTCGCGCGAGATGGCCTGGATTCGTCTCGAGCGATATTGGGAGGGCGACGAGACATCGCCGGACTTCGAGACCCGGTTTGTTCCGATGCTCTGCCAGCATTGTGGCAACGCGCCGTGCGAACCCGTGTGTCCCGTGTTCGCGACCTACCACTCGCCCGACGGGCTCAACGTCCAGGTCTACAACCGCTGCGTCGGCACGCGCTACTGCTCCAACAACTGCCCGTACAAGGTTCGCTACTTCAACTGGTTCGGATACGGCGAAACCGACCGGCCGCAATACGCGTGGCCCGAGCCGCTCAACTGGCAGCTCAATCCCGACGTCACCGTACGTGGAAAGGGCGTCATGGAGAAGTGCACGTTCTGCGTGCAGCGCATCCGTGAGGCCGAGAACCGTGCGCGCGCCGAGGGGCGCGAGGTAGCGCCTGACGAGTTCACGGTGGCCTGCGCGCAGGCGTGCCCGTCGCGGGCGATCGTTTTTGGGGACGCGGCCGATGAGCGTTGGGCAATCGCGAGTCACCTGCACGATGAGCGCGCCTATCACGTGTTCGAGGAGCTGAACACCTTCACGGCAGTGGTCTATCTGAAGAAAGTCACGTACCCGGCACCCGGCGAGCAACCGCCGGCCGCCGCGCCCGCGGCGCACTAGGACCGCACGCATGGCCGTCGTCGCCCGCCCGCGCCGAGTAGACGAGGAGATGCCCCGGCCGAACATCCCGTCGGCCAACATCCAGCTGCCCGCCGTCCGCAGCTACGAGCAAGTCAACGACGAGATCATCGGGACGCTGACGCCGACGGGTGCCTGGTTCATCGGGCTGGCGATTGCGATGACGTGCCTCGCCATCGGCATCGGCACCTGGATCTATCAGATCTACATGGGCCTCGGCGTCGCCGGCTACAACCCGCCGGTGATGTGGGGCGTGTACATCATCACGTTCGTCTTCTGGGTCGGCATCGGCCACGCCGGTACGCTGATCTCCGCCATTCTCTATCTGTTCCGCGCCGGATTCCGCACGACCATTTACCGGTGCGCAGAAGCGATGACGGTGTTCGCCGTCATGACGGCGGGACTCTTTCCGATTCTGCACCTCGGACGTCCCTGGAAATTCTTCTGGCTGATTCCGTATCCGCACTGGCGACTCATCTGGCCGAACTTCAAGAGCCCCCTGGTGTGGGACGTCTTCGCGATTCTCACGTACCTCACCGTCTCGACGACGTTCCTGTACGTCGGCCTCGTCCCCGACATTGCTGCCCTGCGCGACCGGGAGACGAATCCCGTCCGCAAACGCATCTACGCGGTGTTGTCACTCGGGTGGCGCAACAGCGATCGCGAGTGGCGGCATTTCACGCGCGCGTACCTCTTCCTCGCTGCATTCTCGACGCCGCTCGTGCTGTCGGTGCACTCCGTCGTATCGTTCGACTTCGCGATGGCGCTGACGCCGGGATGGCACGCCACGATCTTCCCGCCCTACTTCGTGGCTGGCGCCATCTTCTCGGGTATCGGGATGGTCTTCACGATCATCATCCCGCTCCGGCGCTGGTTCGGTCTGCGACACTACGTCACGCTCAACCACCTCGACGCGGCGGCGAAGCTCTGCCTCTTCACCTCGCTCGTCGTCGGCACCGCGTACCTCACCGAGTTCTGGGTGGCCTGGTACAGCGGCAACAAGGTGGAGCAGGAATACTTCATGAATCGCGTCTTCGGCCAATGGTGGTGGGCCGCGTGGATCATGCTGACCTGCAACATGATTTTGCCGCTGACGCTCTTCTCGCAGCGACTCCGACGGAGCACCACGTGGCTCTTCATCCTCAGCCTCTTCATCAACCTCGGGATGTGGTTCGAGCGATTCGTGATCGTCGTGCCGTCGCTGTCGCACGAGTTCGAGCCGTGGCAATGGACGTCGTATAGCCCGACCTGGGTCGACTGGTCGATTCTGCTCGGAAGCTTCGGCTGGTTCTCCATGTGGTTCCTGCTGTTCATCAAGCAATTCCCCGTGATCGCGATCGCCGAGGTGAAGGAAATCGTCCCGCCGAGGCTGCGAACGCATGCGGCGACGACGGAGATCGACGTCTCGGGGCAGCACGTCGACTATTCTCCCGAGACGCCGGGAGAGCACGAGTAATGCGCGGTGTGCTCGGCGTCTTCCGCGATCTCGACGCAACGGTCGATGCGATCACCGCGCTGCGGCAGAGCAAGGCGGGATCGATCACGGTGTATTCGCCCACCCCACGCCACGAGCTCGAGCACGCGCTGGACCACGGACCGAGTGTCGTGCGACGCTTCACGCTGATCGGGGGCCTGCTGGGTGCGACATTCGGCTACTGGATCGCGATCTGGGTCTCGGAGTACTGGCCGTTGGTCGTCGGCGGAAAGCCGATCCCCTCGTGGGTGCCCTACACGATCATCGGATTCGAGGTCATGGTACTCGTCGGCGCGCTCTCGACCGTGTTCGGCATGTTCGCCGTCGCTCGCATTCCGAAGGTGATGATGACCGTCGGCTACGACGCGCGATTCAGCGATGGATCGTACGGCGTGTGGGTGCAGTGTCCGCCCGATCGGGAGGCGAGCGTGACGGAGCTGCTACAGGACAACGGAGCGGTGGAGGTGCGACGTGAGCGCTAGCGACCGGCTGCCGGTGCGGGCGTCGAGAGGAACGAGGAAGGGGGACCGAGGAGATCGCGGTTGCGCGGCGGGCAAGACGACGTCACGCCGCGGCTTCCTCGTCCCTCGGTCCTCGTTCATGGCTGCACTACTCCTGCCTTTCGTTACCGCCTGCCCGTGGTTTACGACGTTCGCCGATCAGCCGCGGCAGGAGCCGTGGGAGCAGCAGTGGAGTGACACGGTCACCTGGCTCGGCGTACCACCAGAAAGCCTGGCGTCGCGCGGCAACCCTCAGTTTTCGGTTCCGATTTACGGCACGAGCGTCGCGGCGTTCATGGTGTCCACACTCCCTACACCCGGCGCGCTCGACTCGCTCGCGCTGCTGTCGAATCCCACGCCTGTGTCGGACAGCTCGATCGCGAATGGCCGTCGCCACTTTCAGATCTATTGCGCCGTGTGTCACGGAACCGCCGGAGCGGGCGATGGCCCGGTCATCGCATTCGGGCTGCCCGTACCGTCGCTCATCACGGACATCGCTCGCAACCGGAGCGACGGCTACCTCTACGGTGTCATCCGGAACGGACGCGGTCTCATGCCGACGTACAATCGCGTCGAGGACATGGACCGTTGGGACGTCGTCAACTATCTGCGTGGCTTGCAGGGCCGGCTGGGTGCTCCTGTCTCGACCGAGCCCGCCGGGCAGCCCGGAGAGAACGGCCCGGCGGTGCCCACATTTTCCGTGAGCGCGCCCACGCGCCCGGTGCCATACGCTCGCCCCACGGCCGCGCCTAACGCGCGGGCCGCGACGCCCACGGATACGACCACGGCCGCGCCGGCGGCAGGGCCGCGCCCGTGATCGCGCATCCCGACGCACGTATGCCAACGCGCGCCGAGATCCTCAGCGCCACGGCGCGTCCGATTGGCGGCGTGGTCAAGGTCGTGAGCGCGATCCTCGCGGTGATCGGCGCGCTCGTCTTCCTGGTCGGCGCGTTTCAGGGAGAGAACCGGGCCTGGCAGGCGCTGCACGTCAACTGGCTCTTCTTCGCGTCCATCTCGCAGGCGGCGATCGCGTTCGTTGCCGTTCAGCGCATCACGACCGCGCGGTGGTCGCGCCCCATTGTGCGCTTCCTCGAAGGGTACGTCGCGTTCCTGCCGGTCGCGTTTCTCCTGCTCGTGCTCATCTTCGCCGGCCGGCACCACATCTTCCCGTGGACGCACGAAGCCCCTCCGGTTCCGGAGAAGGCGGCGTGGTTCGATCCGACGTTCATCATCGCGCGCGACCTCGTCACGTTCGGCATTCTCGTCCTGCTGAGCGTCTGGTACGTGTACACGTCCGTTCGCCTCGACGTTGGCCAGGCGGAAGACGCCGGGGCTCGTTGGGCGCGCGGCCTGCGCGCGCGCATGCGCCGCCGGTTCGCCGAGGAGCGGCTCGAGATTCACGCGACGCACTCGCGGCAGGGGTGGCTCGCGGTCGTGCTGTGTCTCGCGTTCGGGCTCTTCATGTCGCTGCTGTCATGGGACCTGTCCATGACCCTCGACATGCATTTCCAGAGCACGCTCTATTCGTGGTGGTTTTTCATGGGAGCGTGGCTCGGTGCGATCACGAGCTGGTCGCTGCTCACGATGTGGTGGCGGCGTCACCTCGACGCGTACGATCTGATCACCGAGCACCATTTCCACGACCTCGGCAAGCTCTCGTTCGCCTTCACGGCGTTCTGGGGCTACCTCACGTTCGGCCAGTATCTCGTCATCTGGTACGGGAACATGGGCGAGGAGACGCACTGGGCGCGGCTGCGGCTGATCGCGCCGTGGCTGAAGTTCACGATGCCGGTGGTCTTCCTGATGTTCGTGCTGCCGTTCTTCGGCCTGCTGTCGCGCAAGGCGAAGGTCGTGCTTCCCGTGTTCGCGTTCTTTGCGCTCGCGAGCCTCGTCGGGCTCTGGCTGCTCCGCTATGTCGAGGTGTACCCCTCCCTGCATTACGAGTCGCCGTCCGCCCCCATGGGGATGTACGAGATCGGAGTGACGTTAGGCTACCTGGGCCTGTGGGGACTGTGCTATGCCGCCTTCATGGATGCGTTCCCAAGGCTGCGCGTGACGCTGCTGACGTCGCCGTATCGCGACCAGGTGCAGGTGCCGTACGATCCGGAGAGTCTGGAAACATTGCCCGCTCATGAGTGAGATCTGACATCTGAAGTCTGACGTCTCGGACACCTGAGAAAATCTCCGCTACCCCACCCCGAGCATCTGCTCGAGGACAGGCAACGGCACCGCGCCCGCCTGCTGAGCGACCGCCTTTCCGTCACGGAAGACCATGACTGTCGGGATGCTGCGGATGGCGAACTTCTCCGCGGTGCGCGGTGATGCGTCGGTATCCAGTTTCGCGATGAGTGCGCGGCCCGTCACCTTCGCGGCGAGCTGGTCCACGAACGGCGCCATCATCTTACAGGGCCCGCACCAGTCGGCGTAGAAGTCCACCAACACCGGCACTTCGGCGCTCTCGATCGTGCGGTCGAAGGTCTCGTCCGTGAGCTTGAGCGGGCGATCCAGCAGGATGGGACGGCCACACTTCCCGCACTTCGGCCGATCCTGTGCGCGCGTCGCGTCTATCCGGTTCCACGTCAGGCAGAACTGGCATTGAATCGCCAGGGTCGGATTCTGTTTCGCCGTCGTCGTCATCAATGCCCCTGGGCCAATGCTCACGTGCTCAACGCGACGTCCGCCAATCGTGTGCCCACGCCTCTGGAACGCCCCGGATCAAGCTTTTATCATTGAATGGTACGGGGCGTTAGCTCAGCTGGGAGAGCATTCGGTTTGCAACCGAAAGGTCGCGAGTTCGAGCCTCGCACGCTCCATCGATATCACGGCCCGCGTAGATCGGGCCGTTGTTCATCCGGTTCTCGCGGCAGCGGAACCGTGATGCGCATGACGGTTCCTGGTGTGCGCTGGAGCGCTTCGAGACTCCCGTGGAGCTCGTTGCGTATGACCGTTCGCGCAATGATGAGCCCGCCACCAGCCGGATCGGGCGTGCCGAGCCCACGACCGTCGTCGCTCACCTCGACCTTGATCTCGTCGTCCGCGCGCTCGATGGCGACCCGTACGTGATGCGCCTCGGAATGTCGCACGGCGTTCATCACGAGCTCGTTCAAGGCCACGGCCAGCGAGCTTCCCACCTGAGCGGGAACGGCTGCATCTCCCTGAACGTCGCACGACGGCAGCGCGCGGGGGCCGAACACATCGATCGCGTTGCGAGCGATGGCGCGCGCAAGCGCCGCGAGCGCGACGGCGCCCGCATCGGTCGATACCGCATCCTGGAGCGCCGCCATGCCGCGGATGCGCGCGATGGCAACGTCGATCGCCTCGTCGAGTGAGCGTCGCGGCGAGCGGTGACGCTCGAGCACCAGGAGTGCCTGGATGGCCGCGAGGTTGTTACGGACACGGTGCTGGAGCTCGCGGAGCAGGGACAGCGTGCGCGACGCATCTCGCCGTGCGCGCTCGTAAAGCTCACCGTTCTCGGCGGCAAGCGACGCCAACGCCTCGTTGAGGCGCGACAGCTCGCGCTCCGCGCGCCGAATTCGCACCAGCTCCTCGATGCGTGCGGCGACTTCGCGCCCGCGCGTCGCCGGACGAAGCCAGGCGTCCGGCGCGACCGGCATCGTGGCGCTGTGAGGCCGGGGCCGCAAAATGACGACCGGGAGCAGTGGAACTTGAAAGCGCGTCTTGATGCGGCGGCACAGTTCCAGCGCATCGTTCGTTCGTGCGTCGATGATGACGGCCTCGACGTGCTCGTCGATCCGGTTGAGCGCGTCGTCGATCGGCGCTGTCGCTACCTCGTAGCCACGGCGTGCCAGCGAGCGGCGCACGCGCGAGCCCGTCCCCACGATGAGGACGCGCGGCGAATCCACTGACGGGCGCCCTGAATCGGTCGCGTTTCGAGTCCCGGTCATCCACACGAAGGCAGGCACGTTCCGTTCCCGGCTGGACGAGCCCGGTCCGGCTCTTGCAGCCGGGAAAGTGCTTCCATCCAGGAGACCGTCTGGTGCCCGGATCCCCGCTGCGCATCCTCATTGGCGAGGACGAAAGCGTTACTGCCCTCGGCCTCGAGCAAGATCTTCGCTCACTGGGCCACACGGTCGTGGGCATCGCCGCCGATGGAGCCAGCGCCGTGTCGATGGCGCGCACCATGGGGCCCGATCTCGTCCTCCTCGACGTGCGGATGCCGCATCTCGATGGCCTCGCCGCCGCCGAACAGATTCACGCCGAGCGTCCGGTGCCGATCATCGCTGTCACCGCGTACAGCGATGCGGACACGGTGAGTCATGCGACGCGTGCGCCCATTTTCCACTACCTCGTCAAGCCGGTGTCGGCCGGGCAGCTCGAAGCGGCCATTCAGGTGGCGTTCGCGCGGCACGAGGACTGGTTGTCGTCGCGCCACGAAAGCGATGATCTCCGCCGGAAGCTCGACGACCGCAAGGTCATCGAGCGCGCGAAGGGCATCCTCATGGAGCGCGAGAGCATTACGGAGAGCGCGGCGTACCGCATCCTCCAGCGAACCAGCCAGAGCCGCAACATGTCGATGGCGGATCTCGCACGGAGCCTGCTCGCGGCCGAGGATCTCATACGTCCGGCGCCGGCACGAACCGACCGTGCGCCGCGCAGCCCACGCGTCGCCGACCGGGCGCAGCGGCAGGACGGCTGACGCAGTCATCGCTCGAGGCCTCGGGCCGCGCACGTGGAACCGATCGAGCTGCTCGCCCGCGATGACAGGTGGCAGCTATCGGCAGGCGACGGACTCATCTTCGCGCCGCCACACCCGCTCTGGCTCGACGACCCGGGGTTCTGGGACGGCGCAAGCGTCGTCGGCAGCGTCGTGGCGCCGCTGTTCACCGTGGCCCTGCTCGATGATGACGGCGCCGAGGTTCCCGCTCACCTAACGAGCCGGCGCTGGACGCCGTCCGAGCTCGCCGTCGAATACCGGGTTGGCGCCGGCGTGACCGCGACGGAAGTGCGCACGGTGCAGCCCGGTGGCGTGCTCGCGTCCGAGTGGCGCCTCGAGGCATCGCGGCCAACGCGCCTTCACCTGGTGGCATGGACGGCTCAGCCCGGGGACGCGCTCGTTGGCGGCGTGCGCTTCGACGGCACCGTCGTCTTCCAGCGGCGCGCACAGCGGGGCGATACGTTCGACATCGCACTCGCGTGCGTCGGCGGCGCGACAAGCTGGAGTCTGGCGCGCAGCGAGCCGGCGCCGCTTCACCCACGATGGCGGTACACGCCGTTTGCCCCGCAGTGGACCCGCGACGGTCTCGCTCCCGGGGACAGCGAGATCGAGCCGGCGCCGATCGTGTACGCGGCCGTACACCGCGCGCTGTATGTCGCCGCAGAGGGCGCATCCACGGCGTTCGCGATGCGCGTCGCTTCGAAGGAGACGGCCAGCCGCGCGGCCGCGAGCCCCGCGCCAGCGACCACTGGTCACGCCGCGACGTTAGGCGGGGCGAGCCGCCGCCGCTGGCGGGAGTACTTCGCCGCGGTTCCCGCGTTCCGTTGCTCCGATCCGTACATGGAGCACTGCTACTGGTACCGCTGGAGCTGTCTCGAGCTGCTCGCCACCGGGGGCGGGGTGTGCGAGGGCACGGGGATGCTCCACCGCCTCACGAGCGACGCATCGGCCGGTCACGTGCGAGAGCTGCGGTGGATGCGTGATCCCGAGCGCGCGCGCGCGGTGTTGCGTGCGGTGTTCGCACGTGCCCGCGACGACGGAAGCCTGCCGGTGGTCTTCGGCGATCGAGGGGAAGCGACGGGGAGCGCGATCAGTGACTGGGGCGGTGCAGTGTTGGCGCTCGACGCCCTGCATTCCGACGGCGCGTTCGTCGCGGAATCATACGACGCGCTCGCCCGATACGCGCGGTGGATTCTCGATACGCGCACGGCCGCGAGTGGACTGCCCGAGGCGGCGCGCGCCGAGGTCGCATTCGATGACCGCGAGCGCTGGCAAGCACGCGAGCGCCTGTGCGCGGTCGACGCCGCCGTTGCGGCGTACGGACTCTTCGTCGCGCTTGGTCGGCTCGCCCTGCGCGCTCGACGTCCGCAGGACGCGCCGGGATGGGACGAGGCGGCAGCGCGTCTCGCCTCTGCGGTGCGCGAGCGGATGTGGGATGCGGATCGCAAGCTGTTTCGTGACGTGGATCCGGGGACGAACAAACGCGTCGGGGCGCGCTCAGCGGTCTCTTTCTATCCGTACCGCACCGATCTCGCCGACGCGCGGCACCTCGCCGGACTGGAGGAATCGCTCCTCGATCCGCAGGAGTTCTGGACCTCGTTCCCGGTTGCCACGGCGCCGGCCGATGAGGAGAAGTTTTCGCGTTTCGGCGCGCGGAGCGGCGTGCGCGGTGCCGAGCCGTTCCGTGGACCCGTCGTGCCGCACGTCAACAGCCAGCTCATCGATGCGCTCGCGCGAGCGTCACGCGCGTACGCACCGCACCTTCGGCCGCACGTGGCGCACCTCGTCATGCGCACGGTTCGAATGTTCTTCGACGGCGCCGATCCGGTGCGCATCGGGTCGCACGAGCTCTACGATCCGCTCGAGGGGCGAGCGTCGGTGCACCGCGACACCAGCGACGTGACGCACTCCTGGATCATCGACGCGATCGTGCAATACGTCGCCGGGGTTCGACCGCACGAAAGCGGGCTGACGATCGATCCCATGCCGATGGGATTGGAGCTTGCCGAGCTGTCAGGCGTGCGCGTCAGAGGGCACCCCGTGGATGTGCGCATCGAAGGCGAGCGCGTCACGGCAACCATCGACGGCGTCGGTCGTGAAGGCCGCCTCGGCGCGCCGATGGAGATCGCGATGTGAACGCGGCGGGGCGGACAGAGATCGTTCGTAGGCCACATGAGGTCGTAACGGTCGAAACGGAATGGTTTTGAAAGGCGTAAAAGAGTGACCTTGGAGGGGGGCTATCGGTCATATTGTCCGGGGGGCGGACACTCCGCCCACCGTTCGTATCCCCGACTTCCGAGGGCCTTTGGCTCCCGTCGCCCGCCTCACCCCTACCAGCCTCCAGCCAGTCTCGCCGGCCCTCGCGCTCATCTCGGACGTCGCGGCACACCTGGCCGCGTCGGGCGGGCTCGACGACGTCCTCCACAAGGTGCTGGAGCTGGTTCGACGCGGGCTAACCGCCTCGGATTGCGCAATTTGGGCGTTCGCGCCTGCCGGTCTCACGCGCGTCTGGGGGGTCGGTGATGCGGCGACGACCGACATCCAGATCTCTGCACTCCTCGAGGCGGGCGAGCTCTCCAACGACCAGCTGGTTCTCGCGCGGCTGATTGCGGGTGAGCGGCACCTGGGCGCGCTCGTCGCGGGCGTGGGCCGCTCGCTCGACTCCGAAGAGCGCATCGTCCTGGCGACCGTCGCCGACCTGGTCGCCCCGGCGCTCGCGAACGCCGAGCACGCGCAGCAGATGGCGATCGAGGTCCGTCTGCGTACGCAACAGATCGAGGAGCAGCGGCGATTCACCGAAAAGATCATCGACTCGCTGCCCGTCGGTCTGTACGTGATCGACCGCGAATACCGGATTCACGCCTGGAATCGCAAGCGCGAGACAGGGATTCAGGGCGTGTCCCGCGAAGAGGCCATCGGACGAACGATCTTCGAGATCCTCCACCGCCAGCCGGCAGAGCTGCTTCGCGGCGAGTTCGATGACGTGTTCGCCACGGGGAAAATCTCGACCTTCCAGATGGAATCGAGTGCAACGGGGGATCTGCGCACCTTCCGCATCTCGAAAATCCCAATGCGTGTCGATGACGCGAACGTCACGCACGTCATCACCATCGGCGAAGACATCACCGATTGGCGCCAGGCGCAGGACCGCATCGCACAGGCCGAGAAGCTGGCCGCGATTGGGCAGCTCGCCGCGGGCGTCATGCACGAGATCAACAATCCGCTTGCAACCATCGGTGCATGCGCCGAGAGCATGTCGCTGCGACTCGAGGAGCAGGCAATGCCGGGCGACGCGAAACAATCGTACGGCGACTTCCTGCGCATCATCGACACCGAAGTCCACCGCTGCAAGCGCATCATCGACGGGCTGCTCGATTTCAGCCGGCCGAAAGCGGCGACGCGAGCCCCCGTCGACGTCAACGCCGTGATCGAGGAGACGTTGTTCCTCCTCAAGCATCACGAGCGCTTCAAGCGCATGGGCGTGGTGCGCGAGCTCGATCGCGAGCTGAATCGCACTGCCCACGGCAACGCCGAGCAGCTGATCCAGGTCGTCATGGCCCTCCTGCTCAACGCGGTGGACGCGATGAGCGGTCGCGGAACGATCGTCGTGCGCACGCGGCGCGGCCGTCCGTCCGAGGAGCCGGTCGTGATCGAGATCGCCGATGAAGGCCACGGTATCCCACGAGGCGAAATGCCGAAGATCTTCGAGCCATTCTATACATCCAAGCCGCCGGGCCGCGGCACGGGATTGGGTCTGTCCATCTGCTATTCGATCGTCGCCGATCACGGTGGTCGCATTGAGGTCGACAGTCACGTCGGGAAGGGAACCACCTTCCGCGTCATGCTGCCCGACTCGGTTCAGGGGGCTGCATGAGAGAGGAATCACGGATCCGCGTTCTCATCGCCGAGGACGAGGCGCACCTCGGCACGCTGCTCGAGAACTATCTCACCGGGCGCGGATTTCAGGTCACGACACGTCGGGACGGTCGGGCCGCGCTCGAGGCGATGAAGGCCGAGGCCTACGATGTCGCGCTGCTCGACATCGTGATGCCCGAGCTCGACGGGCTCGAGGTGCTGCGGCAGGTCCGCGAGGAGCCGTCACCGCCGGAAGTCATCATCATCACCGGCAATGGCACCATCGAGACGGCGATCAGCGCGATGAAGCTCGGGGCGTACGACTATCTCTCGAAGCCGTATCGCATGGCAGAGATCGATGTCCTCGTCAGACGTGCCTGGGAGAAACGGCAGCTCGCGCGCGAGAACGTTCTGCTCCAGAAGCGCCTTTCGCGGTTCGATGGTGTGCCCGAGATAGTCACCAGCTACGCGCCGATGCAGGCGGTCCTCTCGCTGGTCGAGCGGGTCGCCAAGAGTGACTCGACCGTACTCATCTCCGGCGAATCCGGAACCGGGAAGGAGTTGGTCGCGCGTGCGCTGCACCGGCTCTCGTACCGCGCGAACGGGGCGCTGGTCGACATCAACTGCGCCGCGATCGCGGAGAACCTGCTCGAGAGCGAGCTGTTCGGTCACGAGAAGGGGGCGTTCACGGGCGCGCTGTCGCGAAAGCTCGGACTGTTCGAGCTGGCGGCCGGCGGAACGATCTTCATGGACGAGATCGGCGAGCTCGATCCCCGCCTCCAGGGGAAGTTGCTGCGCGCGCTCGAGCTCGGCACGTTCTTCCGCGTCGGCGGAACGCAGAAAGTGCAGACCGATCTGCGCATTATCGCCGCCACGAACCAGGATCTCCAGGCGAAGGTGCAGGACGGAACCTTCCGCGGCGATCTCTACTACCGCATCAACACCATCAGCATCACGCTGCCACCGCTGCGCGATCGCTCCATCGACATCCCGATGCTCGTCGATCACTTCCTGCACGTATACGGTGGGTCTACGCCTCCCCGCCTGAGCGAGGATGCGATGGTCGCCTTGCAAGCGTATTCGTGGCCCGGCAACATTCGCGAGCTGCGAAACGTCATCGAGCGAGCCGTGTTGCTCGCCACCGGTGGAGTGATTCGCGCGTCGGATCTGCCGGTGCTGAACGGCCCCGCTGCCGCCAACGATACC
This sequence comes from Gemmatimonadaceae bacterium, assembly GCA_052389995.1. Lineage (GTDB taxonomy): Bacteria > Gemmatimonadota > Gemmatimonadetes > Gemmatimonadales > Gemmatimonadaceae > JAICNG01. The sequence continues at coordinate 170,537 of JBQTHJ010000019.1, read as the reverse complement.
CGTCGCGTGGCGCAGGACGGGCGCCCGCTCTCGCTGGCCGACCTCGAGCGCGACCACATCGCGACCGTTCTGCGCCAAACGAGCTGGCACCAGGGTCGCGCGGCCGAGGTACTCGGGATCTCGCCGAAAACGCTGTACCGGAAGATTCGGGAGTACGGGTTCAAGAGAGCGTGAGAGTGCTCAGGGTGCTCGGAATGCTCAGAGTGCTCGGGGTGCACGCTCCCCTGAGCACCTTGAGCCCCCTGAGCACGCTGAGCACCTTGATGACATGAAAATCCTGGTCATCGAGGACGATCCCACCGTCGGTCAGTACGTCAAGCGCGGCCTGGAAGAGCAACGGTGGGGCGTCGATCTCGTCACCAACGGCGAGGACGGCGAGCAGCGCGCGACGTCCGAGGCATACGACCTCGTCGTGCTGGACATGCGACTGCCCGGGCGCTCGGGAATGCAAGTCCTCGAGCGACTTCGTGCGCGCGGATTCGAGCGACCCGTCCTGGTGCTCACGGCACAAGACGCCATCGACGCCAAAGTCTCGGCGCTGCGCGCCGGCGCGGACGATTACGTGACCAAGCCCTTCGCGTTCGAGGAGCTGCTCGCGCGCGTCGAGGCGCTCTCGCGCCGGCCGCATGCCATCGCTGCGCCCGTGCTACGGGTGGCGGATCTCGAGCTCGACAAGGGGACACGACAAGTGACGCGGGACGGACAGGAGATCGAGCTGACGCCCAAGGAATACGCCGTCCTCGAGTACCTGATGCGCCATGCGGGGCGCGTCATGAGCCGGACGTTGATCACGGAATACGCTTGGGGGTATCACTTCGATCCAGGCACCAACATCGTGGATGTCGTGATCAACCATTTGCGCAAGAAGATCGACTCGAATCGGGACGTGAAGCTCATCCACACCGTGCGCGGCGTGGGATACGTGGTGCGCGCATGAGCGCCTCGTGAGGCATCGGTGAGCACGCTTCGGTCGCGCCTCACGGTGATCTATGCAGCGGCGCTCATCGGCACCCTGCTCGTCTTTGCCATCGCCCTGTGGGCGGCGCGCCGCGCGTCATCGCTCCAGGAGCTCCAGCGCTACGTCTTCACGGAAGCCAACCTCGCGTTGAGCCTCGTACGGAGCGCCGAGCTCGCGGGACAGCCCGTCACCGAGGTGCGCGATTCGGTCGTGGGCCCAGCGATCACTCCGCAGCTGCGCACGATGCTCGAGGGCATCCCGGACTATGTGCTGGTGCTCGACGCCAACGGACGCAGCCTCTACGTGTCGTTCGCCGCGCGTCAGCTCGATCCCGATGAGCTCGCGTCGCTCCAGCAGTACGCGATCGATGCTCCGACGAGCGGGCTCGCCGCGATCGTTCCCTTTGGCGGAGAACGCCTCCTCATGGCCGCGCGAGCCCCCGCGCGCGAATCCCAGATTTCCCGTGTGGTCGTTGCCTCCTCGACGAAGTCCGCGGAGCTGGCCATCGGGGAGCTCGTCGGGACGATGCTCGTGATCGCCCCGTTGCTCCTCCTCATCTCGATCGGTGGCGCGTACGTGATCGCGGGTCGCGCCCTCCGACCCATCGATGGAATCATCAACGAGGTGCAGGCGATCACGGACGGCCGAAGCCTCCACCGCCGGCTTCCCTCCGCGGGCACGGGTGACGAGCTCGAGCGCCTGACGACGACGCTCAACGAGATGATGGAGCGCCTGGAACGGTCATTCGCCGCGTTGCGACGCTTCACCGCCGACGCGAGCCACGAGCTCAAGACGCCGCTCGCCGTCCTCCGCGCCGACGTCGAGCGCGCGATGACCCCGAACGTGCCGTCCGGGGAGCGCCTCGTTGCCCTCGAGGAAGCGCTTCACGAGACGACGCGCATGGCGGATCTCGTGGAGTCGCTGCTCACGCTCGCACGAGCGGACGAGCGCCGCTTCGACCTGCATCTCGAGCCGGTAGCCCTCGAGCCGCTCGTCCGCGACGTTCTGGAGACGGCGGTGATCCTCGGAGAAGCGGGCGGGCTCACCGTGACGATGCCGGTCATGGAGCCGGCCACCGTGATGGGCGACGCCCCACGGTTGCGGCAGCTCTTCCTGAATCTCGTCACGAACGCCATCAAGTACACGCCCAGCCGTGGGACCGTGGAGCTCAACCTGGAGAGCTACGGGAAGACGGTCGCCTTCTCGGTCCGCGACACCGGTATCGGCATTGCCGCCGGCGACCTCCCCCACATCTTCGAGCGATTCTGGCGCGCGGATCGGGCCCGCTCACGCAAGGTCCCCAGCGGCGAGCGCCCATGGATGATGGAGCGCGTCGGATTCGGCCTCGGTCTGGCGATCGGTCAGTGGATCGCCGAAGCGCACGGCGGAGCGATCTCGGTGCGGTCGCGACTGGGGCGGGGAAGCACCTTCACGGTGACGCTTCCCGTGGCCGAGCCGACGAGACGCGAGGCCCGTGGCGAGGACGTCGACGAGCGCGAGGAAGCGGAGCCAGCGCGAACGGCGTAATCCCCGTACCAGAGCGGCTCGCGCCCGCGTAATTCAAGACTAACCACGCCTTCATGGATTCTTAATGTTGGCGACGTTCCTGTCGTAATAATCGCCTGGTAGCATTATACCCGCACGGCATTTGCGACTGCGAAGGCCACCCACAGACCGGGTCAGGTTGGCATGTTCAACGAGCTGATCGAGTCGAAGCCCAAGAAACAGCGCAGCACTGGCGGCACCGTTTTCAGTGTCGTGATGCACGCCGTCCTCGGCGGCCTGCTGATCTACGCCACGGCGAACGCCGGCGAGGCGCTGACCGAGGAGAAGACGGAAGAGGTGAAGTTCGTCGAAGTGCCCAAGGACGAGCCACCTCCGCCGGAGGAGAAGGCGCCTCCGCCGCCGGACATCGTCGCGGCTCCGCCTCCCCCGAAGGGATTCCAGGTGCTCACCGCGCCGATCGAGATTCCCGACGAGATTCCAGAGGTCGACCTCACGAAGGCCGTCACGAACGAGGATGACTTCTCGGGCAAGGGAGTTCAGGGCGGTCTCGGCAGCGGTGTCGAGGGCGGCACGGGTCCCGTCGATCCGAACCAGGCCTACTTCGAGTTCCAGGTCGAGAAGCCGGCGCTGTCGGTACCGGGCAATCCCAGCCCTCGCTATCCCGACGTGCTCCGCGAGAGCAACGTCGAGGGCGAAGTGCTCGCGCAGTTCGTCGTGGACACCGAAGGGCGCGCCGACATGAAGACCTTCAAGGTGCTCAAGTCGTCGCACGACCTCTTCACCTCCGCCGTGCGGAACGTCCTGCCGCAGATGAAGTTCTATCCCGCCGAGGTCGGCGGCCGGAAGGTGAAGCAGCTCGTGCAGCTGCCGTTCGCGTTCAAGCTCAACAAGTAACTCCCCCCACCCTCCTGGAGTTCAGTCACTATGAATGTCGATCTGATCGAGCTATGGGGCCACATGGGCTGGTTCGCCAAGGGCATCGTGTTCGTGATGCTGGGCATGTCCATCTGGTCGCTCACCGTCATGATCCAGAAGTGGTGGGCGCTACGGAAGGCACAGGCGGAGACGCGTAAGTTCGCCCCTGAGTTCTCGCAGTTCCTCGAGGAGGACAACCTCACCGAGGCCATCAAGCTGGCCGAGAGCTACAAGCGCTCGCACGTCGCTCGCGTGCTCGGCGGCGCGTTAGGCGAGGTTCGCCCCCTCATTCAGGATGGCTCGGTCACGGTCGCCGACATCAACTCGGCCGAGCGTGCCGTCGAGCGCAACATGATGATCATTCTCGCCGAGCTGAAGCGCGGCCTCGGCATCCTCGCCACGGTGGGGGCGACGGCGCCCTTCGTCGGTCTGCTCGGCACGACGATGGGTATCGTCAATTCCTTCCAGGGAATGGCCACCGCCGGTACGGCGGGGCTCGGCGCGATCTCGGCCGGTATCGCCGAGGCGCTCATCACGACGGCGCTCGGACTCCTCGTCGCCATTCCCGCCGTGTGGGCGTACAACTACTTCACGACGAAGATCGAGAATCTCACGGTCGAGATGACGTACACCTCGAAGGAGATGATCGATTACCTGATCAAGGGTGTCGCCGGCGAGTTCGGCCGCTCCCGCTTCACGCGCGAGTTCAACACGTCGACCGCCACCGGCGGCAACCAGCCGATCACCGGCTGAGCTGATCTCACGCGCCGACGAGGAGAATCGTCATGGCCATGTCAGTCGGGCAGAGCGGACGGACCACCGTCAAGGCCGAGCCCAACGTCATTCCGATGATCGACATCATGCTGGTGCTGCTGATCATCTTCATGATCACGGTGCCGGCACTCGCCGCCGGCTTCCAGGCCGTGCCGCCTGAGGGCGTCAACCTCAAGCCGCACCCGGAAGAAGACAGCGATCAGGTGCTCGGCATCGACGCCCAAGGGAACTACTACCTGAACAAGCAACCCATTCGTGCCGAGGATCTGCCGACCGCGCTGCGTCGCATCTTCGATGCGCGAACGGTAGACAAGATTCTGTTCGTGAAAGCGCACCGCGAGCTCCCGTATCAGGCGGTGCTCGATGCCATGGACATCGCGTCGAAGTCCGGAGTACGGATGGTCGGTGCGATCAGCGATCAACGTCCGGGTACGGAGTCGAGCGTCGAAGAGGACCGGGCGGCGGCCGCCGCCGGTTCCGGACTCACACCCTAACCCGCCTCGAGGAGCGTCCTATGGCAATCGCAGTTGGGAACGAACCGGGTGGGCTCTCGCACGAGCCGAACGTCATTCCGATGATCGACATTCTGCTGGTGCTGCTGATCATCTTCATGATCATCCAGCCGATGATGCGGAAGGCGATCGATCTCCAGCTTCCGGATCCGACCCCGCAGGCGACGCCGGCCACGGCGAATCCCGACCAGATCGTGCTCGAGATTGGTCCGAACATGACGATGTCGATCAACAAGACCCCGGTGTCGCGTGACCAGCTCGCAGCGCGGATGAAGGAGATCTACGATCCGCGGCCGTCGAAGGTGCTGTTCGTGAAGGCCGACGGCACCAACAAGTACCAGGAAGTGATCTGGGCAATGGACGTGGCGCGCGGCGCCGGTGTGAAGGTGATCGGCGTGCCGCCGAAGGACGCTGGCACGTAAGACCTACTGCCGGGCCTCTGCGCCCGACGAGAGGTCCGCGGCGGACGAACCCAATGGGCTCGTCCGCCGTATTACTTTCAGACCGTTGGCCTTTCAGCAGATCTCCAGCATGACCGAGCCTCACGACCAGCACGACGAGACCACGATCGACGAGGAGAACCGCCGCCCGTACCGGCCGCCCGTGGGGATGCCGCTGCACAGGGAGGGGCGGTGGGGTGCGCCATTCTCCATCGTGGTTCACGTCGTCCTCGTGCTCATGCTGATCACGCCGCTCTTCGCGCGCGTAGTGGCGCCGGAGCTTTTCCCCGGTGGCGGCGTCGGCCCGGCCGGCGGAGGCGGCGGCGGGATCGGCGGCGCCGGCGGGTGGCACCCCGAGCCGATCACGCCCGAGGGGTTGCGATACCTTCGCGTAGCGCCGGAACCGCCTCCAGCGGAGACGACGGAGACGGAGGCCGTGGTCGTGCCCCAGCCTGAGAAGGAAGCGACTCCGCCGCCGGAGCCCGAGCCGCCGCCGGTGGAAGACCCGCGGCCGGAAGAAGCGGCAGCCGCCAGCGCGGCACCGGTTCCAGGCGTCGGTGGCGGAACCGGGAATGACGGCACGAGCGGAACCGGACCCGGCAGCGGTGGCGGAATTGGATCGGGCGTCGGGACCGGGACGGGGTCGGCTACTGGTCCCGGTACAGGCGGTGGCGATGGACGCGATCATCTGCCGACGCCTGATTTCCTTCCGCTTCCGCCGGAACCGCGGCCTGGCCGCGTGCGCGGGAAATCGATCTCCGTGACGTTCACGGTGAACGAGCGAGGCGAGATCGTCAGTCTCGAGTTCGCGACCACCGGCGACCGCGGATACGACCGGAAATTCCGCGAGCGCCTTCGTGAGGCGCGCTTCCGGCCGGCGGTGGGACCGGATGGTCAGCCGATCGCCGCAACATTTCCGATGACTTTCCAGCTCTAAAGAAGAGACGTTTCGCCGCCCTCCTCGGTCCTCGTTTCTCGCTCGCTCTCACTAGCTATCTCGTTGCGTCGACATTACTTTCTGTCGGCTTTGCCCTGAGGTACGAGACCGCCCGGCCACATCCTTCCGCGCCGTGGCGACATGCCCATCTGGAACGAGGAGCGCATGACCAGCGTGGCCCCCGCCGACCGCGTCACACCGCCGCAGACGGAGTTCGTCAAGGCGATGACGTTGACCGATGCGACCATGCTCGTCGCGGGCATCATGATCGGCTCCGGGATCTTCATCGTCTCGGCCGACATTGCCCGGGCGGTGGGTTCGCCGTTCTGGCTCATCACGGTTTGGGTCGTCACTGGCGTCATCACACTCCTCGGCGCACTCGCCTACGGGGAGCTCGCGGCGATGTATCCCCGAGCGGGAGGCCAGTACGTCTTCCTCCGGGAGTCGATGGGTCCACTCATGGGATTTCTCTATGGGTGGACCCTTTTCATTGTCATCCAGACGGGAACCATCGCGGCCGTGGCGGTCGCCTTCGGACGATTTCTGGGCGTCCTCTGGCCGGCCATCACGCCGGATCGCTACGCGTGGTTCCCGCAGGCCGACATCTGCGTGGGTTGGCTCGGCTGTCGTGACGCGTCGACGCAGGCCATCCAGCTCGGGCTCACGCCGCAGCGCCTGATCGCCCTGCTCTCGGTCTGGGTGCTCACCGTGATCAACCTGCGCGGCGTTCGCGAGGGCAAGTTGATCCAGACGACCCTCACGCTCGTGAAAACGGGCGCGCTGGCCCTCCTGATCCTGCTCGGCATAACGATTGGGCGAAATGCCACGGCGATCGCGGCGAATTTCGGGGCGGGGAGCTTCGGGGGAAACGTCGACCTCACCAGCGCGTTCGTGCTGGCGTTCGGCACGGCGCTCGTCGGCTCGCTCTTCTCGAGTGATGCCTGGAACAACGTGACGTTCGCAGCGGCGGAAGTGAAGGATGCGAAGCGAAACCTTCCGCGTGCGCTGGCGATGGGGACGGGGCTCGTCACGATCCTCTACATTCTTGCGAACTTCTCGTATCTCAGCACGCTTCCGTTGCAGGGAGATCCGAACGGCGCAACGGTGATCGAACGCGGCATCCAGTACGCGACCCAGGATCGCGTCGGGACCGCGGCGGCCGAGGTGATCTTTGGTCCCGCGGGCGTCGTGATCATGGCGGTCGCGATTCTCATCTCCACGTTCGGCTGCAACAATGGTCTCATCCTGGCCGGTGCACGCGTGTTCTATGCGATGGCGCGCGATGGTCTGTTCTTCCGCCGGGCTGGAACGCTCAACGTTCACCACGTGCCCTCGGCCGCCCTCATCGTTCAGGCGGTCTGGACGACGCTGCTCTGCCTCACCGGCACGTATGGCCAACTGCTGAATTACGTGATCTTCGCGGGGCTCGTGTTCTACGCGCTCACGACGATGGGGCTGTTCATTCTTCGGCGAACGCGCCCCGATGCCGAGCGGCCGTATCGGGCGATCGGGTATCCGGTACTGCCCGGATTGTACATCGTGGCGGCGGTTGCCGTCGCGATCATCTTGCTCCTCTCCGAGCGCACGCGCACCGAGGCCGTTGGTGGTCTCGTGCTCGTGCTCATCGGCGTTCCCGTGTACTTCCTCTGGCGCAAGCTCGAGCGGGCGCCAGCGTAGCTCGTCAACACCCCAGGAGATCCTCACCGATGTCGATTCGGATGGACACCGTACGTCGTGCCCTCCCGTCGTTCTGGACGTGCCTCACGATGTTCGTCGCTCTCGTCGGCCCCTCGCTCCTTGGCGCGCAGGACGCCGCCCAGCACCGCCCAGGCGGCGAAGCCAACCTCGTCATCCCCGATCTGAGCAGCGTCGAGTTCCTCGGCATGCCGGGTCACACGCTGCTCATGACGGGCCTGGTCGTGTGCGCGCTCGGCCTGCTCTTCGGGCTGGTGATCTACGCGCAGCTCAAGCGGCTCGAAGTGCACGAGGCGATGCGGGAGATCTCCGAGCTGATCTACGAGACGTGCAAGACGTATCTGATCACACAGGGAAAGTTCCTTCTCGTGCTGTGGCTGTTCATCGGCGCGATCGTCTCGCTCTACTTCGGCAAGCTCGCGGCGACGGTGGATCCGGTGACGGGCGCGGTGACGCACGGATTTCCGTTGACGAAGCTGCTCGTGATCCTGCTGTTCAGCCTCGTCGGCATGGCCGGGAGCTATCTCGTCGCGTGGTTCGGCATTCGCGTCAACACGTTCGCGAACTCGCGCACCGCCTTCGCATCGCTGCGCGGGAAGCCGTATCCGTGCTACGCGATTCCGCTCCGGGCGGGGATGAGCATCGGTATGCTGCTCATCAGCGTCGAGCTGCTGCTGATGCTGTTCATCCTGCTGTTCGTGCCGGCCGATTACGCTGGCCCGTGCTTCATCGGCTTCGCGATCGGTGAATCGCTGGGGGCTGCCGCGCTTCGCGTCGCCGGCGGGATCTTCACCAAGATCGCCGACATCGGCGCCGACCTCATGAAGATCGTCTTCCGGATCAAGGAAGATGACGCGCGCAATCCGGGTGTGATCGCTGACTGCACGGGTGACAACGCGGGTGACTCGGTCGGTCCGAGCGCGGACGGATTCGAGACGTACGGTGTCACGGGTGTCGCTCTGATTTCGTTCATCCTGCTCGGCATCACGCCGGCCGTCGCCGGACCCAACTTCGCCGCGGTCCAGGTGCAGCTCCTCGTCTGGATCTTCATGATGCGCGTCGTCATGGTGATCGCGAGCGGCGCGTCGTATCTGATCAACGAGGCGATCGCCAAGGCTCGCTACGGTGCGGCCGACCGTATGAACTTCGAGGCGCCGCTCACGTCGCTGGTATGGCTCACGTCGATCGTGTCGGTGGCGCTGACGTATCTGTCGTCCTACCTGCTCATCCCCGAGCTGGGCGACGGAACGCTGTGGTGGAAGCTCTCGACGATCATCACCTGCGGCACGCTCGCCGGCGCGATCATCCCGGAGCTGGTCAAGATCTTCACGTCCGTGCATTCGAGGCACACGAAGGAGGTAGTGACCTCGTCGCGTCAGGGTGGGGCATCGCTGAACATTCTCTCGGGGCTCGTGGCCGGAAACTTCTCGGCGTTCTGGCTCGGGATGGCGATCATGGGGCTGATGGCGATCGCATACCTCGTGAGCACGCAGGGACTCGGCGCGATCATGATGGCGCCCGCCGTCTTCGCCTTCGGTCTCGTGGCCTTCGGGTTCCTCGGCATGGGGCCGGTGACGATCGCCGTCGACTCCTACGGGCCGGTGACGGACAACGCGCAGTCGGTGTACGAGCTGTCGATGATCGAGCAGGTGCCCGGCGTGAAGGAGCAGGTGCGGCGCGATTTCGGCTTCGACGTCCAGTTCGAGCGGGCGAAGCACCTCCTCGAGGAGAACGACGGTGCTGGCAACACGTTCAAGGCAACAGCGAAACCGGTGCTCATCGGCACCGCGGTCGTCGGCGCCACGACGATGATCTTCTCGATCATCATGGTGCTGACGAACGGGCTCCAGCCGGAGCTGCTCGCGTACCTCTCGATTCTCCACCCGCCGTTCCTCCTTGGCCTGATCACGGGCGGCGCGGTGATCTACTGGTTCACCGGTGCATCGACGCAGGCGGTGACGACGGGCGCCTATCGAGCGGTCGAGTTCATCAAGGCGAACATCAGGCTGGAAGGGGTGACGAAGGCCTCGGTGGCCGACAGCAAGAAAGTCGTCGAGATCTGCACGCAGTACGCGCAGAAAGGGATGTTCAACATCTTCCTGACGGTGTTTTTCGCCACGCTCGCCTTCGCCTTCGTCGAGCCGTACTTCTTCATCGGCTATCTGGTGTCGATCGCGCTCTTCGGATTGTACCAGGCGATCTTCATGGCGAACGCCGGTGGCGCGTGGGACAACGCGAAGAAGATCGTCGAGGTCGATCTCAAGCAGAAAGGCACCGAGCTGCACGCGGCGACGGTGGTCGGCGACACGGTGGGCGACCCGTTCAAGGACACGTCGTCGGTGGCGCTCAACCCGATCATCAAGTTCACCACGCTCTTCGGGCTGCTCGCCGTCGAGCTCGCCGTGTCGCTCACCGCGCAGCGCGGCTCGACGTTCTCGCACATCCTGGCCGGGATCTTCCTCGCGGCGTCGCTGCTGTTCGTCTACCGCAGCTTCTACCGGATGCGCATCGAGGTCGTCGAGACGGCGGCGCGGGTGAGAGCCGCGGCGTGAGCTGGCGCTCGCTGCTCGCACGGAAGCCCATCGCCGAGCTGCTGCCGGCGGGGGATTCACCGAACACGCTCAGGCGTACGCTCGGTGCTGGCGATCTCGTCATGCTCGCCATCGGCGCCGTGATCGGCGCTGGCATCTTCTCGTCGATCGGCACGGCCGCGGCTGGCGAGGTGCTGCCGTCGGGGGAAGTCGTTCGCTACGGCGCCGGCCCGGCGCTCATCCTCTCGTTCATCCTCCTCGGCGCCGTCTGCGCACTGGCCGGCCTCTGCTACGCGGAGCTGGCGTCGATGATTCCGCAGGCGGGCAGCGCCTATGCGTACTCGTATGCGACGCTCGGCGAGCTCATCGCGTGGATCATTGGGTGGGATCTCATCCTCGAGTACGCGGTGGGGAACATCGCGGTCGCCATCGCGTGGAGTGGGTACTTCAATTCCTTCATCAGCGCGTTCGGGGTGAGTCTTCCCGAGTGGCTGACCCACGGCTACCGGACCGCGTTGCTGAGCTCCGATCCCGCCGTGCATGGGCTGCTCGAGACGGCGCCTCGCGTGTTCGGCATTCCGGTGCTCCTGAACATCCCGGCGTTCGTGATCGTCATGCTGATCACGTGGCTCCTCTACGTCGGCGTGCGCGAGAGCATCCGGGCGAACAACATCATGGTGGTAGTGAAGCTGCTCGTGCTTGGGGTGTTCATCGTCGTCGGGGCGATGAACATCGACATGGCGAACTACACGCCATTCGCGCCGAACGGGTGGCGTGGCATTCACCAGGGTGCCGCGATCGTGTTCTTCGCGTACATCGGATTCGACGCCATCTCGACGGCGGCCGAGGAGACTAAGAACCCGCAGCGCAACATGCCGATCGGCATTCTCGGCGGGTTGGGGATCTGTACGCTCATCTACGTCATCGTGGGCATCGTGGCGACGGGGCTCGTCCCGTATCAGCAGCTTCGCGCGGCCGATCCCCTCGCGCGTGCGCTCGAGGTCGCCGGACTTCCGATCGCGAGCTGGTTCGTGGCGTTCGGCGCGGTCGTGTCGCTCACGGCGGTGCTTCTCGTCTTCCAGTACGGTCAGCCGCGCATCTTCTTCGCGATGGCGCGTGACGGTCTGCTGCCACGGTTCGCCTCGAAGGTGCATCCGAAGTATCGAACGCCGCACATCACGACGCTGATCACTGGTCTCGTCGTCGCCACCGGCGCGCTCGTGCTCGATGAGAACGAAATCTACGATCTCACCAACATCGGGACGCTGTTCGCGTTTGCCATCGTCTGCATCGGCGTGCTGGTGCTTCGCCTCAAGGAGCCGGAGCGTCCGCGTCCATTCCGAGTGCCGGCGATCTGGCTCGTCAGCCTGCTGGGCGCGGGCGCCTGTATCTATGTGATGCAGGGGCTTCCCGTCCGCGCATGGGAGCGCTTCGGTGTATGGATGCTCATCGGAGTCATCCTCTATTTCGTGTACGGGTTCCGGAAGTCGACGTTACGTCGTGGGGCTCCACCAGTTACCGCCGAGCGCATCGATGGCTGAGCCGATTGCCCACAGCGGGAAGGGAATGAAGCTGCACACCAAGATCCTCCTTGGCCTCGTCGTTGGCGCCATCGTCGGAATCGGGGCGAATCAGCTGCTCGGCGGGGACCACAAGAGCGTTGAGTTCCTGAACACGTACATCGCGGGACCGGTCGGGCAGATCTTCCTGCGGATGTTGTTCATGATCGTGATACCGCTCGTCTTCGCGTCGATCGCGTTAGGCGTCGCCGGCCTGGGAGATCTTCGGCACGTGGGCCGTGTGGGCGGCAAGACGTTGGCGTATTTCTTCGCGACGACGGCGTTGTCGGCCACCCTCGGACTCGTCGCGGTCTCGCTCGTTCGACCCGGCGACCAGATCGACCGGGCCACCGCGGAGGAGCTGCGACAGGAGTTCGCCAGCGACGCCTCGTCGCGCGTCGAAGCGGCGGCGTCCACGGACTTCGGCGTGAACACCATCGTCAACATGTTCACGCGAAACCCGGTGCGGTCGGCGGTCGACCTCGATCTCCTCGGGATCATCACGTTCGCTCTCATCTTCGGAGCGGCGCTGACGCTGATCACGGCCGATCGCGCGAAGCCGATGCTCTCCTGGCTCCAGGCGCTCCAGGACGTCGTCATCAAGGTCGTCGAGATGGCGATGCTGCTCGCCCCCTATGGCGTCGCGGCGCTCATCTTCGGCGTCACGTCGCGGTTTGGATTCCACCTCCTCCAGCCGTTGGGGACGTACGTGCTCCTCGTGATCGGAGGACTCATCGTCCACGTTGTCGTTACCCTGGCGCTCATTCTGCGCTTTCTGGTCGGCGTCAACCCGCTTCTCTTCTTCCGGCGGATTCGCGCTGCTCTGGTGACGGCGTTCAGCACGAGCTCCAGTAGCGCGACCCTGCCAACGGCTCTCGCCGTTGCCGAGCGGAACCTTCGCGTGCCGCAGTCGATCGCAGGCTTCGTGCTGCCGCTCGGCAGCACGATGAACATGAATGGCACGTCGCTATTCGAGGGCGTGACCGTTCTCTTTCTCGCGCAGGTCTTTGGCGTCGACCTCACCATGGGGCAGATGGTCATCGTGATGTTCATGTCGGTGCTGACGGCGATCGGCGCCGCGGGAGTGCCGGGCGGCTCCATTCCGTTGCTCGTCACCATCCTGGCGATGTTCAACATCCCGCCGGAGGGAATCGCGATCATTCTCGGCGTCGATCGCATCCTCGACATGTCACGCACCACGGTCAATGTATGCGGTGATTTGATCGCCGCCGCCTTCATCGGGAAGACCGAGGGGGCTTGGGACGCGTCGCTTGTTCCGGCCGATGAGGACGCCGCGATTCCGGCGACGCTCGACGAGAGCCCGGGGTGGCCGCAGCCCGGCAACCCGCCGCAGAGAACCGCAGCCGAGCGGACCGAGGAGCCGCTTCGTTAGGCTCCGACGCCGAGGTAACGCAGCGCACCGCGGACCGCTCCGCGCACGGCGACCACCTCCTCGCTCCGGATCTGCGCGCCAGGAACGGCGGTCTTCAAGCGGTGCTCGACGCGCTTTCGCAGCGGGGCGCCGGGAGACAGCAGGCCACCCGCGAGCGCGACCGGCACCGATGCGCGCTCGTCGCCGAAGAGCTGACGCGCGAGCGTGCGCACGTGGAGCGCGAGCTCTTCCGACGCCATGCTCAGCAGCGAGTTCGCGCGAAGATCTCCACTGTCGGCGACGGTTGCGACCACGGAGGCGAGCGTCGCGAGATCCGCAGGGGTAGCCGCCGCGGCCCAACCGACGAGCCCGCTGACATCGTCCACCTGCGCCGCGGTGAGGATCGCGCCCACGAGCGCCGTCGGCGGCTCGCGCTCGTCCGACGATGCCGTCACGATCGATAGGGCACGCCGTCCTATCCAGGCGCCGCTCCCTTCGTCGCCGGCCACGGGACCCCATCCACCGCAGCGCGATGTCGCGCCCGTTGGTCCTCGCCCGAAGGCCACGGAACCCGTCCCGGCGATGAGCAGAATGCCGGCCCCGTCGGCGAAGGCGTCGTCGAGGGCGATGGCAGCGTCCGCGTGCACGACGATCTCGTCCGCGATGTCGCGCGCAACCAGCGCCTGCCAGAGCGCCTGACGGTCGGGCTCGCGCCCGACACCGGCAACCCCGACACAGAGCACCTTCGGCGTGACGTGGGTCATCTCGCACGACGCCAGTGCCTCACGAGTCGTGGCGACGATGACGTCCGCCGACCGCTCCGCCTCGCCCGGACGAACCGCGCTCGCCGGGCCGTCGGCGCTGCCAAGCTGCTGTCCGCGCTCGTCGGCGACCCAGATGCGAGTCTTCGTTCCGCCACCGTCGACGCCGATGACGATGGCGCTCACGCAGTCACCTCGACGCGACGCTCGCCAGGTGCGGCGTGGGTGAAGGAGGAAAGTATGCCGATGAGCATCGTGATCGTCGTCCCAATCAGGACGTACCACGGCCAGGCAATCCGGCCCAGCGGGCCGAGGGTGTCGGCCAGCGGTGGATACGCCGCCGCGATCTGCCGGGCGAACACGACGAACGTCATGGCGGCGATGCCGACGGCCATTCCAAGGATCGCGTCGCGCTGGACGGCGCGCCGCCAGAACATGCCAAGGAAGAACCCGCCGAGCAAGCCGCCATAGGTGAACGAGGCGACCGAGAGCGCGACGACGACGACGGGCGTCCCCTGAGCGCGATAGAGGAGTGCGCCGCCAATGAGGATGACCGCCCACACGAGCGTGAAGACCTTCCCGATGCGCAGGACGCCCGGGTCGTCGGCCCGCCGCTTCGTCAATGGAAGGTAGATGTCGTGGGTCGTCGCCGCCGAGAGCGAATTGAGCGCTCCCGACACCGTGCTCATCGCTGCGGCGAGGATGGCCGCGATCACCAGCCCGGTGAGCCCCGGTGGCATGACCTCGACGATGAACCGCGGGAAGATCTCATCGGGTCGCGGGAATGCCTGGCCGCGATAAAAAGCGTACAGTCCGATACCGATGAACAGGAACAGCGTGAACTGGAGGATGACGGCGATGCCGCTCCCGATCAGCGATCTGCGCGCGTCGCGCAGCGAGGACGAGGCCATGAGCCGCTGCACGATGAGCTGGTCGGCGCCGTGCGAGGCCATCGAGAGGAAGGCGCCTCCGACGAAGCCAGCCAGGATCGTGTGCGCGCGATCGAACCCCGTGTACGTATCGAAGACTCGCAGCTTGCCGAGAGATCGCGCCTGATCGAGAATCGCGCTCCATCCGCCATCGATGCCGCGTCCGAGCAGCCAGAGCGCAGCCACGCCACCGAACAGGTAGACGAACGTCTGGAGCACGTCGGTCCACACCACCGCGCGCATGCCGCCGTGATACGTGTAGACGATCGTGAACACCCCGAGAATGAGAATCGACACCGGCGTCAGATATTTGGGGTCGATGACGGGGCCGATGATCAACGCAATCGGGATCGCGGTGGCGAACACGCGAACCGAATCGCCGAAGGCGCGCGTCACCATGAAGATGATCGATGCGAAGCGGCGCGTCGCGACTCCGAACCGGCGCTCGAGGAGCGTGTAGGCGGTGACCAGCTCTCCCTCGTAATATCGCGGCAGGAGCGTGTATGCGACGACGATGCGGCCAAGCAGATATCCGATCGCCACCTGGAGGAAGCTGAGATCGGCCAGGTAGGCGAGGCCGGGGATGCTGATGAAGGTGAGCGCACTCGTCTCCGTCGCCACCACCGAGAAGAGAATCGCCCACCACGGAATCGCGCGATCGGCCACGAAATAGTCGCGCGCGTCCTTCTGGTGCCTTCCCAGCCACATCCCCAGCGCCGTCGTGCCGACGAGGTACACGAGGAGAACCGCCGCATCGAGCAGCGTGAACGTGGATGTCATTGCTGTGGGAGGTCAGTCGACGACGTACGCTTCCATCGCGAAATACTCGGCCAGCCCGAGGCGGTCCAGGGTCGCCGAGGTTTCCTTGTTGCGCGATTCGACACGTTGCCAGAACTCGCGCTCGTCGTGCGCGCCGGGGAACGGCGCGGAGTCCTTCTGCGACTGGTGCTTGAAGATCGCCTGAATCTTGAGCTTCAGCTCTTCCTGCGAGAGGGGCACGAGCCACGTCGCGTCGGTGACCGGCCATTCCTGCCATGCGCCTCTGTAGAGCCAGATTTCTGGTCGCTTGAAGGGAGACCGCGGATTGCGCGGGTGCCCTCCGGGCAGGGCGGATTGCGTTCCCTTTGACGCGGGCCTTTCGTCCGCAATCCGCACCCCGTAATCTGCCTCCAGCTCCTCGATCGCAAGGTAAATCGCCTCCTTGCACATCCGGTGCGTCCCATGCGGGTCGGAGAGATCGCCCGCCACGAAGACCAGCTCCGGTCGAATCTCCTCGAGCAGCTCGCGCACGATGGCGACATCCGCGGGACCGATTGGATCCTTCCGCACCTTGCCTGTCTGATAGAACGGCAGGTTGAGAAACCGCGCGGCGGACGCCGTCAGTCCGAGCGTCTCGATACCGCTCACCGCTTCCGCCTCGCGGATGATCCGCTTGATGTCCTGTACCTCCGGGATGTCGATGTCGCCCGGCTGCTTTCCGCCGAGAAAATCGTAGACTTTCTTCGACAGCTCCGAGACGTCGGCCTTGCCGATCACGCGGTCCTGCTTCAGCCGCACGAGGAAGTCGACGTATCGCCGCACGTCATGGTCGAAGACGGCGATGTTTCCGCTCGTCATGTACGCGACGACGATCTCGTTCTCGTTCTCCACCAGCTTGCGGAGGATGCCACCCATCGAGATGACGTCGTCGTCCGGATGCGGCGAGAAGACGATGATTCGAGTGCCACGCGGCAGCTTCGATTTTCCGCGGATCCTGGCACCGAGCATGTTGAAGACCTCGCCATTCGCGGTGCCCGGGGATCCGTAGCGGGCGACCAGCGACGACAGCTTATGCTCGGCGTAGTCTCGCTGCGTGAGCTTGAGGATCGCCTTGCCCGTCTGCTGCGACAGCCAGACGACGGCGCGGACCGCGTTCTCCGGCGTCCACTGCACCTCGTCGAGCAGCCACGGCGTCGCGAACCGCGAGAGATCGGCGGCCGCCGCCTTGTCGCAATAGAACGTCGTGTTCGGGTGGTGCTGAAGGAACGTCGCAGCCACTTCCACGTCGACGTCGCCTTCGACGGCGCGGCGGACGATGCCCGCCTTGTGCTCCCCGGTCGCGAGCATGATGATCTCGCGTGCGTCGAGGATCGTCGCCACGCCCATCGTCAGCGCTTCGCGCGGAACGTACTCCTCCCCGAAGAAGTCGGCGGACGCGTCGCGCCTCGTGACGTTGTCCAGATGCACGAGCCGCGTCCGGCTTTCCACGCCCGAGCCCGGCTCATTGAAGCCGATGTGTCCCGTCTTGCCGATGCCCAGCAGCTGTAGATCGATGCCGCCTGCCTGACGAATCGCCTCTTCATACCGCAGGCACTCGATCTCGACATCCTCGTTCGCGATGTCGCCGCGAGGGATGTGGACGTTCTCCTTCGCGATGTCGACGTGATCGAAGAAGTTCTCCCACATGAACCGGTGGTACGAATGGATGCTCTCCGACCGCATCGGGTAGTACTCGTCGAGATTGAACGTCACGACCCGGGCGAAGGAGAGCCCTTCATCTCGATGCAGGCGAATCAGCTCCCGATACACCCCGATCGGCGTCGAGCCGGTCGCGAGCCCCAGAACCGCCTGCTCGCCGCCCGCCTGCTTTTCCCGGATGAGCGTCTCGATGCGCGACGCGACGAGGCGCGCGATGTCGTCGTGCTCTTCGACCACGACCGTCCGGATGCGCTCGAGGGAGGCCGCGGCCTGCGAGATGCGAGAAGGCCCGCGACTCATACGATGATCGCGGGCCTCCTGTACGGTGCCGGCGTCCAATCGCACGCCAGTGTCCGTCCTCATTGCGTCGGTGATCGTTCCTGTCTTACGCGTTGAACGAGCTGCCGCACCCGCATCCGCCCGTGGCGTTCGGGTTCTTGAACGTGAAGCCCGAGCCCTGCATCGACGAGACGTAGTCGATCGTCACGCCGTTCAGGTATTGGGCCGAGAATGGATCGACGAAGACGCGAACGCCTTCCTGATCGATCACGAGATCATCGTCGGCCGCCTTCTCCTCGATGAGAAGCCCGTACCGGAAGCCGCTGCATCCGCCGGGCTGAACGCTCACGCGC
This sequence comes from Gemmatimonadaceae bacterium, assembly GCA_052389995.1. Taxonomy (GTDB): domain Bacteria; phylum Gemmatimonadota; class Gemmatimonadetes; order Gemmatimonadales; family Gemmatimonadaceae; genus JAICNG01. The sequence continues at coordinate 152,559 of JBQTHJ010000019.1, read as the reverse complement.
AGGCCGCCCTGGTCGAACGGCACGCCTTCCTGCTCCATGAAGCGCTTGACTTCAGTGGTTGCGACCGGGGTGACGGTCATCGTGAGCATGGGTTGCTGTGTCGCGCTCATGAGTCCCCTTTGTGGTAAAGGCCGGGTAACGCCCCGGCACGACTGACGAATAATAGTCCCCACCACAGCTAACTACAAGAATGACTCCGGCATGGCCTTCCGGTCACGGCCTCCCGCTCTCTACCGCCACAGGCGTGCCGGACGCTCGCGGCACGCGCAGGGATCGCGCGATCCATGCAAAGGCCGCGGCGGCGACGGCGAGAAGACTGAGTCCCGCGCCCCAGTTCCCGAACACCACCTTTCCGATGCCGAACAAAGTCGAATACACGGCCACGACCCCCGCGATCCAGTTGGCCCAAGCGAGCGAGCCACCCGGAATCTGTTCGCGCCCGTATCCGAGCCGCTGCGATACCGCCGCCCAGCCGGGGCCACCAGGTCTGACGCGCTGGTAGAACGAGTCGAGCACGGGCTCCGGTTCCGGCGACGTGAGAAAAGTGACGGCGACCCACACCACCGTGCTCACGGCGACAGTCACCAGCATCACCCACGCGTCGGCGTTCGCCGTTCCGGCGAACCGCTCCGGCACGCGCTGCATGGCCGTGACAGACACGATGAACGACGTCACCATCGCGCTGATCTCCGACCACGCGTTGATGCGCCACCAATACCACCGCAGAATCAGCACCAGGCCGGTGCCGGCACCGATTGCCAGCAGGAACGTCCATGCGCGTCCGATCGTCTGGATCTGCCACGTCACGACGATGGACAGGAGGAAGAGGACAATGGTCGCCGCGCGCGAGACGTTGACGTAGTGCTTGTCGGTCGCGTCCTTGCGCGCGAACCGACGATAGAAGTCGTTCACGAGGTATGACGCGCCCCAATTGAGCTGCGTTGCGATCGTCGACATGTAGGCCGCGCCGAAGCCGACGAGCATGAGTCCGCGCCATCCTGACGGGAGCAGATCGACGAAGGCGCGCACGTAGCCGTTTTCCTTGTCGGCCGGCGCGAGCTCGGGATAGAGGACCACCGTCGCGAGCGCGGTGACGATCCACGGCCAGGGGCGCAGCGCGTAATGCGCGACCTGGAAGAACAAGGTCGCGAGCACGCCATCGCGCTCCGAGCGGGCCGAAAAAATGCGCTGCGCGACGTATCCTCCGCCGCCGGGCTCCGCGCCCGGGTACCACGCTGCCCACCACTGTACGAACAGGAACACGCCGAGCGCGAGAATCGGCATCCATGCGTAGTCCATGATCGCGCCGTTCTCGATGCGCACGGGAAGCACCGATAGCGCCGCCTGCTCGCTTCCGAAATATGCAGCCGCTTTCGTTTTCAGCGCGTCCATCCCGCCGACGGCATCGACCGAGTACACGGCCAGCACGATCACCGCCGTCATCGCCAGGCCGAACTGGAGGAAATCGGTCCACAGCACGGCCCAGAGGCCGGCGGCCACGGAATACGCGACGGTGATCGCGAAGCAGATACCGACCGCCACGTAGGGCGACACGCCGAGAGATATCGAGAGGATCTTGATCATCGCGGCGTTCACCCAGCCGAGGATGATCAGATTGATCGGAAGCGCGAGGTAGAGCGCACGAAAGCCGCGCAGGATCGCGGCCGGCCGCCCGCTGTACCGCACCTCCGCGAGCTCCACATCCGTCAGCACCTTCGCGCGATGCCAGAGCCGTGCGAAGAAGAACACGGTGAGCATCCCGCTCATCACGAAGCTCCACCACACCCAGTTGCCCGCGACGCCACGCGTGGCGACGAATCCCGTCACGACCAGCGGAGTATCGGCCGCGAACGTCGTCGCCACCATCGACACCCCGGCGAGCCACCATGGCACCGCGCGCCCCGAGACGAAGTACTCGGTGAGGTTCGATCCTCCGCGGCGCGTGAAGTAGAAGCCGATACTCGCGGAGATGACGAAGTACCCGATGATGATCGCCCAGTCGAGCAGCGTGAGGGTCATGGCGAGGACTGAGAGGGAGGAGCCGCCGCGGCGCCGAACGCCGCCATTACCGCGTCGGCGAGCGCGATGCGCACGCGACTGATGCGGGAGTTCTGCCTCGATGGATTGACGCGATTGCTCAGCAACAGCACGAACGCGCCCTGCTCCGGATCCATCCAGAGCGAGGTGCCCGTGAATCCCGTGTGCCCGAACGCCCGCGCCGACATCCGGGCGCCGGCCGAATTCCGCCCGCTCGGCGTCTCCCATCCGAGCGCGCGGTGCGACAACCCCGGATCCTGGACCGCGGTGAACTGCGCGATCGTCTGGGGGCGAAGAATGCGAGCACCGTCGAGGATGCCGCCGTTGAGCATCATGCGCGCGAAGCGCGCGAGATCCGCTGCCGTCGAAAAGAGTCCTGCGTGCCCCGAGACGCCGCCGAGCATGTACGCGTTCTCGTCGTGCACATCGCCCCGAATCAGGCGCTGACGCCAGGGGTCGTACTCGGTCGGGGCAATGCGCCCGCGCAGCGATGCGTCGGGGCGGTACATCGTGCTCGTCATGCCTAACGGGCCGGTGACGTGCCGCGCGAGGTACACGTCGAGCGCCTCACCGCTCACTCGCTCGACGACCTTGCCCGCCAGGATCGCCCCGAGGTCGCTGTAGGTCATCCGCGCGCCAGGAACGGTGTCGAGCGGCGTCGCGTACACGATGGCCAGCGCCGTGTCGGGGGTGAGCGCCTCCTTGTACAGCGGCCGCCACGAGGGAAGCCCGGAGGAGTGCGTCAACAGGTGGCGAACGGTGACGCGGTCTTTTCCCTCCCCGACGAACTCCGGCAGGTAGCGGGACACCGGCGCATCGAGGTCGACGCGGTCCTGCTCGACGAGCTGCATCATCGCCGTCGTCATGCCGACCACCTTGGTCAGCGACGCGAGATCCCAGAGCGTGTTCTCGGCCGGCGCGGGCGACCCCGCCGGCCAGTCGATGCGCCCAGCGCCATACGACACGGTGCGTCCCTCCCTCGTGCCGATCACGGCGATCGCGCCAGGGAACGCGCTGTCTGCGACCGCGCGGTCGATCACGCGCACAACCGAGTCGCGTACCATACGCATCAACGTCGCTCCAGGATCGGGCGCGACGACAGGAGGCCGGGCCGACGCGCACGCCCAGGTGACCGCGAGCATCGACGCCGCGCCGACGCGCGGGAGCACGCTCACGGCGAGGCCTCGCGGCGCAGACCATCGCCGGCGGCGAAGAATCCGGGAAGGGAAATCGGCGCACGACCCGTGATCGGTGCGGCGCCGGCAAGCGCGCGTGCGGCCGCTCGCTCGAGCGATGCGTCCATGCCGTACGTCAGGAGGTAGCTGCCAACTCTCGGAAATTGAGAGATCACGTACGGGTTGCCATGAGCGACGACCACCACACGCTCCTGCGTCGCCATGGTATCGATCCACGCGGCTACTCGCGGAGCGATCGCGAATCGCCCCGCACCCTCGATCGTTCGCACGTGCGTGGTCACGATCACGCGGTCCGCCCCCCGCACGCGCACGCGCAGCGAGTCCAGCTCGGCGCCGCCGATGCCGGGATCGATTCTCGCCACCATCGTGTGCGGCGCCAGCGACCGCAGCTCGGCTGCAAACGCGCGACCCGCGACGACGTCGAGCTCGGGCGCGTAGGTCACGACCGCCAGGCGCGCCTCTCGGGCCGCGGGAATCAGCGTCGCGCTATCGCGCAGGAGCGTGATCGCGCGCGCCGCAATGTCGCGTGCGATCGCCCAATGATCGGGCGCTCCCACCGTCCGGCGCAGTGAGTCCAGCGGGACGAGGGGATGCCGCGCGGCGCGCGTACGCGCCTTCACCTCGAGGATGCGCCGTGTGGACCGCTCGATCCGAGCGGCGCTGATCGCGCCGTGCTCCACGGCGGCGACGACCGCGTCGATCGTCTTCGGAACATCGGCAGGCGACAGGAGAATGTCCGCCCCCGCCTGGACGGCGAGCACAGCAGCCTGCTCCGCAGTGTATCCCTGTCCCACGGCCTGCATGCGCAGCGCGTCGGTCACGGCCAGGCCACGAAAGCCCAGCGTGTCCCTGAGCAGCGATGTCACGATCCCGGGCTCGAGCGTCGCAGGCGTACTCGGCGAGCCCGCCGCCGGGAGCGCGATGTGCGCCGTCATGATGCCGACGACGCCCGCGTCGATCGCCGCGCGAAACGGAACCAGCTCGACGGACGCGAGGCGCGCGGGATCGGAGCGCACGACGGGAAGCGCGAGGTGCGAATCCGTGTCGGTATCTCCGTGACCAGGAAAGTGCTTCGCGGTCGCCGCCACGCCTTCCGACTGCACGCCCCGAACGAACGCGGCCGAGAGCTCGGCAACGCGCTGCGGATCCTCGCCGAACGACCGCGTGTTGATGACGGGGTTCGCCGGATTGTTGTTGACGTCGACCGTCGGCGCGAACGCGAGGTGAATGCCGACGGCTCGCGCCTCGCGTCCGATGATACGTCCCACTGCGAACGCGTCGCGCGCGTCGCCCGTCGCCGCGATGGCCATGTTGCTCGGAAAGATCGTGGCGCTTCCAGCGCTCATCAGCGTCGGCACGAACGTGCCGCCGACAAGCCGTCCGAGCCCAGGCTCGAGATCCGACGCGACCAGCAGCGGAACGGCGCTGAGGCGCTGCATCGCATTGACCTTCGCTGCGACCTCGACCGGAGATCCGAGTGACATGATCACGCCGCCGATCCGCTGGTCGGTGATCGCGCGCCGAACCTCCGCGAACGTGCTGTCGTCGACGTGCGCGTAGTCGCCGAGCACCCAGACCATCACCATTTGCGCGACGCGGTCGCGAAGGGTGAGGCCGGCGAGCGTGCGATCGACCCAGGCGCGCTGGCGGCCATCGAGCGGCGCGGACCATGAGACCGAATGCGCCGGGCCCCCCGCGGTCGGCGAGCCGCTGGCGGGCGAAGGCGACGCGCGGGAGCACCCCGTGAGCGCGATGCTCAGGGCGAGCAGGATTCCGGCGGAGAACGGCCCAGGGGGCATGGCAGTGGGACGACGGGACGCGAAACGCGTGACGGCGGGAGGACGGGAGTCCGGTGCGGCGGTCAATCTACGACCGCGCGACGCGACGCGGAATGCGCTCGGCGCTCTTTGAGGCAGCGTGCTGAGCACGGTATTTGTATGGGGGTGCATGGTTGCATCGAACACGGCCCGCCCGCGTTTGGTCCCTCGCGGGCTAAGAACCATCAAGGAGGCACTCATGAAGGCGCTCTTCGCCGCGTTGCTCTTCGTATCGACGCTGTCGATCACCGCCTGTGGACAGCGGCAGGTCGAGGTGTCCACTGGCACCCAGCCGGTGAGTGAGGTCGCCATCCATCTCACGAACACCGGCAACAGCCAGGTGAACGTGTACGTCGTGCATGGTGGCCAGCGCATTTTCGTCGGCCAGGTCAGCGGCAACAGCACGCAGCATCTTCCCGTGGCGAACGTGCCGTCGGGATCGGTCGTCCGCCTCGAAGCAACGACCGTCAGCACCAATCCGCAGACGTATTCGCGTGATGGCGTGACACTGACCGGCACATACGAGTGGCGCGTGCCCTGAACGCGGGTTGCTCGCGGTAGAGTGAGAAGCTAGGTTAACGGGCTGGAGAAACTTCTCCAGCCCGTTGCCTCATCGTCACTTAGGAGATCGCGTTCGTGCAGGGTTCCCCTCGCGCCGGTAACCGTACCGCTCCGCGGCCCGCGACCGGCCGACTCGGCGTTCTCACGCCAGGCCTCGGCGCCGTTGCCACCACGTTCATCGCCGGCGTCGAGAGTATTCGGCGCGGATTGACCAAGCCCATTGGCTCCCTGACGCAGATGGCGACGATCCGGCTCGGCAAGCGGACCGAGAAGCGTTCGCCGTACATCAAGGAGTTCGCGCCGCTCGCCGAGCTCGACGATCTCGTGTTCGGGGGATGGGACCCGATCCCCGACGATGCGCTCACTGCGGCTCGCAAGGCCGGCGTCCTCGAGGAAAAGCACCTCGAGCCGATCGCCGACTTCCTCTCGGCCATCAAGCCGATGCCGGCGGTATTCGATCAGAAGTACGTTTCGCGCCTGTCCGGCACGAACGTCAAGAAGGGCAAGACGAAGCGCGATCTCGCCGAGCAGCTGCGACAGGACATTCGCGACTTCAAAGCGAAGCACAAGTGCGACCGCATCGTGATGGTCTGGTGCGCCTCGACCGAGATCTACATCAAGCCGGGCCCGCAGCACGCGACCGTCGAGCAGTTCGAGAAGGCGATGGAGCGCAACGATGACGCGATCGCGCCGTCGATGCTGTACGCGTGGGCGGCGATCATGGAGGGTGTCCCGTACGCGAACGGCGCGCCGAACCTCGCCGTCGATACGCCAGCGCTACAGCAGCTCGCCATCAAGCGCGGCGTGCCGGTCTCGGGGAAGGATTTCAAGACCGGCCAGACGTGGATGAAAACCGTGATCGCCCCCGGTCTCAAGGCACGCATGCTCGGCCTCGAGGGATGGTATTCGACGAACATCCTCGGCAACCGCGACGGGGAGGTGCTCGACGATCCGGCGTCGTTCAAGACGAAGGAAGAGTCCAAACTGAGCGTGCTACACACCATTCTCCAACCCGAGCTCTATCCCGAGCTGTACGACGGCTTCTCCCACGTCGTGCGCATCAACTACTACCCACCGCGTGGCGACAACAAGGAAGGGTGGGACAACATCGACATCGTCGGGTGGATGGGATACCCGATGCAGATCAAGGTCAACTTCCTCTGCCGCGATTCGATTCTCGCCGCTCCGATCGTGCTCGACCTGGCACTGTTCATGGACTTCGCGCAGCGCGCAGGGATGAAGGGCATTCAGGAGTGGCTGTCGTTCTACTTCAAGAGTCCCATGGCGGCCCAAGGGCTCCAGCCCGAGCATGACCTCTTCATCCAGCAGACGAAGCTCAAGAACACGCTTCGGCATCTCATGGGCGAAGAGCAGATCACGCATCTGGGCCTGGAGTACTATCCCTCGTGAGGCACCGCGGTCGTGCGTTGGCGGCGTGCGCGATTGCGCTGGCGGCGGCCTGTCGTCCCGAGCCGCAGCAGTTTGCGCTCCGTCTCGACACGGACAGCTATTCGTTTCGCATCACGGCCGAACCGCTTCCGCCGCGCGCGCGCGAGCGAACGGTGTACACCGTCGTCGTGAGCGATCGCGAAACGCGGCAGCCGCTCGAGGGCGGGGAAGGCCGCATCTTCGCCAGCAACGCCGGCCCCGACGACCCCGATCGGCGTACGGTGTGGGATGGTCTCGCGCAGGCGGAGCAGGTCGCCACGTACACGGCGAATCTCAACTTCGTTACGGCCGGCAACTGGGCGATGGCGCTCGAGTTCCGCCGCGATTCCACGAGCCGGCTCGAGCGTGTCGACTGGAGACAGGATGTTCGCGTGGAAGGTCCCGCGTTTCCCGGTGACACGGGTTCATGAGGCACTACCATCGCACCCATCTGACGCCAGCGGCCGCGCTCGCGGCCGCCGATGAGTTTTTCCCGACACTCGGCCTTCACGGACAGGCGACGGGCGAGCGCTCCCGGACGTTCGCCGGCGAGCTCGGGACGGTGAAGGTCGCGGTGAAGCCGGAGGGCGGGCACTACACGTTCATCGAAGTCGAGACCGACCAGGTCGGCGAGAGCCGGCTCGATCGCAACGTGAAGCGTTTCTTCGTCCGCGTGCATCGCAGCGCCGACCCGTCGCACAAGCTGGCGGCCGCCTACTGATGGCGCGGCGAGGCGGGCCTGGGGTCAGGGGGCGAGGGTCGAGGAGCCCGGCCTCGGAGCAGCGCAAACGCTCGCCCGCCGAGGGGCGTCCGTCCGGCAGGCTCACGCACGAGCAACGGCTGGAGCTCTACTATTACATGCGCCTGACGCGCTCCCTTGAGGAGCGGCTCGTCAATCTCTACCGGCAGACGAAAGTCATCGGGGGGCTCTTCCGGTCGTTGGGTCAGGAGGCGGATGCCGTGGGGAGCGCCTACGCGCTCGAGCGTGGCGATTTTCTCTCCCCGCTCATCCGAAACCTCGGCGCAATGCTGGTGAAAGGCGCCGAGCCGGTGGAAATCATTCGTCAGTACATGGCGAAGGGCGATTCGCCGACGCGGGGACGCGAGCTGAACATCCACTACGGCGACCGGGAACGCGGCTTCATCGGGCAGATCTCGCATCTGGGCGACATGGTGCCGGTGATGACGGGTGTCACGCTGTCGTTCCGGCTGCGCGGTGAGCCGCGCGTCGGCCTCGTGTACGTCGGCGATGGCGCGACGTCGACCGGCGCATTTCACGAAGGGATCAACTTCGCGGCCGTCCAGCGCTGCCCTCTGGTCGTCGTCGTGGAGAACAACGGGTACGCGTACTCCACGCCGCTCGTGAAGCAGACCGCCGTCGAGCAACTGAAGGACAAGGCGCTCGCGTACGGCATCCCCGGTGTGCGCGCCGACGGCAACGATGTGCTCGCCGTCTACGATGTGACCAAGGACGCGGTCGATCGCGCGCGCCGCGGCGAGGGCGTGACGCTCATCGAGCTGATGACTTATCGCCGAAAGGGGCATGCGGAGCACGACAATCAGTCGTACGTCCCGGCGGGAGAGATCGAGCGGTGGGAGCGGGAGAGCGACCCGATCGACCGCTATCGTCGCGTCCTGCGTGAGGAGCTCGGCGTCGACGAGGAGGACATCGTGGACATCGATGCTGGGGTCAGCGCACAGATCGACGCCGCCACCGACAGTGCCGAGACGTCGCCCATGCCCGAACCGACTGATGCGCTCGTCGGAGTGTACGCCGAGCCGGCGGTGATGGCCCCGCTCTGGTATCGCGCCGGCGTCCGGAGTGCGGTCGACGCGCACGAGCGACCGGCGGGGTGGGGAGTATTCAATGGCTGAGACGACATATCTCGAGGCCATTCGCGAGGCGCTCATCGAGGAGATGGAGCGCGACGAGAACGTGTTCCTCATCGGCGAGGACATCGGTGCGTACGGCGGAGCTTTCAAGGTCACCGATGGGCTGCTCGCGAAGTTCGGCGACCATCGCGTCATCGACACGCCGATCTCCGAGGCTGGATTCGTCGGTGCAGCGGCTGGCGCGGCGCACATGGGGATGCGTCCGGTGGTCGAGATGCAGTTCATCGACTTCATCTCCTGCGCGTACGACATGCTCACGAACTACGTGGCGACCTCGCGGTATCGCGCAATGCTCCCGTGTCCGATGGTGGTGCGTGGACCGAGTGGCGGTTACGTACGCGGGGGGCCCTTTCACTCGCAGAATCCCGAGGCAGCCTTTCTACACACGCCGGGACTCAAGATCGTGTACCCGGCCACGGCCAGCGACGCGAAGGGCCTGCTCAAAGCGGCGATCCGCGACGAGGATCCGGTGCTGTTCTTCGAGCACAAGTATCTCTATCGACGGATCAAGGAGGAGCTTCCCGACGGTGATCACGTCGTTCCCATCGGCGAGGCCCGCATCGCGCGCGAGGGGAACGATCTGTCGATCGTCACCTATGCGGCGACGGTGTGGAAGGCGCTCGAGGCGGCCGAGCAGCTCGAGAAGGAAGACGGGCTCTCGGTGGAGATTCTCGACCTTCGCTCGCTGCTGCCGATGGATGACGCGGCCATCATGGCGACAGTGAAGAAAACGAACCGTGTGATGGTCGTTCACGAGGACACGCGCACCGGCGGCGTGGCGGGAGAAGTCGCTGCACGAATCAACGAGCACGCATTCGAGTGGCTCGACGCGCCGATCCTTCGCGTCACGGCGGCGGATGTCCCCCTGCCGTACTCGCCGCCGCTCGAGGATTACGTGCTGCCGCAGACATCGGACATCGTGAACGTGGCGCGGCGCCTCGCGGCGTACTGACGTGGCACTCGATGAGGGGCCGTCGCGCCTTGCGATCGGCTGCCTGATGGCGATACCCGGGTTTTTCGCCGGCGGTATGTTGGGGGCCGCTGTGGCCAAGGTCGTGAGTACGCTTCGTGGGTGTACGCCACCGCAAGGATTTCCGGCGTGCGACATTTGGTCGTTCGTTCTGCCGGCTGGAGTGATGGGAAGTCTTTCTCTGGCTACGGCGATCGTATTACGTCTTGGTCGCGATCGCAGGTCGCGTGATTCAACGGAGAGGAGCTAGTCGTGGCACGACTCGATGTGATCATGCCGCAGATGGGCGAGTCCATTGCCGAGGGCACGCTCGCCCGGTGGTTGAAGAAGGTGGGAGACGAGGTGAAGCGGGACGAGCCGATCTTCGAGATCTCCACCGACAAGGTTGACGCGGAGATTCCCGCGCCCGCCGCCGGCGTGTTGGCGGAGATCCTCGTCACCGAGGGGCAGACAGTGCCCGTGCAGACCGTCGTCGCGCGGCTGGAGACGGAGAAGGGCGCGGCGGTGGGCGGATCGAGCGCTCCGGCGCCGGCGGCCGGCAAGGCGGATGGCGACGGTGGCGCGGCGGCGCCGCGAGCTGCCGTCGCGGCTGGGGGGCCCCCCCCGAAAACCGAATCTACGCGCGTCCCAGCCGCTCCCTCGCATCCTGTCCCCGCACCCGCAACCACGCGCGCGCCAGCCGGTAGTTCCCTCGAGGAGCGATTGCGCTCCCGGAGCTCTCCGCTCGTCCGAAAGATGGCGGCCGAGCATGGAGTCGAGCTCGCGGCTCTACAGGGGACCGGCATTGCGGGGCGTGTGACCAAGCGTGACCTGCTCGGCTACCTCGAGAGCGGCGTCGGTGCGTCACGCGGCGCGCCGCGCCTCGATGGCGCGCCCGACGTGCATGGCCCCGTGCCGGAGCCGTGGCCCGGAGACGTGGTCGAGCAGATGTCCGTCATGCGTCAGCGCATCAGCGAGCACATGATCGTGTCGCGCCGCACCTCGGCGCACGTCACCTCCTTCATGGAGATCGACTTCACGCGCGTCGCCCGTCTCAGGGCGCAGCATCGCGCGCGCTTCGAGGCGGAGAACGGCCAGAAGCTCACGTACATGCCGTTCATCATCAAAGCCGTCACGGAGGCCCTGAAAGCGTATCCGGTGATGAACGCGTCCGTCGCGCGCAACAGCGTCATCTACCGCAAGCAGTACAACATCGGCGTCGCCGTCGCGCTCGACTGGGGTCTCATCGTCCCCGTCATCAAGAAAGCCGACGAGCTCTCGTTGGTCGGCCTCACGAAGGCGCTCAACGATCTCGCCGCGCGCGCGCGCGCGAAGAAGCTCGACCCACGTGACGTGCAGGACGGGACGTTCACGATCACGAACCCCGGTGTGTTTGGCTCGCTCATGGGCACGCCGATCATCAGCCAGCCCCAGGTCGCTATCCTCGGCGTCGGCGCGATCGAGAAGCGGCCCAAAGTCATTGCCGGCGCAGACGGCGAGGACACGATTGCGATTCGCACCTGCGCGTACTTCTCGATCTCGTTCGACCACCGCATCATCGATGGCGCCGTCGCCGACCAGTTCCTGGCGCACGTGAAGCGACACATCGAGTCATTCCCTGAACAGGGGTTCTGAGCATGCCGCGCGCGCTCGCCATGCAGCGAACGATCGTGCCCGCACCGGAGCGGAAGAAGCACCTCGAGCGAGCGCGCATGCGCCGCACCTACTATCAGCACGCCAATTGCCGGTACTGGGTGTTCGAGGAGGCCGAGCTGCCTGGGGCGTTCATCGAGTTCGTCGAGGCGTCGGACCGCGACACCCTCGACGCCGCCCTCGAGAACGCCCCCGATCGCCTCATTGACCCGGCCCGCGTGTACGAAGAAGTGGAGTTGAGCTGAGATGCCTGCGAGAACGATCACGGTCGATGGGGTGGCCTGGGACGTCTACCCGTCCGGGCGCATTACGCAATACGATCGCGACGAGTTCGCGCTCGTGTTCGTTCGGGGAACCGGGCCCGATCGCGAAGTGCGCGTGACGCGATATTCCCCGCACGGGGCGCGCTCGCGCGAGCAGTCGCTCGGCGAAATGTCGGAGACCGAGCTGCGCCGGCTCCTGGACTCTTCCCAGCCAAGCTTCACCTCGCCCGAGGCGGGCTACAGGCAGTGACGGGAGCGCCGACTCCGGAGCAGCGCGCGGAGCGATTCGTCGACCTGCACATGCACTCCACGGCGTCCGACGGAGTGCTTGCCCCTGCGGCGGTGGTTGCGGCCGCCCAGGCAGCAGGATTGACCGCTATCGCGCTCACCGATCACGACACCCTCGAAGGCGTCACGGAGGCCCGTACCGCCGGCGAGTCGCTCGGCGTTCGCGTCGTGTGCGGCGTGGAGTTGAGCGCGCATGAAGGGGACAAGGAGTTTCACGTGCTGGGGCTGCACCTGTCGCGACTGGGCGCGCTCGAGGACCGTCTGAGCACGCTCCGCGCAACTCGCCGAACTCGTGCCGTGCAGATCGTCGACAAGCTGCGCGCGTTAGGCATCCCGATCGAGCTCGACGCGGTATGGCGCCAGGCCGGGCTCGGTGCCGTGGGCCGCCCCCACATCGCGCGGGTCCTCATCACCAACAAATGGGCGGTCGACCATCGCGACGCCTTCGATCGGCTCCTCGGCAGCGGTCGCCCCGCCTACGTGCCGAAGCAGCGCTTGCCGCTCGGCGAGGCCGTAAAGATGTTGCATGACGCCGGCGGGATTGCGGTGCTTGCCCACCCGGGGCCGGACGGATCACGCGCGCGCCTCGAGGCGTTCAAGCGGCTCGGCGTCGACGGCGTCGAGGTTCGTCACCCGAGCCACACGTCGGAAGACGTGGCGCGGTTGAGCGCACTCGCTGATTTCCTGGCGCTCGTGCCGAGTGGCGGGTCCGACTGGCACGGGGCGAGCGAAGGGCCGCGTACGATCGGCAACATGCGTGTACCGCTGGCGTGGCTGGAGCGCCAGGAAGCGTTGGTCCGCGAACGCACAGCATCGGAGCGAGTGGCATGACCGAGTCGTTACCCCTGGCCGTCGGTAGCGCGGCCCCCGAGCTCGCCGCTACGGCGAGCGATGCCCAGACCTACCGGTTGTCCGAGCTGCTGACGCGAGGGCACGTGGCGCTTTTCTTCTACCCGGGCAACAACACCCCTGGCTGAAACCGCCAACTCTCCGCCGTGCGCGATGAGATTGCAGCATTCCAGACCCGCAACGTGCAGCCGTTCGGCGTGAATCCCGCGAGCGCGGAGGCTCACACGGCGTACGCGCGCAAGCTCGCGTTGCCGTTTCCGCTGCTCAGCGATGCCGATCGCGCGATCGCGAAGGCGTACAATGCGCTCAAGCCGGATGGTCAGGGCATTCAGCGCACCGTCTACGCGATTCGCTCCGATGGGACCATCGCGTTCGCGGCGCGTGGTGCGCCGGCGGCCGATGACATCCTCGCCGCCTTCCGCGCGTAAGGAGGGGCGCGCCAGGACGGCGCTCGTCACCGGCGCCGGACGTCGCCTCGGACGCGCAATTGCCGTCGCCCTCGGCGCGCGCGGCATGCGAGTCGCGGTTCACTACCACGCGTCGGACGACGGAGCGCGAGAAACGGCGCGGCTCGTTCGCGAGAAGGGCGGGGAGGCGGTACTCCTTGGTGCCGATCTGCGAGATGCGAGCGCACCGGAGCGTCTCGTCGCCGACGCGGTTGCACACCTCGGAGCCCTCGACGTGCTCGTCAACTCTGCCGCGGTGATGATCCGCACGCCCCTCGCGGATGTCACCCCGGCCGTATGGGACGACATCCTGACGCTCAATCTCCGCGCCCCGTTCTTTTGCGCGAAAGCCGCCGCACCCCGAATGACGGAGGGTGGATCGATCATTAACATCGCCGACCTCGCAGCGTTCGAGACCTGGACGGGCTACATCCCGCACGGCGCATCGAAGGCGGGTGTCGTGCACATCACGCGCGCCCTCGCCAAGCTCCTGGCGCCGCGCGTGCGCGTCAATGCCATTGCGCCGGGCGCCGTGCTGCTGCCTGACGATTGGAACGCCGCAGAAGCCGATCGCCTCGTGAGCACGACGCCGCTTCGTCGCCTCGGCTCTCCCGACGACGTCACGCAGGCCGTGCTCTACCTGATCGACGCTGACTACGTCACCGGCGAGACCATCATCGTCGATGGCGGACGCCGTGTCCGGTAGCGCGGCACTCGCATCCGGCGACGCGCACGCCGCCGTTCGCTCGCGCTACGGCTCGATCGTTATCGTCGGCGGTGGATGCTACGGATCCTACTACGTGCGACAGCTCCTTCGCGCGCGAGACGCGAGAGCGCTCGAGTTTGCGCGGCTGCTCGTGGTCGACAGGAACGCGCGGTGCCAGGTGGCCGACACGACGAGCTCCGAGCGGGACGTCGTGCTCGTGCAACGGGAGTGGGAGTGCTTCTTCGATGACTATCTCGGTGAAGCAGCGCGCACTTCATCGCCGAGCGCTGACGGGATCGTTCCGTCGCCGCTGATGCCGCACCTGATGTTCGATTGGCTCCTTCGTCGTGCACGAAGCCGCTGGCCGCACCGCGTCGTCGAGCGCCGCGCGCTTGCGAGCGCGCCCAACGTGCCGTGGCAGCGCGCCATGCCGAGCGGAACCCACGTGGTGAGCTTCGCGGAGTGGATGTGCCCGGTGAATTGCGTCGAGCCACCGATGTGCCCGGTGATCAAGGGACCGCGCACGTGGAGTATGCCGCCGGCTGTTCGGGCGTATGTGCGGGCCTCACAGCGAGGTGATACGCCCCTTGCGGGACCGGTCATCTTTCACTGTGAGCACCGGTCCTACGGCGTGGGTATGTTCGACACGCAGGCAGTGCTCGATGGCGATGCGCTCATCGCCAGGGCGGGAGAGCAATCGTCCGCGAACGTGCTCGTCGGAACGGTTTCCCACTGCCATGGCGCGCTCGACGTTCTCCACATCGGCGCCGGGCACGCCACCTGACCGCCGCGCGTTCATAGAGGAAGACCCGCGAGAGACGCAATGGCGAACACGCACGAGTACGAAGTCGTGATCATCGGCGCCGGCCCTGCCGGCATGACGGCCGGCATGTATGCCGGCCGGGCGATGCTGCGTGCCGTCATTCTCGAGCGCGGTGTCCCGGGGGGTGAGCTACTGAACACCGAGACCATCGAGGACTATCCCGGATTCGAGCACATCGACGGGTGGGAGCTGGCGCAGAAGTTCGACTCGCACGCGCGCAAATTCGGCGTCGAGGTCCACACGGCGACCGTCGAGCGCGTGCGCAAAACGGACGATGGCTCCTTCGAGACGGTGACCGATGCGGGCGAGGTCTATCGCTCGCCAACGGTCATTCTCACCGCCGGCGGAACGCCGGTGAAGCTCGGCGTTCCCGGGGAGCTCGAGTACGCGGGGAAGGGCGTATCGTACTGCGCCATCTGTGACGGCGCATTCTTCAAGGGCCATCGCATCGCGGTCGTCGGCGGTGGGGATGCCGCTGTCGAAGAGGCCGACTTCCTCACGCGGTACGCGGAGAAGGTCTCTCTCGTTCACCGCCGTGAGAACTTGCGCGCCTCGAAAATTCTCCAGAAACGTGTCTTCGAGAATCCGAAGATCGAGATCATCTGGGACACGGTGGTGGACCGCGTCGAAGGTGATGCGCAGGGATTGGTCAAAGCGCTTCACCTTCGCAACGTCAAGACGGACGAACGGTCCGTTCTTCCGGCGACGGGGATGTTCGTCTTCATTGGGTTTCGTCCGAATACGGGCATCGTCGAGAGCCACGTACGCCACGATGAAGGCGGATACCTCATCACCGACCCGAACATGGAAACGTCGGTCCGCGGTCTGTTCGCGGCGGGTGATGTGCGCGCGCAGCTTGCGCGGCAGGTCACGACCGCGGTGGGCGATGCGACGACGGCGGCGATCGCCGCGGAGAAGTATCTGACGGCGCTGAAGAGCGGCCAGCTCGACCCGGAGCTCACCTCGAGTGGCGGATACGCGGTGTGATCGTTCGCGCGCTCACCGTCGGTCCGCTGGAAGAGAACGCGTTTCTCGTGGTCGACGAGACGACGCGGCGTGCCGTCCTCATCGATCCTGGCGAGGAAGCCGATCGGCTGCTCGCGGCCGTGCGTGATGAGCGCGCCGAGCTCGACGCCATCTGGCTCACGCACGCGCACATGGATCACGTCGGGGCGATCGCTGCGATCATTCGAGCGGCACCGGTGCCGATCTTCGTCCATCCGAGGGAGCGACCGATCTACGACAGCGCGGCCCAGCACGGACTCGTGTTCGGCTTGCGCGTCGAGCAACCGCCGGCTCCGGATCGCGCGCTCGCCGATGGCGACGCGCTCCATGTGGGAACGCTCACGTTCTCGGTGATCCACACCCCCGGTCACGCTCCGGGACACGTGGTGATTCACGGCAATGGTGTCGCGTTCGTCGGCGACTGTCTGTTCGCCGGGTCGATCGGACGAACCGACCTGCCGCTGGCCGACGGCGCTCAGCTCGAACGGTCACTCGAGCGCATTTGCTCGCTGCCTGACGATACGATCGTCTATCCCGGCCACGGCCCGGCGACGAGCATCGGGCGCGAGAAGCGCACCAATCCGTTTCTCACGGGTGCGGTTCGGATCACCGGACTCGATCGGTAACTTTGGCGGGACGTCGCCTGCAAAGTGACGCCGGCCGTTGTCTCCGGAGTGTCCACCATGTCACATTTCAAGGCGCGCCACACCACGTGGTGCCCGTCGTCCTTCCCGGAGCCACCATGCGTCGCCTGCTCTCCCTCTCGGCCTTGGTCACGCCGATCGTCCTGGCCGCCTGCCTCGAACCCGACCCCGTTCCCGAGTCGAACTACGGGGTGATCGGCCTCAACACGGTCGTCACGTCAAGCGACACTATTCTGTCGCCGGAGGCCCTTTTTTACCGGTCAGGCCTTGCCCGTCTTCCGACCAGCCGCCTGAGCAACGACGCATGTCAAATCGGGATCTATCCTCCCCCTGGCGGCGAGATCCTGCTCCCGCGCTTCCTCGACGCTGGCGAGAGCATCGCGGTCTCCACGGCATCCACGACACATTCTCTTTTCCCCACGATCGTCGACTCTCGGGAGCTCTACCTCCTTCCTGACGATGTGACGTTCCCGTTCCGACCGGGGGAGGTCGTGACGGTTACGGTGCCGGGCGCGCCAGGCGGGTTTTCCAACGGTACCATCTCCCTGGCAACCGCTGCCGGCTTCACCTTCGACGCGGTCGAGGCCACCCCTCTGCCCGACGAGGCACTCCCGCTGAGCTGGTCGCCTGCGGGTGATGACAGCACGAAGATGCTGGTTCAGCTGCGGTATGGTGTCGGTCAGCTCGAGGCCAACCAGCAAATATTCTGCGAGCTCATCGACGACGGCGCCGCGACCGTGCCGCCCGTGCTCCTCAACCAGTGGCGGAATGCCACGACGGGATCCCGCGAAGTCAGCGCGGCGCGGTGGCGTGTGAGGTTCCAGGAGGTCAGTGGGGGCGTGCTCATCGTCATCTCCTCGTTCGAGATCGAAGGCACTGTCGAGTAGCGTGTCGAGGCGCGGCCCGATGCCGGCGCGGCGGAGGTGGCTCGGAGTCGCGACCGCTATCGGCTTGGGGCTCGGATGTCAGGATGACCTCGGGGCGGGGGACGACCGATCGGTGCGATCGCTTTCCGTACGCGCAGCCTGCCCAGCCTCAGCCCCTCGACGAGATCTCGGCGGGCAATCGAGGTCAGAATCCCTGGCGCGAGCGACGGCTTCCCCGCAATGACCATTCGCGGGCAGACGGCGGAGGCGTTCACGGTAGGCGCCATCGAGACGGCGGTCGATGGTGGGGGCCTTCCCGTCACATGGACGCCGGCCGGCAATGCTCGAGACCGTAGACGACGTGCGACTGTATCTGGTGTCCACGTATTCCGTGACGAAGACCACTTTCCCCTGAGCGATGCCACCCGCAACGCGTACCGAGAAGGACCCGCTGGGATCGAGAGAGGTTCCGGCTGACGCGCTGTACGGCGTACAGACGCTGCGCGCGATGGAGAACTTCCCGATCAGCGGGATTCGTCCGCTGCCCGCCTTCGTCCTCGCGACCGTCTGGATCAAGAAGGCGGCGGCGCTCACGCATCGCGAGACACGCCGGCTCGACTCTCGACTCGCCGACGCGATCGTCCGTGCCGCGGACGAGATCATCGCCGGCCAGCATCGCGAGCAGTTCGTCGTCGATGTCTTCCAGGCGGGGGCGGGCACCTCGCACAACATGAACGCGAATGAGGTCCTCGCGAATCGGGCGAACGAGATCCTGGGCAGTGCGCGTGGCACGTACGCGCCCGTGCATCCCAACGATCACGTGAACATGGCGCAGTCGACGAACGACGTCATCCCGACCGCCATCCGCCTCGCGTGCCTTGGGCAGCTTCCACCGCTCGTCGCGGCTGTCGATGGGTTGCGCCGGGCGCTCGACGAGCGAGGAGCGGCGTTCGACGACGTCGTGAAATCGGGACGCACGCACCTCCAGGACGCGATGCCGATCCGGCTCGGTCAGGAATTTCGCGCGTACGCGGGCACGATCGAGCGCGGACTGCGTCGCGTCACCGAGGCGGCGGACTATCTTCGCGACCTCGGGATCGGTGGCAGCGCCGTCGGTACCGGCGTCAATGTCGAGCCGGCGTATCCCGCGAAGATGGTGAAGCATCTCCGCGACATCACGAAGCTCGACCTCCGCGCGGGAAAGGACCGCATACAGCTCATGCAGAGCATGGGCGACGTCGCCGGCCTCAGCGCGCAGCTGCGCGTCCTCGCGCTCGACCTGAGCAAGATCGTGAGCGACCTGCGGCTCATGGCGAGCGGACCGCGGACGGGACTCGATGAGATTCGTCTTCCGGCGGTGCAGCCCGGCTCGTCGATCATGCCCGGGAAGGTGAATCCATCGATTCCGGAGATGGTGAATCAGGTCTGCTTCCAGGTCGTCGGCAATGATGCCTGCGTCTCCGTCGCGGCCGAGCACGGGCAGCTCGAGCTCAACGTGATGATGCCGGTGATCGCGTACAACGTGCTGCTCTCGATGCAGATCCTGACGACGTCGTGCATCGCGCTCACCGAGCGCTGTGTGGTCGGCATCGAAGCGAACACGGAGATGGCGGCATACTGGCTGGAGCGGTCCGCGGCACTCGCGACAGCGCTTGCACCGCAGATCGGGTACGCCGCGGCGGCCGAGCTGAGCAAGCGATCGGTCAAGGAAAACGTGCTCATTCGGGATCTGGTCGCCCGCGAGGGCGTGCTTCCGCGGGAGCAGATCGACGACGTGCTCGACTTGCGAAAGATGACCGAGATCGGCGTTCCCGGCGGCAAGCACGGCACGGTGGCCGCGGGCTAGGCTTGTCCACGGCAGCGGGCTGACCTATCCTCCAGACGTGCGCATAACTACCTGGGCCGAATACGGCGTGATCTGCGCCCTTCACCTCGCGAAACGGGCCGCGGAGGGACCGGTCACCGGGCGCGACATCGCCGGGCGCGAGCGTCTCCCGGCGGACTACGTCGAGCAGATTCTTTTGCGTCTGCGTCGCGCCGACATCGTGCGCAGCGTACGTGGTGCGCGCGGCGGATATCAGCTCTCGCGCGCCGCCGAGCAGATCTCCATCCGCGATGTCATCCACGCCTCGGAGCTCACGACGTTCGACCTGCATTGTCTGTCGCACCCCGTCGACGAGGAACGGTGCGCGGCTTCGCACGAGTGCAGCATCCGGCCGGTCTGGGTGATGCTTCAGCGCCGCATCGACGACGTGCTCGAGAGCGTGAGCCTCGCCGACCTGCTGCACGATGAGTCGACCGTTCGCCAGCGCGTAGGGCTGCCGGTCCTGCACGTCTGACAACGGGAATGGCGCGCGCCCGCGCTTTGGTCGTCCCGTGCTGAAGGAGTGGCGAGCTCGACGCGCACTTCGCGCGCACGCTGCGGCGTACGTCGCCGTCCTGTTCCGCGATCCGCCTGACGAGGACGTCCACTGGCTGGCGAAGCATGCGGCCGGCGGTGACGTGGACCACGCCCGCTGGGAGCTGCGCTACGCGCGGCGCGCGCTTGGCCTCCTCACCGCGCAGCGTGATGCGCTCGATGATCGCACCGCGTCCGCGGTCGCGGCCGCGCTCGGTGTGGCGCTTTCGCGCGACAGCGCCATCGCACCGGGACGTCTCCGCATCGCGGAGCGACAGCTCAATGCGCGCCTTCGCGCATACGGCGAGGCGCTCGTGTCCCGCGAGGGAGCGGGGACGGGATGGCATCTCGGGCGTGCGTTGCTGGACTTCGCGGGGAGCAAGGGAACGAATCCGCCGGAGACGGTCGCCAGAGCGGCGGACATGCTCGCGCGATACCTGGCCGAGGCGAACGAGGCGCTCCGCGAGCATTTCGGCGCGCCGCGGCTCGCGGACGAAGTCGCCATGAAAGCGACGGGCTCGTGAGTCGGCGTGGCCAGCTCACGAGCCTGTTTGGTTGGATGCCGAAGGGGGGACTCGAACCCCCACGGGCTATCGCCCACTGCGCCCTGAACGCAGCGCGTCTACCAGTTCCACCACTTCGGCGCGATCGAGAAAACTAGCGGTCGCGGAGGGTCAAGTCAACGAAAGTGATGCGGTTGCCCGCTCGCTCTCGCATGTCTAAGTTCTTGTGCGCGTTGCTCGTCGCTGATCGCGGCCCGCCCCTCGCCGCGTGCGCGAGGCCCGCGGGACCGCGCGCACGTTTCTCGTCGCCCGCATGCCCAAGCCTGCCGACACACCCCCGACGACGTCGGTTGCCAGGAACAAACGCGCGCGCCACGACTACCACATCCTCGAGACGTGGGAGGCCGGCCTCGTGCTCAGCGGTACCGAGGTCAAGTCGCTCCGACACGGCAAGGCCAATCTCACTGATGCGTATGCAACGGTCCGAGACGGGGAAGTCTTCTTGCTGAATTTGCATATCTCGCCGTACGAGCAGGGGAATCAGTTCAATCATGACCCCACGCGCACGCGAAAGCTGCTCTTGCACAAGCGCGAAATCCGCCGGCTCATCGGCGGCGTCGAGCGCCAGGGGCTGACGCTCGTTCCGCTCGAGCTCTTTTTCAATGCGCGAGGCAAGGCCAAGGTGACGCTGGCGCTCGCGAAAGGGAAAAAGCTTCACGACAAGCGTGCCGATGAGCGTCGTCGCGAAGACGAGCGCGAGATGGCGCGCGCTTCGCGCGTTCGATGATCAGCGCTTTCCTCCTCGCCCTTCAGGCCGGCATCATGCCGCCCTCGGTCGTGTCCGCGCGGGCGGGCACGGTGGAGACGGTCGTGCCCCTCGTCGAAACGAGCGCCGGTCGCGTGCTGCGTCTCGATCGTCTCGCACCGGCACTACCGGTCGCGGTCCGCGGTGACGGAACCGGGAGATTCGTCGTGTCATTGTTCGATCTCTCGGTCAACCTGGCGGACCAGATTCCGTACGCTCGCGTCAACGAGCAGCTCATCCCGCTGGGAAGCGCCCCGATCGTCGATCGGGAAGTGCTGCTCGTGCCGTTGCAGTTCGTCTCGGAAACATTGCCGCGGCTCGCTCCGACCCGCCTCATGTACGACCCGGTCCGCGGTGAGCTGCGCGTCCTCGGGACCACCGCCGGCGGCCGAGCTGTTCCCGCTGCCGCGCCATCCGATCGCGTACCAGCGCGTCCGCGTGCGAAGCGGCGCGTCGTTGTCGACGCCGGACACGGTGGACCGGACAACGGGATGACCGGGCCTATCCGCGGCGGTCCGAAGATCGTCGAGAAGGACATCGTCCTCAGGGTGGCGCGAGAGCTCGAGAGATCGCTCGAGCGCCGCGGCGTCGAAGTCATCATGACGCGCACCAAGGACACGCTGATCGCGCTCTCCGATCGCGGGCGCATCGCGAACCAGAAGGGTGCCGATCTCTTTCTGTCCATCCACGTCAATGCCGCCAACATGCGGTGGCACCGCCCCGGCGATGCGCGCGGCTTCGAGACGTACTTCCTGGCCGAAGCACGAACGGAAGACGCACGACGCGTCGAGCAAATGGAGAACGAGTCGGTGCGATTCGAGACGGGTGCGCATGCCCCGAAGGACGACCCGCTCAGCTTCATCATCAACGACATGGCGCAGAACGAGCACCTGCGCGAATCGGGCGAGCTCGCGTCCGCGGTTCAGCGGCGTCTCGGTGATGTGCTCCCCGGGCCATCGCGCGGGGTGAAACAGGCTGGCTTCCGCGTCCTCGTGACCGCGTTCATGCCGGCCGTGTTGATCGAGATTGGCTTCGGCACCAACCAGCAGGACGCGCGCTTTCTCGCATCGGCGGCGAACCAGCGTCAGATCGCCGAGACGATCGCCGCCGCCACCATGGAGTATCTCGAGTCGTACGAACGGCGGCTCGGCACGGCGGGGCGATGAGGGGTGCCCGAGCGCTGCTGATCCTCGCCGGCGCCGCGGGATGCGCGTACTACAACGGATTGTACAACGCACGAGGACTCGTGAAGCGCGCCGAGTCGGCCGTCCGCGACGGCCGCGACTCGGCCGCGATCGCCGCGTGGCGCGAAGCGGCCGCGAAGGCTGACACCGTAGCAACCCGCTACCCGAACAGCCGCTGGACCGATGACGCTCTGCTCCTCGCGGGGGTGTCGGCTGCGCTGTCCGGCAACTGCTCGCACGGGCTCGAGCGTCTCGCCCAATGGCAGCGTCACCCTCAGGCTGGTACTCGCGGACGCGACAAGGCACGCGTGGCGCGCGGCGCGTGCCTGGTACGCCAGGCGGACTATTCGCGCGCACTCGACTCGCTGACGCCTGTCGCGCACGGTGGCGACGAAACGTTGTCGCGAATCGCCGCGGCCTGGGCGGCACGCGCCGCGATCGCAGCCGGCCAGAGTGACAGCGCGGCCGCGCTCGCGCGCATCGCGCAATCCGACGCGCTCGATGCCGAGCTGGCGGCGGCCGCGATCGCGACGAATCGAATTCCCCTCGCGGAACGGTTGCTGTCGCAGCGGGCCTCCGAATGGCGTGCGCTCTCGCTCTTTCACGGTGCGCTTGGGGCACTCGGCAACGCGGGGCGCGCCGCCTCGCTCGACGCGATTGTTCGCCTCACGGCCGACGGTCGCGCCTCACGGATCGATCGTGCGCGCCTCCAGATGGCGGCCGGATCGTGGGCTGAGCGCGACGGCCGCGTCGAGCGCGCGCGCGCGTATTACGATCGCGCCTTCGAGATGACGCATGACACCACGACCATGGCAGATGCCGCGGCTCGGCTCAGCCTCCTCGAGATTCGCAGCGCGGCGACGCTCGAGGAAGCGCGCGCGCGTCTCGGCCGCGCCAAGGCGCGACTCGCGGATTCGGCTGCGATCCGGACTGCCGACAGCGGCGTGTATGTGGCGTCGCGGCTCGCGGCGGCCGAGGACTCAGCGGGGGCTGCGCTCTTTCTCGCCGCGGAGGTGGCCCGCGATCGCATTGGGTCGGCGTCTCTCGCCCGCACGCTCTTTCTGCGCGCGGCGCGGGAGTATCCGCGCTCGACGCTGGCGCCCAAGGCGCTGCTCGCGGCCGCGTTGCTGACGCCCGATTCTGCGCGCGCGTGGCGCGACATGGTCCGCGAGCGCTATTCGGCCTCTCCCTATGCCAAAGCGCTCGATGGCGACCGCGTTGCGCCCGCGGCATTCGAGTCGGATGACCGACTGCTGCGCCAGACCTGGGGCGCCGTCGTTCGCGGCGACACGTCCAGCCTGGCCTCTCAGCGCGGCCGCCCATGAACGACCGCCAGCCGCCCGGCCGGCTCGCAAGCGAGGTTGCCGGGCTGCAATTTCAGAATCCGGTGCTTCTCGCTGCGGGAACCGCCGCGTACGGACGCGAGCTTCGCGACCTTGTCGAGCTGGACAATCTCGGCGGCCTGGTCACCAAGGCGGTGAGTCCGCATGCCCGGTATGGCGCTCCCGCACCGCGCGTGGCGGAGTTTCCCGGAGGCATGATCAACGCCGTCGGGCTCGCGAATCCCGGGATGCGAGAGGTGCGTGAGACCGAGCTCCCATGGCTCGCCTCGAACCTCGATCGCGCGCGGGTGCTCGTGAACGTGGTCGGCGATGCGCCGGAGGACTTCGCGACGGTGGTCGAGCACCTCGAAGATGCCAACGGTGTGGACGCGTTCGAGCTGAACGTGAGCTGTCCCAACGTGAAAGCGGGCGGGCTGGAATTCGGGGCCGACCCGCGTACGCTGCGCGATGTCGTCGCGCGGGCGCGCCAGGCGACACGGCGCCCTGTGTTCGTGAAGCTCGCTCCGACGCTGAGCGACATCGCGCAGGCGGCCGCGACAGCGGTCGATGCGGGTGCCGACGGCATCACGGTCGTCAACACGATTCCCGGGCTCGTGGTCGACCTCGAGACACGTCGTCCTGCGCTCGGTTTCGGAACGGGTGGGGTGAGCGGCGTGTCTTTAATGCCAGTGGGCGTGCTGGCGACCTGGCGCGTTCGAGGCGCGGTCCAGGTCCCGATCATCGGCGTCGGCGGCATAGCGACCGCCGAAGACGCCCTCCAGTACCTCATCGCGGGAGCGTCGCTGGTTGCGTTAGGCACCGCGTCGATGCGCGATCCCCGCGCGCCGGAGCGAGTCATCGAAGGGCTCGAGGGGTGGTGCGAACGTCACCACGTCCGATCGATCGCCGAGCTGGTCGGGTCGCTGGAGTGGCGCGCGTGAGCGCCACGGCGCGGCGTGTTCGCGCGATCGTCGCCCTCGACACGCCAGAGCTTTCGCGCGCGGCGGCGCTCGTCGACACGCTTGGCAACACCTGCGATTTCTACAAGGTCGGGAGCGAGCTCTTCACATCGGCTGGGCCGGAAGCGGTGGCAGCGCTGCGGCTGCGCGGCGCCGACGTCTTTCTCGATCTCAAGTTCCACGACATTCCGAACACGGTGCGCGGAGCGGCTCGCAGCGCTTCGCTGATGGGCGCGACCCTGCTGACCGCGCATGCGACTGGCGGCGGCGACATGTTGCGGGCAGCGGTGGAGGGAGCGGGGACCAGCTGTGGCGTGCTCGCGGTGACCGTTCTGACGTCGCTCAGCGCGGAGGCGGTGGCGGAATCCTGGGGAAGGTCGGTGGAACGCATGGAGGATGAGGTCATGCGACTGGCGGAGATTGCGCGGAGCGCCGGTGCGCAGGGGATCGTCTGCGCTGCTCGTGAGGCGCGAGCCGTCCGGGCGGCGCACGGCGACGCCCTGAGAGTCCTCGTGCCGGGAATCCGGCTGGAGGGTGGGGCGTCGCACGACCAGTCGAGGGTCGCGACCCCGGCCGACGCGGCAGCGGCGGGTGCCAGCTACATCGTCGTGGGGCGCGCCGTCACGACCGCCAACGATCCCCGGGGCGTGATGCTCACGTTGATGGAGATGCTGGCGTGAGGACCTGGGTGATCGTGGGGCTGTTCGGCGCGCTCCTCCAGGGAGTGACGCCAACGCTGGACCGCCTTCGCGCGTCCTGGTCGCGCCAGGACGCGCCCGCCGTACTGGATGGCGCCACGCGCGTGGTCCTCCAGATGCCTGGCGAGCCCGCCAGTCCGCCGCTGGGCGTGGAACAGGCTTCCCGGGCTCTGGGCCGGCTGTACGTCGACGCGACGGAGCTCGGGCTCGAGGTCGCGACCGTTCGGACCGTGGGAAGCGAGTCCGCATATGCCGAAATGCGCCGCCGTTTCCGCGTCGGGAATGCGGAAAACACCGTGGAGCAGCGCGTGTTCGCCGCGTTCCGGCTCGAAGGGGGCAGATGGCAGCTCACGGAGCTTCGGATCGGCCCCGCGAGACCGTGAGGGACGCACCTCCGTCACTTGCGTCAAGCTACTGCGCTGGTTATGCTTAGAGTCTTGACCGCAAATCATTCGGTAGGAGTGGAGCGTCCGTGAAAGTCCGCACGAGCGTGAAGCCGATCTGCGAGCACTGCAAAGTGATCAAGCGGAACGGCGTGATCCGCATCATCTGCAAGCGCAACCCCAAGCACAAGCAGCGGCAGGGCTGATCATATGGCACGAATCGCTGGCGTCGACCTGCCGCGCGAGAAGCGCGTGGAAGTTGGGCTACAGTACATCTACGGGATTGGCAAGACCGTCTCGCGGAAAATTCTATCGGAGACGGGCGTGAGCCCCGACACGCGCGTGAAGGATCTGTCCGATGCCGACGTCAATCGGCTTCGTCAGGTCATCGAGCGCGATCACCGTGTCGAGGGCGCGCTCCGCACCGAAATCGCGATGAACATCAAGCGCTTGATGGACATCGGGTCCTACCGCGGTGCGCGGCACCGCCGTGGGCTCCCGGTTCGCGGACAGCGCACCCATACCAACGCGCGCACGAAGAAGGGTCCGCGCCGCGCGATCGCCGGGAAGAAGAAGGTGACCAAGTAATGGCAACCGCGAAGGGAACGAAGAAGGCGAAGCGGGTCGTCGAGGCCGAGGGCGTGGCCCACGTCAACGCGACGTTCAACAATACGATCGTGACGATCACCGACTCGCACGGGAATGCGGTCGCGTGGGCGTCGTCAGGCAAGGCAGGCTTCAAGGGCTCGAAGAAGTCGACGCCGTTCGCCGCCACCGTTGCGGCCGAGGCCGCGGCGCGCGAGGCGCTCGGGCTTGGCGTGAAGCGCGTGCACGTCCGTGTGCAAGGGCCGGGAAGCGGGCGCGAGTCGGCGATCCAGGCGCTGGCCGCAGCGGGCCTACAGATTCGCTCCATCAAGGACGTGACGCCGATTCCGCATAACGGCTGCCGTCCTCCGAAGCGCCGGAGGGTCTGACCGATGTCACGTTACACTGGTCCGGTCTGCCGTCTCTGCCGGCGTGAAGGAACGAAGCTGTTTCTGAAGGGCACCAAGTGCTTCACCGAGAAGTGCCCGGTCGAACGCCGTCCGTACGCGCCCGGTCAGCACGGGCAGTCGACGGCGCGCCGCCGCAAGTCGTCGGAGTATTCGAAGCAGCTCCGTGAGAAGCAGAAGGTAAAGCGCATCTACGGCGTGAGTGAGCAGCAGTTCCGCAACACGTTCGAGCGCGTCGCCAAGCTCCCCGGCATCACGGGACACAACCTGCTTGCGGCCCTCGAGAGCCGCCTCGACAACATCGTGTACCGCATGGGATTCGCGTCGAGCCGCAAGGCGGCGCGCCAGCTCATTCGGCACCGCCACGTCGAGGTGAATCAGAAGAACGTGGACGTCCCGAGCTATCTCGTGAAGCCAGGCGAGGAGATTCGGGTTCGTATGAAGTCGCGCGAGCAGGCGTCGATCCTGATGGCGATGGATCAGTCGTCGCGCGGCGCGCCGCTCTCGTGGATCGCTGTCGATCGCGACACGTTCAGCGGCCGCATGCTGGAGCGCCCGGCGCGCGAGAGCATTCCGATCGCCGCGCAGGAGCAGCTGATAGTCGAGTTGTACTCGAAGTAGAAGTTCGGACCAAGGACCGAGGATCGAGGAAGCGGCGCGTTGAGTACGATCCGCACGGAGTTTGATCCGGCGCTTCCTTGTTCCTCGGTCCTCGGTCGGTCGGGGACCGCGACTCCCCTACGAGCTCACCGCGCGTCGCGGGCGGGGTGAGGCGTTGCCGGAACGGCATTCTCCGGCATTGACCAGAGGACATTCATACCATGGCGCAGACGATCGATCTTTCCGGCCTCGTTCGGCCGCAGCTCGTCGAAGCGACGAAGCGCGAGGACAACCAGAACGTCGCCGAGTTCCGCTTGCAGCCGCTCGAGCGCGGCTTTGGCCACACGCTGGGCAACGCGATGCGCCGCATGCTGCTGTCGTCGCTGCGCGGCGCGGCCGTGTGGGGGTTTCGCATCGATGGCGTGCTGCACGAGCACCAGACCATTCCTGGCGTCGTGGAGGACGTGCATCAGATCATCGGCAATCTCAAGTCGCTGACGCTGACCCTGCCCGACGACGTCGATGAAGCCGTGCTCCGCATCCAGAAGTCGGAAGCCGGGCCCGTCACCGCCGGCGACATTGAGAGCACGGGTGGCGCCCGCATCGTCGACGCCGCGCACCACCTCTTCACGCTCCAGGACGATCGCGAGATCAACGTCGAGCTGTACATCAACAAGGGACGCGGATACGTCGAGGCCGATCAGCATGTGCTCGACCGCGGCCTTCCCGTGGATCTCGTTCGGATCGACGCGATCTACAACCCGGTCCGCCGCGCGAACTTCGCGGTCGCCGAGACGCGCGTGGGCCAGCGGACCGACTACGATCGCCTGACGCTCACCGTCGAGACGAACGGCACGATCTCCCCGGAGGAGGCCGTGAGCTACGCCGCCGCGCTCGCGCAGACGCACTTCCAGTACTTCGCGAACTTCGGGTCCCACTCGCCGGCCATGGTGGCGGCGGGGGGCGAGCAGTCGGGCGATGGCGCCCGACTCCAGCAGCTGTTCAAGACGCCCATCGACGAGCTGGAGCTCTCGGTGCGCTCCGTGAACTCGCTCAAGAACTCCGACATCCGGACGCTCGGCGATCTCGTCAGGCAGACGGAGAGTCAGATGCTGCAGGTCAAGAATTTCGGAAAGAAGTCGCTTCAGGAGATCGCCGATCTCCTCGAGCGCGAGGGACTGAACTTCGGAATGCGGTACGAGGAGTCGGCCGAGGGCGTGCGTGTCATCGACTGGGGCACACCGCCGAGCCGCGCCGCCGCCGCTGCGCCCGACGAGGAGGAGTAGCACCAATGCGTCACCGGAAGGCAGGACGGCAGCTCAGGCGGACGAGCGAGCAAAAGCTCGCGCTCATGCGCGGGCTGGCCACCTCGCTCATCGAGCACGAGAAGATCGAGACGACGGAAGCCAAGGCGAAGGAGCTTCGGCCGTTCGTCGAGAAGCTGATTACGAAGGCGAAAGAGGGGACGCTGCACGCGCGTCGCCTCGCCGGCCGGCAGGTCCAGAAGCGCGCCGCTGCCGACAAGCTGTTTCAGGAGATCGGTCCGCGATTCGCATCGCGGGCTGGAGGATACACGCGCATTCTCAAGATGGGCCATCGGAAGGGCGATGGCGCGGAGATGGCACGCATCGAGCTGATCGAGGACTGATCATGGCGAACATGAATCGCTGTTTCGTGTGCAACAAGGGCGTTGCCTTCGGGAACAACGTCTCGCACGCGAACAACAAGACGCGTCGGGTATGGAAGCCGAACCTTCAGGTCGCGCGCATCGTCGTCGACGGGAAGATCAAGAAGGTGAAGGTGTGCACGAGCTGCCTGAGCGCTGGCAAAGTGAAGCGCGCCCCGCGGGGCGAACAGGCGGCGTGATCTCGCCCGGCACCTGGTGCTGCGAGGGAGCTGTGAGAGGCTCCCTCTTTTTTTGTCGGCAGGGCGAAAGGGAATGAGGACCGAGGACCGAGGAAGTGGCGTTTTGGGTTCGGCGCGCACTAGTGTGTACGGCGTTTCCTCGGTCCTCGGTCCTCGGTCACTCTGCCATCGGTCATAGATGCCAACCGCCCTCATCACCGGCGTCACTGGCCAGGACGGCTCCTACCTCGCGGAGCTGCTGCTCGCCAAAGGGTATCGCGTCGTCGGCATCGTTCGACGGAGCTCGACGACGCCGTACGAGCGCATCGCCCACCTCGTCGACCGCGTCGAGCTGATCTCCGCCGACTTGCTCGACCAGCATTCGTTGGTCGAAGCGCTCGCCGCCTGTGCGCCCGACGAGATCTACAACCTCGCCGCGCAGAGCTTCGTCCAGACTTCCTGGACCCAGCCGGTTCTCACCGGAGAGTTCACTGCCCTCGGCGTCACGCGAATGGTCGAAGCGGTGCGGCGCGTCGCGCCACGGGCTCGCTTCTACCAGGCGAGCTCGAGCGAGCAATTCGGCAAGGTCCTCGAAACGCCGCAGCGGGAGACTACGCCGTTCTATCCGCGCTCCCCCTATGGCGTCGCCAAAGTGTACGGCCACTGGATCACCGTGAACTACCGCGAGAGCTACGGGCTCTACGCGGTGTCGGGCATCCTGTTCAATCACGAAAGCCCGCGGCGCGGGCTCGAGTTCGTGACGCGCAAGGTCACCGATGCCGCCGCGCGCATCAAGCTCGGACTGCACCAGGAGCTGCGTCTCGGGAACCTCGATGCGCGCCGCGACTGGGGTTTTGCCGGCGACTATGTCGACGCGATGTGGCGCATGCTCCAGCAGCCGTCGCCCGACGACTACGTCGTGGGAACCGGCGAGACGCATTCGGTGCGGGAGCTCTGTGCAGTGGCGTTCGCGCGCGTCGGGCTCGACTGGCAGAAGCACGTGGTGCAGGACCAGCGCTTCTTTCGCCCTGCCGAGGTCGACCTGCTCGTCGCGGATCCCTCGAAGGCCGGCGCGCAGCTCGGATGGAAGCCGACCGTCACGTTTCAGGGGCTCGTCGAGATGATGGTCGACGCCGACCTCGCTCGGCATCGCGCCGCCTCGCGCTGAGGCATGCGCGCGCTGGTGACGGGGGCCGCGGGATTCGTGGGGCAGTGGGTGTGCCGTGAGCTCCTGGAGCGCGGCTGGGACGTCGCCGGCACTCGGCTGGAGTCTCCGCCATCCGATGGTCCTAACGATGACCTGGGGGGAGTGCGCTGGCACGGCGCCGACGTGCGACGCTCCGAGGATCTCGAACGCGTGCTCGACACCGAGCGGCCCGATGCGATCCTCCACCTCGCCGCGGTCGCATTCGTACCGACGGCGCAGGCCGATCCCGGAAGTACGCTCGAGGTGAACGTCGTCGCCGCGGCGCGCTTGCTTGCCGGCATCAAGCCGCGACGGGCGGCCGGTACGCTCGACCCCATCGTGCTCGTCATTGGGAGCGGCGAGCAGTATGGGCGCCACGAGGCGCAGGAGATGCCGCTTCGCGAGGACGCCGAGCAGCGCCCGCACTCCGTGTACGCGGCCTCGAAGGTGGCGCAGGAGCATGTCGCGCTCGAGGGCTTTCGCTCGGCGGGCGTCCGGGTGATGACCACGCGCAGCTTCAACCACAGCGGCCCGGGCCAGGCCGACCGGTACCTGCTTCCCAGTCTCGTGCGGCGTGCGCTCGCGGTTCGCGGGGAGCGGCGTCCGACGATTCCAATGGGCAACATGTCGCCGGTCCGCGATTTCCTTCACGTGAAGGACGTTGCGCGTGCCTACGTCGATCTCGTCGACCGCGGCATGGCGGGAGAGGTCTACAACGTCGCGAGCGGCGAAGGCGTAGAGGTCGCGGCGATCGCGGCGCGCGTGCTTGCCCTCGCGGGCGTCGATGCGATATTGCAGGCGGATCCCGCGCTTGTGCGTCCCGCGGATGTGCCGGTGCTCGTCGGTGACGCCACGAAGCTGCGTCACGCCACCGGGTGGTCTCCCCGTTTCAACCTCGACTCGATCATCGAAGAGCTGATTCGTGCCGCGGCGAGCTGACCTGCACCGCATCATGCTCATCGGCTCCGGTCCGATCATCATCGGCCAGGCGGCCGAGTTCGACTATTCCGGGACGCAGGCGGCGAAGGCGCTGCGCGAGGAGGGATACGAGGTCATCCTCGTGAACTCCAACCCCGCGACGATCATGACCGATCCGGAGTTCGCGCACCGCACTTACGTGGAGCCGGTGACGCCCGAGATCGTGGAAATGATTATCGAACGCGAGCGTCCCGACGCGTTGTTGCCCACCATGGGAGGACAGACCGCGCTCAACGTCGCCATGGCGCTGGCTGAGCGGGGCGTGCTCGAGCGGTATGGCGTCGAGCTGATCGGGGCGGACGCCCGCGCGATCAAGCTCGCCGAGGACCGCGAGCAGTTCGCCGAGACGATCCGACGCCTCGGGCTGCGCGTGCCGCAGGGCGGTATCGCGCGGTCGTGGGACGACGCGCTCGCGCTGATCGACGTGGTCGGGTTCCCGGCCATCATCCGACCCTCGTTCACACTGGGCGGCACCGGTGGCGGCATCGCCTACAATCGCGAGGAGTACGAGGCGACGGTGGAGCGCGGCCTCGAGCTGTCGCCTGTGCACCAGGTGCTGATCGAGCGCAGCGTGATCGGATGGAAGGAGTTCGAGCTCGAGGTGATGCGCGATCACGCCGACAACGTCGTGATCGTCTGCTCCATCGAGAACATCGACCCGATGGGCGTGCACACGGGCGATTCGATCACGGTCGCGCCGGCGATGACGCTCACCGATCGCGAGTATCAGCTGATGCGCGACGCAGCGATCGCGATCATCCGCGAGATCGGCGTCGACGCCGGAGGGTGCAACATCCAGTTCGCGGTGAGCCCGTTCGACGGCGAGATGCTCGTCATCGAGATGAATCCACGGGTGTCGCGATCCTCGGCCCTCGCCTCCAAGGCGACGGGCTTCCCGATCGCTCGCATCGGAACCAAGCTCGCCGTGGGATACCGGCTCGATGAGCTGGCGAACGACATTACGAAGACGACGCCGGCGTCGTTCGAGCCTGTCCTGGATTACGTCGTCGTGAAGTTTCCACGCTTCGCCTTCGAGAAGTTCGCGGCCGCGGATCCGCGCCTCACGACGCAGATGAAATCGGTCGGCGAGTCCATGGCGATCGGGCGGACGTTCAAGGAGGCGTTCCAGAAGGGGATCCGCGCGCTCGAGATCGGACGCTTCGGATGGACGCGGGGCACTACGCTCGCCGACGACCGTCTGGTCGATGAGACGATGGAGACGCTGCGCGGCGCCCTGCGGCAGCCGACGCCGGAGCGCATTTTCCAGATCAAGCACGCGTTCGACCGTGGCATGGATGTCGGTGAAGTGGCCTCGCTGACGAACATCGATCCCTGGTTCGTCGCGCAGCTGCACGAGCTGTGGGAGGCGGAGCGGTGGTACGAGGCGTTGTCGGTCGTCGGCGCGGAGGAGATGCGTCGCATGAAGCGCATGGGCTTCTCCGATCGGCAGCTCGGGGGCCTGCGAGAGCAGTCGGAACAGGATGTGAGAGAGCTCCGCTGGACGCTCGGCGTCCGGCCGGCGTACAAGATGGTGGATACGTGCGCCGGCGAGTTTCCATCGGCGACGCCGTACTTGTACTCGAGCTACGACGAGGAGAGCGAAGCCGCTCCATCAGGACGGAAGTCCGTGGTCATCCTCGGCAGCGGACCGAACCGGATCGGGCAGGGAGTCGAGTTCGATTACTGCTGCGTCCGCGCGGCGCTGGCGCTCCGCGACGCCGGGTACGAGACGATCATGGTCAACTCAAACCCGGAGACCGTCTCGACCGACTTCGACATCTCCGACAAGCTGTACTTCGAGCCACTGACACTCGAGGATGTGGTCGAGATCGTGCAGCGCGAGAGGCCGTTAGGCGTGATCGTTCAGCTTGGCGGCCAGACCCCGCTCAAGCTCACCCGCCCGCTGGAGGCCGCTGGCGTCAACATTCTCGGCACGACGCCGGACGCAATCGACACCGCCGAGGATCGGCGGCGTTTCGAGGCGATCGCGCGCAAGCTCGGGGTGCTCCAGCCACCCAATGGGACCGCGACGAGCGTCGACGAGGCCGTCGAGGTCGCCAGGCGGGTTGGCTATCCGGTGCTCGTGCGCCCGTCGTACGTGCTTGGGGGCCGCGCGATGGAGATCGTGTACGACGAAGCGTCGCTGCGAGAGTACTTCGTGCGCGCAGTGCAGGTCTCGGAGGATCGGCCGGTCCTCGTGGACCGATTCCTGGAAGATGCGTTCGAGGCCGACGTCGATGCGATCTCCGACGGCCAGCGCGTCGTGATCGGCGGCATCATGCAGCACATCGAGGAAGCGGGTATCCACTCGGGCGACTCGGCGTGCGTCCTGCCGCCGTACCTGATTGGCGAGCGTGACCTGGAAACGATGCGGCGCCACACCGTCGCGTTCGCCGAAGCGCTCGGCGTCGTCGGCCTGATCAACGTCCAGTACGCGATCAAGGATCGCGTCGTGTACGTGATCGAAGTGAACCCGCGCGCGAGCCGCACAATCCCGTTCGTGTCGAAGGCGACCGGCGTGCCCCTCGCGTCGGCGGCCGCGCGCGTGATGCTGGGCGAATCGCTGGAAGCGATCGGCGTGACGGAGGAGATCGTTCCGCCCTACATCGCGGTGAAGGAAGCGGTGCTGCCCTTCAACAAGTTCCGCGAATCCGATCCCATTCTCGGTCCGGAGATGCGCTCGACGGGCGAGGTGATGGGGATTGCCGACTCCTTCGGCGCCGCGTACGCCAAGGCGCAGATGGGAGCGGACAACACCCTCCCGACGAGCGGCGCGATTCTGATCACGGTGAACGATCCGGACAAGCCAACGGTGACGCCGATTGCACGGCGCTTTCACGCCATGGGCTTTCGGATCCTGGCGACGCCGGGCACCGCGACGTACCTGCGCGGACGCGGCATCCCCGCGGACACGGTGATGAAGCTGCACGAGGGGCGCCCCAACGCGATCGACTTCATCGTGAACGGCGATGTCCATCTGCTCATCAACACGCCCCTCGGCAAGCACTCACAGCAGGACGATTACACGATGCGCCAGGCCGCCGTGGCGCACCGGGTGCCGTACACCACGACGATGTCGGCGGCAAATGCCGCCTGCGACGCGATTCTCGCGCTGCGCTTCCGATCGCTCGGCGTGGCGGCGCTCCAGGACTGGCACGAACAGTCACGGAAGTTCGAAGGGGTGAGATGACCAGAACGAGGAGCGAGGACCGAGGAAGTGCCCGTTCTGAATTCTGTTATCCGTATTCTGTTGCCTGACGTCTTTGGACGCGCCAATACCCAGCCAAGCGACTGATGCCCGTTCCCCTATTGGATCTCAAAGCGCAGCACGCCTGCGTCAAGGATGAAGTGATTGCCGCGATGCTCCGTGTCGTGGAGTCGCAAACGTTCATCCTCGGGCCCGCGGTCGAGCAGCTCGAGCGTGCGGTCGCCGAGCTTTCGCGTACCAGGCACGCGATCGGGTGCGCGAGCGGCACCGACGCGCTGCTGCTCGCATTCCGTGCGCTGGACATTCGTCGGGGCGATGAGGTCATCACCACGCCATTCACGTTCTTCGCCACGGCGGGAACGATTCACAACGTCGGCGCTACCCCAGTGTTCGCCGACATAGAGCCGGAGACGTTCAACCTCGACCCGGCGCTCGCGGCGTCGGCCGTCACCCCGCGAACCAGGGCGGTGGTGCCCGTCGATCTCTTCGGGCAGATGGCGGAGATCGAGCGATTTCAAGCGCTCATGCCGACGCTCCCCATCGTCGAGGATGCCGCGCAGTCGATCGGTGCGCGTCGCACGATCGGCGGACGTCGGGTAATGGCGGGAGAGGCGGCGACGATCGGGACGCTCTCCTTCTTCCCGACGAAGAACCTTGGCGGGTATGGCGACGGCGGGATGATCGTCACGCAGGATGACGCGTTGGCGACGCGGTTGCGCCGGCTGCGCGTGCATGGCGGCGCGCGCGAGTATTTCCACGATGAGGTCGGCTACAACAGCCGTCTCGACACGCTCCAGGCGGTCGTGCTTCTCGCGAAGCTTCCGCACCTCGACGGGTGGAGCGCAAAGCGGCGGGCGCACGCCGAATACTACGACGAGGCGTTGGCCGGCGTCGCCGGTATCCGGACGCCCGTGGTGCGTCCCGAGAACGAATCGATCTTCAACCAATACACGATCCGGGCGGACCGCCGCGACGAGCTTGCCGCCCACCTCAAGAAAAAACGCGTTGGCACCAAGGTCTACTACCCGCTGCCGCTCCACCTCCAGCCCTGCTTCGCCTACCTCGGCTACCAGAACGGAAGCTGTCCCGAGTCGGAACGCGCGGCGTCGGAGGTGATCTCGCTGCCGATTTTCCCGGAGCTGACGGAGGCCCAGCTCGATGAGACCATCACCGCTATCCGATCGTTCTATGGGCGGTGATCCGCAAGACACTCAACTCGTGAAGGGCGCGGAACTTGCTCCTCGTGGTGCGCCCAGAGCAACCGACGCCCCAGACGCCACTCACGATCTGCTCGTGATCAATCTGCTCTTTCGGTACCGCACGGTACTGATCGTCAGCTTCCATTTCGTCCTGCTGCTGTTCAGCTACTGGATCGCATACGTCCTGCGATTCGAGGGCTTCGTCCCGCAACCGTACGTCGACGCGTTCGTCGCCTCGCTGCCGCTCCTGCTCGGATGCCGGCTCCTCGCGTTCGCGCACTACGGTCTGTATCGCGGGTGGTGGCGCTACGTCGGCATGCGCGACCTGTTCAATCTCATTCGCGCGGTCGCTGTCAGCTCGCTCGTGTTCACCGCGGCGCTGCTCTTCATGGGCGGCGAGGCGACGGTGCCGCGCTCGGTGATCGTGCTCGACGCGCTGCTGACGATCGTGCTCATCGGTGGCGTGCGCTTCACGCTGCGCGCGGTGCGCGAAAACCGGCGACCGAAGCAGGCGCCACGTCTGCGTCGCGTACTGATCATCGGTGCGGGCGACGCTGGTGAGCTGCTGCTGCGCGAGATGCACAACAATCCGCGCCTTGGCTATCTCCCGGTGGGATTCGTCGATGACGATCATCGGAAGATCGGTTTCCAGATTCACGGCGTTGACGTCCTCGGCACAACGTCGGAGCTGCTCGAGGTGCTCCAGCAGCACCCGGCGGATGAGATCATCATCGCGATTCCGTCGGCGTCGCGTGACGAGATTCAGGACATCGTGAACCAGTGCCTCACGTCGGGGCTGCCGTTCAAGATCATTCCCGCGATCGCCGCGCTGTCCGACGGCAAGGTGCACATGAGCCAGGTGCGCCCGGTCCGCGTCGAAGACCTGCTCGGCCGCGAGCCGGTGAACCTCGATACCACGCGCATCCGCGCCGACATCGCTGGACGCCGCGTTCTCATCACAGGCGCGGGTGGCTCGATCGGATCGGAGCTGTCGCGGCAGGTCGCCAGCTACGGACCGGCGATGCTCACCCTGCTCGATCGCGGCGAGAACGCGCTCTTCCACATCGATGAGGAGCTGCGCCGGAAGTCGCCCGGCCTCAACGTGCATCCCGTGATCTGCGACGTGCGCGATCGCCGCGATCTGGCGTCGCTGTTCAACGACGTGCGTCCGGACATCGTGTATCACGCGGCCGCGTTCAAGCACGTGCCGATCATGGAGTGGCACATTGGCCCGGCGGTGGAGAACAACGTTTTCGGAACGCTGAACGTCGCCGAGCTCGCGGCGCAGGCGGGTGCGAAGCTCGTACTCATCTCCACGGACAAGGCGGTGTCGCCGAGCAACGTGATGGGTGCGACGAAGCGACTCGCGGAGAAGATCGTACTATGTGCTCAAAAGCGCGGCATGACGCACTTCGTCGGCGTTCGCTTCGGCAACGTGCTCGGCAGCGACGGATCGGTCGTTCCGCTGTTCACACGCCAGATCGCCGACGGCGGTCCGGTGACGGTGACGCACCCCGAGGCGAGCCGGTATTTCATGACGATCCCCGAGGCCGTGCAGCTCGTGCTTCAGGCATCGGTGCTCGACGAGGCCGCCGACCGCATCGTCATGCTCGAGATGGGCGAGCCGGTGAAGATCGTCGATCTCGCGCGCAACCTCATCCGTCTCACCGGTCTCGAGCCGGACGTCGACATCCCGATCGTGTTCGTGGGACTGCGGCCGGGCGAGAAGATTCACGAGCAGCTCACCTCGGACGCCGAGGAGACGCTGCCGACGCGGTACGAGAAGATTCGCATCGTTCGCACCGAGGGCCCCGAGGCGCTCGAGCGCGGATTGGAGCAGCTCCGGCAAGCCGTCGAGTCGCGCGATGAGAAGGCGATCGTCCGGCGGCTTCAGGAGCTCGTGCCGGAGTTTTCGCCGCAGGCGACGCTGCTCGCGAATCTGCGCGAGCGTGCGGTCTCGCCGGATCCGCGCGCGAAAACGCGATCCGCTGGGTGATGCGACTCCGGACATCCCTCGTCGCACTCGCCCTCGCCGCCTCGTCTTTCGCTTCCGCGTCCGCCCAGCACGATCTGCTCACGCTGCCGATCGCCGATCCGGCGTACCGGCAGTTCGAGGCGCTTGCACGGTTAGGGTGCGACGCCGCGCGCGTCTCGCCATACCGTCCCTACCTCCTGAGCTCCGTACGGCGCTCGCTCGCCACGGCCGTGCGGGAACAGGAATGCCGGGGCGGAATTCTCGACCACCTCATCGTTCGCTTCCGTCCCGACACGGCGCCGCCCGCGCCGATTCCCCCGCCCGGGGAGGCGCTGCCTCCCGGCCCTGTCGCGCTGGAAGACGTCGCCAACCAGCCGGAGGAGGAGGAGCCGACGGGCCTCTCCGTGGGCGCCGAAGCGGGAGCCCGGCTCACGTCGCTGAGCAACGGGGAGTTTCGTCCCCTGTGGCTGGACATTCGCCCCATCGGCGAAGGCGACCCCTCGGCGGTGGGCTTCGCGCGCCTGCGGGTGAGCTGGGACGGCGGCGACCGAATTGCCGCGGTGGCGGAGGCGACGGCTCAAAGTCACGCCCGGAACGATCCCCTCGTGCGGGCGAGATCCTTCCGGACCACCTCCGGGATCCTCGACTTCACGGAGGCGTACGTCAACGCGCGGCTGGGGCGCGTGGTTCTGTCCTTTGGGCGTGCCCGGGAGGCGTGGCTTGGCGAGGGCGAGGAGTCGACCTTTCTTTCAGCGCACGCACCGCCCCTCGACCGCTTTCTCGTCACGGCACGATGGTCGCGTCTAGAGATCCGCGCGATCTTCGCGTCGATCGACGACGTCGAGCTCACGGTCGAGGAGGATTCGCTGGTCCCGGGAACGCCGCCGCAGCGGCTGCACCGGATGCTGGCGGGCCACGCGTTCACGATCCGCCCCATGCGGGGGTGGGAGGTGACGCTGGGGGAGACGGCATTGCTCTCGCGGCGCGGGGGTGTCAACCTCGCGTACGCGAATCCGCTTATGCTATATCTCGTGACCGAGCACGACACGAGCAATGCGGGGGCCACGGCGACCGGGAACAATCTGACGGTCTTCGGGTCGACCCGGGTGCAGCGAGGTCGGCTGCGGGGTGAGGCTGAAATCGTCGTCGATGACATTCAGATCGATGCGGACGATCGGGCGCTGATCCCGCACCAGCTCGCCTGGCGCCTGTCGGCGAGGTATGGATTGTCGGTGCCGTGGCCGGCGAGCATCGGCGTCGAGTATCGGCGGGCGGACAGCTACGCGTACATGCGGCGGTTCTATTCCGAGGTGTACCACCAGTTCAACCGGCCGCTCGGCACTGAGCTGGGGCCGGACGCGAACATGGTACGTGCGTCCGGAGATCTCTGGCCGACGAGCCGTGTGCGCTTCGCCATCGGCGCGGCGCGTTGGCAGCGGGGTGCGTTGCGTCTCACGCAGCGCCCGGCGCAGGCCGCATTCGGACACGCCGGCGAGCCGTATCCGTCGGTGAGTGACGACCGGCCGGCGGTGCAGGAAGCGTGGTTAGGCGACGCCAGTGTGGAATGGCTCGAGCCGAGGCTGCCGGTGCGGCTGAGGGTCGAGTTGGCGACGGTCGACAACGTGAACAATCAGCCCGGCGAGTCCGGGAATTATCTGCGAGCGCAGCTTGTTGCGAGTTACAGGTTCCGATATCCGTAAGGTCTCGCTACTGGGTCTCGTCATGGCGCCCGCGCTCCTCGGCGCGCAGGACACGGGGCGCGCGCCCGTTCCCCCCGTCGACACGACGGCGGTGGCGGTCCGGGACACCATCACGCGGAGCGTGGGAGTGCTCCGGTCGGGCGACGCGCTGAAGATCGCTGTGTGGCGGGAGAAGGAGCTCAACGGGGAGTACCTGATCGACGCTCGCGGGATCGTGCAGATCCCTGGGCTCGGCGACATCATGGTTGCGGGGCTGACGCCACCTCAGGTGAAAGACCGGCTCAGCGAGCAGCTCGTGCAACGCGGCATCGAGAGTCCCGAGATCTCGGTGCAACCGGTGATCCGTGTGTCCGTGCTCGGTGAGGTGCGAACGCCAGGGCTCCAGTCGGTCGAGCCGGGAACGAACCTGATTCACCTCATCACGCTCGCCGGAGGTCCGACGGAGCGCGCGAACATGCGCGAGGTTCGCGTGATTCGAAACGGCGTGCCCTACGAGGTGGATTTGCAGAGCGCGCTTGCCGGAAGCCCGGCGGGCCTCGTGGTGCTCTACTCGAACGACGTCGTCTTCCTCGACCGGAAGCGTGGATTGACCCGCGAGAATCTGTCGTTCGGCATGAATGTATTGACGGCGCTGCTGAGTGTCGTCAGCGTCATAACGGTCCTGCAAAACCGGTGAGGCAGACGTGGGCGAATCGCTGATCGAGCAGCGACAGCCAGGGCCGGGTGAGAGCGTCGATCGAGCGCTTCCGCTCCGGAATCTCATCGCGGCCGTCAGGCACCGGTGGTGGGCGTTCGCGATCGTGTTGGCGCTCGTCGTCGGGTTCTCCACCTGGCGCACGTCACGCACGACGCGGCTCTACGCGACGACCGCGACGGTGCGCATCCAGGAGCTACAGACCACCCCGGTTGGCGTACAGACGCCGACGATTCGCGACTACCGCGTCGATCCGATCCAGTCCGAGCAGGAGATCATCAAGAGCAAGGCGGTCGCGGAGCTCGTGGCCGAGGAGCTTGGCCTCCGACTGCACATCGTCGATCCCAAGCTGCTCCGGGGAACGCTGTTCGGCCGGTTTGCGCCGAGCGTCGACTCGACGGTGCAATTCTCGGAGCTCGTGATTCGGTTGCGCGGGGATGGGTATTCGCTTCACTCCGGTGGCCGAATGCTCGCATCGGCCCCCTATGGCGAACGCGTGAGCGGTGGCGGCGTGACGCTGACCGTACCGGCGCGCCCGCGCATAGAGGAAAGCGAAATTCGGCTGGGCGTCATGCCGCTCGACAACGCGGCCGGCACCGCGCGAGCCGGCCTCACGACGCGCAGCCGCCCGCAGACCAACATCGTCGAGATCTCCTTTACGGGCGCCGACCCGGTGATGGTCGCCGAGATCGCGAACGCCGTGGCACGGATGTACGCGCGGTACACGACCGAGCAACGACGGCGGATGGCCACCGAGCGCACGAGATCGACCGAGGCTGCGGTCAACGACCAACGGGAGGAGCTCGCCCGCAAACAGGAGGCGCTGACGCGGTTCCGGGAGGGCAGCAGTATCTCCAGCGTCGAGGCGGAACAGAGTGCGTTAGGCGTCCAGATTCAGGGCTTCACGTCCCAGCGTGACGCGCTTCTCATCGAACAGCGCACGTACGGGACGATTCTCGGGAAGCTGTCGCAGGCGGACACGGCGGATCAGGAGCTTCGACAGCTCGCGGGAACGGGCGCGATCCGCGACAACAGTCACATGCAATCGCTGTTCGACCGCTGGTTCGACCTGCAAAGGAACCGCGCCCAGCTCATCGCCGGCGGCCGCAACGAGCGATACCCGGACGTGATCGCGGTCGATCAGCTGATTCGCTCCACGAAGGACGAGCTTCAGCAGGCGAGCAACTCCTATCTCATCGGGTTGCGGTCGCGAATCTCCTCGCTCGACGCGCGCATCACTGAGCTGCGACGCGATATGGAGCGGTACCCGTCACTCGAGGCGCAGGAGCGGCGGCTCGAGGCCGAGGTCGCCACAGCGCAGCAGCTCTACGCGACCTTGCTCGGCGAACTGCAACGGGCGCGGATCGCGGAGTCGAGCGAGTCCGGATACGTGACGGTGATCGACGACGCTATGCCGCCATATGCCCCGGTGTCGCCGAACCGTCGGCGGATCTTCCTGACGTCGCTGATCTTCGGCGCGATCCTCGGGCTCGGCGCGGCCGTGGTCCTCGAGAATCTCGACGACTCCGTAAAATCGCCTGACGAGGTGCGCGAGCAGTTCGGACTGCCGGTGGTCGGTACCATCCCGGGGATCAAGGATTCGGACCTCCCGAGCGAGAACGGCGTGGAGGTGGCGCGGCGGCTGGCAACGCACTTCGATCCGCGATCGCCGGTGGCCGAGGCCTACCGATCGTTACGGACGAATCTCGCGTTTGCGCGGGCGCACGAGGCCATGCGTGTGCTCGTGCTCACCAGCCCCGGTCCCGCGGATGGCAAGTCGACGACGGTCGCGAACCTCGCGATCACGTTCGCGCAGCAGCAGCAGCGCACGCTCCTGATCGACGGCGACCTGCGGCGTGCGGTGCTCGACAAGATGTTCAAGGTTCCGCGCTCGCCGGGGCTGACGGACGTGCTGGTCGGGCGCGCGCAGCTCCGCGACGTGATTCATCCGACGGAGATCGACCACCTGTCAGTGGTCGGCAGCGGACCGTTCCCGCCGAATCCATCGGAACTGCTCGGCTCGCCGTCGATGAAGGAAGTGTTGCGGCAGGCGCAGGCGGACTTCGACGTCGTGCTCATCGACTCGCCGCCGTTGCTGGCGGTGACGGATGCGGCCGTGCTGGCGACGATTGCGGACGGAGCCATTCTCGTAATTCGCGTCGGAGCGACGGCCAAGGCCGCCGTTCGGCGCGCGGTGGCCCAGCTCCAGACGGTGCACGGGCACATCGTCGGCGCCGTGCTCAACGACGTCGATCTGCGGAGCGGCGCGTTCAGCGGCAGCTACGGCTATTACTACTACTACTATTACGGCGAGGGCGCGCGGAACGGAAAGCGCGGGCCCATCGAGCGGCTGCGTCAGTGGCGTGACAAGCGCGCACTCGCGCGGCACACGGTGGGAGACGACGAATGACGGCGTCTGCTCCCGTCGAGAGCTCCGTTCGCGCGACGCTCGTCCTCGCCACGGGGATGGACGCGGAGCTTCCGGCTGGCCTCGACTGGTCGCACGCGTACGCGACGGCGCACACGGAGCGGCTTGCCGTTCTTGCATGGAGTCGAGGGGGCGATCGCATCCGCGCTGCTGCACCGCCCGAGGTCGTCGCCGCCTGGCGTGCGGAAGCAGTTGCCGCCGATGAGCTGGCCCGCATGCAGATGCGCGAGCTCCGTGAGCTATCCGTCGCATTCGAGAGTCGCCCTTCGCGGCCCATCGTTCTCAAGGGCATCCCGCTCGCGGCGGAGCTTTACGGAGACGTTGCCGCCCGCGCATGCTGCGACATCGATCTCTATGTGGCGGCAGAACAGCGCGGCGAC
Source organism: Gemmatimonadaceae bacterium (assembly GCA_052389995.1). Taxonomy (GTDB): domain Bacteria; phylum Gemmatimonadota; class Gemmatimonadetes; order Gemmatimonadales; family Gemmatimonadaceae; genus JAICNG01. Next base: position 109,698 of record JBQTHJ010000019.1, on the reverse strand, counting down.
GCCCACCGGGCATTGGGCGATGCCGGTTGGCACCACTGGTACGGCGAGACGCCGTTCGATGCGTCGTACCGGAAGAGCATCGCGGGCGCGACGATATTTCTCGAGGTGCACTCGTCGCTGACCGCGGAGGCACTCGCGCATTGCAGGATGACCCCGGACCGGACAAGAACGTGGTCTGGCGATGACTTTGCGGTCGCGATGCTCGACGACTTGACACTCGTTGTGTACCTGGCCGCGAACATCGCGAAACGTGCGACTCCGCCGCTCATCTCTTTTCTGGACCTCGCGCACGCGTGGGATCGGCTCGATGCGTCGGCGCGGAACGACGTCATGACACGGGCGCGCCGGACCGGACTCAGCGGATGCCTGGAATGGGGACGCGTGCGCGCGCGCGCGTTGAACGACGCCGCGCTCGGCGAGCGAAAGGCACTGCGCCTGCTGGGTGTCGGCGCCGACCGTCGCAAGTCGGTGCACGCTTACGTGCGATTGGCGATGCTCGCCGACACGCCCGTGGATGCCTCGCGGATCCTCGGCGCGTGGTTGTGGCCGCGGTCCCTGAGGCGCGCACCGCAGTCGCTCCCCGCGTTTTGGCGGCGGCGAATGCAACGCTCCTTCAAGGGTCGCTTCGTATACTCACGGACCTACGGCGGATGATCGCGCGCCCTGAAGCGGCCACGCCGGTGCGAGAGCTCTCGGCGAAGGGACTGATCGCCATCGTTCGCGATGCCGCGGCGCAGCGTTCGGCGGTGTGGGTTCGTGTTACCGGAAAGAGCATGAATCCGATCGTTCGCGAGGGAGACGGCGTCCTGCTCGTGTCACCTCGAGCGAACCCGCGTCCCGGCGACGTCGTATTTCTCGACACGACGCAAGGTCCGTTACTGCACCGCGTCGTCGTGTCGACTCCGGATGCGATCTCGACGCGTGGTGACTCGTGCTCGACGAACGACCCGCCGCAGCGGACAGCCGCGTGCATCGCACAGGCCGTCGCGGTTCGGCGCGGAGATCACGTCGTCGCGCTGACACCGCGCGTCTATGTGGGACTCGGTCCCATGGCCCGATACGCTGCGTGGCGGGTACGGCTTTTCCCGCCGATCGCCGCGGTCCTCGAGCTCGCCAAATCCTTCGCAGATGGCGATCGCGGTCGCCGCTAGTCCGCGGTACGCGGCGGTATCGATCTCGGTGGGTGGCGTCGTGGTGCGATTCGAATCCGCCGACCCATCCGTCGTGCTGTCGGTGCACGGGATACGTCCCGCCTTCCAGGTCGACGAGACCATCCCGCCCGACTGCGTCGTCACGTGCGACTACGGAGATCCGGTCCCTTCGGGAACGCCCGTCGTGGCGCAGGGTGCGTCGATGTGGGAGATGCGGCATACCGACGATGGGGCGGAGGAGGTGACGTTCTTCGCGCCGCAGGGGCACACGCGAGTAGCGTGGGCGCAAACCGTGTTCGACTCGGCGACGCGGAGCGCCCGGCTCATCCAGCGGCGCGGGTGGGGAGGAGGCGACGCGGTTCGCATTGGGTACCCGGTCGACGAACTGCTCATGTGCCGGCTACTCATGGGCGCTGGGGCCGTGATCGTGCATGGGGCAGCGGTCGAATACGATGGCCGCGCCCTGCTGTTCGTGGGTCATTCCGGAGCAGGGAAGTCGACGATCTCTGCGCTGGCGCAGGAGTGTGGGGCTCGAGTGCTGAGCGATGACCGAACGATACTGAGGGTCGCCGCGGCGGGCGTAACCGCGTGGGGGACGCCTTGGCACGGCAGTCATCGCGCCGGCAGCCCGACCGCTCAGCCGCTGGACGGGATTTTCCTGCTGGTTCAGGCCGCGAGGGATGATGTGCGACCACTGGCACCAACGGAGGCGGCTGGCGAGCTGCTCGTGCGCCTCATCCATCCGGGTGCATCGCGGCAGCAATTCGAAACGCTCGTCGGTCGAGTGGCGGACGTGGTATCGCAAGTGCCGGTGTTCGAGCTGCGCTTTCGCCCAACGGTGGCGGCTTTTCGCCTCGCTGCTGATGTCCGCCGCAACGAGGGCCAGGCGCCAGCGCAACTACGCGGATAAGTCCGGCGGACCGTCCGCTACTGGCTTCATATTTGCTCACACCCCTCGTAGCTTCGAATCGATGACTGCCGAGTTCAAACGCGGAGACCGATTCGTCTATCGTCACATCGCCGGCGAACATCTATTGGTCGCTCTGCACCACGATCGCGTTGCTCCCTTGTTCACGTTTTCGCCGACGGGCGCGAGCTTGTGGCACGAGCTGGCAGACTGGAGTTCCGCGGAACGACTCACGGAGCATCTAGTGGAACAGTATGACGTGTCACGCGGAGACGCCTCGCGCGACGTGATGGATTTTCTCGAACAGCTGTCTTCCTTGAACGCGCTAGAGACGCGCGAGGTCGCCCGATGACGTGCGTCATTCCATCTATTCCGGTCGATACGCTGCGTGATCGGATGGGATCGCGGGCGATGGCCGAGCGCATCCCCCTTTGGGCGCACGTCGAGATCATCGCGACGTGCAATTTCAAGTGTCAGCATTGCTACATCGCCCCGTGCGCGGAGCGCCAGGATGTTATGACGCCGGCGCAAGCGCGCGCGCTGTTCGACAAGCTGGAGCGCGCCGGCACGCTGTCGTTGTTGCTCACTGGCGGAGAAGTGCTCACGCACAAGAACTTCAAGGAGATCTATCTCGACGCGAAGCGCCGGGGGTTTCTCTTGTATGTCAACACCAACGCCTACCTCATCGGCGAGCGGTGGGCGGATTTCTTCGCCGAGTGGCCGCCGGAGTATATCTCGATCAGCCTCTATGGGTTGAGCAACGAGCGGTATCAGGAAGTCACGGGAATCCCCAACTCGTTCACGAAGGTATGCAAGGCGCTGGACCTGTTGTCCGAGCGCGGCTTGACGTACGGTCTGAAGTGCCCCGCAATGTCGCTCACGGTCGATGAGATTCCGGCGATGAACGACTTCGCCAAGGCGCGCGCCGTCTCGTTCCGGTATGACTCGATCATCAACCCGCAGGAGAAAGGCGACATCAGCCCGTTGCATCTCCAGCTGGCGCCGAAGCGGGTGATCGAGCTCGAGGAGCAGATGTCGCCGGGAATGCAGGAGTTTCGCGACTACTACGGCCGGTTCAACAATGCGCCGAGCAGCCAGGTCTATCGCTGTGGTGGCGGACGCATCGTACTGGCGGTGAACGTGCATGGCGGTGTCAGCACCTGTCTCTCGTCGCGTCAGGCGGTGGGAAACCTGTTCGAGCAGCCCTTCGAGGAGATCTGGGCAATGCTCGGCGGCAAGGTTACCAAGAAGTTCCCCGACGGGCATCCCTGCGCCTCGTGCCGGTTCCGATCGATGTGCGCGGGGTGTCCCGCGACGGTGGAGCAGGTGGCCGGCCTCCCCGAAGGATATGTGCAGCAGTATTGCGCGATCACGCACCTCAGGGCGAAAGCCATGGGGCTGCATCCCACTGGCATTCCGCGCACCGTCACGGAAGGGATTCCTGCGCACGTCCGCACGCCGGTCGGAGCTACCGCGCGTGCGCTTCCCGTTCTGGTATCCTAGCGATCACGAGAGGAGATTCGAGACATGTCCAGTCAGCGACAGCCCTACATTCGACCGGTCGTCATGCGCCTCGAGTATACAACCGATGTGCGCGTGTCGCAGGTCAGCGGGTGCAAGCTCGAGACGGCGGACACCGGTCCTTCCGTTACGGGCTGCGTAACGGCCACCGTACCCGTCCTTCCGTGCAGCGATCCGATCAGCTGATCCGATCGACGCGTACTTCGTGAGCTCAGGAGATGGATGCACTGTGAACGCCACAACCGTGAGGGGGACGTGAGATTCATTCCATCGTCAGGACGGGGACTGCTCCTGCGCGTTCTCGGCATGGTATTGCTGGGGGCCGCCTGCGACGACGACCCCACCAGCTCGCTGTCGGATTTTCCGGACTTCTCGCTCGCCGCAGTCCCGGACACGATCGGCACGCAGGAGGCGATTCGCGTTGTCTTCAGCGACTCGATCTCGGCCGCGACGGCGCTCGACGCCGCCAACTTCGTCGTCACGAACTTGTGCACGGGGCTGCGGATTCCCGGTGCGCTGAGGCTGGCGGGTGACACACTGATCTTCGCGCCGTCGCAGGCGCTCCCCTTTCTGACGCCGATCGGCGTGCGGATTCAGAATCTGTTGACGCCCGGCGGCGTTCCCCAGACGGAGCCGATCACGTTCACGCGCATTACGGCTCCGCCGCCGATCCGCGACCAGACGTGGGAATTCCTGGATTCGCCGACGAACGATGTTCTTACCGGCGTCTCCTTCGTGACGGATGAGCTCGGCTACATCGTCGAAAGCGGGGGCACGGTGTACCGCACGACTGATGGGCGACAATTCGTCGCACGCTTCAAGGACATCAACGTCTCCTTCCCGTCGGACATTCGGGCCTTCGGCGACACGGTGTTCATGGTCGCGTCGCAGCGCGTGGGCACCGTGACTCGGCGGAGTCTTCTCCGATCGCTGGACGCCGGCGCGAGCTTTCAGGCGGTCGCGACAGCGTCCGAGTTTCTCTACATCAACTCGATGCGCCGCGTGAACAGCGTCCCGCAGGGCGTGTTTGGCGGGGTTCTCGCCGCGCCCGGTCTGTACCGGTATTTCGGGAACACCAACACCTTCCAGCGGGCGACTGGAACTCCCGGCAGCGGCTGGACTCTTACCGGCGCTGACCTCTCGCACAATGCCTCGCTGGCACTGGCCTCCTTCCGTGGCAACGTGAACACCGCGTTGCGCACCGCGTCGCGGTCGCTCGATGGCGGCCTGACGTACACCACGCTGACGCTCCCGGCCAACGTGCATGGATTGCAGGGTGCGGGCTTCGCGAACAACACCATCGGCTTCCTTCTCGGGGACTCCTCGGCGGTACTACGCTTCGACGCGTCAGCCGCAACGCCGACGTTCGCATTGCTCGGAGCGGCGCAGGGCATTCCGCAGACCGAGGTGGATGCCGCTTCGGGCGAGATCACCGCGTACCGTTTCACTCGCGTGCAGTTCGTTCCCGGTACGCAGACGGGCTGGATCACCGGTACCTTCACGCGCCGCCGTCCAGGCGTGCCTGACCTCGAGGGTGGTGTCATCCTGATGTCGGAGGACGGGGGCCTAACGTGGCGACGCCAGGCGATCAGTGGCGCTCTGGAGAACGGACTGTCCTTCCCGCCGATCTCCGACATCAACGCTCTGCGCGTGGACTTCGCTGCATTGGTGGGACGCAACGGTCTCGTCGCGCGACGAGTTAACACCACGGCGACTGGTCTTACTCCTTGCTCCATTCCCTCGACGCCCTGACGCCCACACACATGTCACGTACAACCGCGCCTCGCCGGCGCGCCAACCGACGCTGGTCACGGCTCCTGTCCTGCTTGATCCTCGCGGGGCTCGGCTTCGCCGTACAGTGGCCTCAGGTGGCGCGCGCGCAGACCGTAGCCGGCGGTGATTTCGACATCTGCGACTTCTGTGGATCGTTGCGTGGTAACCGGGCGCTGGTCAGAGGACGCGCCGGCTTCGGCACTGAACGGGCGGTCTTTGTTCTCGTCAATGCCGCGACAGTGGAGCAGGACGTCGACAACGACGGCTTCACCCCGGGCGTCAACTTCACCAACCTGATCGTCAGCGACACGACCAACTTTGTCAGCCTCCAGGATCCATCGCGAGTCATTGTGCAGACGAACCTGGTGATCGCCGACTTTCTCAACCCGTTGAACAACGGATTCCAGCAGGCGGTGAGCTTCTTCGTGAACGTGCCTGCGGGAACGCCCGCCGGCATGTACCGCGGGCGGTTCACCATTCAGGACACCGCGATTCCCGTTGGTGTGAATCCCAACGGCGAAGCGCTCCGCGTCGATGCTGTCGACGTCGATGTCGAAGTCCTCCCCGAGTCCGACATGGGGCTGTTCCAATCGGACACGTCGGCACGGCTGGATTCGCTGACCCTCCGCGGTCGACCAGGCCAGACGGTGCGAGGCGTCGTCCGGTTAGGCAACCTTGGCAACGTCCCCCTCTCGAACGTACGCCTCGAGGCAACGGACCTGGTCGCGACGTCGGGTACCGGGCTTCGCATACGTCGCGAGCGGATCTCGTTCTCGCCGGTGAACGTGAACGCCGTCGACATTGGTGACACGGTGCGCGTCGAGGTCACCGTCCGGATCCCGCCTGGATTACTCGCCGGGACCTACCGAGGCGAGCTGATCGCCCAAGGCGACGATGTGGACGCGATACGAATACCATTCTCGGTGATCGTCACCACCCCCGGCGACATTGTCTTCGAGACGAATCCCGTGGTCGGCCGCTCTGGCGATCTGGCGGTGATCATCTTCAACGCGGACCCGGGCAGTGCATGGGAGCTCGCCATCTTCGACATGATGGCGACGACGACCTTTCGCACGCGTGGAACGGTGTTCCAGGGCACGCCGGGCGATCCTCCAATACCGGGGTTCGCCGGCGATGAAGCGATCCGCTATACCTGGCCGCTCGTGAATGGCCGCGGCGAGAACGTCGCCGGCGGGATGTACTACGTGGTCATCAACGCGGTCCAGGGCGGCGAGCAACGCCAGCTCCGCGGCAAACTCATGATCATTCGCTGAGGGCGACATCATGCATAAACCGATAGCTCTTCTCGGTGTCGCGCTCTCGACGCTGATCGCCGGTCCCGCGCAGGCGCAGTTCGGCGGAGGCGACGCCGACGGCGGTATCTACAGCATGACGCTGCTCGGCATTCCCATCACGCCGCGGGCGGTCGCGTTAGGCGAGGCGATGGCGGCGATCGATCGCGATCCGGCGGCGATCTGGTACAACGCGGCCGGCATGCTTGGACTGCGAACGAACGCGTTCACCGTGAACGCGCAGCAGCGTTTCGCGCAGACGCAGGTCCTCGGCGCCGCCGTCACGTTCCCGACGGAGATCGCCACGTTCGGTATCGCTGCCCGCGCGTTCAATGGCGGAACCATTCAAGGCCGCAGCGAAGGGGAGCCGACGGGCGGTGATCTCCGTGCGTTCCAGTGGGCACTCGAAGGCGGCGGCGCGCTTCAGCTCGCCCGCTGGTGGCGCTGGGGCGGAACGCTCGTGTTTTCGCAGGAGCAGCTCGGCGACGCCACCGAAGCATCCGTCGGCGTCAACTCCGGGATGCAGTTCCCCGACATTCTCTTCGGGCGTCTCACGCTGGCCGGCGGCATCCGGAACTGGGGAACGAACGTGAACTTCGATGAGGGCTTCGAAGGCTTCTCGCCGCCGCAGATGTTCTACGTCGGCGCCGGCATCGACGTCTTCCGTCGACGCAACCTCATCCAGACGCCGATGCTGTTCCGCGGCCAGCCGATCATCTTCGATGCGAAGCTCGTCGGTCAGCTCAACGTTCCCGACCGCATGGAGCCATACGTCGGGCTCGGCGTCGAGGCGACGGTGAATGGCGTGGCGATCGGTCGTGTCGGATACCAGACGGGCAACGACAACCGCGCCGGAATCTCGCTCGGCGCTGGCGTCAACGTTGGGCAGTTCCGTCTCGAGTACGCGTTCCGCAACTACAAGAACGGCGGAGCCGGCTTCTTCGAGAACGATCCCGTCGGCGACGCGCACAACGTCAGCTTCACCTTCTTCTGGGGCGAGCGCGAGCGCAACGAGCCGGTGGTGCCGGTGGTCGTCGCCGCCCCCGTCGACACCGCTGCCATCAACGCCGCGGTCCGCGGCGCGATCCAGGAGCAGCTCGCTGCGCTCCGGCCGCTCCTCGATTCGCTCCGGATGCAACAGGTCGAGATTCAGCAGGCCGACCTGGTCTCGCGCTACATCGTCCCCGTACACTTCGGGTTCGACTCGGCCGTCGTGCGCGAGACCGACATGGAGGTTCTGGGCAACGTCGCCGAAGTCATCCGCCGCGTATATCCGACGGCTCTTGTGACGATCGAGGGATTCGCGGACCCCGCCGGGACCGTCGAGTACAACATCCAGTTGTCTCGCCGGCGTGCCGAGGCCGTTCGCGAGGTCATGATCTCCCGATTCAACATGCCCGGACAGCAGTTCCGCGCGGTGGGGTACGGCGAGCAGACCGCCCGGCAGATCTTTCCGGGAGCCAGACGCGACGATCCGGGCGCCCAGTCGAACCGCCGCGTCACCTTCACGATCGACGCGACGCAGCGGTTCTAGCGATCTGAGCGCAACCAGTGCATCATTCATGACGGGCGAGAGAGCGATCTCTCGCCCGTCGTGCGTCGTCACCGCTGTCCTCTCGAGCTGACCTCCTGCGCCACGGGCGACGTCCTGCCCGACGAGCGCGGACGAACCCAGATCCTTCGTGCGAATCACAGTCATCGGGACCGGATACGTCGGTCTCGTCGTCGGCGCTTGCCTCGCCGAGACGGGCAACGACGTCGTCTGCGCCGACACCGACGCGGCCAAGATCGAGAAGCTGCGGCAGAACGTTCTGCCGATCTATGAGCCCGGCCTGGGCGATTACGTAGAACGTAACCAGGCCCAGGGACGGCTCAGCTTCGCGACGGACATCCCGAAGGCGATCGCGGCCGCCGAAGTGATCTTCATCGCCGTCGGCACGCCGCCCGACGAGGACGGGTCGGCGGACCTTCGCCACGTGCTCGATGTCGCCGAGCAGATCGGGAGGCACGCCGGCCGTGAGATCGTCGTCGTGACGAAGTCGACGGTCCCCGTGGGGACCGCGGCCAAAGTCGAGGAAGCGGTCGAGCGTCACTCCCGATGGCCGGTGCACGTGTGCAGCAATCCCGAGTTCCTGAAAGAGGGCGCTGCGATCGAGGACTTCATGCGTCCCGATCGCGTCGTCCTCGGCGTCACGACCGATCACGCGCGCTCCGTTCTGGCCGAGCTCTACGCGCCCTTCGTGCGCACGGGGAAGCCGATTCTGTTCATGGACATCGCCTCGGCGGAGCTGACGAAGTACGCGGCGAACGCCATGCTCGCGGCGCGCATCTCGTTCATGAACGAGATCGCCAACCTCTGCGAGCGCGTCGGTGCGAACGTGGATCTCGTCCGAAAGGGGATCGGCTCCGACTCACGCATCGGCGCGGCCTTCCTCTTCCCGGGACCGGGCTACGGCGGCTCCTGCTTTCCAAAGGATGTGAAGGCGCTCGCGCGAACCGCGCGCACATGCGGCGCGCCGCTCAGTGTGCTGGAGGCCGTGGAGGGCGCAAACGACGCGCAGAAGCGCCGGCTCTTCGAGAAGACGCGGGACGCGCTGGGGGATCTCGCCGGTGCACGTGTCGCGGTGTGGGGGCTTGCATTCAAGCCGCAAACCGATGACATGCGGGAATCTCCCGCGTTGACGCTCGTGGATCAGCTATTGGACGCGGGGGCGAACGTGGTCGCGCACGATCCTGTGGCGATGCCGGAGGCGCGGCGGCGGCTGGGCGATCGCGTGCGGTTCGCGGACACGAACTACGCCGCCCTGGAGGGCGCGGATGCACTCGTGATCGTCACCGACTGGAACGAGTATCGCCACCCCGATCTGGCCCGCATCAAGTCGATGCTCAAGCGTCCGATCGTGATCGACGGGCGCAACCTGTACGACCCGGCGAAGATGCGGTCGTTAGGCTTCACCTACCTGTCGATCGGCCGCGCGAAATCGTGAGGGTCCTCATCACCGGTGCCGCCGGCTTCCTCGGCTCTCACCTCACCGACCGCTTCCTCGCCGAGGCGCATGAGGTCATCGGCGTCGACAATCTCATCACCGGCGAGCGGACGAATCTTGCCCACCTCGAGCGAGAGCCGCGCTTCCGATTCATCCGTCAGGACGTGTCGCGCGGCATCACGGTCGATGGCACGCTGGACGGTGTGCTCCATTTCGCCTCGCCGGCGAGTCCGGTGGACTATCTGGAGCATCCCATCGAGACGCTCGATGTCGGATCGCTCGGGACGAGGAACGCGCTCGAGCTCGCCCACGCTCACGGTGCCAGGTTCTTCATGGCCTCGACCTCGGAGGTGTATGGCGACCCGCTCGAGCACCCGCAACGCGAGTCGTACTGGGGCAACGTCAATCCGATCGGCGTGCGCAGCGTATATGACGAGGCAAAGCGCTTCTCCGAGGCGCTCACGATGGCGTACCATCGCCAGCGCAAGCTCGACACGCGGATCATCCGCATCTTCAACACGTACGGCCCGCGCATGCGCCCGCGTGACGGACGCGTCGTGTCGAACTTCATCGTCCAGGCGCTGGCGGGTCAGCCACTGACGATCTACGGCGACGGCTCGCAGTCCCGCTCCTTCTGTTACGTGTCGGACGAGGTCGAGGGCATCTACCGCCTGTTCGTGCACGGGGACGCGCAGCCAACCAATATCGGCAATCCCGACGAGTTCACGGTGCGCGAGCTCGCCGACCTCGTGCTCGAGCTCACGAGATCGAAGTCCCAGATCGTGTCCAAGCCACTGCCGAGCGACGATCCGAAGGTCCGGAGGCCGGACATCACGCGGGCGCGTGAGACACTGGGATGGTCGCCGCGCGTGCCTCTCCGGGAGGGGCTGCGGCTGACCATCGAGTGGTTCAAGGGCATTCGGGGGTGAGATCGCGGGCCGTCCATGGAGCCCGATGACTCCTGCGCCCTGCCAATGCGTCCATGAACCCCCTAAGTTTCCATGTTTGCGCACTTTTCGCGCGTCCGGCCGAACCTCCCGCAGAGCCCTGGTGTACTTTTACCGATATGCCCGTTTTCTCCCCAGCTCGGACCGTCGTCGCACTCGTCCTCGTCCTCGCGGCCTGCCGGGCCGATTTCGATCTCCGGCGTTTCACCCAGCATCCCTCGCTGTTCGAAGCCTCACTGCGCGAGCTCCAGCATCGGCACTGGGACAATGCCGCGACGGGCTTCGAGCGCCTTACGATCGAGCTCCCCGCGCGCGATTCGCTGATGCCGCGGTCGCTGTACTACCTCGGGAAGGCGCGCCAGGGAAAGCAGGAATGGCTGCTCGCCGCCCAGGTTTTCACGCGGGTGACGGAGAGCTTCCCGGACGACACGCTGGCCGACGACGCGCTCTACGAAGCGGGTGTCTCCTACGGCAAGCTGTGGCGTAAGCCGGAGCTCGATGCGCAATACGGGGAGACGGCGATCAGCACTCTGCGGATGATGCAGGGGATGTATCCGAGCTCGCCACGCATCGACGAGGCACAGCGGGAGATCGACCGCCTGACGAACTGGCTGGCGGTCAAGGCGTACGAGACGGGGATGTTCTACCTGCGGCGCAAGGCGTACGACCCCGCGATCATCTACTTCAAGGACGTTCTCGCGCTGTATCCCACGACGCCAACGGCGCGCGAAGCGTCGCTCAAGCTCGTCGAGGCGTACAGCGAGATCAATTATCGGGAGGAGGCCGGGGAGCAGTGCGCGAGGCTTCGCGAGGCGTATCCCAGCGACGCCGAGGTTCGTGAGGCATGTGGCAATGCGCCCGCGACGGCGCAGTCGCCGACGCCCTGACGTGTGCGGCTCGGCGTCCTCGGCGGCACCTTCGACCCGCCCCACGTCGGCCACCTGCTCGCCGCGTCGGACGCATTCGAGGCGCTCGAGCTCGATCGATTGCTGTTCATCCCCTCGGCGACGCACCCCTTCAAGGGACAGAGCGTGGGGGCGAGCGCGCAACAGCGGCTGGAGATGCTCGCGCTCCTCGTCGCTGGAGACCCGCGGTTCGACGTCGATCCGATCGAAATCGAGCGGCCAGGGTTATCTTATACCGTCGACACGTTGACCTATCTGGCCACGCGCTACCCTAACGCGCAACGGTACTTCCTCATTGGCGAGGACCTCGTGGAGCAGATGTCGACGTGGCGATCTCCGGAACGCATCGTCGAGCTGGCGGAAGTCGTCGTCCTGACGCGCGGCGCCGGCGCCGGGGCCGCACCGTTTCGCCGGCTCGCCACGCGCCCGATCGACGTTTCATCGACGGAGATTCGCACGCGGGTGCGAGCGGGTCTGCCAGTGCACGGCTTTGTGCCCGAGCGCATCGCGGCCTACGTCCGCGACGCCGGGCTGTACCGATAGGGGTTCGTCATGCTCAAGGGAATTGTCACATCGCTCTTCGGCACGCGGCACGAGCGTGAGCTGAAGCGCATTCAGCCCATCGTCGACGAGATTCACGGGCACGAGGAGCGCCTCGGCTCATTCTCGGACGACGAGGTACGCGCGCAGACGCAAAAATTCCGTGTTCTCATCCAGGAACGGACCGGCGAGCTGGAGTCGCGCATCGCCGAGCTGAAGGAGCGGAAGCGCGTCACGAGCGACGCGGCCGAGCGCGAGAAAACCGACGACGAGCTCACCGGCGGGGATGGTCGCGGAGGTCTCGAGGGAGAGCTGCGGAAGACTGTTGCGGCCACGCTCGAGGAGATCCTGCCCGAGGTGTTCGCGACCGTGCGCGAAGCGTGCCGCCGGCTCGTCGGCACGAAGCTGATCGTCACCGGCCACGAGATCGATTGGAACATGGTGCCGTACGATGTGCAGCTCATCGGCGGTATCCACCTGCACCGCGGTCGCATCGCGGAAATGGCGACGGGCGAAGGCAAGACGCTGGTCGCGACGCTTCCGCTGTATCTCAATGCGCTGCCCGGAAAGGGCGCGCACCTCGTCACGGTGAACTCGTACCTCGCCCGTCGCGACTCACAGTGGATGGGCCACGTGTACAAGTATCTCGCTCTCACCGTCGGATGCATCGACGACACGGAGCCGGGGACTGTCGAGCGGCGTGCCGCGTATCAGAACGACATCACGTACGGCACGAACAACGAGTTCGGGTTCGACTACCTGCGCGACAACATGGTGGTTTCGCTCGACCAGCGTGTGCAGCGCAGTCATAACTACGCCATCGTCGACGAGGTCGACTCGGTCCTGATCGACGAGGCACGGACGCCGCTCATCATCTCCGGACCCGTCGGCAACGAGAGCGATCGCGACTACGCGCAGTACAACGGCATGGTCTCGCGTCTCGCGCGTGAGCAGACGGAGATCGTGAACCGGCTCGTGGCCAGTGCGGAACGATCACTCGAGAAGGGCGACAGCGACGACGCCGCGACCCAGCTGTACCAGGCGAATCTCGGCGCGCCGAAGAACCGGCGGCTGCTCAAGGTGCTCCAGGAGCAGGGCAACAAGCAGCTGAGGCAGAAGCGCGAGCTCGACGTGATCGCCGACCGCAAGATGCCGTCGGGGAAGCGGCAGTTCACCGACATCGAGGAAGAGCTCCTCTACGTCATCGACGAAAAGGGGCACACGGTCCATCTCACGGACCGTGGCGTCGATGTCCTTTCGCCGAGTGACCGGGAGGCGTTCGTGCTCCCCGACATCAGCGAGGCGGTGCACCGCATCGACCACGATCCTGAGATGGCGCCGCAGGAGAAGGTCGAAGCGCGTCTCGCGGTCGAGCGCGACTACTCGCTGACGAGCGAGAAGCTGAACATCGTGCACCAGCTGCTTCGCGCGCACTCACTCTACGAGCGGGACGTCAACTACGTCGTCCAGGAAGGACAGGTCCTGATCGTCGACGAGTTCACTGGCCGCACGATGCCGGGGCGTCGCTGGTCGGAGGGACTGCACCAGGCCGTGGAAGCGAAGGAAGGCGTGCAGGTGAAGGGCGAGACGCAGACGCTCGCGACGATCACCATCCAGAACTATTTCCGCCTGTACGAGAAGCTCGCCGGCATGACGGGCACGGCGGAGACGGAAGAGCAGGAGTTCTTTCAGATCTACAAGCTCGACGTTGCGGTCGTCCCGACGAACAAGCCGATGGTCCGGGACGATCGACACGACCTCATCTACAAGACGCGGCGCGAGAAATACAACGCGATTCTCGAGGAAGTGCAGCGGCTCCACGGGCTTGGATTCCCGGTTCTGGTCGGCACGGTCAACGTCGACGTCTCCGAAACGCTGTCGCGCATGTTCAAGCGTGCCGGGATTGCGCACAACGTCCTGAACGCGAAGTACCACCAGCGTGAGGCGGAGATCGTGGCGGGGGCCGGTCAGCCGGCAGCGGTGACGATCGCGACGAACATGGCGGGCCGCGGAACCGACATCAAGCTCGGCGCGGGCGTCACGGAGGCGAAGCCGTCGCAGGTGAAGGACGCCGAAGGCAGCGAGATCGAGATCACCGAGGTCGGCGGACTTCATATCATCGGCTCGGAACGCCATGAATCGCGGCGCATCGACCGCCAGCTGCGCGGTCGCGCAGGGCGACAAGGTGATCCGGGTGCGTCCCAGTTCTTCCTCTCGCTGGAAGACGACCTCATGCGGATCTTCGGCTCGGAGCGCATCGCCCGGCTGATGGACCGTCTCGGCGCGCAGGAAGGCGAGGTGCTCATGCACCCGCTGATCACGCGATCGATCTCGCAGGCGCAGAAGCGTGTCGAGCTCCAGAACTTCCAGTCGCGCAAGCGGCTCCTCGACTACGACGACGTGATGAATCAGCAGCGCGAGGTGATCTACTCGCTCCGGTCGTTCGCGCTCGAGGGTGGCGAGGAGCTGAAGGGCGAAGCGCTGAAGATGGTCGAGAAGGCGGTGGCGCGTCGCGTCGAGACGACGCTCGGCGAGTTCGAGGAGCCGGCGGAGTGGGACATCGGCTTGCTGCGTCAGGAGCTGCTGATGCACTACCTCGTCGCGGTGCCCGAGTTCGAGGCGAAGGAGCCGCCGTCGACGGATGTGGCCGAGATGCAGGAGCTGGCACTCACGGCGGCTCGTGTCGCTTTCGACGCCAAGATCCGCTCGCTGGGCGATTTCTCAGGTCAGCTGCTTTCGCTGGTGACGCTGAACGTCATCGATCAGAAGTGGAAAGACCATCTCTACGATCTCGATCAGCTCCGCGCGGCGATCGGGTATCGCGGCTGGGGGCAGAAGGATCCGCTCGTCGAATACAAGCAGGAGGCCTACACGATGTTCGTGGACCTCATGCACGACATCCACAATACGTTTGCGGATCACTTCCTGAAGGTGCAGCTCGTGTTCGATCAGCCTGGGGCAGGCGGCGGCGATCCGTCGCGGCGTGGGGAGCAGCGCCGGCCGCAGAAGCGGTACAACGCGTTGGGCATCGTCGAGGAAGTGCCGGAGGTGACGGCGGAGGGGAATGGCGCCGGTGAGGAGGCTGCGCAGCAGGCGCTGGACATCGGCCCGGCGCCGCAGCCGTCGACGGAGCCGGTTGCGGCGCGAAAGGACCCGACCGTCGTCGGAGCGGGGAAGCTGCGGTCGCTCGAGCCGAAGGCCGCGGCTATCGGGCGCGCCGGTGCTCCGGGCGGGGCGGCGGACAAGGACGCCTGGGCCAACGTGGGGCGCAACGATCCCTGCCCGTGCGGGTCAGGAAAGAAGTTCAAGAAGTGCCACGGCGCGGTCTAGGGTTCGTTCTGGGTTTTTGGATGAGCGGCAAAGGTCTCGGGTGAACGGCAAAGATGGCAGATGTCAGAATACAGGTGACAGAATTCAGAAACGGAACAACGGGAAGCCACTGGTGGCTTCCCGTCTGTTCTTCTGAAAGCTGACTTCTACTCTGATCTATCATCTCTGCCTTTCCCCCTAGCCCGAACCCGCATGCCTGGCCATTCGGCCCCTAAATCGTTAAGTATTCGAGAGCTTCCTCGCTCGGAGCGACCGCGGGAGCGGCTCAAGGCGCTGGGCGTCGCCGCGCTCAGCTCCGCCGAGCTGCTGGCCATACTCGTGGGCAGCGGGTGTGGAGGGCGCTCCTCTCTGGCAGTCGGTCAGGACATCCTCGTTCGTGCCGACGGCTCGCTGCGGCGCCTGGCGGCGCAGCCGATGGCTGCACTCACCGCTCACTCCGGCGTGGGACCCGTACGTGCTATCACCATCCACGCGGCGCTCGAGCTGGGCCGTCGGATGGTGCTCGAGGCCCGCGAGGAAGGAGATCCTCTCCGGTCGCCCCGGGAGGTGTACGCGGCGTTCGCGCCGCGGCTCGAGGATCTCCCGGTCGAGGAGTTTCACGTGGCGGTCCTGGACGCACAGCACCGGTTGGAGCGAGACGTGACCGTCACCCGCGGCATCCTCAATTCGTCGCTCGTACATCCGCGCGAGGTCTTCCGCGAGGCGATCGCCGAGCGGGCGGCCGCGGTGATTCTCGTGCACAATCACCCGAGCGGTGACCCGACGCCCTCGGCGGACGACAGACTGGTGACGGAGCAGCTGGTGGCTGCCGGGCGTTTGCTGGACATACCGGTCCACGATCACGTGATCGTGGGCCGCGGGCGGTACGTGAGCTTTGCGGAGGCAGGTCTCCTGTAAATGGCGACAACGGCGCTGGGCACGGTCATCCCCGGATGGGCACTCGATGACGCGGTCGCGATGGAGCGGCTCGACGCCGACTTGCTCGCGCGCGCCTACCGCTTTTCGGAGCGTGCGCACGCCGGACAGAAGCGCTCGTCAGGCGACGCGTACGTCTCGCACTGCGTCGAAGTCGCGAAGATCCTGGCCGAGCTGCACCTCGATACGGTGACGGTGGCGAGTGGGCTCATCCACGACGTCATCGAGGACACGGGCGTCAGCGTCCAGGAGCTCGAGCGAGAGTTCGGGTCCGAGATCGCGAGCATCGTCGACGGCGTCACGAAGATCGGAAACATCACCTTCCGCTCGACGCAGGAACGCCAGGTCGAGAACTACCGCAAGCTGCTGCTGTCGGTCGCAAAGGATGCGCGCGTCATCCTCATCAAGCTGGCTGACCGTCTGCACAACATGCGGACGCTCGACTACCTCGCGGACGAAAAACGGAGCCGCATCGCGCAGGAGACGATGGATCTCTACGCGCCCCTCGCGCACCGCTTCGGAATGGCGAAGCTGCGGTGGGAGCTCGAGGATCTGTCGTTCAAGCATCTCGAGCCCGACGGATACAAGAGTCTCGCGAAGCTCGTCGCCGCGAAGCGCGCCGAGCGTGAAGGTCTCATCGCGCAGATGCGCGATCCGATCGAGCGCGTGCTCCGCGATGCCGGGCTCACGCACGTCGAGGTGACCGGACGGCCGAAACACCTCTGGTCGATCTTCAAGAAGATGAAGCAGCGCGAGAAGCCGTACGAGGAGATCTACGACCTCATGGCGATCCGCGTGCTGGTGAGCAGCGTGCCGGAGTGTTACCACGCGCTCGGCTTGATTCACGAAGGGTGGACGCCGCTCCAGGAGCGCATCAAGGACTACATCGCGCAGCCGAAGTCGAACGGGTACCAGTCGCTGCACACGACGATCTTCGGGCCCGGCAAGCAGCTGTTCGAGATTCAGATCCGCACCCGCGAGATGCACCGCACGGCGGAGTTCGGCATCGCCGCGCACTGGGTCTACAAGGAGAGCACGCGCGGCCGCGACGACCTCGATGAGAAGCTCGGCTGGTTCCGCGAGATTCTCGCGATGCAGCTCGACGCGAAGACGCCTGACGAGTTCCTCGAGTTCCTGAAGCTCGACCTCTACCAGGACGAGATTTTCGTCTTCACGCCGACCGGCGACGTCATCCAGCTGCCGAAGGGCGCAACGCCGATCGACTTCGCCTTCGCCGTGCATACCGAGGTCGGTGTGCACTGTCAGGGCGCGAAGGTGAACGGCAAGATCGCGCCGCTGTCGCGTCAACTTCGGAACTCCGACCAGGTCGAGATCCTGACGTCGCCATCTGCGCGGCCGAGTCGCGACGGGCTCGCGCACGTCCGGACGGGACGGGCGCGCCACAAAATCCGTCAGTGGATTCGCAACGAGGAGCAGGCGACCTCCGCGAAGCTCGGACGCGACATGCTCGACCGCGAGGTGAAGCGTCGCCGCGTGGAGCGGCCGAGCGACGAGCAGCTCCTCGCCATCGCGAAGCACCTGTCGCTGACGGACGTGCGCCACCTCATCGCGTCGATCGGCCAGGGAGACGTGCACGTCTCCCAGGTCATGAAGCTGCTGCATCCGGAGACGGACGCCGCGCCGGAGCACCCGGCGAAGGCCGCGAGCGCGTTCGAGCGGCTCGTGGAGCGGATGCGCGGAACGACGCGCGGCGTCCGGATCCAGGGCGTCGATGGGCTCATGATCCGGTACTCCCAGTGCTGCCAGCCGGTGCCCGGCGACCCCGTCGTGGGATACGTGACTCGCGGGCGCGGCGTGAGCATCCACCGCTCCGACTGCCCCAACCTGCTGCTGCTGTCTGCCGAGCCGGAGCGCCGCCTCGAGATCGATTGGCAGGAGCTCGAGGGCGAGCTGTTCGTGGTCCGGTTGGGCATCGAAGCCAACGATCGCCGCGGCCTCTACGCCGACCTCGCCGCCGCGGTCACCGAGACGGGCACCAACATCAAGAGCATCGAGATGCGCAGCGGTGACGGCGGCGTGTTCGGCTCGGTGCTCGTGGAGGTCGAGAACCTCTCCCATCTACAGAAGATCGTGAAGGCGATCCGCCGGGTGAAGGGAGTAACCGACGTGGCCCGGAGGGAGAGGGTAGCGTCAGAGTAGAGCCAGGAATGAGGATTCCACGCGAGTCGCGCCGGCCGCTTCCGCGGTCCTCGGTCCTCATTCTACCCGAAGATACACCGATAGGATATATTTCGAACCCCATGGCCTCCTTCGACCTCAGGGCGCCCTTCTCGCCGGCCGGTGACCAGCCGCGCGCCATCGCCGAGCTCTCCGCCGGCCTCGGGCGCGGGGATCGCTTTCAGACGCTCCTCGGCGTCACCGGGTCGGGCAAGACGATGACGGTTGCCAATGTCATCCAGGAGCACGGGCGCCCGACGCTCGTCCTGTCCCACAACAAGACGCTGGCGGCGCAGCTGTACGGGGAGCTCAAGGGCTTCTTCCCCCACAACGCGGTCGAGTACTTCATCTCGTACTACGACTACTACCAGCCCGAGGCGTACGTCCCGTCCACGGACACGTACATCGAGAAGGACGCGTCGATCAACGAGGACATCGACCGCCTGCGGCTGCGCGCGACATCGAGTCTCATGGAGCGCGACGACGTCGTCATCGTCGCGACCGTGTCCGCCATCTACGGTCTCGGCGATCCCGTGACCTATCGCGAGACGTGCGTCACGCTGGAGCGCGGCCAGCACATCGCGCGCGATGAGATCCTGCGGTCGCTGGTCCGCATCCTGTACAACCGCAACGACGTGAGCTTCGACCGCGGGACGTTTCGCGTCCGCGGTGACACGGTCGAGATCCTGCCCGCATACGAGGAGCAGGGCGTTCGTATCGAGATGTGGGGGGATGAGATCGAGCGCATCTCGAAGATCAACGTGCTCACCGGCGAGACGATCGCCGTGCTGCACAAGGCGGCCATTTATCCGGCGAAGCATTTCGTGACCGCGCGTCCCACCCTCGAGCGGGCCGTCGGGGCGATTCGCGCCGAGCTCGCGGAACGCCTCACCCAGCTGCGAAGCCAGAGCAAGCTGCTCGAAGCGCAGCGGCTCGAGTCGCGCACGAACTTCGACATCGAGATGATGCTCGAGGTCGGCACGTGCGCCGGCATCGAGAACTATGCGCGACACCTCTCGATGCGGCAGATCGGTGAGCGGCCAGCAGTCCTGTTCGATTATTTTCCCGAGGACTTCCTCGTGGTCGTCGATGAGTCACACGTCTCGCTGCCACAGATCGGCGGGATGTTCAACGGGGACCGTGCGCGGAAGCTCACGCTCGTGGAGCACGGCTTTCGGCTGCCCAGCGCGCTCGACAACCGGCCGCTGATGTTCGACGAGTTTCTCACGCTGACGCCGCGCGCGATCTTCGTGTCGGCGACGCCAGCGGAGCTCGAGCTACAGCTGTCGGAAGGTGTCGTCGTCGAGCAGATCATTCGGCCGACGGGGCTGATCGATCCGGAGATCACGGTGCGTCCCGTTCGGGGACAGGTGGACGATCTGCTGAGCGAGATCCGCCTGCGGGAGCGGCGCGGCGAGCGCGTGCTCGTGACGACGCTGACGAAGCGCATGGCGGAGGACCTGACCGACTATCTACAGCAGATGGGCGTACGCGTGCGGTACATGCACTCCGACATCGATGCCATCGAGCGCATGGAGATCATTCGCGGCCTGCGGCTCGGCGAGTTCGACGTGCTCGTGGGCATCAACCTTCTTCGCGAGGGACTCGATCTTCCCGAGGTGTCGCTCGTCGCCGTGCTCGACGCCGATCAGGAAGGATTCCTCAGGAGCGAGCGCTCGCTCATTCAGACCGTCGGTCGTGCAGCGCGAAACGTCGCGGGGACGGCGATCTTCTACGCGGATCGCATGACGGGGTCCATGCAGCGGTGCATCGAGGAGACGAAGCGCCGGCGCGAGATTCAAGTCGCGCACAACCGCGAGCATGGCATCACGCCCCAGAGCATCGCGAAGAGCATCGACCAGGTGCGATTCACCACGCGCGTGGCCGATGCGCGCACGCCGGAGCGCGAGGATCGTGAGCGCCGCGTGGCCGAGCCGCTCGCGACCTACGCGAGCGAGATGGATGCGGCGGCGCTGATCGAGGTGCTGGAGAAGGAGATGAAGGAAGCGGCGGCGAACCTCGACTTCGAGGCCGCGGCGCGACTGCGCGACCAGCTCTTCGAGCTGCGGGCGAAACGCGAGACGACCGATCGCACGCGAACCGGCGGCCTGGATCGCATCAAGGCGCGACGGTAACGTGCGCGTTCACCACCACGTCGTCCCACCGCTGGCTGCATCGGGCAAGGTCGCCCTGACCGAGCCCGAGCTGCGTGCATGGGGAGAGGAGCTCGGCAGGTCGAGTCGGACGCCGCTCGTGATCGCAATCTCAGGCGAGCTCGGCGCGGGAAAGACGACGCTGGCGCAGGCGATCAGTCGAGGGGCTGGCGTTCAGGCTGTGGTGACGTCTCCGACGTTCGCGCTGGTGCAACGCTACGACGGCGCGCGCAGCCCCGTGTACCATCTCGACCTGTATCGCCTCGAGTCGCCGCGCGATCTTCAGAACATCGGCTGGGACGATGTCCTTCGTGAGGACGCGCTCGTCCTCGTCGAGTGGCCGGAGCGCGCGAACGGGCTGATTCCCGACGACGCGCTGCACCTCGAGCTCGAGTATCACCCAACCGATGCCACGCGTCGCGTGCTCCTCGCCGGATGAGCGCGCTCACCCTGGCGATCGAGGCGTCGACGTATGCCGCGACGGTCGCGCTCGCGCGAGGTGATGCGCTCGTGCGCGCGACGAGCGTGCCGATGCGCGACCCGCGGCAGGAGCGGCTCATGCCCGCCGTCGTCGAGACGCTCGGCGACGTTTTGCCGCGTGAGATCGACTCGATCGTGTGCGGAGCGGGGCCGGGCAGCTTCACGAGCCTCCGCATCGCCGCGTCGATCGCGAAAGGGTTCGCGGTGGCGAGCCGGAAACCGCTCGTCGCCGTTTCCTCGCTCGTGTTGATGATCGCGGGAATGGACGAGCCCGCGAGATCGGTGCGCTGGCTCGCCGTGCTCGACGCGATGCGCGGGGAGTCGTTTGCGCAGCTCATCGATGTTGCGTCGAACGGCACGATTCGCGAGGCCTCCGCGCTGCGGGTCATGCGGGAGGAGGAGCTCGCGCCATTCGCGCAGGAGAGCGGGGCACGGATCGCTGGTCCTGGCCGAGCGATGGATGTCGTGCCGAATGCGCGCGGAATCGTCCGGCTGATGGATCACCCCGATCTACGAACGCCGGTCGATCTCGCGGCGTGGGAGCCGAACTACGGACGCCTGGCCGAGGCGCAGGTGCGGTGGGAGGCCGCGCACGGGCGCGCGCTGGACGCGCGCGCGTTATGATTGGCCGAGCATCCGCGAACGGACCTGATGTTCCCCCGCGTTCGGCGCGTGCATCAACAGCGATCGCGGGGGCCGTTCCTTCGGACATCGATGCCGTAGCAACGATCGAGGCGGCGGCATTCGCGGATCCGTGGTCGCGTCAGGCGTTCGAAGCGGCGCTCCGTGAGCGACATGCGCGCTTTCGCGTTGCGCGGTCGCCGGAGGGAGTGATCGGCTACGTCATCGCCTGGTTCATCATGGATGAAGGAGAGATCGCGAACCTCGCCGTTGCCCCGTCCGCGCGCCGACGCGGGGTGGCAATCGCGCTATTGGACGTCGTGATCGACGATGCTCGCGCCTCCGGGCTTTCCCGGCTATTTCTGGAAGTGCGCGAATCGAACGCTGCCGCACGCGCTCTTTACGCGGCCCGCGGGTTCAAGCCGGTGGCCCGCCGCACGCGGTACTATCGAAAACCGGTGGAAGACGCGATCGTGCTACGACTCGAGCTGTAACAATCGGAGCGCAAGGGAATCGGGTGGCGCGCGTGGATTCGCTGCCGCGCGCGCCCGACGCTGTCATTATCGTGGTCGGCGAAGCAACGGGCCCATCGCCAGGAGGAATCGTGAGTCGAAGCCTGAACAAGGTGACGTTGATCGGAAATCTCGGGGCCGATCCCGAGGTGCGCTCGACGTCAGGAGGGAACCGGGTGGCGACGTTTTCGCTCGCTACGAGCCGGTCGTGGAACTCGCCGTCGGGCGAGAAGCAGGAGAAGACCGAGTGGCACCGGTGCGTGGTGTGGAACTCGAAGACGTCGACGCTGGCCGACATTGTCGAGCGCTATCTGAAGAAGGGCGACAAGGTCTACGTCGAGGGGCGCATCGAGTATCGGCAGTGGCAGGACAAGGAGGGCCAGACGCGGTATAGCACCGAGATCAACGTGCGCGAGCTCATCATGCTCAGCGGCCGGAGCGGTGGCCCCGATGCCGACGCGGGGGAGGGCGCGAGCCGCCGGCCCGCGGCCGCAGCGAAATCCGCAGGTGCAGGTGCCGCGGGCGGAGATTTCGAGGACTTCAGAGGGGCGCTCGAGGAAGAGGACGACGACCTGCCGTTCTAACGGCGTTGGCGAAGGGGGTAGAACGAGGACTGAGGACCGAGGAAAAGCGTGATGAGACTCTGTCGCACCTCCTCGGTCCTCGGTCCTCGTTCCTCGCTGTCCTACCGTGACCTCGCCGCCACCCCCTGCGTCTCCAGTGTGGACAGAATCACCACCTCTCATGTTACTCTGGGGATCGTTCAATGCCGCGTCTTGAACGCCGCGCGCCCGTGATGCGGCGCCCTGCCTTGCATGCCCTGCGCACGGCGGGAACCCGAGCGGTGCTCGTCGCCCTCGTCGTTCCCGCGATCGCGCTGGCGCAGGAGGCAACCGAGCGTCGCACGCACGTCGTGAAAGAGGGCGATACGCTCTGGGATCTCGCTGGCAGCTACCTGACCGATCCGTTCCTGTGGCCCGAGATCTACCGGATCAACACCGACGTTGTCGAAGATCCGCACTGGATCTATCCCGGCGAGCTCCTCCAGATCCCGAGCGCGAGCGAGCTGACGGTTGCGGCGGACCAGCCGCTACCTGACGTTCAGGGTGCCGAGCCGGAGCGTCCGGTCGGCCCCACCATTTTCGCGCGGGCGAACACGGGGCCTTCGTACGGCACGCGTCCGATGACCGCCAACCGCCACATACCGGGTGCCGCAGAGGTCGAGCGTGCTGCCGTCCGCGAGGGGGAGTACATCGCCGCACCGTGGATCGACCGCAACGGCGGCCCCGAACAGCATGGGCGTATCGTCGGAACGTCGGCGCTTGCTGGAATCGCACAGGCGTCCGATCCGATTCGCGTCGCGCCGCACGATCGTGTGTACGTAACGCTGCCACGTGACGTCGGATCGACCAAGGGCGAGCGCTATCTCGCGTACGAGCTCGGGCCGTCGATGCCCCAGGGTCAGATCGTGGTTCCCACAGGCATTCTGCTCGTCGAGGAGCCGGGCAACGGAGACGCGACGCTGGTACGCGTGGAGCGCATGTTCGGCGAGGTGAAGATCGGCAACCGCCTCATTCCGCTCGAGCGCATCAATCTGCCGACGGATGCACGGCCGGCCCCCGTTGACCTTGGCGTTCGCGGCCGTGTGATCTGGATCGCCAGCCGCGCCGTGCTTCCCTCGGTGCAACACTACCTCATGCTCGACGCGAGCCGTAAGGACGGTGTCAGTATCGGCGATCAGTTCACGCTCGTTCGCGAGCGCGTCGATCTGGATCGCGGGGCGCGCCTCCCGGAGCAACCGGTTGCGCTGGCGCAGGTTGTTCGGGTCACGGAGCGCGGCACTACGGTGCTGATCGTGGATCAGGTGCAGCCCAAGATTCGCGAGGGCATGGAAGCGCGCCTGACCGCCAAGATGCCCTGAGAGCAGCGATGGTGTAGATTGTGGGCGACGCATGATCGCGATCGCCCACTTTCTCGCCATCACGCTTTACCTCGGCGCCGCAGCTCTGGCCGCGGCGCCGTTCGCGCGTCCGGTCGCCGCGCCGGTACGCGGGGTGAGCGCGCTGCTGGGGCTGGGCATCATGGCTCACCTCGCCGCACTGATCGAGGTTGGGCGCGCACATGGCCAGGCGCCCCTCACGGGCCTGGGCCCGGCGCTGTCGTTCGCCGCGCTCCTCGTCGCCGTATTACTTCTCGTCGTGGAGCTCGTGGCGCGTGAGGTGAGTCTCTCGCTCGCGGCGGCACCCCTGGCGGCCGCGCTCGCGGTCGTCGCCAACATCGCCGGGCTCGTGCCCGGCTTCACCGCGACGGGCGTCCAGGGCGCGTGGCTCGCCGCACATGTGGCTTTGAGCTTCCTCGGAATCGCGAGCTTCGCGACGGCGGCGGCGGCTGGCGCCATGTACATGGTGGAGCGCCGAGAGCTCAAAGCCCGGCGTTTTGGCGCCATCTTCCGATTTTTCCCTCCGCTCGAGACGCTGGACCGCGTCAATCATCACGCGTCCATCGCCGGCGGTGTAGCGCTCACCCTCGGGGTGGCGATCGCGGTAGCGTACTCGGTCGAGTTCCGCACGATCAACATGGCGCAGATCCTGTGGGGTGCCGCGGCCTGGGCCGCCGTGAGCGGCATCGCCCTCGGACGGACACTCGCCGGCTGGTGCGCCCGACGGGCCGCTGTCGCCACGACGGCGTCATTTGCGGCCGTGGTCCTGCTCTACGTCGCGCTCCGGCTCACCGGCGCGACCGACGCCGGGTTCCTGTGAGCGGCTATCCCGTCATGCTCGACGGCGAATCGATCCGCGCGCTGATCGTCGGCGGCGGGCGCGTGGCCACGAGGAAGGCCCGCGTGCTGATGGATGCAGGCGCGACGGTGCGCGTCGTTGCCCCCGAGGTCGACGAGGAGCTGGCGACGCTGGCGAACGCCGGGCGACGCCTCACACTCGAGCGGCGCCGGTTCGCCGATCACGACGTGGATGGGGCCACGATAATCATCGCCGCTACTGCGGACCGCTCGCTCAACGCGCGCATCGCGGCTCTCGCTCGTGACCGCGGACGACTCGTCTCCGTCGCGGACCACCCGGCCGAGGGCAACTTCGTCGCCATGGCCACGCATCGGGCGGGGGACGTCGTCATCGGCGTGAGCGCGGGCGGCGTACCTCGCGCCGCCGCACGCATTCGCGACGCGATCGGAGCGCGCATCGATGCCCGATATGCGCGAGCGATCGCCTCACTGCGTACGCTGCGCCGTCGCCTGATCGAAGGCGAAGCCCGAGCGGAATGGCATCGCGCCATGAACAGCCTCATCGACGATCGCTTCTGCGCCCGCGTCGAGGCAGGAACACTCGCCGCCGAGGCGGACGCGTGGCGTTGACACTCGTTGGCGTCAGTCACGCCACAGCCGACATCGACGTGCGCGAGCGTCTCGCGCACCGTCCGCAGGAAATCCCCGAAACGCTCGCGGCGGTCCGCGGTGCCGCTGGTGCTCGCGAAGGCGTCCTGCTTTCCACCTGCAATCGAACGGAGCTCTACCTCGTCGAGGGCGAGCGAGATGCTGCTGACGCCGCATGGGATGTACTGTCGCGACGCCTGGGACGTGACGCCTCGCCATTCGGATACGTGCGACGCGATCGCGAAGTCGTCAGGCACCTGTTCCGCGTCGCGTCCGGGCTGGACTCCATGATCGTCGGTGAGAGCCAGATTCAGGGACAGGTGCGCGACGCGTGGGAGATCGGGCGTGCGCACTCGTCGACGGCGCTCAACCGCCTCTTTCAATCGGCGTTGCTTGCCGCCGGTCGCGTGCGGTCCGAGACGGCGATCGGGCGCGGCGCAGCATCAGTGAGCTCGGCCGCGGTCCAGTTGCCGAAGAAGATCTTCGGCACGTTGCAGGGGCGTCGCGCCATGGTGCTCGGCGCCGGCGACATGGCGGAGCTGGCGCTGACGTGTCTCATCGCCGAGGGCGTTCGGACCGCGATCGTGGCGAACCGCACGTACGAGCATGCGGCCGAGGTGGCCGCGCGACACGGAGCCGTCGCGCTTCACTACGACGAATGCTGGACGCGTCTGGCGGAGGTGGACGTGCTCCTCTGCTCGACGAACGCGCCGCACGCCGTCGTCACGGCGGCGCAGATCACGCCCACGCTCGCGGCACGCGGCGATCGACCGCTGTGCATTCTCGACATCGCGCTGCCGCGCGACGTCGACGCCGCTGTTGCGGCGCTGGACAACGTGTACTTGTACGACCTCGACGACCTTCGGCAGCTCGTGGCGGCCACAGCCGATCAGCGCCGCAGGGAGCTGCCGAACGCGGAGCGGGTCATCGAGCAAGAGGTCGACGCGTACTGGTCGTGGCTGGCAGGTCTGTCCGCCGTACCGGTACTGAAGGAGTTCCGCGCGCGCATGGACAGCGTGCGCGATCGCGAGCTGTCGCAGCTCATGCGACGGCTCGGCCATCTCTCTCCGTCGGATCGGGACACGATCGAACACTTTTCACGAGCACTGATGAACAAGTTCATGCACGACCCGTCTGTCCGATTGCGTGACGCGGCGGCGAATGGACGCGGCCTCGGGATCGTCGATGCGGTCCGCTACCTGTTCGCTCTCGAGGACGCCGACACGACGGCCGATCGGCGCGATGAGGACGCGAGATGAGCGGACGCGCACTCGTCACCGGCGGGGCGGGGTTCATCGGCTCCCACGTCGCCGACCAGCTCCTGGGCAACGGATTCGCGGTGACGGTGATCGACAACCTCGTCAGCGGCAACCGCGCACAGGTTCCTGAGGAAGCGACGTTTCACGAGCTCGACATCGTCGACGAGGGCGCAGGCCGACTGGTTCGTGAGTCGGGCTTCGACGTGATTTGCCACCTGGCCGCGCAGATCGACGTGCGCAAGAGCGTGGCGGATCCCGCGTACGACTCACGCGTCAACATCGGCGGCACGCTCAACCTGCTCGAGGCCGTGCGGCAGAGCGGAAAGCGGACCACGCGCTTCATCTTCTCGTCGACGGGAGGCGCCGTGTACGGCGATCTCGTGGCTCCTCCGACGACGGAAGAAGCGCCCAAGGATCCGCAGTCCCCCTACGGTACGGCAAAGCTCAGCGTCGAATACTACATGGGCTATTACGCGCGGGTGCACGGTCTCGGGACGGTCGCGCTCCGCTATGCGAACGTCTACGGACCGCGACAGGATCCGCATGGCGAAGCCGGCGTCGTCGCCATCTTCTGCAACCGCCTTCTCGACGGCACGGCGCTCACGGTCTTCGGCGACGGCAAGCAAACGCGCGACTATGTGTATGTCGGCGATGTCGCGCGCGCGAATCTCCTGGCGGCGACGCGCCCGCTGCCAGGCGTCGGTGCGCTCGACGCACGCGCGTTCAACATTGGAACATCGATCGAGACGAGCGTGGTCGAGCTCGCGCAGATGCTGCGCGACGTCGCGGGCACCAGCGTCGAGGCGAAGCACGCGCCCGATCGTCCCGGTGAGCAACGGCGCTCGGCGGTGGATGTGCGAAAGGCGCAGCGCGGCCTTGGATGGCACCCGAAGATGGCGCTCCGCGACGGGCTCGCCGAGACGTACCGCTACTTCGCGGCGCGTCGCGAGGCGGCGCGGGCGTGATGCCGGTCGTCGTCTTCCCGCAGGTCGCGGAAGCCATCCCCACCTCGCCGTGGGAGATGATCACGCACGCGTCGCTCATGACGCAGCTCGTGGTCGCGCTGTTGGTCGTCCTCTCGCTCATCAGCTGGGCGATCATGATTCTCAAGTGGCGCGAGTTCCGTCGCGTGCTCGATGCGGGGCGCACGTTCATGCGCGACTTCGAGCGCTCGTCGTCACTCGACGACGCGAGCGCGCTCGCGCGCCGCGCGCCTCCGAGTCCGTTCACGCGTGTGTTCTCGCGTGCCGTGAACTTTTTCGCCGAGATGAAACCCGGCGCGCTACGGTCGGCGGAGAATCAGGACCCGCTGCGCGGCTCGCAGGTCGAAGCGCTGCGCCTGATCCTCGACGCGGAAACGACGGACGAGCGCGAGCGCATGGGCCACTTCATTCCGTGGCTCGCGACCATCGGCTCCGTCAGTCCACTCATCGGCCTTCTCGGAACCGTGCTCGGGATCATCGACTCGTTCATCGGGATCGCCACTAGCGGTTCGGGGAACATCAGCGCCGTGGCTCCAGGTGTGGCCGAGGCGCTCATCGCGACGGCGGCCGCGCTGTCGGTGGCCATTCCCGCGGTGTTCGGGTACAACATCTTCGCGGCCAAGCTGAACCGCCTCGAGAGTGAGCTCGAGGGCTTTGGGACGGAGATCATTGCGATGATGGTGCGTGAGGGGCGGATTTGATGTGCGGTTCATCGCGCCAGCGACCAAGAGCGGGACCACGGAGTCCGTGGTGATTCGTGCCAATCCGTGGTTTCGCTCCTGGCCCAGGCGGGCCACGTCGTGATCGACATCACGGGGGAAACGTAATTGCGTCGCCATCGCACGCGCGGCATGCCGCTCAGCGCCGAAATCAACGTCGTCTCACTGATCGACGTGATGATGTTGTTGATGGTGATCTTCATGATCACGGCGCCGATCATGCAGGGCGGCGTGGACGTGGCGCTGCCACGGGCCGAGGCGCGTCCCCTGGAGCCGCGGCAAGGCCTGGTCGTGACGGTGAATCGCCGGGGAGAGATCTTCGTGGGCCAGACCCGCCTAACGTATCCGGAATTCCGTGCAAGCTTCCGCGCGCTTGCGTCCTCGCGCGGGCGTGACGGCGTGTATCTGCGCGCGGATCAGGGGGTGCCGTACGGCACGGTCGTTCGCGTGCTCGCGGTCATGCGCACGGCGGGGGTCGGCGACGTCGGGCTCGTGGCCGAACCGGAGGACGTGCGGTAGTGCCGCGCCGACGCGTGCGCGAGCGCGCACGTCTGGGGCCCACGCTCGGCGTGTCGGTGCTGCTGCATCTGGCCGTGGGTGTTCCACTGTTCCTGGCGCGCCCCGAGACCGCTCCGGCGCGGCCTCCGATCTACCGCGTCGACTTGATCGCTGCGCCGGCGGGTCCGCGTCAGGAAGGTATCGTCACGCCCGAGCCGCGGACGCAGCCCGCCGAGCCGGCGCCTACGCCGCCGCGTGCGGAGCGGCGACCGGAGGACATGCCGGCTCCGCCAACGCGGCGCGCGACGCCTCCCACGCGGACGCCACCGGCCGCGGCGACCCCCGTGCCGCCGCCGACCGCCACGCCTCCGCAAACGGCGCCGGCGCAGCCTGCGGGGGGCGGTCCCACGGGCGATCGTGGCACCGACGTGGCCACCGTGCGCACGGGAGGGATCGAATTTCCCTATCCGGCGTATCTTCAGAACATCGTTCGGCAGATCGCTCGCCGGTTCGATCCGGATCGGCGCGGCGCGCTGAGCGCGGAAGTCACGTTTCTGATTCGGCGCGACGGATCGGTTGCCGATATCCGCATCAGCTCGCGCTCAGGGAACTTCCAGTTCGATCAGGATGCGATGGGGGCTGTCGAAGCAGCAGCGCGCTCCGGTGCGTTCGGACCTCTCCCCGAAGGATTTCCCGATGACGTCCTGCCGGTCATCTTCAGCTTCGATCCCCGGGTGTTGCGGTGATTGCTTCCTGCCGTATTCGTAACGTCGGCGCCGTCGCGGGCGCCCTTCTCATCGCGCTGCCACTTGCCGCGCAGGACACGACGGCGCAGCGCGGCGTGCGCATTGGGCTCACGTATCAGCCGGGAACGCGTCCGGGCGTCGTGGTGCTCCCCGTCAACGGCGCGCACGGCGACAGCGTCCGCACGATCCTCCAGCGCGATCTCGATTTCAGCGATCGCATGGAGATCATCGGTGCGCAAGGCGGGACGGTTGCCGACGTGGCGCGCACACAGGGCGCCACGATGAATTACGGGCTGTGGAAACAGCTCGGTGCGCACGCGATCGTGCAGGCGACCGCGACGGCGAGTGGCGTGCGCGTTGCCGTGCATGACGTCGACGCCGCCGGCATTCTCACCGCGCGCGATTTCGTCCTGCCATCGCGCGCGCTGTCCGCGGATTGGCGCATGGCGCTGCACGGCGTCTCGGATGAGATCGAGCGCTGGATCACGAGCACCCGGGGCATCGCGCAAACGCGCGTCGCGTTCGTCCGGGGCGGGCGCGTGCACGTCGTCGACAGCGACGGATGGGGCGAGCGTGCCGTCTCCGAGGCCGGGATGGCGCTCTCACCGACATGGCACCCAGCGGGGCAATCGATCGCGTTCAGCACGTTCGGCCCGCGTGGGACACAGATCGTCGTGCGCGATGTGGAGGGTGGTGCGACGCGAGTCGTGAGTAGGCGCGCGGGGCTCAACATCACGCCGGAATTCTCTCCCGACGGGTCCCAGCTCGTGTGGGCGTTTGGGGAGGAGAACGGTGCCGATCTGGTCCTCGCGCCGGCTCAGGGTGGTGACGCGCGTCGCATCACGATCGGGCGGGGGAGCGATAACGTGTCTCCGTCATTCAGCCCCGATGGCCGGCGTCTGGCGTTCACGTCGAATCGTGCCGGCCACCCGGAGATCTACACGGCGGATGTCGACGGTACGAACGTGGAGTTGCTCACGACGTACCTCGCGGGCGATCAGAGCTATCGGTCGAACCCGGCGTGGTCGCCCGACGGGCGCGTCGTCGCGTTCCAGTCCCAGGTGGCAGGACGTTTTCAGATCTACACGATCTCGCTTCGCGACCGCAGCATGAAGCAGCTGACGAGCGAGGGTCTCAACGAGGATCCGGCATGGGCTCCTGATGGACGGCATCTCGTGTTCACATCGACACGGACGGGGACGAAGCAGCTCTTCGTGCTCGACTCGGAGACGGGGCGCGCGCGGCAGCTGACGCGGACGGCCGGGGCCCG
This sequence comes from Gemmatimonadaceae bacterium, assembly GCA_052389995.1. Taxonomy (GTDB): domain Bacteria; phylum Gemmatimonadota; class Gemmatimonadetes; order Gemmatimonadales; family Gemmatimonadaceae; genus JAICNG01. The sequence goes on along the minus strand of JBQTHJ010000019.1, from coordinate 78,626 downwards.
ATTGGCTTCCTGGTCTCGCGTTCTGGGTCGCACGCCATAACTTTCGCCTCGAACCAACACTCGGAGCGCACCACCATGAACTACCGCATGACACGCCTGCTTCTCGCCACCGCCGTCGGCGGCGTCGCTCTCAGCGCCTGCCCGCGCCAACCCGAGACGCCACCCGTCACCCCAACGCCGGCGGTCAATCAGGACAGCATCGATGCCGCCGAGCGGGCGCGGCGCGAGGCAGAGGCGCGCGAGGCGGCGCGTCGCGACTCGATCGCGCGCGCGAACGCGGCACGGGAAGACTCACTGCGTCGCGCAAGCGAAGCGGTCGAGGCGGTCCGCGCGGCGCTCACGGCGCCGATCTACTTCGACTATGACAGCGACGCCATTGGGGACGCTGGGCGGTCGGCCCTCGATCAGAAGCTGGCGATCCTCCAGGCGAACAGCGGCGTGCGGCTGCGCATCGCGGGCCACGCCGACGAGCGCGGGTCCGATGAGTACAACCTCGCGCTCGGCCAACGCCGCGCGGCATCGGCGAAGCGGTACCTCACGCAGCGGGGGATCGCGGACTCGCGCATCGACATCATTAGCTACGGCGAGGAGCGGCCCGCCGCCAGCGGAGGCGATGAGTCGGCGTTCGCGCAGAATCGGCGCGATGAGTTCGAGATCACGGCAGGCGGTGACAACCTGATGTCGCCGTCGGGTCCATGAGCGTGCTCGTCAGGCGCTTCGCACCGGTCGCCTTGCTGGCGACCGGTGCGTGCTTTGCCACGCAGAGCGATGTGAGGGTCCTGCAAACGGACGTGCAGACGCTGCGCAACGAGCGTGCGCGGCAGGATTCCGTCATGCTCCGCACGCTCGAGGAGCTCATGGTGTCACTGCGCGGGCAGAACGACTCGCTGCGCTCTCTCTCCGATCGGCTGACGCGGACGCACGGCGACGTGCGCGGCGAGCTCTATCAGATCAATCAGCAGCTGCTTCAGGTTCAGGAGCTCACGGGTCAGAGCCAGCGGCGACTCCAGGAGCTGCGCTCGTCGATCGAGGCCCGGCAGCAGGAAGCGGCGGTGCAGAGCGCGCCTCCAGTCACGGTCCCGGCGGCGACGCCACGCGATACGACGACGCCATCGGGCGCGCAACCCGCGGTGCCGACCGGGCCGGCGGCCGGTGCACCTGGTCCGAACCAGCTCTTCCAGTCATCACTCGAGCAGCTGCGTCGTGGAAGTCCGACCAGCGCCCGGCGCGGCTTCGACGAGCTGCTGCGTCTCTACCCGACCTCCGACATCGTGGGTGAGACGTACTTCTATCTCGGAGAGGCCCACGCGCTCGAGGGCAACACGGCGGCCGCCGACAGCGCGTACAACGCAGTTGTGACGCGGTACTCCGACTCGCCGCGTGCCCCGACGGCGCTGTACAAGCGCGCGCTCCTGTTGCAGCAGCGAGGGAACATCGCCCTCGCGCGCACCGCCTTGAACGACCTCATCAGGCGCTACCCGCGGTCGGACGAGGCGCAGCTCGCGCGCGATCGGCTGCGCACCATGCAGTAGAGTCACGCGTGCGGCAGAAGACGTCGGGTGCAGAGATGCCGTTCCTCGATCACCTCGAGGAGCTGCGCTGGCGGATTCTGTGGTCGCTCGCAGCGCTCCTCCTGGGGATGATCGTTGCCTTCGTGCTGGTCACGAGGGTCGACGTCATCGGCTTTCTTCAGGCGCCGATTCTCCCGCATCTCGGTGGCAAAAAGCTCGTCTATACACACCCCGCCGAGCCCTTCAGCATCGTCATGAAGGTGTCCTTCGGGGTCGGCCTCATCGTCGCGCTGCCGGTGATCATCTACCAGGTCTGGGCATTCCTGTCGCCCGCGCTCTACCGACACGAAAAGCGGGTGGTGATGCCGGTGATCGCCGGTGCCGTCCTGCTGTTCGCCGGCGGTGTCATGCTCGCGTACCGATACATTCTGCCGCTCACGCTCGGCTTCCTGATCACGTTCGAGACGCGTGCGCTCGAGCCGATGATCACGGCGGGGCAGTATTTCGGATTCGCGATCACCATGTCGCTCGCCTTCGGCGCCGTCTTCGAGCTTCCCATCGTGATCCTGGCGCTCACGGCACTGGGCATTGTGACGCCGCGCATGCTCCGGAGGTTTCGCCGGTATGCGGTCATTCTTTCGATGGTCGCCGGCGCGTTGATCACGCCCGGCGGTGATCTGCTGTCCCTCGCACTGCTGACGGGACCGATCTACCTGCTCTACGAGGCGAGCATCCTGATCGCGCACGTCGTCCATCGACGGCGCGAGCTTCGCATCGCGGCCGATCGCGCGGAGCGTGAGGCACCCGCGTGAGACGCACGCTGCTGATGTGGATGACGACGCTTGCTGCCGCAGCCGCTCCCACGCTGGCTGCGCAGCAGCGCCCCGATACTGTGCGCACACCCCGTGAACAGCTCGACCCGCGCGACTCGACCGCTCGCACCGATACGACGCAGCGCGTGCTCGTCGAGTGGGCCGCGCCCGATTCGATCATGCGGGAGCTCCTGGCGCGCGAGGGCTTCATCGCCACGCGCTATCAGGGGGAGACGGTCGTCTTCGACGCGGCGCGGAAGGAGATCATCGTCCTGGGAGACGCGGCCGTGGGACGCGACCAGACGACGCTCGTCGCCGACACGATTCGCTACAGTGACTCACTCAAGATCGTGCGTGCGCTCGGCGACACGATCATCCTGCGCGATCCGTCGCAGACCGCCGACCTGGTCGCCACCGGGCGACTCATCTACGACGTCGCGTCGAAACAGGGGTCGGGCACGGGCATCGCCACCAGCGTCCAAAGCGGCGAGGTCTGGTATGTCGAGGGTCCGCACACGGGTTTCCGCACCGACACCACGAGCGGCGAGCGCACGTTCTACGCGACGAGCGGAACGATCACGAGCTGCGACCTCACCGAGCCGCATTACCACTTCAAGGCGAAGGAAGTGAAGATGATCGGGCGACGTGCGCTCATCGCGCGTCCCGCCGTCCTCTACATCCACGACATTCCCGTTCTCTGGGTCCCCTTCATCTTCCAGGACCTCAGGCGAGGACGGCGCAGCGGGCTGCTTCCTCCACGCTTCGGATTCAGCGACATCGTCCGCAACAGCACCACCTATCGCCGACACATCGACGGGCTCGGCTGGTACTGGGCGATCAACGACTACATGGACGCGCAGATCCAGATGGGATGGCGCAGCGGAGCGCGCGGGACCGACAGCGATCCCGGCTGGCTCGATTGGCGTGCGGAGTGGCAGTACAACTGGCTGGCGCGCGCAATGCGGGGCGGGCTCGCGTGGCATCACACGTCGCAGACGAACGATCGCGTGAGCAGCTCGTACCGCCTGTGGCACTCGCAACAGTTCTCGATGAAGAGCTCGCTGCGTGCCGATCTCAACTACCAGACGAATACCAGCGTTCTCCGCGACCGCGCGTTCACCGCGGAGCAGACGTTCGCGACGATCTACTCGTCGCTGAGCTACGACCGCGATTTCGGCCCCTTCCGCCTGGCGCTGGGCGGCACGCAGCAGCAGTCGGCCGGGCTGGACGAGATTCGTCGTACGCTTCCGACGCTGTCGATCACGCCGCGCGGCGCCGTCTCGATCTCGGACTGGTTCGAGTGGAACCCGACGTTCAGCCTCACGAACTCGCAGATCCTCGATTTGCGAGTGTCCGATCCGCGCGTCGGTTTCCGCTTCACGCCGCGGCCGGGCGGCGGCCTGGATAGCGCGCGGGTGACGGGCGATCAGCGCCAGACCACCGTCAACCTCGACACGCCGCTTCGATTCTTCGGGTTCAGCTGGTCGAACAACATCCGGATCAACGATCGAGAGCAGAATCATCCGATCGTCTGGGAGATCGTCGATCCGAACGATCCCACGCAGCGGCAGACGCGCGTGTACGCCAATGGCTTCAGCACCGAGATCGAGTGGCAAACGAGCTTCTCGCTTCCGCGCATCTTTCAGGGGCGGTGGAACATCGTTCCGTCGATCCAGGTGCTGAACCAAAGCAGCGGACCGTTCGCGATCCGCAACGAGCTCACCGGCGGGAGGTACGTGCGGCAGGGCAAGCGTCTCGCGTACGCGCTCTCGATGTCGCCGACCTTCTACGGGCTGTTCCCGGGTTTCGGGCCGGTGACGCGCTTCCGGCACACGATCTCGCCGTCGCTCTCCTACACATACGCGCCTGCCGGCCGCGTGACCGATGAATATCTGGCGGCTCGGAATCAGGCGCGTACCGGCAATCTGAGCGACATCACCCAGCAGCGCCTGACGCTGTCCTTCAATCACAACCTCGAGGCGAAGCTGCGGGGGCCCGGAGGCGATACGTCGGAGGCGGCGATCCGGAAGGTGAAGGTGTTCTCGATGGGACTCGATGCGCTCTCCTACAACTTCGAGCGGGCCCGCAAGACGGGTCGCGCATCGTCGGGCTTCGAGACGTCGGACTTCGGGTACAATCTGACGTCGGACCTGTTGCCGGGATTCCAGATGGGGATGCGCTTCTCCCTCTTCGAGGGCGACATCGCGAGCGACACGGCGACGTTCAAGCCGTTCCGGACGTCGACGAACATGTCGTTGTCGATCGGACGCGATCGCAACCCGTTCGCATTCCTGGCGCAAATCTTCGGGAAGGCGGTGCCAAGCAGCGAGGTACCGAACGATCCCTCGTCACGCGATTCGCTTCCCGGCGACAGGCCGGCGCTCGAGCCCGGCTCATTCGGCGCGGCGCGCGACCCGCGGGGGTTCAACCCCGATCGGGGGTGGTCGGCGCAGCTCAGCTACTCATATTCGCGTCAGCGGCCGCCTCGAGGCGTCGATGTGCAGATCTTCGACCCGCGCGAGCGCTGCCGTCCGATCGCGGACCCGATCTTCAAGGCCGCGTGCGAGGAGCAGGCGCTGCGCGAGCTGCCTGACGACTCGCTCCCATCGCAGCAGGGAATTCCGACGGTGATTCTGCCCCCGCAGTCGTCTCTGCGCGGCAGCTTCTCCTTCAACCTGACCCCGAAATGGGCGGCGCAGTGGAGCACGTCCTACGACTTCGAGACGGGCGACTTCGCCGACCACAGCGTGACCCTCCAGCGCGACCTGCACGACTGGCGCGCGACGTTCGGCTTCAACCGCTCCCCATTCGGAAACTTCGCCTTCAGCTTCTTCATCGCTCTGAAGGCCGAGCCGCAGCTGAAGTTCGACTACAACCGGTCGACGTACCGGCCGCAGTAGTTCCGGACATCCGATGCATCAATGTTCAAGGGTGGCCGGATGCTGGGGGTCCTCCGGATTGAAGCCTGCGTAAGGGGGGAGCACCGCGCCGCCGTTTGTTCGGCAGCCGGCAACGCTCCGCAGGAGCGACACTCCCGTGTCTCCCGACGCGGACAGCGCGACGAGGGCCGCGTTAGTAAGTGTAGATCAAACTGGAGGTTAGCGCGCATGCCACTCCGGGCGCACGCGGTGCATTACCTGTCACCGCCACTCACTGGAGCCACGCATGCGACGCAGCCTCGTGTGGACGCTCTTCGCGATTGGAATCGCGGCGTGCACCGACTATGAGGATGACCTCGGCCCCGACGGGCTCGAGGCGCCATCCGATCTCGTCTATCAGTTGATGCCGAGCGGCGATCCCGATGTACCGAACGGCGTGCTGCTCAGCTGGACGGATCCCGGAGATCCCGACATCGAGCACTTCGTGATCTACTCGCGCGGCTCGACCGGCGACGACTGGAGCCGCCGTGCCGCCACGACGTCGAACACGTTCCACGATGCCGGCATTCCGCATTTGCAGTACTACGTCGTCGCCGAGGACGGAGCGGGGAACGAGAGTCGCCCGTCCAACTCGGTCACGGTGGATGAGCGAAACCGGCTGCCGGCTCCGAACACCTTCCTCTCGGTGTCGCTCGACCGGGCGATCCAGCTGTCGTGGGCGCCTAACGCCCGGAACACCGATCCCTCGCTCTTCGACTACTACCGCGTTTACTCGACTCCGTACGATCTCGATGCGAATGTGTGCGCGGGCGACCTCTGGATGCTCGAGGGAACGACGGTCTCCGAGGATTTCCTGGCGACCGGCCTGACGAACGGCGCGCCGCGCTGCTTCGCGGTGAGCACCGTGAGCCGCGACGGGCACGAGAGCCTCTGGTCGGCCGCGCGCGCCGATACGCCGCGCTACGACTCGCGCAACATCCTGCTCTTCGCCACGCAGGACTCCCTCCAGGCGAGCGGCTTCCGCTTCCACTTCCCCGTGACGGGGGACCTGGGCGCCGTCATCGCGGGGAGCCGTACGGACATCGACTTCAAGCTGGAGCGTCGCACCGATGGCTCGGTGTGGATCACACCGGTACGCGATGGGACGAAGCTCGCGCTGTACAGCACGTCGCCGGTGGTCGATCTCACGTCGATCGACGTCGCGCCGGCGCGAAACGAGTTCACCACCGGAGCGATCGAGGCGGTGCCTGGGTACGCGTACGTGGTCGAGACGGTGCTCTCCGATGGGCTGCACTACGGCGCGGTGCGGGTGACGCACACGACGTCGGATTACATGATCTTCGACTGGGCCTATCAGACCGATCCGGGGAATCCCGAGCTCATGGTAATACCGAGGGTCATCCCAGGACTCTAAGGAGGTTGCCGAACGAGAACGAGGACGGGGAGTGAGGAAGCGTCCAGGCTACGGACTCTTCCTCACTCCTCGTTTCTCGTGCTTCATTGCTGCTGGCGCACTTGAATCCCCGCCTCCGCGCGCCGAACTTAGCCGCATGTCCGCGCGCATCCTCCTCGACGGTGCCTCGCTTTCCATCGACGATGTCTATCGCGTTGCGGTGGAGCGCGTGCCGGTCGCGCTCAGCGACGCCGCGCGCGAGCGAGTGGCCAGCACGCGACGCATCGTCGAGGCCATCGTCGAGCGACGCGAAGTCGTCTACGGGGTGACGACCGGGTTCGGAAAGCTTTCCGAGGTATCCGTTCCACCTGAGCGGCTCGCCGAGCTTCAGGTCAACCTCGTGCGAAGCCATGCGGCAGGCGTGGGACCGCTCCTTCCCGAACGTGAAGTGCGCGCAATGATGCTGCTTCGCGCCAACGTGATCGCGAAGGGACACTCGGGCGCTCGGCCCGATCTCATCGATCTGCTCGTTGGGATGCTGAACGCCGGCGTTCACCCTCCAGTGCCGGAGCAGGGGAGCGTCGGCGCGAGCGGGGACCTCGCGCCTCTCGCGCATCTCGCGCTGGCGATGATCGGCGAAGGCGAGCTGATTCGCAACGGCACGCGCGCCCCCACTACCGCCGTGATGCGCCAGACCGGCCTGACGCCGGTCGTGCTCGCGCCGAAGGAAGGGATCACGCTCATCAACGGGACGCAAGCACACACCGCCGTCGCCGCGCTCGCGCTGCACGACGCGCGAGCGCTCTGGACGACCGCGCACGTCGCGGGCGCCATGTCGCTCGAAGGGTTGCTCGGGACGCCGACGGCATTCGACGGCCGCCTGCACGCCGCGCGCGGCCAGCGCGGACAGCGGCGTTCCGCGGCGCTGCTGCTCGAGCTCCTCGTCGACAGCGAGATCCGGGAATCGCACCGCCACGGGGACCCGCGCGTCCAGGATGCGTACGCGTTGCGATGCATGCCCCAGGTGCACGGCGCGGCGCTCGACGCCATCGACTTCGCGACGGGAATGGTATCGGCCGAGCTGAATGCGGCGACGGATAATCCGCTGGTGTTCGAGGACGGGACGATCATCAGCGGAGGTAATTTCCACGGGCAGCCGGTCGCCATGGCGCTCGACGTTCTCGCGATCGCGCTGACGAACCTCGCCACCATCGCCGAGCGACGGATCGACCGGCTCGTGCATCCCGATCTCAATCAGGGGCTGCCGCCGTTTCTCACGAGTGATGCCGGTGTGTCGTCCGGGTTCATGATGGCGCAAGTCACGGCCGCTGCGCTCGCGAGCGAGTGCAAGGTGCTCTCTCACCCCGCGAGCGTGGACACCATCCCCACGGACGGCAACAAGGAAGACGTCGTCCCGATGGCCATGGGCGCAGCCTGGAAGCTCCGTCGCATCATCGACAACGTCGGACACATCCTCGCGATCGAGCTCATGTGTGGGGCGCAGGCGATCGACTGTCGTGCCCCGCTCGCGCCGGGACGGGGGGTGGCGCTCGCGCATCAGCGCGTGCGCGACCTCATCCCGCCACTCGAGCAGGATCGCGTCCTCAGTACGGACATCGCCGAGCTCAACACCGCCGTGCGTAACGGTGCCTTCACGGCTTCGGTACCGGAGCTGGTTGCATGACGACCGCCGTGATCGGATCGGCGGCGACGTCGGCGTCGCGCGTCGTGCGCGCGCCACGCGGACCGCAGCTGTCCTGCAAGGGCTGGCAGCAGGAGGCCGCACTCCGGATGCTGATGAACAATCTCGATCCCGAGGTGGCGGAGCGGCCGGAGGATCTCGTCGTGTACGGCGGGATCGGGAAAGCGGCGCGCGACTGGCCATCGTACGATGCCATCGTGCGTGCCCTGCGAGCGCTCGAGGACGATGAGACACTTCTCGTGCAGAGCGGCAAGCCGGTGGCGGTGTTCCGGACGCATGCATGGTCGCCGCGCGTGCTGATCGCGAACAGCAACCTCGTCGGGCGCTGGGCAACGTGGGACGTATTCCGCGAGCTCGAGCGGGCCGGTCTCATGATGTACGGGCAGATGACGGCGGGGTCGTGGATCTACATCGGAACGCAGGGGATTCTCCAGGGCACGTACGAGACGTTCGGTTCGGTCGCGCGCCAGCATTTTGGCGGTTCTCTCGCGGGACGCTTCGTGCTCACCGGCGGGCTCGGCGGCATGGGGGGCGCGCAGCCGCTGGCCGCGACCATGAATGGCGCCGCGATCCTGTGTGTCGAAGTCGATCCCGCGCGCATCGAGAAGCGCCTTGCGACGCGCTATCTCGACCGGATGACGCACGATCACGGCGAAGCGATCCGTTGGGTCGAGGAGGCACGCGCACGACGAGAGCCGCTCTCCGTGGGGCTCGTCGGGAATGCCGCCACCGTCCTCCCCGAGCTCCTCGCCCGCGGCGTGACGCCCGATGTGCTGACCGACCAGACGAGCGCGCACGACACCCTCAATGGGTACGTCCCGGAAGGGCTCGACGTTGCCGCGGCCGCGGACCTGCGGCGCACGAATCCCGGAGAGTACGTCGCGCGCGCCACCGCCTCCATCGTGCGCCACGTTCGCGCGATGCTCGACATGCAGCGTCGCGGAGCGGTCACGTTCGATTACGGCAACAACATTCGCACGGTGGCCCTCGACGCGGGCGAGCGTGATGCGTTCGCCTTCCCGGGATTCGTCCCGGCGTACGTGCGGCCGCTTTTCTGCGAGGGCAGGGGGCCGTTTCGGTGGGTGGCGTTATCCGGCGATCCCGCGGACCTCGCGCGGACGGACGAGCTCGTGCTCGAGCTGTTCCCGCATAACGAGCATCTGCGCCGATGGATCTCGCTTGCCCGCGAGCGGGTGCAGTTTCAGGGGCTGCCGGCGCGCATCTGCTGGCTGGGGCAGGGCGAGCGCGCGGCGTTCGGCCTCGCTCTCAACGATCTCGTTGCGCGCGGGGAGCTGAGCGCCCCGATCGTCATCGGACGCGATCATCTCGATACGGGAAGCGTGGCGTCGCCCTTCCGTGAGACCGAAGCGATGCGCGACGGAAGCGACGCCGTCGCCGACTGGCCGATTCTCAACGCCATGCTCAACGTCGCCAGCGGCGCATCGTGGGTCTCGTTCCATCACGGCGGTGGCGTGGGGATGGGCAATTCACTGCATGCAGGTCAGGTAGTCGTTGCCGACGGCACGCCGGAGATGCGCGCGCGCCTCGAGCGCGTGCTCACGAATGATCCCGGCATCGGCGTCGCGCGTCACGCCGATGCGGGCTACGAGGAAGCGGCGCGCCCCGCCAGAGAGCAGGGAATCGCGATTCCCATGCGCCGGAGCTGACGGTTGCTGTCCTCCCGGTTCTCACCCTATCACGTTCCCCTCTTCGCGGCCAAATACGCCTGGCTGCACCTCCGGCGGCGACCGGTGCTCGTGCACTTCGAGGTCACCATGCGCTGCAACGCGCGATGTGACTTCTGTGATTACTGGAAGACGCCTTCGTCGGCGAAGGGGGACGAGCTGCGCAGCTTCGCCGACGCCGCGCGCTTCTTCGACCCGCTCATGGTGTGCTTCACCGGTGGCGAGCCGCTCCTTCGACGGGACCTCGAGGACGTCGTCCGCGCGGTGAGCGGTGCCGTGCGTCTCAAGTACATCACGCTCATCACGCACGGCGCGCTTCTCACGGTCGAGCGCGCGCGGTCGTTGTGGGAGGCGGGCATCAACCAGTTCAGCATCTCGCTCGATTTCCTGGATGAACGGCACGATGCCGCGCGCGGGATTCCTGGCCTCGCCGCGCGCATCCTGGACGCCGTCCCGCGACTCCGAGCCAGCGGCATCGACAACGTTCGATTCAACACCGTGATCAAGGACGAAAATCTCGAGCACGTGATGGACATCGTGCAAGCTGCCCACGCACTCGGCGTCGGTGTGGGGTTCAGCACGTACACGAGCCTGAAGAACGGGAATGCGTCGCACTTTCCAACGGCGGAGCGGTTGGCGCTCGTCGACACGCTCGTGCGGGAGCTGCTCGCGTTCAAGCGTCGTTACCGCGGCGTCATCACGAGCTCCGACTGGTACCTGCGTCAGATCCCGAAATACTTCCGCGGCGAGCTGCGCGATCCCTGTGCGTCGGGAGTGCGCACGATTCACATCGATCCGACGGGATTCGTTCGTCGCTGCCCCGATTTCCCTCCCGACATGCACTGGCGCGACTTCCGCACGTACTCGACGATCGACTGCAACGCGTGCTTCTACGCATGTCGAGGGGAGGCGCAAGCGCCGTTGACGCTGTCGAGGGTGAGGGATGTGGTGGCGTGAGGGCGATTGCGGATTGGGGATTGCGGATTGAGAAGTATTGACGTGTGTTGCGCGTCCGCTCCTGAGCCGTTAATCCGTAATCCGCAATCGTCCTCATGTCCCTCCTCTTCGCCAACGCCTCGCAAGTCGTCACCTGCGCCGGCCCGGCGCGCGCGCGGCGTGGGCGGGAGATGGCGGACGCGCAGGTCCAACGGGGCGTCGCGGTCGCGGTGGATGGGGACCGCATTGCGCGCGTTGGGCCGCCTGACGAGCTCGAGCGCGCATATCCCGATGCGCAGCGCATCGATTGCGGTCGCGGGGTGCTGACGCCCGGGCTCGTCGATTCCCACACGCACGCGATCTTTGGGCGCGCGCGGTACGAGGAGCAGGAGATGCGCGCCGCCGGTCTCCCGTACATGGAGATCGCGCGGCAGGGCGGGGGAATCCACGCCTCGGTGCGCGACGTGCGTGCCCGGGGCGAGCAGGAGCTGGTCGCGCTCGCCGAGCTGCGTCTTCGCCGTCTGGCCTCGTACGGCACGACGGCCGTGGAGGTGAAGTCGGGGTACGGTCTCACGGTCGACGATGAGCTCAAGATGCTCCGCGTGATCGCGGAAATCGCGAAGCGGGTCCGAATGCGCGTCGTTCCGACGTGGTTGGGTGCCCATGAAATCCCGAAGGAGTTTCGGGAGCGAGCGGGAGGAGGCGCCAGTTATGTCACACTGATGATACGCGAGATGCTCCCCGCCGTCGCCGTCGCCTCCCTCGCCCGCTTCGCTGACGTCTTCTGCGAGCCCGGCGTCTTTACTGTGGAGCAGACGCGGGACGTCCTGACCGCCTCACGAGAGGCAGGGCTGGGCCTCAAGCTCCACGCGGACGAGCTCGAGCCCTCCGGCGGGGCCGAGCTCGCCGCGGAAATCGGGGCAACCTCGGCCGACCATCTCGCCGCGATCTCGGAAGCCGGGATCGCCGCGCTGGCCGCGTCCTCCACCGTCGCCACGCTGCTCCCGGGCACCATGCTCTTCCTCGGCCGTCCTCGTCAGGCACCGGCGCGCGCGCTCATCGACCGCGGCGCGGCGGTCGCGCTTGCGACCGATTTCAACCCTGGAACGTCCCCCACCGTGAACTTCCCGCTAATCCTCACGCTGGCGGTGAGTCAGCTACGCATGACGGCCGCCGAGGCGATCATCGCCGCGACGGTCAACGGTGCGGCGGCACTCGGAATCGCCGACCACGTCGGGCAGATTGCCGCGGGCTTTTCGGCCGACCTCGCCCTCTTTGACTGCGAGGATATTCGTGAGTTGCCGTATTGGTATGGAGACCGTCGTTGTAGGGGGACGTGGGTAGGGGGCGAAACTTGTCACCCCTTCGGCCCGCCGATATCTTAAGCAGTTACGCCCCAACGATTTCCCCGTACGACCCTCACGCCGCGTCCGCGGAGCCCACCAAGCGCCGATGTCCAACGTCCCCAAGCTCAAGAAAAGAGCTGGCGAGTTCGAACAGAAAAAACAGTTCGATAAGGCGCTTGCGGTGTACCTCCAGATCCTCGCGGAAGTCCAGGGGAGCGAGGACGAGGCCGACGTCGCTCTGCTCAACCGCGTCGGCGATCTCATGCTGCGGCAGGGGAGCGTCAGCGAGGCGGTTGACCACTACGAGCGCGCTGTCGACCTGTACGCCGAGGGGGGCTTTTTCAACAACGCCATCGCCCTCTGCAACAAGATCCTCCGCAATGCCCCCGGGCGAAACTCGATCTACTACAAGCTCGGGAAGATCAGCGCCAAGAAGGGCTTTACCAACGACGCCAAGCAGAATTTCCTCGAGTACGCCGACCGCATGCAGAAGTCGGGGAAGCTCGACGAGGCGTTTCGCGCGCTGAAGGAGTTCGCCGATCTCTGCCCCGACCAGGACGACATCCGCCTCATGCTGGCGGATCAGCTGGTCAAGAAGAACCGGAAGAACGAGGCCATCGAGCAGCTCCAGCTGCTGTACGAAAAGTTCGAGTCCGAGGGTCGCTCGAGCGAGGCGCGCGCGACCGTGGAGCGCATGAAGGCCATCGATCCCGAGGTCGAGCCGCAGGCGCCGGGCGCGCGCGCGCCGGTGAAGAGCGGCGATCTGGTCTTCCTCGACGTCGGCTTCGATGCTCCCGAGCCGGCTCCAAGGCCGCGTGCGGCTCCGACGCCTCGGGCCCCCGAAGAAAAGCCACGCGCCAAAGCGCCTCCGCCCAGGCGCTCGACCGAGCCCGTGCGACGCCCGTCGCTGGACGGTCTGCCGATGCTCGATGCGCAGCTTCCCCCGGACGCTCCGCTCTCGCATGGAGCGCGCGGCGCCGGGGCCGATGAGGGCATCGATGCGTCGCCGGGACTTCTCGCCGGCTTCGAGCAGACGTCGTTAGGCCACGACGCGTCGACCCCGCCGGTGCCCCAGCTCGACATCGAGCCGACGGCCCTCGGCTCCAGAACGCGGCGCGCCGACTCGGACCTGCCGCTCATCGATTCTGAGCTCTCGGTCCCCGACGTCGCGGCGCCTGACGAGGGCGTATCTCTGCCGGGCGAGCTGCCGATGATCGAGCTCCCCGACACCGACGGACTCCGGAGCGCACAGCGGCTCGACCTCATCATGCCCGAGGACGAGGCGGTGAATCCGCTCGCCGATCTCCACGGATCGGGATCGGAGATCGAGCCCGAGGAGGCGCCGCTTCACCCCGATCCGTCACGCAGCTCCCTCACCGACGGCACCGAATGGGAGATTCGGCTCGACGACGCCTCGTTCCTCGATACGCCGGCGAGTGGCGTCGGGGCGACACACAACAACGGCGTGGTGACCGCCGAAGTCGGAGGCGATTCCTCCGTCACGCGGTCGGAGCTCGTCAACCGGCTGCGTGATGCCGTTGCGGACGATCCGGGCAACTGGCAGCTGCACCGACAGCTCGGCGAAGCTTTGCTCGAGGACGGCGACCGCGAAGGCGGTATCGACGAGCTCGAGATCGCCATGGTCGGATTCGAGAGTACATCGGATCATGCCAGCGCCCGCGCTGTTGCCGACGAGATTCTTCATCTCGATCCCAACTCGGTCCGTCACCACCAGAAACGAGTCGAGTACTCGTTTCTCCTCAACGACCGGTCGCGTCTGGTCGACGCGTATCTCCAGCTCGCCGACTGTCTCTTCCGCAACGGTCACGAAGACAAGGCACAGGCGGTCTACCAGCGCGTGATCGACATTGCCCCTGACGACGCGCGCGCGCAGGCGGCGCTCGCGGTGTTCGGCGACGCCGACGTCGCGTCCGCGCCGACGCCGGTATCCGAGTTCGCGCCGCCTCCGATGGCGCCGCCGCGTCCGGCGCCGAAGCCGCCAGCGCCGGCGCAGAAGGCACCGCCGCCGGAGCCGCCACGCCCCGCGGCCAAGCCCGCGCCTGCGCCGCAGCGCGCGCCTGAGCGTCCCGCCCCAGCTGCCCCGAAGGCGCCCGCTCGAGACCCATTCGCCGACGCTCGTAAGGCGGTCAAGGATCTTCCGCTCATCGAGGAGCTTCCGCCCGTCCCAGGGGCGAAGCGCGAGCCTCCTCGGCCGCGCGCGCCGACGCCCGCTGCACGCATGCCCGCGGGACGCGCCGAGCCTACGGGCCCGGAGCCACGACGGTCGGAGCCGGTGCGCACGCAGGCGAAGCGCCCCGATCCCAAGCGTCCCGAGACGAAGCGCCCGTCGCGTCCGGCCGCGAAGCACTCGTCTGGTGACGACGACTTCGTCAATCTTTCCGACTGGCTCGCCGAGGAGAAGACGCCACGCTCCACGCGCATGGTCGCGGATGTGCGGGAGCCAGAGGGAGAGCAGGTCGATTTCTCCGACATGCTCGAGCGGTTCAAGCAGGGGATCGCGGAGAACGTGTCCGACGAGGATCACGAGGCGCATTACGACCTCGGCGTGGCGTACAAGGAGATGGGGCTGCTCGATGAGGCGATCGCCGAGTTCCAGAAGGCGCTTCGCGGCGAGGAGCACCGCATCCGCACGTTCGAGGCGCTCGGCCAGTGCTTCATCGAGAAGGGTCAGTATCAGATCGCCGTGACGATTCTCTCGCGCGCACCAATGGAGCCCGGTGCCACCGACGAGCAGCTCGTGGGCGTGCTCTACCTCATCGGCTACGCGTGCGAGGCGCTTCAGAAGTGGAACGACGCGCTCGCGTATTACGAGCGCGTGTTCGCCGTCGACATCACCTTCCGCGACGTGAACGACCGACTCGCCGCACTGGAGCGGGTGGCGCGATGAGTGCTCCCGCCCGCGCGGGAGAGCGCGCAGTCACCGGGCTGCGTGAGATTCAGGCGCCAGTGCGTGAGCGGCTCGAGGGTGTCGCCGAAGAGCTCCAGCGGGTGATCGTGGCGGACTTTCCGATGATCGAGGCGATCACGGGGCACCTGCTCCGCATGAAGGGGAAGATGTTCCGCCCGACGCTCACGCTCCTGGCGAGCGCCGTCGAAGGGCGTCCCGAGCCGCGCGCGATTCCGCTCGCCGCCGTCGTCGAGCTCGTGCACCTCGCGACGCTCGTCCACGACGACTCCGTCGATCACTCGACGCTCCGTCGCGGCATGCCGACGATCAACGCGCTGTTCACGCATCAGATCTCGGTGATCATGGGCGACTTCCTGTACTCGCGCGCCGTCGTCGAGCTCGTGCGCGTGGGCGACATGGAGCCGCTCAAGGTGCTCGCGCACGCGACGAACCAGATGACCATCGGTGAGATGCGCCAGCTGACGGCGCTCGACGCGCTCCTTTTTTCCGAGGATGACTACGACGCGCTGATTCACGCGAAGACGGCATCGCTGCTCTCCGCCGCGTGCGAGATCGGAGCGATCGCTGGGGCAGCGCGCCACCGCGCCGCCCTGGCGCGGTACGGACTCCAGTTAGGCATGGCGTTCCAGATCGTCGATGATCTCCTCGACTACACGGCCGACGCCTCGACGACGGGAAAGCCCACGGGTCTCGATCTGCGAGAGCACAAGGTGACGCTGCCGCTCATCCACGCCTTGCGCACGGTCAGCTCGGGCGAGCGCACCGTCGTCGAGCAGCTATTCGCCGAGACCGAGCCTGACGATACATTGATCGGCCGCGTCGTCGGCATCGTCGAGGAACGCGGTGGGCTGGAGTACGCGCGGCGCCGGGGCGAGCGATTCGCCGACGAGGCCGCTGAAGCACTGTCGGAGCTGCCCGAGTCGCGCGCCACCGCGGCGCTTCGCGACGCCATCACCTATGTCATGGAGCGAAGGCAGTGATGAACCGCCCGTCATCCTCCTCTCTGTCCCGCTCGGCGCGTCACCGCCCCGGCTTCCACGCGCTCGTGCTCGCGATCGGCTTTCTGGTCGGCGGCTTCATTACTCACCTGAGCCGGCGGTTTCTGCCTCCCGGAGCGGTCAAGGAGTTCCTGACGACAGGCCTCAATGGCTCGGTCGGCCCCGTGTCGATCGACTTGATCATGATTAAGTTCTCTCTAGGACCCGTTGCCGTCGACATCTCGCTGCTGAGCCTGCTCGGCGTGCTGATCGCCTATCTCATCGCTCGATCGCTGTTCTAGGAGGCACTATGCCATTCGGCAATTTCAGCTTCTGGGAGATCATCCTCCTCATGGTGGCGGTGCTGCTGCTGTTCGGCGCGAAGCGACTCCCCGAGATCGGCGCGTCGATGGGGAAGGGAATCCGCGAGTTCAAGAAGTCGCTGACGGATGTGAACCGGTCGCTCACTGAGCCTGAGCCGCGCGAGACCCTGCCGCCGGCGCGCTCAGAGAGCGAGGCGCGCAGAGAGGACGAAGCCCGGCCGGAGCCGAAGAGGTTGATCTGATTGGCAATCGGCCGTCACGCCGTTCCTCTCGTCGCCGCGAGCACCTCTCTCCGCCGGTCGTCGACGTCGGCTTCCTTCCGCAGCGCCGTCACGAAATCCTGAATGCGCTGGCGACGGAGCCGTAGCAGAAGCTGCTGACGCTGCTGGGCCTTCTGCGCTTCCCACGCCGCGCGGTCGGCGTTCACGCGGGCGTCGACGCGGATGACGAAGACTCCGTCCTCGGTTTTCACGGGAGCGCTGGTGGCACCGACGGGTAGACCGAAGGCTGCGCCCACGGCCTCATTGAGACGCCCGAGTCCCGGAACGAGGCTCACGCGGGTGAACATTCCGGTCCGCTCCATGGTCAGCCCGTTCTCCTGCGCTGCCTGCTCGAGCGTCTTGCCCGCGACGACAGCGTCCGACACGCGCCGTGCACGTGGCTCGAGATGATCGACCTTCTTGCGATTGACGAGGACGCGCTGGATCTCTTCGCGCACGTCCTCGAGCTCGACGTCGCCGCCTTCCTGAAGGGAATCGATGCGAGCGAGGTAGAAGGCGTCTGTCGCCTGCACAATGTCGCTGACCTCGCCGACCTGCGCCCCGCGGAACGCCCAGGCGCCGAGGTCCTGAACGTACTTCCCGTTCCACGTGAGCGGCTCGCCATCGGTCGCGACGGCGCGCGCCACCGGCAGGTTGAATCGCTTCGCCGCGCTGTCGAAGCGCGCCGGGTCATCGGTCACGCCCGCCGTGACTTCGGCGATCGAATCGGCCAGCGCCGTTATGCGCTGCGCGGTCGAATCGCTCTGGATGATCGGGAGCAGGATGTGCCGCACGGTGATCGAGTCGCCCTTGCGCTCATCGACCTTGATGATGTGGTAGCCGAAGGGGGAGAGCACCGGTTGCGAGATCTCGCCCGGGCGAAGCGCGAAAGCGGCCTGCTCGAACTCCGGCACGAAGGAGCCGCGCCCCACCGTCCCGAGCAATCCGCCCTGCGCCGCCGAGAGGGTGTCGGACGACGCTCTGCGCGCCACCGTGTCGAACGACGCGCCACCGACGATCTCCGCGCGGAGTGCGAGCGCACGCTGGCGCGTCGCCGTGCTGTCCGCGGCCGTGACCGGATTCGGAAGCGAGATGAGCGACAGCACCGCGCGGCCGGGTCGATCGCCGAACTGATCGCGATGCTCACCGAAATAGCGTCGAATCTCATCGTCCGTCACGCGGACGGCAGTGTCAGCCACCGACGACGGCCGGAGCGCGACGTAGGAGACGCGAGCTGAATCGCGCTCGTCCTGCCAGATGCGCCAGAGGCGCGAGTCGGTCAGATACACGCCGGCCGCGATCTGCTCGAAGAGCTTCTGACGCGGGATCTCGGTGCGGTAGTACTGCTCGAGGAACAGCGTCAGACCTTGCTGACGCGCCATCGGACTCTGGAGCAGACGCTGGTACTTCTCGGGATCGAACTGCCCCTCGGTCTGGAGATCGGGGTTCTGCATGAGATCCGGATGCGGCATCGTCGCTGCTGCGTACTGAATCTCCCGGTCGCTCACGGTAATGCCGCGCCGCTGGTACTCGCGCGCGAGCAGGATCGAGTCGACGATCTGCTGGAAGGCAATGTCCTCGAGGCGGCGCGTATCGTCGGCCGTGAGCGATGCACTGCCGCGACGCTGCCGCTCCTGCTCCGAAAGCGCGCGCACCTGGCTGTCCCACCGGTCGTAGGTGATGTCGACTCCGCCGACGCTGCCGACCGACGTGCCGCGCGTTATTCCACCACCGGTGAGTCCCGACGTTTCCGCGAACAGGAAGACGCCGACGAACGAGATGAGAATGATCCAGAAAACGATCTTCGCGGATCCGCGGAACGCTTGCAGCACGAAAGGGCAGGATGAAGGTGGTAGGACGTTGGCCGGCGGTCGCGGAAGCGGCTCCGAAGCTACGGCGAAGACGCATCTTTCGGCGAGAAACCGGCAGCCGCAAAATCTATCCGGCGACGCTTCATAAAATCAAGCCACGATATGACTTCCGATTGACTTCAATCGTCAGGGAGGTATATCTTCCCGCGTCTTGCCGCCCCACGCCCGGGGCAGTTCCCCTCGAGGGCCTTGCATGGCCAACACCGCCCTGATCGAAGACCTTCTCCGGCAATTCTCCGAGAATCCCCGCCGGGTCTTCGCACGCCTCGCCAACGAGCTCCGCAAATCGGGTGATTACGACCGCGCCATCGAGATCTGTCGGGCGCAGATCCCCCATCAACCGGGCTACATCAGTGGGCATATCGTCCTCGGGCAGTCGCTGTACGACAGCGGCCGGCTCGAGGAGGCGCGACAGTCGTTCGAGACGGCGCTCAACCTCGATCCCGAGAATCTGATCGCCCTGCGCCACCTCGGCGATATCGCCCGTCAGCACGGCGAGAACGATGTGGCCAAGGGATGGTACCGCCGACTCCTCGAAGTTGATCCGCAAAACGACGAGGTCACGGCTCAGCTCGACGCGATGGGCCAAGCGGCCACGGCGGAAGCGCCGCCGGAGCCACCCGGATTCGCCGAGGAGTTTGTCCCGACCATCGAGCTCGAAGCCGCCGGCATCACGCCGGCGTCCGGTGGGGAGCCAACCGCGGCGGCGCAGGAGAGCGACGTGGGAGCGTCGTCATCCGATGCGCAATCGCGTCCGAGCGACGCGGTCGCGGAGCACGAGCCCCTCGAGATCGAGACCGCCGATGACTTCGAGCCGACCGCGGGAGCCGAAAAGGCGTTCCCCGAGCTGGAGCAGAGTCTCGAGGTCGGTGGGCTGACGCCGGAGGAGGGCGTCTCGGCCGCCGCCGCACAGTCGATGTTCGGCGACGCGGTGCGGGATGAGGCACGGCGCGAGCGGGAGGATGGGCCACGCGACGCCGACGCCGCGTACTCGCCGATGCTCGACATCCCCGCATCCGCGCCGGCGCCGGCGGCGTTCGTCACCGAGAACATGGCCGAGCTGTACCTCCAGCAGGGATATACGCAGGAGGCCCTCGACATTTTCCGGCAGCTCGCGGCGCAGAATCCGGCCGATGAGACGCTGCGTGAGCGCGTTAGGCAGCTCGAGCAGGGATCGCGCTCCAGCATCGGCATGGCCGCGATCTCCGACGAGGTCCTCGAAAAGGCGCACAAGCGCGCGACCGAGAAGCCGAAACGGACCATCCGGCACTTCTTCGCGAAGCTGGCGATGCGGCGCGTGGTCGAGCGTGAGTCGGAACCCGAACCGGAGGCCGACGCTCGCCGATTCGACGATCAGGAGCCTGACGAGTTCGTCGGCGCACGGCGCGTGAACGAGCCGCCGGTGATGCCACCGCCGCGCCCGACGGGCGGCGCACCAGAGCTCGACGAGCCCGCCTGGCTCAGAGCCGATCCGGAGCCCGAACCGCCACCCGCGCCGGTCGAGCCGAAGGGTAGCGGTCCGTTCGCACTCCTCGACGAGGTCGAATGGAATGCCGCGGTTCCGCGCACGCCGCAGCGCGGCATCGAGCCGCCCGAGCCACCCGCCACGCCAACGGAAGAGGTGCCATGGCTGACGGGTCACGAGCCGGTCGCCGAGGCGCCGTCACCGCCGGAGCCGCCCTCGGGTGGCGAGCCTCTGCCATTGATCCTGCCGCCGTCGGAGCTCTTTCCGGCCGAGCCCATCCGGGCGGAGGACGAGAACGCGGCCGCAACGCTGGCCAGCGCGTTCGAGCCGGAGTTCGCAGCGCGACTGACTCCGGTGCACCCGATGCCCTCCCAGCCGTCGCGGCCTGACGATCAGCGTTCTCGCACGCCGGCGGCTTCGGCTCCTGCCACTCGTGAGGCGGAAGAGGACCTGTCGCTCGACCAGGTATTCGGGCGCACCCCGGTCTCGGGACCGGCCCAACGCCGGTCCGGCTTCACGTTCGATCAGTTCTTCGACGAGGAGAAAGGGGCGCAGCAGGGCGGCGAAGGCGACGCCTCGAGCGAGATCGAGCTGTTCAACACGTGGCTCGACCAGCTCAAGAAGTAGTGCGCATCGCCGTGCTCAACGGGCCGAGCCTCAACCTGCTCGGCTCGCGCGAGCCGGAGATCGATGGGCGCGCCACTCTCAGCGACATCGAGCACCGGTTGCGCGAGGTGGCGAACGAGATCGGCGCCGAGGTGGAGTTCGCGCAGCATAACGGGGAAGGCGAGATCATCGACCGCATCCATGCGATGCGCGGTCGCGCCGACGGGGCGTTGATCAACGCAGGCGCGTATACGCACACGAGTCTCGCGATCCGCGATGCGCTCGCGGCTGTGGCCGTCCCGTTCGTCGAGGTCCACCTGAGCAACATTTTCGCACGCGAGCCGGAGCGCCGGCATTCCGTGCTGGCGAGCGGCGCGACGGCCGTCCTGTGCGGTTTCGGCGCGCACGGCTACGAGCTCGCGCTCCGCGGTCTCGTCGCCAAGCTGGCACCGCCGCGTGCCTGACCGACGACCCCAGCGCCTCGAGGCGCTGACGCAGGCCATCCTGGATGCGCATCTCGATGGGCTGCTCCTCACGAGCCTGCCCAACATCCGCTATGTCACCGGCTTCTCGGGAACGAGCGCGATCGCGCTGGTGACGACGACGGACGCGACCCTCATCACCGACTTCCGATACCAGACGCAGGCGACGGCAGAGGTCGGCGATCTCGCACGAGTGGTCATCGAGCCGCAGAGCTTGTGGTCGGGGCTGTGGCACACGCTTCCGCCGGGGAGCCCGGGCGTGATCGGCTTCGAGTCGCACCAGCTCGTGCATCGCGATTTCCAGCGTCTCCTCGAGCAGGGCGCACGGTGGCAGTGGCGTCCCACCCTCGACATGGTCGAGGCGCTCCGCGAGCGAAAGGACGAGGACGAGCTCGCACTCATCGCGAAAGCTGCTGGCGTTGCCGACGCCGCGCTCGATCGCGCCATCGCCCAGGTACGGGTCGGGATGACCGAGCTCGAGATCGCCGGCGCCCTCGAGCGCGCACTGCGCGAGTTCGGGAGCGAAGGCTTTCCGTTCCCGACGATCGTCGCATCAGGCGAGCGGTCCGCGCTTCCGCATGCTCGCTCCTCGGAGCGTGCGGTGCAGCGCCGCGACTTCCTGCTCATCGATTTTGGTGCGGTGGTGGGCGGATACTGCGCCGACGTGACGCGCACGTTCGTCGTGGGTCCCGCGACCGAGGAGCAGCGCGAGATCCATTCGATCGTGCGTGAAGCCAACGAGCGCGCCTCGCGAGCGATCCGCGCGGGGATGCGCGGGCGGGATGCCGACGCGGTCGCGCGGGGATACATTGAGGACCGCGGATTCGGCGACGCGTTCGGCCACAGCCTCGGGCATGGCATCGGTATCGAAGTGCACGAGGCTCCGCGACTCGCGCGCACGGCCGAGGCGTCGCTCCCGAAGCACGCCGTGGTGACCATCGAGCCGGGCATCTACCGTCCGGGGTGGGGTGGCGTGCGCATCGAGGATGACGTGTTTATCGACGATGGCGGCGCGCGCGTGCTGACGGCCTTTTCGCGAGATCTGATCGAAATTTGAGAGGAACGAGGACACACGACCGAGGACCGAGGACCGAGGAAGTGGCGAGGTGACCCCTGTGCACGACATTCGCGAGCTGTTTCCTCGGTCCTCGGTCCTCGGTCTTCTTATTCCGCCGCGCGATCCATATTCCCCAACCCATGATTGACCTTCGATACGTAAAAAAGCTCGTGGAGATGCTCGACGAGTCCAGCGTGGACTCGATCGAGATCTCGACGGACAAGGGGATGAAGATCCGCATCTCCAAGACCCCCCAGCAGCGGGGGACGGTGCAGGTTGCACCTCCGATGCAGATCCCCATGCCCGTGGCGGCGCCGCCGGCCCGGGCCACCCCCAGCGAGAGCCTGCCAGCGGTCCCGGAGGCCGAGGCACCGAGGCCGGAACCCAAGTCCAAGCTGCTGGAGGTCAAATCCCCCATGGTGGGGACCTTTTACAAGTCCCCCGAGCCGGGGGCACCTGCTTACGTCACGGTGGGGGCGCGCGTCTCTAAAGGGCAGATCCTCTGCATCATCGAGGCAATGAAGATCATGAACGAGATCGAGTCCGAGTTCGCGGGCATCGTGCGGGAGATCCTCGTCGAGGATGCGCATCCCGTGGAGTACGGACAGGTCCTGTTCAGGATCGATCCCAACGGGTGAGACGATGACCGCGACACGCCCCGCTCCAACGACCGGGGGCCAGCAGGCCGCCGCCGGCTTCAACTTCAAGGCGGTTCTCCAGCGCATGATTCAGCAGAACGCGTCCGACCTGCACCTCAAGGTCGGCCGGCCGCCGGTGCTGCGCATCAACGGCGAGCTACAGCAGCTCGATCTCCAGCCGCTCAAGCCGGAAGATCTGAAGCAGCTGGCCGAGCAGATCATGACGCCGAAGCAGGTGAAGGAGTTCACGGAAAACAAGGAAGCGGACTTCGCCATCGGCGTGCCCGGCATCGGGCGATTCCGCGTGAACGTCTTCCAGCAGCGCGGCACGATCGCCTACGCGCTTCGTCTCGTGCCGTACCAGGTGAAGAACGTCACCGAGCTCAACCTGCCGCCGGTGGTCGAGGAGATCGCCATGAAGCCGCGCGGCCTGGTGCTCGTCACCGGCGTCACCGGCTCCGGAAAATCGACCGCGCTCGCGGCGATGATCCAGCACATCAACGAGCGGCGTCACGCGAACGTGATCACGATCGAAGACCCGATCGAGTTCCTCCACCGCGACATCAACTGCAACATCAACCAGCGCGAGGTCGGCACCGACACCGGCAACTTCGGCTCGGCGCTGCGGCGCGTGCTGCGTCAGGACCCCGACGTCATCCTCATCGGTGAGATTCGCGACCTCGAGACGCTCGAGGTCGCGCTCAAGGCGGCGAGCACGGGACACACCGTGTTCTCGACGCTCCACACGACCGATGCGACGCAGACGATCAACCGCGTGCTGTCCTTCTACGCGCCGCACCAGCAGAGCGAGGTTCGCTTCTCGCTCTCGAGCGCGCTCCAGGCGGTCATCTCGCTCCGTCTCGTCCCTCGCTCCGACAAGCCGGGACGCGTCCCGGCGTGCGAGATTCTCATCAACACGGCGGCCGTCCGCGACCAGATCCGCGACATGTCGAAATCGCTGAACATCCCGGACCTCATCAAGGAAGGCACGATGCAGTACGGGATGCAGAGCTTCGACCAGTCGCTGATGCACTGGTATACGCAGCGCGTGATCTCGTACGAGAGCGCGATGTTCTACGCGACCAACCCGAGCGAGTTCGCGCTGCGCACGCAGGGCGTGGAGGGCTCGAGCGACAAGAGCTGGGACAAGTTTCGCGATCGAGCGTAGAGGGGTGCTCAGGGTGCTCAGGGTGCTCAGGGTGCTCAGGGTGCTCAGGGTGCTCAGGGGTTTAAATGCCGTTGAGTGTTCGGCATCTTCCCACACCCGCGGCACCCTGAGCACCCTGAGCACCTCGAGCACCCTGAGCACCCTTTGTTCAAGAAAGTCCTGATCGCCAACCGGGGCGAGATCGCCCTGCGCGTCATTCGCGCCTGTCGCGAGCTGGGCATTCAAACCGTCGCCGTGTACTCGGAAGCAGACCGCGAATCGCTGCACGTGCGGTTCGCGGATGACGACGTGTGCATCGGGCCGGCGCCCGCGCGAGAGTCGTATTTGCGCATCCCGCGATTGATCGCGGCGGCCGAGATCACCGGCGCCGACGCGATTCACCCCGGATACGGCTTCCTCGCCGAGAATGCGGAGTTCGCCGAGACGTGCGCCGCATCGAACATCGCGTTCATTGGGCCGACGCCGGAGCAGATCCGCGTCATGGGGGACAAGGCCGCCGCTCGTAAGGCGATGGCCGACGTCGGCGTCCCCATCGTTCCAGGAACGCCGGGCTCGGTCGACGACCCGGAAGAGGCACTCGAGCTGGCGAAAGACATCGGCTTCCCCGTCATCATCAAGGCGGCTGCCGGCGGCGGTGGGAAGGGAATGCGTGTGGCGAAGGACGCCGACGACTTCGCGCGCTCCTTTCAGCTCGCGCGCTCCGAAGCGCTGTCGGCGTTCGGCAACGGCGAGGTGTACGTCGAGAAGTATCTCGCGCGCCCGCGCCACATCGAGTTCCAGATCCTCGGCGACAAGCACGGCAACACGATCCACCTTGGCGAGCGCGATTGCTCGGTGCAGCGACGCCATCAGAAGCTCATTGAGGAGGCACCGAGTCCGATCATGACGCAGGAGCTGCGCGAGCGGATGGGAGAAGCAGCCGTGCGCGGGGCCAAGGCGATCAGCTACGTCGGTGCGGGCACGATCGAGATGCTGTATAACGAGGACGGGTCGTTCTACTTCATGGAGATGAACACCCGCATCCAGGTCGAGCATCCGGTGACCGAGATGCTCACCGGCATCGATCTCGTGAAAGAGCAGATTCGAGTGGCCGCAGGTGAGAAGCTGTCCGTCAAGGAGCTTCCACCGTTGCGCGGACACGTGATCGAGTGCAGGGTAAACGCGGAGGATCCGGCCCGGAATTTCCAGCCCTCACCGGGACGGATCGAGGTCTTCCATCCGCCTGGCGGTGCCGGCGTACGATTGGACACGCACGTGTACGCCGGATATACCGTCCCGCCCTTCTACGATTCATTGCTCGCCAAGCTGATCGTGCAGGGGCGCGACCGTCAGGAGGCCATTCGGCGCATGCACATGGCGCTCGAGAGCTTCATCATCGAGGGCGTGACGACGACGATCCCGTTTCTCGGGCGCGTCATGATGAACCGGAAGTTCCAGGCGGGCGACGTGGACACGAAGTTCCTCGAACGCGAAGGTGAGCTCATGCGGGAGCCAACGTAGTGCGAATCGACGTGTACTTCGGCGTGCAGGGCCTTCAGCCCGGAAGCGTGCAAGGACGCCTCGCCGCCGTCATCGACGTCCTTCGCGCGTCGTCGGTCGTCGCGGTCGCGCTCGCCAACGGTGCGCGGGCGGTCGTGCCGCTCGAGAGCTCCGATGAGGTCATCATGCGATCGAAGAGCTTCGATCGCGCCGAGGTGCGGCTCGCCGGGGAGCGGAAGATGCATCCGATCCCCGGGTTCGATTTCGGGAACTCGCCCACCGAGTTCACGCGCGAGACCGTCGAAGGGAAGACGGTGCTCTTCACGACGACGAACGGGACGGGCGCCTTTCTCGCAGTGCAGGGCGCCCGTGATGTCGTCGTCGCCTCGTACGTGAACTTCACCGCCGTCCTGACGATGATGCGGGCCGCTGCACGCGCGGGAACCGACATCTCGATCATTTGCGCGGGACGCGAGCGCGAGTTCGCGCTCGAAGACGCGGGGTGCGCCGGTCGGTACGTGCGGCAGTTGGTGACCCGCTCTCCCGACGTCGAGATGAACGACGGCGCCCGCGCGAGCGAGCTGATCGCGAAGCGCTTCGGCGACCGCATCGATCAGCTCTTCGCCGAGTCGGCGCACGGCCACGCGCTCGGCGAATCCGGCTACGCGGAGGATCTCGTGATGTGTGCGCAGGTCGACTCGCACCCTATCATCCCCATCTATCAGGACCGGCAAATCACCAAGCTCGGTCCGGAACGCGAGCGGTAGGACGTTGGGCAGTACAACACTTCGGCGGGAGCTCGCCGGCATCGCGCTCCTCCTCTTCGCGCTGTTTCTCGGCGCCGCGATCGCGTTTCCCGGCGCGGAAGGGGCGAGCTGCGCTGCCGCGCGTGGAGCGACCGGCCCGGTCGGTGCCTGCCTCCGCAGCTTCTTCGTTGCGACGATCGGGCTTCCGGCGACCGTGCTCCTGCCGTTGATGCCACTCGTGTACGCCTTACGAGTCTTCCGACGCATCGAGGCAGACACCGACCGCTCGTGGCTCCTGTTCCTCGGCGGCGTCGTGCTCGTGCTGCCCGTCGCCATCGCGCTTGCCGGCGGTGCCGCGAGCGAAGTCACCCTGCACACGGGCGTCTGGGGGAGCTTCGCGGCATTCTATCTCGAGCGCGCCTTTGGCTTTGCCGGCGCATGGATCGTCGTCGCGCTGCTCTTCAGCGCGCTCACGGCGGTCACGCTGGCGTGGAATCCCGTGCGCGTGCTGATCGGGTGGAAGCCGAAGCCGAGCGCACTGGTCATGGACACCGCGCCCTCGAAGGCGAAGCGTCGGTGGCCGGTGGCGGAGGAGAATGTCGTCGACCGCGAAGCGGCGGCCGTGGCGCTGGCACCGTCTCCCGAGGAGATGCCGGGCGTGGATCCGACCTTTCCGGTTCCCATCGAGAAGAACGAGGACCGAGGAACGAGGAAGAGGAAGCGCTCCAAAGCCGAGATGGCGGCGGAGCGCGATGAGAAGATCGCCGCGGTGATCGACGCGAGTGCGGTCGTGCCCGAGGTTGCCGCCGATGAGCTTCCCACGCCGGACATCCTCGCGCCACCTCCTCCGCGGAATCGCGAATCGTCGCAGCGCGAGCTCGACGCCATGGGCGTGAAGCTCATGGAGGCGCTGAGAACGTTCCGTGTCGAGGGAGAGCTCGTTGGCCGCACGACGGGACCCGTCGTCACGCAGTTCGAGGTCGAGCCGGCTCCCGGTGTGAAGGTGCGTCAGATCGCGAACCTCTCGAGCGATCTCGCGCTCGCGATGCGCGCGCAAAGCATACGCGTCGTGGCCCCGATTCCGGGACGCGGTGCCGTCGGGGTCGAGGTGCCGAACCCCGTGGCCGAGATCGTGCCGTTCCGGGAGATCCTCGAGTCGAAGGATTTTCAGCAGGCGCGCGCCGCGCTGCCGATCGCGTTAGGCAAGGACCTCGAGGGCAAGCCGGTCATCGCCGACCTCGCGAAGATGCCGCACCTGCTCATCGCCGGCGCCACGGGCTCCGGCAAGTCGGTGTGCGTCAACACGCTCATCACGAGTCTGGTCTACCGGCACACGCCGAAGACCCTGCGGTTCCTGATGGTCGACCCGAAGATGGTCGAGCTCTCGGTATACAATCAGCTGCCGCACCTTCGACACAAGGTGATCACCGACAACCGCGACGCGGCGGCGGTGCTCAAGTGGGCCGTGATGGAGATGCAGGAGCGGTATGAGCTCCTCGCGGCGAACGGGTGCCGCAACATCCAGGATTTCAACCGCAAGGCGCAGGACGGGCTGCCGCTCTCGATGCCGAAACGTCCGGACATTGCGTTCGAGGACCTGACGTGGCGCGGCGGGGTGCTGCCGTACATCGTCGTCGTCATCGACGAGCTCGCCGACCTCATGATGACGGTGCAGGGCGAGGTAGAGACGCCGCTCGCGATGCTGGCGCAAAAGGCGCGCGCCGTGGGCGTGCATCTGATCCTGGCGACGCAGCGGCCGAGCGTGAACGTCATCACGGGACTCATCAAGGCGAATTTCCCGAGCCGCATCGCGTTCCGCGTCGCCTCGCAGGTGGACAGCCGCACCATTCTCGATGGCATCGGTGCCGAATCGCTGTTAGGCAGCGGGGACATGCTCTTCATTCCGCCCGGCAAGTCGGAGCCCTGGCGGCTTCAGGGCGCGTTCATCCCCAACGAGGACACCGAGCGCCTCATGCAGTGGTACCGCGAGGAGCGCGACGCGCGTCGCAAGACGTACGAAGCGCAGGGGCTCGTGCTCGAGGAGCCGGCGGAGGCGGAGCCCGACATTCTCGAGACCGTGCGGCAGCGCGAGGCGCTCGATCAGGGACCGGAGGAGGGAGAGGACGCGGAGATCGGGGATCGCGACAAGCTCTTTCGCGAGGCCGCTGAGGTCGTGCTGCACCACCAGCAAGGCTCGACGTCGCTGCTCCAGCGCCGGCTCAAGATCGGCTACGGGCGTGCGGCGCGCATCATCGACCAGCTGCATGCCGCCGGAATACTCGGGCCCCCGGACGGGTCGAAACCGCGCGACGTGCTCGTCGGGCTCGAGGAGCTGGATCGGATCTGCGGGCCGCGTTAGGCGTCCGACACCGGCCGCACGAACTGGTCGTCGTCTGGCAGAACGTCACCGCCAGCCGCGGCCCGCCATTGGTGGTAGAGACGCGCGGCTTTGCCGCCGGCCGCGAGCTCGACGGCGCGCGCTCGCTCCGCGCCCGTCACCCAGCGCCCGTAGGGGTGTCGCGATCCCTGCGCATGAGCGCGCAGCGGCTCGCCCCGCATCAGCCCGCAGACGACGTCGGTGAGCTCCCCGATCGCGGCGTCCTCCAGACGCCGGATGAGCGAAACGCGATCCGTCTCCCGCCCATCGACGTCGAGCAGAACCCGGCGCACGATCGGCCCCGTATCGATGCCGGCGTCCACCGCGTGAACGGTGACGCCGAGGGGGATGCCGCGGAGCAACGCGTTCTCGAAGGGGCAGACGCCGCGCACCCAGGGCAGCACGCCGGGATGGGCGTTCAACGTCACGCGCGCGGGAATGGATAGAAGCTCCGACGGCACGAGCCCCGAGCCCGCCAGCACCAGGACGTCAGGGCGGGCGCGCTCCAACTGCTGACGCAGCCTCGGATCGCTGGGCGAGTCGGCGACGGCGATGCGACGCGCAACGGCGCGCCACCGCCGCCATGCGCGCACCCGAGTGCGAAGCCGCGCTCGCCACCTCGTCATGCGCGCCGCCAGGCCCCGATCGCCCGCGCCGGGCGTGGCGGCGTTCTGCTGAACGGTGACGAGCAGAGCATCCAGATGAATCCCTTCATCGGCGAACCGTCGCAGCGTCCGGTCACCGAACGAATGGCCGGCTGTGAGCGCCACCACGCGCACCACCGCCCTTGCCGAGCCTTCCGGCGGCTGGCACCGTCCCTGCTTGGACGGGTTGGCAACCTTCATGGAATGGTCACGTGATCGCTGAAACGCAACGCGCCGCGACTGGTGTCGACTGGACGACCTCACTCGAGAGCGATCTCCGCGGCACCTTCATCGACGTCATCAGATCCCTCGACATTGGAAACCTCCAGCGGTATCCGCCGCCAAAGATGGGCGGCCTTCCCTTCGGACACGAGCTTCGCATTCTGCGGCGCTTCACGAGCGGCGGAAGCTCCATGCTCGACCAGTCCGCGTTTTCGGGAGCATACCGCGCGTTTGCGTCCAGCAAGCAGCAGCTCACGTATCGCGGTCTGGTGATCGGCTCCGAGCTGGCGCACGACGAGTGGGCACAGCTCATCGGCAGAGATGCCGTCGATGAATGGACGGTCGCCGGTATGCTGACGCCGGGCCCACCGGGTGGATTACGCGCTCGCTTTCGGGTCATCGCCGCATCCGGTCTCGTCCTCGTCGTGGATCCGCTGGACGAAACCTTCCGGTTTCGCGTGCACATCGGACAGGACTCGCTGAACATGGCCGAGTTTCTCACCGCGCGCGATCTCCGCGCCGATTCGCGCGTGATCGACGTGGGGACGGGCTCGGGGATCCTGCTCATGACGACCGCGCGCGGCAGGCGTGAGGGCGTTGGCGTCGACATCAACCCGCGGGCAGTGCGCCTGGCCACGTTCAACACTCAGCTCAACGGCCTAACGAACTTCGAGAGCGTGATGCTCGAGATCGCGCCCGGAACCGGCCGGACCACCCGCCGTGAGCCGCCCGTCACGACTGCGGCGGCCGACGTCGTTCGGCGGTGGCTGTACCGCGCGCGTTCGACGTAGCGCCGCCGGCTGCCTGCCAGTGCGCCGTCGGCCGCGAGCCTGAACGCCCCGCCACGAAAGGGATCGATGACGGAGCGCTGACGGCCGCCCGGTAGTTTCCCCGCCCATGACGGCCGAGCGAATGGCGTTCGGGGAGTTGGGCGAGCGGGTAGCGGAGCGGTGGCTCAAGCGGCACGGGTGGCGGGTCCTGATGCGGAGGTTCCGGTCTGGCCACCGGGACATCGATCTCGTCATGGAGCGCGAGGGACTCGTCACCTTTGTCGAGGTGAAGGCGCGTCGTGGGACGGAGTTCGGCGAGCCCGTGGAGGCCGTTGGCTGGCGGAAGCAGCGCGAGCTCACCAGGTCGGCCCTCGTCTGGATGGACCGTCATGGCCGCCCCCACGAGACCTACCGGTTCGACGTCGTCGGCGTGCTTGTCGAGGGGGAACGGGTGCGGATTCGGCACGTCGAGAACGCGTTCATGGTGCCTTCTTCGCGTTGACTTTTCGCAGGTGCTTTCGTAGTTTCTTCGGGTATGGTGTGCTCCCCGGCCACGGGTAGATTCACCGCACGGCCAGATCATTTTCACGACAACGCAAGGGCGGACGAATGGCAGTCTCTACGATTCAGGACGACAAGAAAAAGGCATTGAATCTGGCCATCGCGCAGATCGAGAAGAGCTGCGGCAAGGGCTCCATCATGAAGATGGGAGCCGACACGCCGAAGGTCCGGATCGACGCGATCCCGACTGGCGCGATCAACCTCGACGCCGCGATCGGCGTGGGCGGAATCCCGCGCGGGCGCATCACCGAGGTGTACGGACCGGAGTCGAGCGGCAAGACGACGCTCTGTCTCCACGTGGTCGCGAACGCGCAGCGGACCGGCGGCGTCGCGGCCTACATCGACGCCGAGCATGCGCTGGACACCGAGTATGCGCGGAAGCTGGGTGTCGACGTCGACAATCTCCTCATCTCGCAGCCCGACACGGGCGAGCAGGCGCTCGAGATCTGCGACATCCTCGTGCGCTCCGGCGCCGTGGACGTCGTGGTGATCGACTCCGTCGCGGCGCTCGTTCCGAAGGCCGAGATCGAGGGTGAGATGGGTGACGCGCACGTAGGGCTTCAGGCGCGTCTCATGAGTCAGGCGCTGCGCAAGCTCACCGGCGCGATCGCGCGGTCGCGGACGTCGGTGATCTTCATCAATCAGCTGCGCGAGAAGATCGGGGTGATGTTCGGCAATCCCGAGACGACGACGGGTGGCAAGGCGCTCAAGTTCTACGCGTCGGTGCGTCTCGACATTCGCCGCATCGGGCCCGTGAAGGAGAAGGAAGACGTCATTGGCTCGCACTGTCGCGTGAAGGTCGTGAAGAACAAGGTGGCACCGCCGTTCAAGCAGGCGGAGTTCGACATCATGTACGCGGAAGGCATTAGTCACGCGAGCCTGGTCCTCGATATTGCGGCCGAGGCGAACATCATCGAGAAGTCTGGTGCCTGGTATAGCTACAACGGTCAGAAGATCGGCCAGGGTCGCGAGAACGCGAAGATGTATCTCAAGGACAACCTGACGCTGATGACGGAAGTCGAGGAGAAGGTGAAGGGCATCCTCGGCATCCGCGCACCGGGTCCGGATGAGGAGGTCGCGGCCGAGGAGTAACGGGGCGCGTGACCGGTTCGAGCGAGCCGGGGCACGGATTACGTCGGACGTGGCGCTACCCGGATGCGTCCATGCTCGCGTGATCCGGCCCCGGCTGCTGTATTTTTGGGGATTCAGCCGGCCGGCTGGGCCCTACCCTGTGGACATTGATCAATGACGACGACGCCGACGCTCGAACGCATCACCCCTCACCATACTCCAAACGAGAGCTGGCTGGCCGTCCACGTTGCGCGCTACGACTTCGCGTCACGTTATGCCAGGCCATCGGGGCGGCTCCTCGACATCGCGTGCGGCTCGGGGCACGGGACCGCGCTTTTGGCGGAGCGGCTTCCTGATGTCGAGTGCCTCGGGGTGGATCTGGACGGTGGAGCGATCGCCGGCGCCAACGCTCACTACGCGCGGCGGAACACGAAGTTCATCAATGCCGACGGGATGACGTTCGTCGACGCGACCGGGTTCGACACCCTCGTGTCCCTCGAGACCATCGAGCACCTCGAGCAACCCGGCATCTTCGTCGACCGCCTCGTTTCGATGCTCCGTCCGCAGGGCCGCTTGATCGCGTCGGTACCCTCTACGCCGTCGACTGATGCAAATCCCTTTCACCGTCAGGACTTCACCGAGGCCTCCTTCAAGCGCCTCTTTACTCGGCATGGGTTGCGGGAGATCGCCAGTATCCGTCTCGTCGATCCGTTCACGAACACGCCCGCGTTCTCGCGTCACGACGTCGACCGGGTCGATCTGATCCGTCGTATGCTCGGGCACTATGTGCGGCACCCCATGAGCTTCGTTAGGCGCGTAGGCGCGACGCTGCGATACGGCCTGGAAAACCGCTATATCACGACCGCATGGGAGCGCCAATAGAGCGATGTCGCTACTGATGGGCGAGCACAAGGATGAATCGCTTCGGCAGCCGCGGGACACGTTTTCCCGCGCGCTCGACATGCTCGCGCGCGCCCCGCGCTCCATTCGCGACTTGCGCCGCCGGCTGGTGCTCAAGGGAGAGGCAGAGGCGGACGTCGATGCTGCGATCGAGCGTCTGACCGCCTCGGGATTGCTCGACGACAATGCATTCGCGCGCACATTCGTGCGGGCCAAGGTCTCCTCGCAGGGGTTCTCCCGCAGGAGGTTGCAGCAGGAGTTGGCAAAGCGCGGCGTCGCTCGTGACGTCGCTGATGCTGCGATCGTGGAAGTCATCGAGGATGAGGAGGTGGACGAGACCGCGACCGTCGATCGGGTCGCGCGCAAGAAGCTCCGGACCCTCGACGGGCTGGATAAGGACGTTCAGCGGCGACGGCTCTACGGCTATCTCGCGCGGCGGGGATACGACGTGGATGACGTTCGGGCCGTCGTACGGAGGCTGCTCGCGGACGCCTGAGCCGCCCCAACGCTGGCCACTCCCGACGAGCGCCGCGTATATTGCGCGTCTATGCAGGCTTCCGAGATTCGCGCGCGATTCCTCTCCTATTTCCAGGCGCACCAGCACGCCGTCCGGCCGAGCGGGTCGCTCGTTCCTGCGGACGACCCGACGCTGCTGTTCACCAACGCCGGGATGGTGCAGTTCAAGAAGATCTTCCTCGGCCAGGAGAAAGCCGAGTTCGGTGCGCGGGCGACGACCGTCCAGAAGTGCGTGCGCGCGGGCGGCAAGCATAACGATCTCGAGCAGGTAGGCCATACCTTCCGGCATCACACGTTCTTCGAGATGCTCGGAAACTTCTCCTTCGGCGATTACTTCAAGGCGGACGCGATCCGCTTTGCCTGGGAGTTCGTCACCGAGGAGCTCACGCTCGACCCACGGCATCTTCGCGTCACGGTCTATCACTCGGATGACGAGGCGCGCGAGCTCTGGCGCGACATCGCTCAGCTTCCTGCGACCCGCATCTACGGGCTTGGCGAGAAGGACAACTTCTGGCAGATGGGGGAGACCGGTCCGTGCGGGCCGTGCTCGGAGATCTACGTGGATCTCGCGCACATCGCGAACGACTGGAAGTTTCCCGCCGGCGCCGTCGGGGAGTGGACCGATGTAGATCGGGCCGACTTCTCCCTCGAGGCGTTCGTCGTCGGCGCTGAAGCCGGCCGGTTCCTCGAGATCTGGAACCTGGTCTTCATGCAGTTCGATCGCGCGGCGGACGGCACACTGACGCCGCTCCCGAAACCGTCGATCGACACCGGCGCCGGGCTCGAGCGCATCGCCGCGGTGATGCAGGGGACGACGAGCAATTTCCATACGGACCTCTTCACGCCGATCCTCCGGTCGATCGAGGACGTCGTAGGCGTACCGTACTGGGGACGCGAAAGTGATGAGGCTCGGCGCGGCATCGCGGCGCACCTTCCTGGAGGCGTGCGGCGGATCATCCCGAACGCGGTGGAGCCGGCGTCCTTCCGCGTCATCGCCGATCATGCCCGCTCGATCGCGTTCCTGCTCGCCGATGGCGTCTTTCCGTCGAACGAAGGGCGCGGATACGTCCTGCGCCGCATTCTCCGCCGAGCCGTTAGGCATGCCTGGCTGCTCGGCCGGCAGGAGCCGACGCTCGCGCCGGTGGTGCAGTCGGTGATCGAAGGCATGGGCGGCATCTACCCCGAGCTGCTCCAGCGCGCGAAGCACATCGTCGACACCACGACGGCGGAAGAAGAGCGATTCCTGGCGACGATCGACGCCGGCATGGCGCGCTTCGACGAGCTGGCGCCATCGTCGACGACGCAGGGCTCCACTGCATTGCGCGGGACGATCTCGGGCGAAGAGGCGTTCGTACTCTACGACCGGTACGGCTTCCCCATCGATCTCACGGAGCTCATGGCGCGTGAGCGGGGCTACACGGTCGACATCGCCGGCTTCGAGGCGGCGCTCGAGACGCAACGCCAGCAGTCGCAGGCCGACCGCAAGGCGAAGAAGGTCGGCGTGGCGGCGGACGGGCTTGCCGAGGGGGCCTGGGAGGCGGATTCGGCACCCGAGCAGGTCATCACGCCCCGAGAGATCACCGACACGGCGTTCGTCGGCTACGATACCGTCGAGATCGAAACGCAGGTCACCGCGATGCGTCGTGTCGGAGACGATCGGGTTGCGGTGATGCTGCGGGAAACCCCGTTCTACGCGGAGTCGGGTGGCCAGATCGCCGACGTTGGTGAGATCATCGGCGAGGGCTGGCGGGTCGATGTCGATGACGTGCGCCGGGTCGACGGGCGCATCGCGGCGTTAGGCAGGCTGACCGGGACGTTCGCGTTCGGGCGCGTGATCGCTCGAGTCCCGAGCGACCGGCGTCGCGACACGGAGCGCAACCACACCGCCACGCATCTGCTCCACGCCGCGCTCCGCCAGGTGCTTGGTGAGCACGTTCACCAGGCGGGATCGCTCGTGGCGCCCGACCGTCTCCGCTTCGATTTCACGCACCACGGACCGGTGAAGCCGGAGGCGCTGGCGGAGATCGAGGAGCGCGTCAATCGCGCGATCTGGGCTGATGTCGACGTTCGCTTCGAGCAGAAGTCCTATCGCGAGGCGGTTGCCGCCGGCGCGATGGCGCTCTTCGGCGAGAAGTATGGCGACGTCGTGCGCGTCGTCTCCATCCCCGGCTATTCCATCGAGCTGTGTGGCGGCACGCACGCGCGGAACACGGGGCAGATCGCCCTGTTCAGGATCGTCGCCGAGACCGGCGTTGCCGCGGGGGTGCGCCGCATCGAGGCAGTGACCGGGCCGCGCGCGTACGAGCTGATCCGCGATGAGGAGCGACGGCTGCAACGCATCGTGGAGCTCGTGAAGGGGTCACCCGACGGCGTCGTCAAGCGTGTCGAATCGCTGGTCGACGAGCGGCGTCAGCTGCAACGCCGGCTCGAGGAGAGCATGCGAGGCGGCGGCGATCAGGTCGCGATGCTGATCACCGGCGCGCGGGCAGTGAACGGCGCGCGTGTCGTCGCCGCGGAAGTTCACGTCAGTGACGCCAAGGAGCTTCAGGCGCTCGCCGACGCGCTCCGTGAGAAGCTCGGTACCGGAGTAGGCGTGCTCGGTGCTTCGATCGGAGGGAAGACGACAATGTTGGTCGTCGTGACTGACGATCTACGCGACAAGGGCGTTCGCGCGGACAACCTCGTGCGCGACATCGCGGCGATCGCTGGCGGGCGCGGGGGAGGGAAGCCGCATCTCGCGCAGGCGGGACTCCCCGACGCGTCGCGCCTCGCCGCCGCGATCGAGCAAGCACCTCAGATCGTCGAGCGCGCACTCACCAGCGCGTGAGCACCGCGAGCACCGTTGGCGACTGGCTCGCCAGTCGAACGCCTCCTCCCCCGGACCTCCTGCAATCGCGCATCCTGTCGGCGTTAGGTGCGTCAGCGGCCCAGGATGTCGCCGACACCGAGCGCGCCTGCCTCGAAGCGGCCGAGCGCGTGCTGACGCGACTGTTCGACGACGGCATCGCCGGCCGGCCCGACGCCGCCGATTTGCTCGCGGCCGATGCACTGGTCACGTACGCGCTCGAGTTCGCCGCCGACGCGCCGGCGAGCTTCGCCGAGCAGGCTGCATCGGCCATGCTGCGCTTCGGTACGCTGCCGGCGGCGACGCCATGACGATACTCGCGCATCTGAGCGCGCACCGCGGGCTCGCGGTGCTGATCGACCCGAGCCGCACGACGGCGGCGCAGGCCGTCGACCTTGCAGCACGCGCCGCGGATGAAGGTGTCGTCGCGCTGCTCGTCGGCACGTCATATGGGAACGAGATCGATGTCTCCGCGGTCGCCCGGGCGGTGAAGCAAGGGGCGCCCAACGTTCCGCTCCTGGAGTTCCCGGGTGCAGCCTCTCACCTCGTGCCCGATGTCGATGGCGTGCTGCTGCTCTCACTCGTCTCCGGGCGCAACGCGCAGTACCTGATCGAGGAGCACGTTCGCGCCGTTCCATTCTTCGAGCGGCATCCGCACGTCGAGCCCATCAGCACGGCGTACGTGTTGATCGATGGCGGCGAGGTGACGTCGGTGGAGGCAGTGAGCCAAACGCGGCCCCTGCCGGCGAACAAGCCGGAGCTCGTCGCCGCGCACGTGCGTGCGGCGATGCTCGTCGGGATGTCGGCGACCTACCTGGACGCGGGGAGTGGGGCGCGGCGGCCCGTCGCGCCGTCTCTCATCCGCGCGGCGCGCGCCGCGACACGCGGGCCGCTGTTCGTCG
This sequence comes from Gemmatimonadaceae bacterium, assembly GCA_052389995.1. Taxonomy (GTDB): domain Bacteria; phylum Gemmatimonadota; class Gemmatimonadetes; order Gemmatimonadales; family Gemmatimonadaceae; genus JAICNG01. The sequence goes on along the minus strand of JBQTHJ010000019.1, from coordinate 41,553 downwards.
GTGGCGGATTGCGCACTCCCGACGCGGTTCGTGCAGCTCGTGAGGCAGGGGCCGATGTCATCGTCGTGGGGACGCTTCTCGAGCGGCAGGGGGCGCCCGCCGTGCGTGAGCTCGCGCTCGCGGCACGCACGTGATCGACATCCATACGCACCTCCTGCCCGGTGTGGATGATGGATCGCCGAGCCTCGAGGTGTCGCTGCCGATCCTGGAGCGGTTCGTCAGCGAAGGAGTCGAGGTCGTCGTGTGCACGCCGCATCTCGAGGCCAGCCGCGCGTCGCGCGCCCCGCACGAGGAATACGAGACGATTTTTCGCGGGCTCGAGGGGCGGGCGCCGGCGGGTGTCACCCTCCTGCGCGGGTGGGAGATCATGATCGACGTTCCGGAGATCGATCTCGAAGACCGTCGGCTCGGACTTGGCGGCTCGAAGGCGGTTCTGGTCGAGTTCCCGCGCATGAACGTTCCGGCGGCGGCGGGTCGCGAGATCATGAGGCTACGGACGAGCGGTGTCATTCCGGTGCTCGCGCACCCGGAGCGCTACTGGGGATGCACGCCCGACCTCGTGCGTCATTGGCGTGACGCCGGCGCCGCGATCCAGATGGACGCGTCCATGCTCCTCGGCGGACCGAACACCTCTCGCCTGGCCCGTGCGCTGCTCGAGGAGGGTCTCGTCGACTGCATCGCGAGCGACAATCACGGCGACCGGCGATCGCTCGCCGGGGCGCGGACGTGGCTCACGGAGATCGGCGCGACCGAGCAGGCGGATATGTTGACGCGAGCCAATGCGCGCCGAATGCTCGATGGCGAAGCGCCACTTCCCGTGGCGCCGCTGCCAGCGGTCGAGCGCGGGATGCTCTCGCGGTTGAAGCAGCTCGTCCTCGGCCGCTCATGACGCGACCTGCCGATGCCCTTCGCGAGCTCGCCGCTCTGGCGACGCGAGCAGCGGATGAGTCGGAGCGCGAGCTTTCACGCGCGCTCGACATGGTCCGCGAGACCGTTCGACGCGGCGGAACGCTGCTCTTCTGTGGCAACGGCGGGAGTGCAGCCGACGCGCAGCACCTCGTGACGGAATACGTCGTCCGCTACATGAGGAAGCGCCGTGCGTATCCGGCGGTCGCGCTCACCACGGACACGTCGCTCCTCACGGCCGCGGGCAACGACCTCGGCTTCGAGGAGATCTTCGCGCGGCAGATCGAGGCACTGGGGAAGCCCGGCGACCTGTTGGTCATCCACTCGACGAGCGGGAACTCGCCGAACGTGCTGCGAGCGGCAGAAGCCGCGCGCGGGCGGCAAGTGAAAGTGCTGGCGTTCACCGCGCGCGATGGCGGAAAGCTCAAGACGTTGTGCGATCACGTGGTGATCGTTCCGACCGACCGCACCGACCGGGCGCAGGAGATTCACTTGTGCATGGAGCACGCGATTTGTGAGGCTGTGGAGGCTGAGCTGTAGCTGTGTCAATTGAGCGCCGAGCGCTCTCCTCGCGCGAGCACAAGACGCGTTTTGTAGCTGTAGAGGAGAGTTCCGCGTGCCAGGAGCAGATCCGCATGTGTCCGGGCTGCTATCCGCGCAATCGTTTCACCCTACGCTTTTGACGTTGCCATGAATCAGGACTGCCAGTGATCTCTCTTCGCGGCAAGAACGCCATCGTGACGGGCGGCTCGCGCGGCATCGGTGCGGCTACGGCGCTCTTGCTCGCCGACGCGGGCGCGAACGTCGGTATCGCGTATCGGTCGCGTGAGGCGGAGGCCGCGGAGGTCGTCCGCGGGATCGCGAGCCGCGGCGTCACGGGATTCGCGCATGCGGCCGACCTGGGCACCGCAAAGGGGAACGAAGAGCTCTTCGAGCGGGCGCAACGGGAGCTCGGCGGGGTGGATATCTTCGTCGGCAATGCCGGGATCTGGCCGCCTGACGACGCGCCGATCGCGGAGATGTCCGACGAGCGCTGGCGCGAGACGATTCGCCAGAACGTCGACTCGATCTTCTACGGCTCGCGGCTCGCGGCGCGGACGATGGGAGGTGGAGGCCGCATCGTCCTCATCTCGAGCACGGCGGGCCAGCGCGGCGAAGCATTCCACGCGGACTACGGTGCATCGAAGGGGGCGATCATCTCGTTCGTGAAGTCGCTCGCGATCGAGCTCGCGGCGCGGGACATCACCGTGAACAGCGTGGCGCCGGGGTGGGTCGATACCGACATGTCGGCGCCCGCCTATGGCGGCGAGGCGAGGGAGCGCATTCGCCGGGCGATCCCGATTGGACGGATCGCAACCGCGGTGGACATCGCGGGGCCGATCGTCTTCCTGTGCTCGGACCTTGCCCGCCACATCACCGGAGAGATCCTGAACGTGAACGGCGGCAGCGTGCTGGCTGGCTGACCAGAGAAAAAAGGCGCCAGAGCGAGATGCCCTGGCGCCTCTCTTCTTCACGAATCAAGCTACTCGTTTGCCGTCAGCACGACGTCATCTTCGACGACGATGTCGCCGCCCTGGTTGGGACTCATGCCCAAAAAGGATCCCGTTTGGCAGTGGATCGCGACCTGGCCTGCGGTGACTGCGGGATGCAATAGACTCGCTAGATCGGGCGGAGCGTCGCGGCCCTTACCGTTGTCCTGCACCGACCAGATGGCGAAGTTGTTCGGCGGATTGATCCAGAAGGCGTCCTCCTCCTCGAACATCCCAGCAACGTGAGCGATGTTGCCGATGACGGTGAGGCAGACGATTCGCCCGCGCCCGGTGGTCACGGAGCCGTCCGGCCGTTCGCTCACCCACTGGAAGTCGCCGCGCGGCTCTCCCTGGCCGTCGCGAAATGCGTTGAACGTATACCGATCGCTGATCGAGAACTGAATCACCTCGACGTCGCCTCGGGCGCGCTCCCGGGGAAAGCCCCCTCCGCGCCCCTTGGCAAATGACGGATCCTGGATCGGACCCCCGATGCGTTCGGAGCCCTGATCGCACGCGAGTGCGCTGAGGGCGACCAGCCCGAGAGCGAGTCTGGGAAATCTCGACATGACCTTCTACCTCCAGAAATGGATACGCGCCGGGTTCGACCAGCCCGTTTTCCTTGCAAGAGGCAAGCTTTGGCATCGGTGCCTCGTTAAGCAGGCTAAAGAGCGTAGCCATAGTGCGTTAGGCGACGCCTCACGAGAAATGCGCCGTCGCGAGGACGCCTCACTGTGGTGTGAATGCCACACCCTTCGGTTGAAGAGAGCCCGAAGCCCGTGATCCCGCTTCTTTTCACCGGCGGCACAATTTCAATGCGCCAGGATCCCGCCGTTGGCGGCGCGATCCCCTCGCTGTCGGGCCGCGACATCCTCGCCGCCACACGCGGCATCGATGACGTCGCGGACTTCGAGATCGAGGAATGGGGTGCGTTTCCCGGCCCGCACATGACGGTCGAGCGCATGTGGGCGCTGCGGAATCGGATTGCGGTGCATCTCGAGCGTCCCGAGGTCGACGGGATCGTCGTCTCGCATGGCACCGACACGCTCGAGGAATCGGCCTATCTCGCTGCGCGCACCATGGCTCCGGAGAAGCCGATCGTGTTCACGGGAGCCATGCGTACGGCGAGCGAGCTCGGCTGGGATGGGCCATCCAACCTCATTGACGCCGTGCGCGTCGCCGCGAGCGAAGCGGCCCGCGGATACGGAGTGATAGTGACCATCGCCGGGCGCGTGTTCGCGGGGCTCGACGTCACGAAGGCGCACACGTACTTGTTGGATGCGTTCGAGAGCCCCGGACTCGGCCCCATCGGCGTGATCGATGATGGCGAGGTCATCTTCCGGAGAGCGCTGCCGCCCGTGCCGCCGCCGCTGGTGCCGCCGGCGCCGGCGCTCCCGATCGACATCGTGCCGGCATTCGCGGGCGCGGACGCACGGCTCATCGATGCGTCGCGCGAGGAGGCGTTAGGCATCGTCATCGCCGCAATGGGCCGCGGCAACGTTCCGCCGGGGATGGTCCCGGGGATCGAGCGCTGGATCGCTGCGCGGAAGCCGGTCGTCGTGGCCTCACGGGCGTTGCGTGGGCGTGTCGGGCGAACCTACGGCTATCCCGGTGGCGGGCGCCGTCTCCACGACCTGGGCGTCATCTTCGCCGGATCGCGCCGTCCGCATCAGGCGCGGATCGAGCTCAGTCTTGCGCTTGGAGCTGGCCTTGGCGGAACGGATCTCCAGGCGCTGTTCGAGGAGTGACGGAGGCCGGCGCCTCTGTCCACGTCTCGAAGCAGCGATAGCCGAACTCACGCGCGGCCCGTATCTGATCGGGGAACCCGAAGCCATCCACCCAGCCTGCTGCGACCGCGCGCCATTTGCAGCACCAGACGAAGTGCCACTGACGCACCACGCCGTCCGCATGCGCCTCGACGGACCCTCGGAAATCGGAGCACCCGGAATTCCCGTAGACCCGCACGCCCTCGAGCCGAAGTGTGGGCTCGGTCTCGAGCAGGTGAGCGAGAACGCGGAGCACCTTGACCGGCGGCGCCGACCCGCCAGTGGCGACCAACGGTGCCTTCCCGAGCGTGCTATACTGCCGCACCGAGTCCTTGAACTCGTCAGTTGCGCCGGAGGCGGCGAGCAAGGGTTCCAGATTCATGGGTCGCTAAACCTAAACATCTGAAGGCCTATCTCAAAGCCTGGCGTCGTGCCCCAGCTCTCCCCCCCGGGACCGGTCCTCGAGATCGCCAAGCGCCTCGAAACCGAGGGCTTCGAGACCTGGTGCGTCGGGGGTGCCGTTCGCGACGCCCTCCTCGGGCACCCCCATCTCGATTGGGACCTGGCGACCGCGGCTACACCTCAGCAGGTGCGCCGCCTCTTTCCGCGCACGATTCCCGTCGGGATCGAGTTCGGCACGGTCGGCGTGCTCGACAAGCACGGGACCATGCACGAGGTCACGACGTTCCGCCGCGACGTTGCGACCGACGGGCGTCACGCCGTGGTCACCTTCGGAGCGACGATCGATGAGGACCTCGCCCGCCGCGACTTCACGCTCAACGCCATCGGGTATCACCCGCGGTCGCGACGGCTCCACGATCCGTTCGAAGGACAGGAGGACATCGCGCGGAAGCTCATCCGCGCCGTCGGCGAGCCTAACGAGCGAATGCGCGAAGACCGCCTGCGCGCGCTCCGCGCCATCCGCTTCGCGGCGCGCTTCGGCTTCGAGATCGATCCCGCCACCTGGCGAGCGATCGTCGCCAGTGCGCCGCACCTCGACCGGCTCTCGGCCGAGCGGGTGAAGCAGGAGCTCGAGAAGACGATGGAGCAGGTGGTGAGTCCTTCGCGCGCGCTCGAGCTCTGGCGGGGGAGCGGAGCACTCCGCGCGCTCCTTCCGCCACTCGACAACATCTCGTCCACGGTGCTCCGCACGCTCGACCACTTGCCGCGCGCGACGGGAAAGCCCGCGAGCCAGCGGAAGATGCTTCGCCTCGCCGCCTTGGTCAGCGATCTGTCCCCCCGGGATGCGGAGAAGGTCGCGAGAAGGCTGCGCTTCTCGAATCAGCAGATTGCGTGGATCCGCGCCATCGTCGAGCATTCGACGGCGATCCACTCGGCGCTTGCGAAGACGTCGGGCGACCCGATGCCGCCGGCGACGGTCCGGCACTGGATCGCGAAGGCGGGCCGCATGCGCATTCCGTCGGTGTTGCGGCTGGTTTCCGCACGCTTCGCGGCGGAGCGAGACGAAGGAGAGCAGGTGCCGCCCACGGCCGCGATCCGCTCGCTCTATCGGCGAGCCGTTCGGTCCGCTTTTCGCGACCCGGTGGAGCTGGGCGATCTCGCGGTCGGTGGTGACGAGCTGCGAGGCGTCGGTGTCGCGGAGGGGCCCGAGATGGGCTGGGTCCTGCACCGGTTGCTCGACGTCGTTCTCGACGACCCCAGGCGGAACACCGTCGAGGAGCTTCTGCGTCTGGCTGCCGAATTGCTTCAGCGATACCGGAACGGGGAACGCTAGCCTTTCGACCTGACGATGTTCTTTCGCGGAAAGCAGTTCGACACGTCGATCTGGAAGCGGTTTCGCACCGCGGCCGACGGATACTCGTTCAGCAAGGAAACCGACTACTACGCCGCGCACGTCGTGGCAAACGCGGAGCGGGTGGTCGACCTCTTTCACGCGCTGATGGAGCACCTCCCACCCGCGGTCGACCTGGCGATCGAGGATCGGCGCGCTCGTCGCCGGTGGAAAGGAGAGAGTCTCGCGCTTCCCGATGTCCGTGACGCGATCGCCCGGCTCAAGACGGCGCTTGCAACGTCCGGCGGCGTCGAGATCGCCGTGTACACGAGCGAGGACCAGCTGACGCTCAATCCGGTGCTCGAGTTGTTCATCTACGCTCGCAGCGACCAGTGGCTGTACATCCTTCAGGGGAAGGGGCTGGAGGAGCGGCGTGCCGTGCGCACGAAGAGCTGGCGCCTCAAGCAGCAGGAATTTCCGCCCGCGCCCGAGCTGAGCCAGGCGTTGGAGCAGGCGGCCGCGTCGTTAGGTCTTCAGCCGGCGTGAGCGGCGCTGCGTTGGCGCTCGCGGTCGTCGCGGCAGCGGCGAACGTGCTGGGCGCGGCGGCCGTCACCTGGCGGCGTGAATGGAGCGCGCGAGCGCTCGAGACGATGATCGCCCTCGCGGCCGGATTCATGGTCGCGGCCTCGGTGACGGACATCTTTCCCGAAGCGATCGCCCGCGGCGGCAGTACGGCCGCAGTCGTCGCCTTGGTGGGGTATGCGCTAGTGCATCTCACGCAACACACGTTCGCGCGGCACTTCCATTTCGGCGAGGAGACACATGAGGTTACGAGCGTCGTCAGCATGTCTGCGTTGGCGGGGCTGCTGCTGCATACTTTCGTCGACGGAGTGGCCATCGCAAGCGCGTTTGAAGTGAGCACCTCGCTGGGCGTGTTGATCTTCCTGGCGATCCTCTTGCACAAGTTTCCCGAGGGGTTAGCGATTTCGAGCCTGTTTCTCGCCGCGGGCGCAAGTCGGGCGCGTGCCCTCTACGCCGCCAGTGCACTTGGCGGAGCCACCATCGCAGGGGTATTTCTCACGAGTTTCGTCGAAATACTTGCGACGTGGGGGCTTGCCTTGTCGGCTGGGGTCACACTGTACGTGGGCGCCTCGAATCTCGTGCCAGAGTTCCAGGCGAAGCCGGGCTGGAGATTGCCGCTTGCCTTCTTCGCCGGGTGCGGGATCTATGTCGGAGCCAGCGGCCTTGTGCATGCGTAAGGAATGGCGGAATCCGCGAGATACTCACGACGCCCCACCTCGCACGCGCGCCCCACGATCTTAGGTTCGAGAATGCCGTGACCATCGAACTTGTCCAGTTGACGCGTGAGGAGTGTAATCGCGTGTTGGACGCGCTGATTGCGATCAGCGTGGAAGAACCAGGATTCACCTGGACCGCGGGCCAGGTCCTGCAGGAGATGCCTGACAAGTGGACTCTGTCGGCGATTGCCCGCGATCACGAGCAACGCGTTATCGCCTTTCAGGTCTCATCGCGGACACCGGGGCACCCTCACTTGCATCGGATCATGGTCACGCACGCGTGGCGAAACGCGGGCGTGGGAGGCGTGTTGATGGCATGGCTCTGTCGCGCCTGCATGGAGCGAGACTGGAAGCCGCTCACTTTCAAGGTTCACGACACGAATCGCGGTGCGGTAAAATTCTATCGACGGCTGGGATTCTCGATCCAGGACACGGGGCGGCTCGATGAGACAGTAAATGCGCGCTTGCTGTTGGGCACAGGAGACCCGGCCCAAGTGCTGCAAAATCTCGAATCACCGGATAGCACCAGGTGACCCGCGTTGCGGCGATCCACCAACCCAACTTTCTCCCTTGGCTGGGATACTTCTCGAAGATGGCGCAATGCGACGTTTTCATCTTGCTCGATCATGTCCAACTGTCACGGGGCAGCTACACGAATCGCGTCAAAATCAAGACGCATGACGGCACTCCCTGGCTAACCGTGCCTTTTCGACACTCGGGCGACAGTCGGTATCCTGCCATTCGCGACGTGGAGATTGACTATCGTCAACAATGGGTAGTGAAGCACCTGCGCACGCTGTCGCAGGCATATGCTCGCGCGCCTCACGCCGCTTCATGCCTCGCACGCCTTACCGAAGTGCTGACGGCTCCGCACGCGTCTTTAGCCGCCCTCAATGAGGCTACGATCGCGTTACTGGCCGAAGCCCTCGGCGTGGATCGCCCGGTCGTGCGCGCCTCCGATCTGAGCGTGAGCGGGCATCGAAACGAGCTCCTGGTGGCCATTTGCAGAGTGGTTGGCGCGGATACCTACCTCGTTGGACAAGGCGGGGGCCTGACGTATATGGACGACGAGTACTTCGCCGCCAGCGGCGTAACGGTCAGGCGGCAGACGTTCTCGCACCCTACGTATCAACAGCTTCACGGGGATTTCGTGCCGGGATTGTCGGCGCTGGACCTTGTGCTTAATGAGGGCCCTAACGCAGGTGCCGTTCTGTTCGAAGCCGGTGACTCGAGCCAGGCAACGATCTGACCTACGTCGGGCGGGCTAACCAGCCCTCGCTTTCCAGTATATCGACAATGTGTCCCGCCGCGTTCCCATCGCCAAAGAACGAGGGGCGGCTTGCCGTTGGCCGATAGCGCGCGACGACGTCGAGGGCAGCTTCCACGTTGATACCATTGTCGACCCAACACCGCCGCTGCCACCCCACCGCTTCGATGCGCGGCCACGGAGTTGCATAGAAGAGCACGCCGACGGGTTTCCCGGCGAAGTATGCCTCCTTTTGCAGCCCACCGGAGTCGGTGAGCACGACTTCGGCATGGTTAACGAGTACCAGGATGTCGAGATAGCCCAGAGCAGGCGTAATGTGCACGTGTTCGAGGGCATTGACGGTATCCCAGAATCCATTTCGGCGGAGTGCGTTCTCGGTCCGCGGGTGAGTGGGAAAAACAACGGGAAGGGCGCTCTCGCGGAGCAGCCGAACAAGACCTTCTTGAGCCTTGGGATCGTCGGTGTTGTTGGGGCGGTGTGTTGTCAGCAGGGCGAACCGTTTCTTCCTCAGCCGTAGCGTTTCGAGGATCGATGAGCGCTCATCCGCGATCCTCGAGAAATGCAAGAACGCGTCGAACATGACGTCGCCTGTGAGATGGACTCCGGCCGACACGTTTTCGCGCGCGAGGTTCATCACCGATGGCACATCGGGACAAAACCGAAGGCGAGCTGCGTGATCGGCAACGATGCGATTGATTTCTTCCGGCGTATCGATGTCGTAGATGCGCGGTCCGGCTTCGACGTGAGCAATCGGTATTCGCAGCTTGACCGCCGCCAACGCTGCAGCAAGCGTGCTGTTCGTGTCGCCGAAGATGAGTACCCACGGCGGCCGATGGTCGAGCATCGCGTGCTCCAGCGACTTGAGCATTTCGGCGGTCATCGCGCCGTGCTGACGTTCGCCTACGACGAGCCGGATGTCGGGTTTCGGCAGGTTAAGTTCCTCGAAGAAGACCTCGCTCATGTTATCGTCAGAGTGCTGCCCGGTATGCACGACAAACTCGCGATAGCCACGTCGGGCGAGCTCCGCCGATAGAGGAGCCATCTTGATAAACTGCGGACGGTTGCCCGCTATGGTCATCAGGTGCGGTCGGTTCGACATCTTTTTATCCTTGCGAAGCGATCTGCCCCACGCGCGAGCGCGGTGCGGGTGAACCCGTCGGTTGCGACGCCCAAACATACCGGGATGCGAACGTACAGTGTAGTTCACATTGCCACGTCGGGTGAGTTTCTGGCGCCACTCGTTGCCAGTCAACTCTTTGATCATGCCGAAACGCAAGCGACGCTTCCCGGCAGCGATCAGCCTGCCAGCGGCTCGGCATGGTTGTTCGAACCGATGCGTCGCCACTTCGAGGGAAGCACGCGACAGAAGTTGCGTGATTTGCGACGGCGGTGTCCGCATGTGAACATCCGACTTGTCGGCGGCATCGGCCGATGGGACAACCGCCCTGCACTTGCGACCGCGCGGATGTTACGCCGGCGTCTCGGATCCGCGCCGGTAGTGTATCACTGTCGCGGCGAGTTTGCAGTCGACTGGGCTATTGAGCTGCGCCGTGACTGGCCCACCGACGCGATCGTCCTGGATGTTCGTGGTGCATGGCCGTACGAGGTGTTACTGGCTCATGGCGCGACGACCGTTGAGGAGGCAGTGGGCGAAGCGCGCGTCGACTTCGAGGCCTCGCTGGCCAAACTGAGACGATGCGTGGCGATGGCGGACGCGGTGACGACGGTCAGTGCGAATCTGCGAACGTGGCTGCTCGATGCGGCGGGTGCGCCCGACGACACTGCCGTCGTGCCGTGTTGTGTCACCGCCACCGTCGATGATCGGCGCCGTGAGGATCTCCGGCGCGCCTGGGGTATGGCAGCGGAGAAGGTCTACGTGTATCTGGGAACCACCGTCTCGCGTTCACAGGGATTGGAGGACTTGGTAATCCCATTTCTCCGTGCGTCGCAGAGAATCGCCCCGGACGTGCGCGCGCTGCTTCTTACTCCGGACCTCGATTCGATGCGTCGTCTCGCCGCTGCGGGAGAACTGGATCCGGCGCGGACGACGATCATGCACCTTCCGCAGGCCGAAGTGCGACACGCACTCACAGCTGGCGACGTCGGCCTCCTCCTCCGGCCACCGATCTTCATGAACCGCTGGTCGCAGCCGACGAAGCTCGGTGAGTATTTGGCGTCCGGAGTTCCAGTGATTGTGGAGCAAGGGACGGGCGACGTTCCGGCAATGCTCGAGACATCTGGAGCAGGCCTAACGGTGAATGTCGGACGTGCCAACGCGGCCGTTCACGAGGAAGCGCGCCGCGTGCACGCCTGGATTCAAGAGCACGGGCGTGCAGCGAGAACAAGAGCCCGCGAACTCGTTGAGCGGGAGATGCTCTGGAAGAGCGTCTCACCCACTGTGCGTATCTTGTATCGCAGTGCCCTCGCCAACCGAAGCGGGACGGATTCCTACCGAATGACCCAGCGAATAACCTCGAATGCTTCGGCGAGCGGCCGACCGATCGTCACGCCTCGCAACCTCGCCCAGCCTTCCAGAAACTCGGGGTTGGAGTAAGGGCGATGCGCCTGTGATTTATAGGCCGCGATCGCGTCGATCTTCGTTTTGACGTGGCTCGGCTCCAACGCGATGAGCGCATGTGCCTGAAATTGAATGTTGTTCCAGGGTAGCTCGTAACCGAGGATCGTAGTGCGCTTGAAAGCCCGGAGGGCTTCCGCTTGCACCGTCTGGTGGTCCTGATGGACGTCGGTGCTTGCGTGAACGAGGACGAGATCGGGATCCAGCTCCCGCTGCATCCGAACCATTTCCTCCAGCACTTCCTGGCGGCAGCGCGGAAGATTGCGCACGGGGAAGTCGAAGAGGTGAAGGTTCTGGCTCGGAATACCGAGAATGGCACTGGCCTCGCGAAACTCATTCTCCAGTGTATCTGCTCCGTATCCGGGTGGCAGCGACTCTCGAGGAACGGAGAACGCTACCGAGTGCACGTCGGCGCCCTCTGATACGAGTCGAGCAAGCATGCCGCCAGCCCCGAATTCCGAGTCGTCGGTGTGGGGCGCCAAGGCAAGGACTCGTGAGACACTCCAAAGAGGGCGGGACAATGGCTGTGAGGAAGGAGGGCCGGTAGAGGCAGTCGGTAATCCATTCGGCGCGTCGATCGTTCCCGGACGCATGTGCAAACGCCATGCACACCAGCGAGCGGAGGCGTTCGTGATCTTTTGTGAAGGTGGTCAGGTATCCTATGCCGCGTAAGGGGCAACGAACGCGCCCCCACCGACGCGCCCGTGACCCGTCTCTATTCGCATCGGCGGTGGATGCGCGGCCATTGGCCGCCCGGATGCGCCCGCAAACGCTCGATGAGTTCGTCGGCCAAACGCACCTCCTCGCTCCCGGGAAGCCGCTCCGCGACGCGATCGAAAAAGGCACGGTCGGCTCGATGATCTTCTGGGGCCCTCCCGGATCGGGCAAGACGACGCTCGCCTTCCTCATTGCCGTGTATACGGACCGGGAGTTCGTGCCGTTCTCCTCGGTCACCGAAGGCGTGCCGCGCGTGCGCGAGATCATCGGCGAAGCCGAGGCAAGGCTCGAGACGGGCCGGGGGACCATCCTGTTCGCGGACGAGATTCATCGGCTCAACAAGGCACAGCAGGACGCTTTCCTGCCGCACGTCGAGGCGGGAACGATCACACTCATCGGCGCCACGACCGAGAACCCGTCGTTCGAGATCATTGGGGCGCTCCTGTCGCGAAGCCGGGTCTTCGTACTGGAGCAGCTCGGAGGCGGGGATGTCGCGACGCTCGTCAGGCGCGCTGTCGACGACGCCGAGCGCGGGCTAGGTCTGATGGCGCTCCGACTCGACGACGATGCTCTGACCCTCATTGCGACGGAGGCGGACGGCGACGCCCGTCGGGCCCTCACTGTCCTGGAGGCCGCGGCCACGCACGTGGGGACGGACGGTCACATCACCGCACAGGTCGCACGCGATGCACTTCAAAAGCGCTTCGCGCGGTACGACAAGGCCGGCGAGGAGCATTACAATCTCATTTCAGCGTACCACAAGGCCCTGCGCGGGAGCGACCCGCAAGGGGCCTTGTACTGGCTCGCGCGCATGATCGACGGCGGCGAGGATCCGATGTACATCGCGCGTCGCACGGTCCGGTTCGCCGCCGAGGATGTGGGGCTTGCGGATCCTGACGCGCTTCGCATCGCCATCGCGGCTCGTGATGCGTATCACTTCCTCGGCTCCCCCGAAGGGGAGCTGGCTCTGGCGGAGGCCGCGGTGTATCTGGCCACGGCGCCCAAGTCGAATCGCGTCTACGAAGCCTGGAACGAGGCGTTGCGCCTCGCGCGCGAGTCACCGGCGGAGCCCGTGCCTTTGCACGTTCGCAACGCGCCGACGGCGCTGATGAAGGAACTGGGGTATGGCGACGGGTATCAGTACGCACATGCCGTCCCCGAGGCATACATCCCGCAGGAGTATCTGCCGACGCGATTGCGGGGAACGGTGCTCTACGCGCCGGGCGCGTTCGGGTTCGAGCGCGACATCGCGAAGCGGCTGGCATGGTGGGCCGACCTGCGAGCGAAGGCGCAGGGAGGGAGCTCGGAGTCGAAGTGATGGCACTCAACGCACGAGGACAACAACGTATGCGCAAGCTCGCATTGGTCGGACTCGCCGCCGTGACGGCGTTAGGCACCTACGGATGCGCGAGCATCGGCCGGAACGCATTCGCCCAGCCGGTGGTCACGCTCCGGGACGTCAAGCTCCAGGGGATCGGGCTCACCGGCGGATCGTTCGACGTCATCCTCAGCGTGTACAACCCGAACGGGTATCGTCTCGACGCCACCCAGCTCAGCTACAACCTGTTCGTCGACACGCTGCGCTTCGCCAACGGCACGCTCGATCAGCAGTTCACCGTCCAGGAGCAGGATTCGGCGCTCGTCACGGTGCCGATCAGTTTCTCCTATGCCGGCGTGGGCGAGGCCGGACGTCAGCTTCTCAACACCGGCTCGGTGAACTACCGTGTCGCCGGTGACGTCACCGTCGCGACGCCAGTCGGCAACTTCAAGGTGCCGTACGATCGTACAGGGCGGTTCTCGACGTTAGGCGGGTCGAGCCGCTAGGAATCAACCCGCGCGCGACCAGCTCACGTCCCAGTACCCTCGCGACGACGGCGTGGCCGGCGGGGCTCCAGTGCTGATCGTAGGGGGCGCCGTCCACGCGCACGCCCGCAGTACGGCTTGCTTCGATCGAATCGGGGATGCCCGGGATGAAGTGAATTCCACGCTGAGCCAGTAATCGGCCAACGCGGTCCGAGACGTTCGGGACATACGCGTCGTGAGTGGCGAGAAACGCGACGATCGATGCCTCTGGGAGGCGCCGGCGCGCCAGCGCGAAAGCGTCCGCCATCGCGCGTAGCGATCGCCCCGTGCGCGGATCGTCCGGCGTCAGCGACGACTCCACGGTTCGCGACGGGTCCGCGCGGCGCCGGTTCCAGAGCGCGATCGCCACCGTGCGTGCGAGGATCGAATGCTCGACGAGAACGCTCGTCGTCGGCATGCGGTACACGATGCGCCCCTTCTCCCAATAGGGCTTCCGTGCCCACGGGTTGTTCCAGAAGCTCCCGGCCTCGAGCTCGCGATCGTTGTTGATAATGTCGTTCGACGAGAGCTGCCACAGCACGACGTGGGGCCGAATCGAATCGGCCAGGCGGTCGAGCAGCAGGTATTCCTGGAGCGTGCCATAGCCGACCACACCGATGGCAAATACCTCGATCTCCGGAAAGTCGATCGCCAGCTTGTCGAAGTACGCGGCGCCCGTCGAGGTGCTGACCGCCTGTGTGTACGAGTCGCCAATGGCGAGCACGCGGAACGAAGCGCTGTCGAGGCCTCCGTAACGTCGGAAACCGTGCTCGTCCGTCGAGAAGTACGACGGTGCGAACCCAGGATTGTTGTACGTGTTCCGGAAGTTCGGCCGTGTGATCCAGCCCAATGTGTCCGAGAGCTGAAGCGATCGCATGTCGACCGGCTGCGTGGGCACGATGAGGCGAGCGGCGACCTCCATCGCGATGAGGATCACGGCCACCTGTGTTGCGACCAGAAGCAGATGCCGCGGGCGCACCGGCGGGCGCTTGACGAGCAGGCCGGCTCCCCCTGCGGCGAGCATGAGCGAAGCCATCCACAGCGCAATCCGCAGGGCGGCCTGATCCATTCGTCCGTCGGGGCTGGCATGAGAGAGCACCGGCGGGCTCAGGACGGCGCCCGCCGCCACTAGTCCTGCGCCGACAATCAGTGCGGGAAGGCGAGAGCTGCCTCGCGAGGGCGATGCAACGACCAGTCGGGAATGGTCCTTCGAAGGAGATCGACGCCGAGCTAATATACGAGTCGGCTGGCTGCGGCACACTGTCCGTAAGAAGTCCGCCCCCTGCAAGCTTCCGTCATTCCAGAGGTATCACCTATCGCCAGAGAGACGATTTCCCTCGCGCCGACAACGGACCGCGCCATCCTCGTCGGTGCGCCGCTCAAGCGGTCGGGGGGCCGGCACCTCTTGTCGGAGCATCTCGAAGAGCTCGCGCGCCTCGCCGACACGGCGGGCGCTGAGGTCGTCGGCGAGGTCACCCAGCTGCTCGATCGCCCGAGCCCCGCGACGTACCTCGGCAAAGGCAAGATCGAGGAATTGAGGCACCGCGTCGCCGACGTCGGCGCCACGCTAGTCATCTTCGACGACGAGCTCTCGCCGACGCAGGGGAAGAACATCGAGCTGGAGCTCGGCACACGCGTGATGGACCGCGCCGAGGTCATCCTCGACATCTTCGCGACGCGCGCGCGCACGAGCGAGGCGAAGATGCAGGTCGAGCTCGCGCAGCTCGAGTACATGCTGCCGCGGCTCGCACGCATGTGGACCCACCTCGAGAAGACGCGCGGCGGCATCGGGCTCCGCGGTCCGGGTGAAACGCAGATCGAGACCGACCGCCGGCTCATCCGCCACCGCATCAAGATTCTCCGCGAGCGTCTGGAAGACGTGCGCCGCTCGCGCGAGGTGCAGCGTTCCGGTCGCAAGGATGCCTTCAAGGCGTCGCTCGTCGGATACACGAACGCTGGGAAGTCCTCGATTCTTCGTGCGCTCGCGTCGGCGTCGGACGTGTTCGTCGAAGACCGCCTCTTCGCCACGCTCGATCCGCTCACCCGCGAAGTCGACCTCGGCGATCGCGCGCCGGCGCTCGTGACGGACACGGTCGGATTCATCCGGAAGCTGCCCCACGATCTCGTCGCGTCGTTCCGTGCGACCTTGGAGGAGGCGAGCGATGCCGACCTCCTTCTGCACGTCGTCGACGCCAGTCATCCGACGTGGGAGGAGCAGGTCGGAGTCGTGAACGAGGTGCTGGCCGAGCTCGAGATGGCGGACAAGCCGGTGCTGCACGTCTTCAACAAGATCGACCGGCTCGACGCCGATGGACTCCAGGCATTGCACGAGCGCGCCCGCGAAGGGCTGGGAGACGCGATCTTCGTCTCGGCCGTCGCAGAGCACGGGCTCGACCCGCTTCGGCGCGCGCTCTTAGCCGCTGTGCGCGCCAAGCGGCCGGTGGTCGAGGTGGAAGTCCCGGTGACTGACGGGCGCCTGCTGGCGGAGGTGCATCGGACGGCCCACGTGCTGGACCAGGCGCAGCGCGACGGCGTCATGGTGCTGCGCGCCAGGGTCGATGACGCGACGGCAGGCCGGCTCCGAGGGAAGGGGGCAAAGATCCGCTCGGAGTAGCGGCCAGCCGATGATCAGGCGGACACTACTGCGTGATCGGCTCGCGATAGCGAGCGTCAGACGAATCGGAGGCGCTCCTCCCACTCCGCTCTCAACATCGTGAGCGCCTCTTCGGGGCAACCGGACACGCACACTCCGCAGCGATTGCACAGCTCGGCCTGAATCGCCAGCTGCTTGTCCGCCAGCGTGATCGCGCCGGTGGGGCAGCTCTCGACGCACCCCCCGCATGAGGTGCATTCCCTGACGACGATGGGAATCTGCGAGCAGTCGAAGCACCGCGCGGCCTCTTCCCCCGCACGACTCGCTGCACGCGAAGAGGCGGGTGCGAAGGGGTCGATCGGCGGCGGCTCGAGGAGCGGCAGCGCACGACGGCGGTCGGCCGCGGTGCGGTCGGCTTTCCGCCGGCCGTTCGCTTCGACCCACGCGGACGCGAACATCGTGGTGACGCGCGCGCCGACGAGCGAAGCATGGATCTCCCAGGCCGCGCGCTTCCCATCCGCAACGGCGTGCGCAATCGACCGATGGCCGAACGCGCAGGCGCCTCCCGCCCACACGTTAGGCGCGGACGTTCTCAGAGTGTGAGGATCCACGGCGATAAACCCATCGCGAGTGACATTCACCTCGCCGGCGAACAACGCCGGGTCAGGAATGCGCGGGCCGGCGACGATCAGCCGGTCGCAGGCGAGCACGCGCGCGGAGGATCCGTCGGGGGCCGCGACGTCGATCGAGGTGAGCAGACCGGAGTCCGGGTCGATGTGAGCGCGCCGCACGCGCCACGCGTGAAGGATCCGGACCCCATCTCTCGCGCACGATGCGAGCTGCGCGGGTGAATGGCTTGCTGCCGCGAGCGGCGACGTGAGCACGAGCTGTACGCGCACGTCGGTCGCGCCTGAGCTCGCCGCCCGCTTCGCGATCACGCGCGCTGCGTCGATCGCCAGGGCCCCCTCGCCAGCCACGATCGTCTCGCCGAGTGGACCGATGTCGCTCGTGAGCACGCCCATGGCGTCGAAGATGTCGCGGTGTTGCTGCGCCGACTCGACGAGCGACCGACCGGGGCGCGACGCGCCGTGCGCGAGGAACACGGCGTCGGCACCGTCCGCGAAGACCGAGCGCAGGCTCATCACCTTCCTTTCACCCCGGAACTCTGCGCCGAGCTCGACGATGGCGGCGCATTCCGCTTTGGCGCTCACGACCGGGAACCGGAAGGCCGGGATTCCCCCGGTCATGAGCCCGCCGGGCTCGGACCGGGCATCGAGCACGAGCACGCGGTGACCCAGCAGAGTGAGATCGTGCGCGCACGCGAGGCCGGCGGGTCCAGAGCCCACGATTGCGACGGTCTTCCCCGACCGTGGCGCTGCGAGCGCGGCCTGCACGTCGCGATCGACGGCGCCCGCGACCGAGCGTGCCTCGAAGCGGGAGGTGCAGGGGCCGTTGGGGACGGAAAGCACCGGCGGCCCAAAGCCGGCGGCGAACTCCTCGAGGGCGGCGATGGCGACGGGCGCGCCGAAAGGACGGCGGCGGCAGGCCGACTCGCAGGGCGCTTCGCACGCGGTTCCGCAGGTGGAAGCGAACGGGTGAGCCGCCCGCACGAGTCGGTACGCCGTTTCCTGGTTGCCGCCGGCTATCGCTCGGGCGACCGACGGAATGTCGACGCCCACCGGGCAGCCCTCGGCAGGGTGACGGCAGGGGACGAGCGCGCCGCACGCGGCAGCCGAAGGCGGTGGCGGGTAGTCGGTTGCGGCCAATTGCGGCGGCGACTCGACATCGGCCGGTGGCGGAGTGGCTGCGCCCGGTGAAAAGAGCGTGCTGGCATCGCCGGTCGCGCGGTCGGTACTCATGGCTGCTTGATGGGGGTGACGCCGCGGGTTAGGTTGCCCAAGTGCGGGAGTCACAAGCACGTACGCGCATCGTGGCTTGGCGCGGACGCGGGGCTTCCAGGACGGCTGCTCGCTCGCCCGTCCCGCGCGATGCGTGGCACGTGATTTGACTCACACCGGGCGTGATTCCGCGGCCGCCATCGTTTGGTCGCGGCGACGCCCGTTGCTTGACGGGCGACACCCTTGGAAGGTTACTGTCGGATCGCGTGCGATCCGTGACGAGTGAACGAGAGAGCAGATTGCTCGGTTTGCGCCCCGGTGCAAGTCGCGCGGTAGCTTTGTATCTCATGGGCGCCCGTCGCGACGCACCCTCGGAGAACGCACTTGGATCAGGTCGAACGCGATCAGTGCTGGCTACTGCTATACACGAAGGCGCGCGCGGAATGTTGGGCGGACATCAACCTGCGGAAGCAGGGATTCACCACGCTTCTGCCTCGCGTGCGGCAGCGTGGCGGATTCGCCCCACTGTTTCCGCGGTATCTCTTCGTCGGCGCGCCTGCGGGGACGGACTTCCGTCCCGCGCAGAACACGCGCGGCGTGCTGTACGTGGTTCATTGCGGTGAGAAGCCGGCGCGCGTCCCGCCGGAAGTCATTCGCAGTGTGTGCGAGCGAATGGACGACCTCGGGATCGTCGAGCTCGAGGGCGTTCCAAGTCGCGATCCGCTCTTCGCGCGTCGCGAACGCGAGCGGGTGCGGGCGCTGGTGAAGTTCGCGCAAGCTGGGTTCCGCGTTGTTGCGTAGTCGCTCCCGTCGTTGACTCCTTCCGTTCTTTCCGTTCTTTCAGAGTTCAATTCATGAGCATCTACGGTGCGCTCGAGGAGAAGATCGCGCGGCGCGAGGTCGTGTGCGGCGTCGTGGGGATGGGGTATGTCGGGTTGCCGCTCGCCGTGGAGATGGCGAAGGGCGGTTTGCGCGTGATCGGCTTCGAGAAATCGCAGTTCGTTCTCGACACGGTGACGGCCGGCGAGAGCCACATCAAGGACGTCGCCGCCGCTGATGTCGCCGAGCTCAGACGCCGCAAGCTGCTCGACATCACGCTCGACATGGACCGGCTCGCCGAGTGCGACGTCGTGTCGATCTGCGTGCCGACACCGCTCGGGAAGACGAAGGATCCCGACATGTCGTACATCGTGTCGGCGACGGAAGCCGTTGCGGCGGCGCTCCGGCCCGGGCAGCTGATCGTGCTCGAATCGACGACGTACCCCGGGACGACGCGGGAGCTCATGCTCCCATTGCTGGAGCAGACGGGGCTCCATGTCGGCGAGGATTTCTTCCTCTGCTTCTCACCCGAGCGAGTCGACCCGGGCAACGAGCGCTGGCACACGAAGAATACGCCCAAAGTGCTCGGTGGGATTACGGAGCAATGCACGGAGCTCGGGATCGGTCTCTACGAGATCTTCATCGACCGCATGGTGCGGGTCTCGTCGCCCGAGGCGGCGGAGCTGACGAAGCTGCTCGAGAACACCTTCCGCATGATCAACATCGGCCTCGCGAACGAGATGGCGCAGATCTGCGACAAGCTGGGCGTGAACGTGTGGGAGGTCATCGATGCGGCGGCGACGAAGCCGTTCGGCTTCATGAAGTTCACTCCCGGCCCCGGACTCGGCGGCCACTGCATCCCGCTTGACCCGCATTATCTCGCGTGGAAGATGCGCACGCTGGCGTACAAGACGCGCATGATCGAGCTCGCGGGCGAGATCAACACCGAGATGCCGGCGTTCTGGGTGACGAAGGTGCAGGACGCGTTGAACACCGTGGGCAAGCCACTCCATGGGTCGCGCGTACTGGTGCTGGGCGTCGCATACAAGAAGGACATCGACGACCTGCGTGAGTCGCCCGCGCTCGAGATCCTCGATCAGCTGAGCCGGAAGGGCGCGCTCGTGTCGTACCACGATCCGTATTGCCCGGAGATTCGGGACGATGGGCACACGCCGTTAGGCGCCATCGGGCGGTCGGTCGATCTGACGGACGAGCGCATCCGTGAGGCCGATACAGTGTTGATCGTGACCGATCACTCGAACGTCGATTACGAGCGTGTGTGCGGCACGGCGAAGATCGTCGTCGATACGCGCAATGCGTGCGTTAGCGCGCGCGCCAGGGCGAAGCGCGGACGCCTGAACGCGTCCGAACCGGTAACGGTCTGACGGTACACTCACTGGAGTGACCCTCACAATCGATCCGGCGTCGCGCTCGTCGGCACCGGTCGGCGCACCACCCCTGGCTCCACGCCATGCTTCGCGTGGCGAAGAGCTTCCGGTGGTCGTCATCGACGGCTCCACGCACTGGTCGCGATGGGTGGCCGATGTGCGTCAGTACCGGGGCGCGCTGTACAGCCTGGCATGGCGCAACGTTCGATCCCGCTACAAGCAGGCGGTCCTGGGAATGTCGTGGGCGCTGCTTCAGCCCGCGATCCAGGTTGGCGTATTCACCGTGCTCTTCGGGATCATCGCGCGCGTGCCGTCCGCGAACGTCCCCTATCCGCTCTTCGCGCTCGCGGGACTCCTGCCGTGGAATCTCTTTGCGCGCGTCGTCTCGGAGGGGTCGCAGTCGCTCGTGACGAACCAGCACATAGTCACCAAGCTGTTCTTTCCGCGAATCTTTCTCGTGCTGGCAGCGGGGGCGTCGGCGTTCATTGACGCGGCGGTCACCGCGGGGCTGCTGGCGGTCTTCATGATCGTCTATGGTGTCGCGCCCGACGCGAGCATCGGCTTGCTGATTCCGGCGTTCGTCGGCCTCGCGCTGTTCGCATATGGATTCGGAGCATTGCTGGCAGCAATCAACGCACGGTGGCGTGACGTCCAGCACACCGTTCCGTTCCTCCTCCAGATCGGCCTCTTTCTCACGCCGGTGCTCTATCCCGCGCTCGTTGTTCCCGAGCGGCTGCGCTGGCTCGCTGCGCTCAATCCACTGACGGGGTGGATCGGGCTCTTTCGGTCGAGCGTGCTCGGCGCGCCCATGCCCGACGCGGCCGTCCTGATACAATCAATCGCGATAAGCGTCGCGATCACCGTACTCGGATTCTGGTACTTCGCGCGTTCCGAGCGCACGATTGTCGACGTGGTATGAGAATGTTGGCTGTACGCGCGGAGCGTCTGTGCAAACGCTACCGCATTCCGAAACCCGGTGCAGCGGGGTGGAAGGAGTACCTTCGCAATCCCCGCCTCGCCCGGCAGGAAGGTCGCAGCGTCGCGGTGGACGCGCTCCGGGATGTTTCGTTCGACGTCCCGGAAGGTGAGGTGTTCGGCATCATCGGGCGCAACGGCGCGGGGAAGAGCACGCTGCTCAAGATTCTCTCGCGGATAACGACGCCGACCAGCGGGCGGGCCACGATGCGGGGGCGGGTCGCGAGCCTGCTCGAAGTCGGCACCGGCTTCCATCCGGAGCTCACGGGCCGCGAGAACGTCCTGCTCAATGGGATGCTGCTGGGAATGCCGCGCCGGGAAGTCGAGCGCGTGTTCGACGAGATCGTCGAGTTCGCCGGCGTCGCGACCTATATCGATACGCCGATCAAGCGCTATTCGACCGGTATGCAGCTCCGGCTCGCGTTCGCCGTCGCCGCACACCTCGCGGCCGATACCATCATCGTCGATGAGGTGCTGGCGGTCGGCGACGCGGAGTTTCAAGAGAAGTGCGCGCGGACGATGCGTGCATCGACCGAGCGCGGCCGCACGACCCTCTTCGTGAGCCACAACCTGGCGCTCGTCGAGAACCTCTGCACGCGGGCCATGCTGCTCGAGCGCGGCCAGGTGACGGGCATCGGTTCGTCCGAGGCCATCGTCAGGCAGTATCTCCGCGGTGCGATGGATGTCAGCGCGGCGTGTGTGGATTACGTCGCGCCGGAGCGTGAGTCCGCTTCACGGGCATGCTGGATTCGCGCTGCGCGCATGCGCGGTACCGGGGAGGCCGCGCCGATTCAAGGCGAGGACGCCCTTGTGACAATCGACATCGCCGTGCGCGATCCGGTGAGGCAGCTGGAGCTCTGGATTGGTATCTCGACGGTGGAGGGCGAACGCGTTGCCGCGCTCAATAGCTCCGACTATCGACACGAGTGGACGCTCCAGCCCGGCCAGTATCGCATCGAGATTCGTCTGCCCGAGCTGCGACTGCTGCCGCGCCGGTACGCCACGACGCTGCGTCTTCAGCAGCGGACGGGCGACGTGCACGACGACGTCGTCGACGGCGTGGTGTTCCCCGTGCTCGAGCGCGACGTGCTGGGCACGGGCGTCGCGCTGCTCGGCGATCGTGGCGTCACATGGATCCCGGCGCTGTACGAGATTCAGTCGATGAGCCGGAGTCCTGCGCTCACCGAGGTGTGAACATTCGCGCGTTGGTCGTCTCGCATGCCTATCCGCGGCACAGCACTCCGTGGCACGGGAGCTTTGTCCACCGCTGGAATCTGGGACTCCGTGCGATGGGGATCGAGGTTCATGTGTTCCAGCTCGCCGACTGGAGTCCATCGTGGCCCTTTGCGGCTATCGATGCCTCGTGGCGAGAGGCGTACGAGTGGCGCCGGGACCTCCACGATGACCGCGATGGGATTCCCATCCATCACCCGCTCGTTTTCTACCCACGCCCCCATCGACTCTTTCCAAGAGATCCCTGGGAAGTTCAGTCACGAACGCTCGTCCGATACTGCCAGCGGGACGCTCGTCTCCGATCAGCGGACGTTGTCGTCGGGCACTTCATGGTGCCTGACGGCTATCACGCACTGCGGTTAGGCGAAGCGTTGGGAATTCCAGTTGTGGCGGTGGCGTGGGGTGACGACGTGCACGCCTGGCCGGAGCGCCTTCCGACGTGGCGCCAGCATTTGCAGGCCGTCCTCAAGAGTATCAACGCCCCGGTCGCCTGCTCGCAACGGTTGGCGGATGATGCCAACCGATGGCTACCGTCGCCGAGGATGGACTGGAAGGTCATTTACGGCGGAGTCGACCTCGAGCGGTTTCGGCCGTGCGCGCAATCCGTGCAGATGCGCCGAGACGCCCTGCCGGCGTTGGCTGAGCGCCTCGATGATCGAAGCAAAGTCCTTCTCATCCTCGGGCAGCGCATCATTGCGAAAGGGTACCTTGAACTGCTCGATGCTTGGCAGCGTGTGTACGCTGGCGCGCCGGACTGGCACCTCGTGATGGCAGGTGTCGATCGCGGGGATGTGGACGTCGGCGCAGAGATAGAAACACGTGGGCTGCAGCGTCGGGCGCACTGGATCGGCCCGGTGTCGGATACCGCGGTCATTCTCCAGGCGAGCGACGCCTTCGTGCTCCCGAGCCACAACGAGGGGCTGTCGCTCTCGGTGCTCGAAGCGCTCGCGACGGGACTTCCTGTCATCACGACCAACGTCGGCGGTCATGCCGAGGTTATCCGCGGTCCGCTCGAAGGTTGGCTCATCGACCCGCGAAACGTCGAACAACTCGTCGGCGCCCTTCGCGAGCTGGTCTCGCTCACTGAGGCTGAGCGCGAGCAGCGCTCCACAGCGGCGCGGCGTGCCGCTGCCCGAATCGGGACGCCACGTGAGAACGCGGAACGGTTCGGACAGCTTCTGCGTGAGAGTGTAAGTCGGCCGACCGCAGGACTTGCAGCTGGCTGACCAGCTGAAGCACCCCTCTAGCCCCTCGTACGTGCGCAATTTGATCACCGGCGGCGCCGGATTCATCGGCAGCCATCTCGCCGAGTACCTGCTGGGACTTGGAGAAGAGGTTGTCATCTGGGATAATCTCTCGACTGGACGCATGCAGAATCTGCGGCGATGCCTGGGCCGGCCCGGATTCCAATACATCATCGGCGACTTCACTAGCGACCCTGAGTTCGAACGCATCGTTTCGAGAGTCGATGTCGTTTACCACCTCGCGGCCGCTGTTGGCGTGCAGCTGATCGTCAACGACCCCGTAAAGACGATCGAGACCAACATCGTCGGAAGCGAAGTAGCACTGCGGTGCGCCGCGAAGTTCGGTCGTCGTATCTTCATCGCCTCCACGAGCGAAGTGTATGGGAAGGGCGTTCGAGTCCCGTTCAGTGAAGATGACGACGTTGTGTACGGGCCGACCACGAAGCGCCGCTGGAACTACGCGATCTCGAAAGCGGTCGACGAGTTTCTCCTCCTCGCGTACCATGAGTCGCACGCGCTGCCAGGAGTCGTTGGGCGCTTGTTCAACACGGTCGGACCAAGGCAGGTACCGTTTTATGGGATGGTGATCCCGCGGTTTATTGAGCAGGCGAAGGGCGGTGCCGACCTCACCGTGTACGGCGACGGCAGCCAGAGTCGCTGCTTCGGCCACGTTCTGGACGTGGTTCCGGCCATTCACAAGCTGGCGCACTGCGAGCAGGCGGTTGGCCAAGTCGTCAACCTTGGCTCGGATCAGGAAGTCACCATTCTTCAGCTCGCTGAGCGCGTTCGTGAGCGAACTGGATCGCAGTCGAAGGTTCGCTTCGTTCCGTACGACGTCGCGTACCGCGCGGGGTTCGAGGACATGCAGCGTCGCGTGCCGAACCTCGCCAAGGCTCGGCGGCTCATTGGCTATGAGCCACAGCGCACCCTGGATAACGTGATCGACGACATCATGAAGGACGGTCAAGCGTGAGCGCCTCGCGACATAAATGAGAGTCCTCGTCACCGGGGCCAAAGGCTTCGTTGGCACACACGTTCAGCGCGCCCTGGCCGCCGCAGGCCACTCTGTGGTTGCGGATAACGATGGCGAGGAAAGGCGTCGGGATCTCACCGACCAACGTGTTGCCGACAGCTTACTCTCTGAGGCGCAACCCGACGCTGTCATACATCTCGCTGCACGTACGGACGCGGGCGACGATGCATGGGATGCCCTCTTCCGCAATAATCAGCTCGCGTGCTACCGAGTGCTCGAGGCAACGCGTCGCCACAGCCCGCGAGCGTACGCCGTTGTCGCGAGCTCGAGCGCAGTGTACGGTGCGGTTCCACGGGAGCGAAATCCCGTCGCCGAGGCCGAGCCGTTGCGACCGGTCACGATGTACGGCGCAAGTAAGGCGGGCACCGAATCCATTGCGTTTGCCTTCGCCGCCAATGGTCTCCACGTCACGGTGAGCAGGCCGTTCAACACGATCGGACCGGGCGGCGACAAGCGGTCTGCGCTCGCGCACTGGGTGCGGAACCTCATCGACCTCGACGCGCAACCGGACGAAGGGGTTTTTCGCTGTGGTCCGCTCGACACGTTTCGTGATCTGACCGATGTCCGCGACGTCGCGCGCGCATACGTCTCGATCATCGAACACAGACCGGCCGAAGCGGTGCTCAACGTGTGTAGCGGCCGCGCAGTCTCGGGGACCGGAGTGCTCGAGAAGCTGTTTTCTGCGGCTGGTGTTGAGCCGCGCGTCATCTCGGACCCACCGAGGTACGATGACATCGCCTACCAGTGCGGCGACGCGACGCGCGTGACCTCGGCGACTGGCTGGAAACCCCAAATCTCCCTCGATCAAACGATCCGAGATGTGCTTCGTGAACAACGTCAGTCCACATCCGCCTAGCGAGCTCCTCACGAAATGACCTGGCAAGGACGTACGGTGCTCGTTACCGGCGCCGCGGGTTTCATCGGCAGTCACCTGGTTGAGCGGCTTCTCGCGGAAGGAGCGGACGTGCGCGCATTCGTGCACTACAACTCGCGAGGGCACTGGGGGCATCTGGAGGATATGCTTCCACATCAGCGGGACGCGGTCGAGATCGTGAGTGGGGATCTCCGCGATCTCGCCCGTGTCGATGTAGCCGTCGCGGGGAGCGACGTCGTCTTTCATCTGGGGGCGCTCATTGCGATCCCGTACTCGTACGCGGGGCCGCAGGACGTCGTCACCACGAACGTTCTCGGGACGTTGAACATCCTGGAGGCCTCGCGGCGGCACGGCACGCAGCGTGTGGTCCATACATCAACGAGCGAGGTTTATGGGACCGCACAATACGTCCCGATCGACGAGCAGCATCCTCTCGTGGGCCAGTCCCCGTACGCCGCGAGCAAGATCGGAGCAGACCAGATCGCCATCAGCTTCCACCGATCCTTCCAGGTGCCTGTGAGCATCGCGCGGCCGTTCAACACGTACGGCCCGCGTCAGTCGGCGCGCGCCGTGATCCCGGCGATCATCGTGCAAGCGCTGACGCAGGATCACGTGATGCTGGGCGCGACGTTTCCCACGCGCGACCTGAATTTCGTCGCGGACACAGTCGACGGCTTTCTCAGAATCGGCGAGGCTGAAGGCTCGATCGGCGAAGTCATCAACCTGGCTACGAGCCGCGAGGTGTCTGTCGGCGACCTGGCCGCGGCGATCATTCGACAGGTGGGCCGCGACATCCCTATCGTGTTCGACGCGACCCGCGTTCGGCCTGACGCGAGCGAGGTGGAACGCCTCATGGGAGACGCCTCCAAGGCAAAGCAGCTCGTGGAATGGGAGCCCCGTCACTCGCTCGATGAAGGTCTTCGCATCACCATCGAATGGATTCGGCAGCACCTCGATCAATACAAGCCGACCTTGTACGCGGTCTAACTGATGCAGGCGCTGGTGATGGCCGGTGGGCTTGGCACCCGACTGCGACCGCTCACGGAAGAAGTGCCCAAGCCGCTCCTGCCGATCGGCGGCCGGCCAATCCTCGAGCTTATCCTGGGCCAACTGCGCTCCGCCGGAGCGGAGGAGGTGTTCATCTCCGTCGGATACAAGGCCGACCTCATCCGCGGGTACGTCGCCGATGGCCGGCGACTCGGTCTCAAAGTCCGGTACGTGGACGAACCGATCCCGCTCGGCACTGCGGGAGCCCTCGGGTACGTCAAGGACGAAGTGCGAGGACCGTTGCTGACGATGAATGGCGACATCCTGACGAAGCTCGACTTCAGGACCTTTCATCAAGGGCACGTCACGGCTGCCGCAACGATCACGCTCGGCGTCCGCGAGGACCGCCATCAGATCCCCTTTGGGCTCGTCGAAACGAGTAATGGCTTGGTCACAGGAATCCGCGAGAAGCCCGTGCACGAGTATCTCGTCAGCGCGGGTATCTACGTGCTGTCACCGGAAGCAATCCAGCGAGTGACGCCAGGCCAGCGCCTCGACATCCCGGATTTGATCAACGATGTCGTGAACCGCGGAGGAGTCGTGCGCTATCACGTCATCCGCGAGAAGTGGATCGACATCGGAGCGATGGAAGACTTCCATCGTGCAAACGAAGAGCATGAGGATTGGGCGTCGGCGGAGGCCGCCTTCTGATATGTGTGGCATCGTCGGAATGCTCGAGCTCGGGGACAACGGGGCGCGATACGCGGTGTCTCGCGCCATGGACTCGCTATGCCATCGCGGTCCCGACGACTCGGCCATGTGGAGCGGTCAGGCGGGCGATGCGCGGGTCGCGCTCGGCCATCGCCGGCTGAGCATCATCGATCTGAGCCCCGCGGGCGCGCAGCCAATGCTGGCGACCGAAGGCGAGGGCACGCGTCCCGTGCGTGCGCCTGACGAGCCCGCGCGGCTCGCGCTCATTTACAACGGCGAGATCTACAACTACCTCGAGCTCCGCGGGGAGCTCCGCGCCGCCGGCCACCGCTTCACCTCGAACGGTGATACGGAGGTCCTGCTCGCGGCCTACGCGCAGTGGGGCGAGGGGTGCCTGGCGCGCCTCAACGGGATGTTCGCGCTGGCCATTTGGGATCGTGCACGGCGGCGGCTGTTCCTCGCGCGCGACCGCTTCGGCGAGAAGCCGCTCTATTACGTCTTCGACCGGCACGCGCAGCGGTTCACGTTTGCATCGGAGGTGAAGGCGCTGATCGCCGGGGGCGCTCTGTCGCCCGAGCTCGACGCGCGTGCCGTATACCGTTTCTTCCGTTTCGGAGAGCAGGCGGGCGTTGCGGAGACCGTGTGGCGCGACGTCCGAAAGCTGGCGCCGGCGAGCATGCTCGTCGTCGAGGCGAGCGGATCGGAGCTCATCACGCGCCACCGTCAGTATTGGGACGTCGGCATCAATGACGAGGCGCATGCGTCGCTCCGCCAAGCGGCCGCGCGGTTTTCAGAGCTGTTTGCCGACAGCGTCCGCCTTCGCCTTCGATCGGACGTCCCGGTCGGCACCAGCCTTTCCGGGGGGCTCGATTCCTCGAGCGTGCTCTGCCAAATCCATGCGTTAGGCGCAGCGGGGGGGCAGAAAGCGTTCACGGCACGCATGGACGATCCATCCCTCGATGAAGGAAAGTACGTGGATCTGGTGCTTGCGCGCACAGGGGTTCCGGGATGCTCGGTCGTTCCGACGGCGGACGGGTTCATCCAGGAGCTCGACCATCTGGCGTACCACCAGGAGGAGCCGTTCACGTCGACGAGCGTGTTCGCGTCGTATCTCGTGCACCGGCTCGCGAAGGCGAATGGCGTGACGGTCATGCTCGACGGGCAGGGCGCCGACGAATACCTGGCGGGATACTCGCATTACGTGGCGTCGTTACTGGCGTCTCTCGCGCGGCGCGGGCGTTGGGGGAGCTGGTGGCGCGAGCGACGGGACGCACGACGGATTGTCGGAGTCGATCCGGTGCCCCCGCGCGCCGCGCTGCGGTACTGGCTCCAGCCACGGAGCGATGCCGGCAGCGCCTCACGAGTCGTCGTGGACGCCGAGCGCGACGTGTCTTTCCTTCGAGGCGCAGTCCGTTCGGATTTCGCCAGAGAGGAAGCGCGCACCGTCGAGCTCGCCGGCGACCCGTTCAAGCCGCGGCTCTACGCCGACCTCATGCACGGCCATCTTCAGGAGCTGCTTCGTTACGCGGACAAGAACTCGATGGCCTTCTCGCGCGAGGTGCGGCTACCATTTCTCGATCATCGTTTGGTCGAGTTCTCGCTGTCGCTTCCCTCGACCATGCTCCTCGGCGGCGGGTGGAGCAAGCGTGTGCTCCGCACCGCAATGGGCGATGTCGTTCCTCCGGAGATCCTCGCGCGGCGCGACAAGGTCGGCTTCATGGCACCGTGGGCGCGCTGGTGGAACGATGCGGCGTTCGCTTCGGCGATCGGCGAGCGAATGCGGCAGAGCACCGATGAGATCGGGGAGCTGGTCGACGTGGACGACGTTCGTCCGGGGTCTCCCGCCGCGCTTGGCGTGCTGACCCTGGCGTCGTCGATGCGACAGCTCCGGTCGATCGCTCGTGAGGCGGCGGTAGCGTGATTCACGCCATTGCCGCCGCATGCGGGTCCTGACGGTGATCGGGGCACGCCCTCAGTTCATCAAGGCGGCGATCGTTTCTCGTGCGTTGCGTAACGCTAATGTCGAAGAGCTTCTCGTCCACACCGGGCAGCACTACGATGATCGTCTCAGCGACGTGTTCTTTCGCGAGCTGGGCCTATCCGCCCCCACCTTTCACCTCGGCGTCGGCTCCGGTACGCACGGCGTGCAGACTGGTCGCATGATCTCTGAGATCGAGCGGGTCGTGGAGGCGGAGCGTCCGGATCGCGTGCTCGTCTTCGGCGACACGAACTCGACGCTCGCCGGTGCGATCGCCGCTTCGAAGCTCCAGGTGGCGGTCGATCACGTGGAAGCCGGGCTCCGCTCGTTCGATCGCGACATGCCCGAGGAAGTGAATCGGGTCGTCACCGATCATCTGGCCGACCAGCTGTTCTGCCCGACGAAGACGAGCGTCGACCAGCTGGGGCGGGAGGGCATTACCGAGGGTGTGCTGCTCGTCGGAGACGTGATGCTCGATCTCGCGATCGAGACACGCGAACCTGCTTCGCGAACACCACTGCCTGACGGCATCCAGCCGGGCGAGTATTTCGTCGCGACGATCCACCGTCCGTCGAATACCGATGATCCTCAGCGGCTGTCCACGATCCTCGAGACGTTGGATGCGGTCGGCCGACAGGTGGCTCCGGTAGTACTCCCTATCCACCCGCGGCTCGCGGTTGCGTTGGGCTCGCGCCCTCTCGGTATGGGCGTGAGACGTGTCGAGCCGGTCGGGTACCTCGAGATGCAGGGGCTGATACTCCGCGCGCGAGGCGTGCTCACTGACTCGGGAGGATTGCAGAAGGAGGCGCTCTTTCACGGCGTGCCGTGTGTCACGCTGCGCGATACGACCGAATGGCCCGAGAGTGTCGAAGCGGGTCTCAACGTGCTCGCCGGAGATCGTCTCCAGGACGTGCCATCGCTCGCTGCGAGCTTCGACGGACAGCGTGCCATTCCGGAAACGGTCCTCGCGACGTTCGGCGGTGGGCGGGCGGGCGCGCGCATCGCGGAGGCGGTTCGCAGTGCCGAGTCCGTGAGACGCCGGTGGCGAACATAATCCCCGGGTGCACAAACGGGATGCAACAGTCGCAATACGCCGACATCTCGCATGAGCCTGGACCGCACGCGCCTTAACTTTGCTCGGAGGTCCTCTACGTGAAGTCGAAGCCCAAGAAGGGTGAGCCGATTCGACTCGTCGTCGTTGGGTGTGGCCGCATAAGCGACCGTCACTTCGAGGCGATAGGGGCACACCCGGAACTGACGCTCGTCGCCGTTTCTGACGACGTGCCGGAGCGCGCACGCGTAGCGGGGGAGAACTATGGCGTCCCCGCCTTCTCGAACTACGCCGCGATGCTGGCGGAGACGGAGGCGGACGCGGCGGTCATCTGTACGCCGAGCGGGCTGCATCCGCGCCACGGCATCATGGCGGCGCAAAGGATTCTCCACGTCATCTGCGAAAAGCCGATGGCCACGCGGCTCGAGGAAGCCGATCAATTAGTAAAGGCATGCGACGAGGCCGGCGTACACCTCTTCGTCGTGAAGCAGAATCGGCTCAACCCCGGTATTCAGTTGCTCAAACATGCGATGGAGCTCGCTCGCTTCGGGCGCGTCTACATGGCGAGCATTCGCGTGTTCTGGAACCGCCCGCAGTCGTACTACGATATGGCGCCCTGGCGCGGGACATGGGAGTTCGATGGGGGCGCGTTCATGAATCAGGCGAGCCACTACGTCGATCTCATCCAGTGGCTCATGGGGCCGGTGGAATCGGTGTCGGCGAAGATCGCGACGCTTGCGCGCCGGATCGAGACGGAGGACACTGGGGCCGCGATCCTGCGATTCCGCAACGGAGCGTTAGGCGTGATGGAGACGACGATGCTGACCTTTCCGCGGAATCTCGAGGGATCGATCACGATTCTGGGAGAGCGAGGAACCGTGCAGATCGGTGGCACGGCGCTCAACCGTGTGGTCGAGTGGCAGTTCGCCGAGTATCATGACGATGACCGGGAGGCGGAGGCGCTTCGCGTGGCGCCCGATCCGCTCTCGGTGTATGGCTCGGGGCACCTGCCGTACTACGAGAACGTCGTGCGGGTCTTGCGCGGCGAAGCCGCGGCGGGCACGGACGGGCGTGAGGGCCGCAAGTCGCTCGAGCTCATCCTCGGTATCTACGAATCCGCGCGGACGGGTCGGGAGATTCATCTTCCATTGCGCGCCTTCTCACACGAGACACGATCCGCGTGAGCGAAATGCGGGAGATGCCGGGCGGCTACTTCGTTCACGAGTCCAGCTATGTGGACGAAGGCGCAGTGATCGGACGGGGAACGCGCGTCTGGCACTTCTGTCACGTGAATCGTGGCGCGGTGATCGGCGAGCGGTGCAGTCTTGGTCAGAACGTCGTGGTCATGCCGGGCACGCGTCTCGGGAACAACGTGAAGGTGCAGAACAACGTCAGCATCTACGAAGGCGTGGAGTGTGAGGACGACGTCTTTCTGGGGCCGTCGATGGTTTTTACGAACGTGCTGAACCCACGCAGCCATGTGTCGCGCAAGCACGAGTACCAGCGTACGCTCGTTGGCCGCGGTGCCTCGATCGGTGCGAATGCGACAGTCGTGTGCGGCCACTCGCTCGGGGAGTATTCCTTCGTTGGTGCAGGCGCGGTCGTCACGGGCGATGTAGCCGCCTATGCGCTCGTCGTCGGGATGCCGGCACGTGTCGCCGGATGGATGTGCCAGTGTGGAGAGCGCCTCCCGATTCCTGCCAGCCCATCCGAGGGGCCGGACGTAATTTGCGAAGCCTGCGAGACACGCTACAGCGTCATGAGCACGGGGCCACGCCCAGCTCCTCGGTCAAGCCCCACGGGCACCGGGAAGCGGTGACGGGAATCGTGCGCGCATCGGCATCCACTCCGACAGCGTTGCGACGGCGACCCTCGACCCCCGTCACGCCGACGGGTGACGCCGGCGAGGGGCACCTGATCTCCATCATCGTGCCATCGCATAACGAGGGCGAGAACATCCGCAACCTTCGCGACGCCATCCAGGGCGCGCTCGCTGACGAGAACCTCGACTTCGAGCTGCTGGTCGTTGACGACAGCACGGACGACACCTGGCGCGTCATCGAGCAGCTGGCTAAGGAGGACGTGCGTGTGAGCGGCGTACGGCTGGCGCGTCGATTTGGCCAGCAGGCCGCGTTGGTGGCCGGTTTTCGGTTCGCGCGGGGGGCTGCCGTGGTCACGATGGATGCCGATCTACAACATCCGCCCACGCTGATTCCGGAGCTCGTGCGCCGTTGGCGCGAAGGCATCCCGGTCGTCCATACGCAACGGCTGGATACCGAGGTCACTGGCGGCGTCCAGCGCGTGACGTCGCGCTGGTTCTACCGAATGTTCTCCGCATTGAGCGGCGTCCCGATGAACGCAGGTGCCGGGGAGTTTCGACTCCTCGATCGACGCGTGGTCGATTACATCGTGCGAATGACCGAGGGCGAGGTGTTCATTCGCGGCGTCGTCAGCTGGCTCGGCTTCCCAAGCGTTACCGTGCCATTCCGAGCAGCGCCGCGCCAGGGCGGGCGAAGCGCGTATTCCTTCAAACGTCGCTTTCGCATGGCGGCGACCGCCATCATCTCGTTCTCGATCCTTCCGCTTCGTGTCGGGATGGTGATCGGCTTCGCGACTGCCGCATTGTCGTTCGGGTACCTGCTCTACGCCCTGATCGTTAGGCTGCAAGGGGGCGTGCCGCCCGGCTGGGCGTCCATCGTCAGCTTCATGGCCTTCCTGTTCGGCGTGCAGTTCGTCCTGATCGGCCTCGTCGGGGAGTATATCGGTCGCATCCACCTGGCCACGAAGCAGCGGCCACCGTTCGTGGTCGACTACACTACCGGAATGGCGGAGGAAGCGCGGACCACGGGTGTCGGTGCCGTGGATCCGGGTTGACGACTGCCGCGCTGGTGACAACCGGTCGCGATCGGCTCCATTCGTATGCCATTCGACTCGGCCGCGCTGGCGAGCTGCTATGGGCGGCGACCCTCATTGGGCTTCTTGGATGGATCCTCGTGCAACCCTGGAAGCCGGTGCCGTTCCCGATTGTCGACTTCGGCGGCTGGCTCGCCATTCTGTCGTCCTCAGAATCAGCCGCGCACGGATTTCGAGCCCTCGTTGAGGAGCATGCGAGGGAAGGACGACTCAATATCCTGTCGATGGCGTACGTCGGCGTGAATTGGGCTCTGTTCGGCGATCAGCCGCTTGGGTGGCAGCTGGTTCGTGCCGCGATTCTCGTCGGAGTTGTTGGCGCCGCGTATGCCCTGTTCCGCGCACTGGGCGCAAGGCGCGTTGCTGCCATGGCCGGCGCGGCGTTCTTCGTTGTCAGCGATGCCGCTCGAAGCGTATGGCTCTGGCCCCAGGCCATGGAGCACGTTGCGACGGCCCTTGTACTCATCGCGGCGCTCTTCGCCATCAGTTACCACGAGGCGAGCAGACCGTGGAGGCCGGCCGTGGCGATTGCGGCGGCGCTCGTTCTGGCGATCTGGGTTCGGGAGCCGATGGTGTCAGCTGTGCCGTTCGTGCTCCTGCTCGCACTATGCCACCGCGGGGATGGACGTTTCGTCATGCCCGTTGTGGACAGGCGCACCTCGTGGCTTGTCTCTATCACGGCCGTTGCGATCACGCTGCTGAATGCGATCCCAATCCTGGCGATCCGCACGGTCGAGCTGACATCGGGGTACGCTGCGCGGTTCGGGCCGGAGAACATCTCCGTTGCCAACGTCGAGAACGTGCTCGCTGCGCTCGTGCTTCCTGTAACGCGTGAGCCGCTCTTTCCGGCGAACGCGTTATTCCTGATGGTGATTGCGGCTGCCGCGTTCGGTCCAAAGGAAGTTGTCCGTCGATATCGTGCCGTTCTTCTTCTGGCGGCCACGCTTCCTCTTTGTGCCGCGGTCATCTACGTGATGTGGCCATCTTTCCCCGGTAATTACGCCTTGCCGTATGTGCCGGCGATCGCGCTTGCCTTTTCGCTGGCACTCACGACGCTTTGGACAGGATCCCGCATTCAGCGCGGAATCGCGGTGGTGGGCACAGGCGTCGTTCTCGGCTATGGCGTCCTGCTTACCGTCAACGGACGACGCGACTATACCGCCTCGCGACTCCTCGACGCAGACATGGCGCAAGTCGTTAGCGAGAGCTCATCGTCCCAACTGACGGCGGCTGTCGACGACCCTCGTCTCTCCGGTGAGTATGGTCGCGGTCTCCTGCTCTATGCGAGCGCAACGCGTGGACGAGCACCGGAGCAGGCGTCGGACGTGGATTGCGCATCGGCAGCACAGCTTGCCGCGATGCCACCATCTGGGGTGACGCTCATCCGGCCGCCAGGGGCATGCGCGAACGCGAGCTTCCCCCCGCCGAGCAGGTCCCTGACGCGAACTCTCTCCATAATCGACTGGAAGGCGTTGCGGCCCACTGACCGGATGGCCAAGGCGGACTTTTGGTACGCCTCGCCCGCCCAATGAGGGCGTTCTGACGCGCTCCACCGGCGACGCAATGGCGACCTCCTTGCACTGGACTGCGGTCGCCTGAAAACGCTGCTGAGACCCCAACACTCGAATACGTCCGTGACATGAGCAACATCGTCGAAACCGATCCGAATCGGCTGAAGGAACAGATACGTCAGTATTGGGAGGCGGAGCCGTGCGGAACGCGCGGCGTCGAGGCCGAGGAGCGCCGGCGATTCTTTCGGCAAATCGAGAAGGAGCGCTACGAGTGGGAGCCGTACATCCCGCAGTACGCCCGGTTCGAACGGGGGCGCGGGAAGAAGTTGCTGGAGATCGGCATCGGCGCCGGCACCGACTTTACGAACTGGGTTCGCAATGGCGCGATCGCCACGGGCATTGATCTCACGGAGCGCGGTGTCAGCCTCACGAGGGAACGACTCGAGCTCGAAGGATTGACGGCGGACGTTCGTCAGGCGGATGCGGAGAATCTGCCTTTCGAGGATAACACGTTCGACATCGTGTACTCGAACGGCGTTCTCCATGTCCCGCCGAATCCGGCGCGGGCGATCTCGGAAGCCCATCGCGTGTTGAATCCAGGGGGGACGTTCGTCGGATTGATCTACAATCCGATGTCATGGGTCGGCTTCATGCTCTGGGGCGTGCACTGCCTCGGGAAGGGCCGGCCGTGGAAGGGTCCGCGATGGGCGATCTACCACTACCTCGAAAGCCCGGGCACGCACTCGTACACCGTGAGGGAGACGTACGCCTTGTTCTCGAAGTTCTCACGAGTGCAAGTGCGGACTCAACTCGGCCATGGCGATCTGCTGCTGATGCGCCCCGGTGAGAAGTACAACCGGAATCCGGCCTATCTGCTGCTCTGGAAGTTGTGGCCGCGCTGGCTCATCAAGCGGTTAGGCAACCGCTTCGGCATGGCGGTCATCATCGAGGCAGTAAAATAGCGGCCCTGAGGTCCGTGCCCGTACCAGTGCAGCTCGCATTCATCTGCCAACCGTATCATCGCGGAGGCGTGACCCGCTGGATGGTCGAGGCGGCAGCGGAGTGGCGCCGCCGCGGCCACGAAACGTGGTTCGTCGTCCCGCGGCCACGGAGCGCGTTTCCGAGCGGCGGCTCCAGGCCAACCCTGAGCGAATTGCTCGACGCACTGCCCAGGCAGTGTCAACCGGCGCGCATTGAGCCGCCGGTTGGTTTTGAGTTCGAATTGGGAACGCCCTCGTATCGGGCCAGCGTGTACGCGTCCGCCGCGCTCACACACGTACCGTCAGGCGTGCCGATCATCGTTTCCGATGACGAGGCAGCCTGGGGCGCGGGTGACACGCTTGCACAGCGCAATCCATTCGTCGGCGTTCTGCATGCGGACGACCATTGGTACTACGATCTCGCCGAGCGCCACCAGAGGACTCTCTCCGCGGTGATCTCCGTGTCTCGTCGCGTCGCGCAGCGCGCTCGCGACGTCGTCGGTTCGGGCGTGCCAGTGATGGAGACGATTCCGTGCGGTATCGCGGTTCCCGCCGAGCTCCGCGAGCGCGAAGCCCCGCGCGAGAAGAGCGCTCGGGCGCGTTTGATCTGGCTCGGTCGAATCGATGAGCGGCAGAAGCGGGTGAGTGACCTCGGACGCATCGCGAGCGCGCTGAACGACGCTGGCGTCTCGTTCGAGCTCGATATCGTCGGTGATGGCGACGACATTCCGCTCATTCAGGCAGGTCTTTCGGCTGCTGTGACGCCGAACGTGCATTTTCACGGCTGGGTCGCGAGTTCTGCCGTCGACCGAATGCTCACGGCTGCGGACGTGCTGCTGCTGCCGTCGAACTTCGAGGGAATGCCACTCGCGGCAATGGAGGGATTGGCGCGCGGGTGTGCGGTCGTCGCGAGCAGTTCGAGCGGGCTCGAGGAATATGCTGCGTGGCCGGAGACCCGCGATTGCCTATGGATTCACGAGGTCGGCGACGTCGCTGCTGCGACAACGGCGGTGCGCGACGCTCTCGCAATCGGTCCCGTCGTGCGTAGTGCGCCCGCACGTCGTTTCGCCGAAGCGGAGTTCAGCATCGGTACGTGTATGGATCGGTACGCCGGAGTCGTGGCGTCGCTACCAGCCGTATCGCCTCATGCGCGTCTTAGCTGGCGTCCGTCCTTCGCGAAATCGCTCCTTTCCTGGAGCCTCGCAACGGTTCGTGGGAGCCGGCGGTGGCTGACGACTCGCATCAGGCCGGACGCAGAATCGCGGAGTTCACGCGCAGCAGCGCGTCCGGTCCGGTGATTTTCGAACCGCCGTCGATTCGGTGCGCGACGTAGCCGAGCGTCTCGAGCACTTCGCTCATGAGGCTTGGTGTCGTGCCGTCGCGCCAATGCAAATCCAGCACGAGGACTGGGCGGTGACGTCGCAGCGTTTCGGCTGCGCCGCGGAGGAGCGCGACCTCGGCGCCCTCGACGTCGACTTTGATCGCGCTGGGCGCAATGCCGTTCGCGCGGCAGTACGCATCGATCGTCGTCATGGGCACGGTGACACCAGAGTCCGACAGGCGATTGGTCGGAGCCGTCTCGTTGTCGAGCTTGAGGTAGGCGATTCCTTCACGATCGCCAATGGCCGCGTGAACCGCCTTGATACGGCCGGGCCCGTAGGCCACGCGTGCTGTATCGGCCAGGTACCGGTACGCAACTGGAGCAGGCTCGAAGGCGTGCACGACTCCACCCGCACTCAAGACCCGCGCGGTCAGTGCGCTCCACACGCCGACGTTCGCACCAGCGTCGATGACGCACTGCGCGTTGCGGGCGATCGCAAGCCAGGGCTCGAGCGCCAGCGCATCTACTCGCCGCTGGACTCCCCGGGCGATGTATGGAGAGACGCGAATCGTCTCTTCGTTCACGCGTATGGCGACGCCTTTCGGATGCAGCATCGCGTATGCAACACGGGCCAACTGTTTGAGCATGCCAAGATGATGTCGGTACCACTTGCGGGTCGCAACCGGGCTCCACTGAGTGCAGGGTCTCGAGCACGATTCAGCAGGCGTCTTCGGTGCTCCTTCCCTCGATGCCGCACCTGGACCTGCTTCCGACGCCGCACCACGTTTAACGAACGTGCATCAGAGCGCTTGCGTTTAATCGCTACGGAGATTCACCGCACCCCGTGCCTCATTTACCGGATTCCACAGGGTATCGCGTGATCTCGACCGAGTCTCCGCCAGTCTTGATATTATCGCTCGTCCATCCGGATCTGCTCCCGTCGCTCTACGCAGTTGGCGAAGTACTCGGCTCGAGGGGTATGCCCGTGCATCTCGTCACATTCTCCTCTCCTGCGGCACCTTCGGCAGACCTGAGTGGATCCATGACCGTGCATGACTGCGGGTCGATGCGCGGAGGGCTAATGGTTCGGCAGCGCGCGCGGTCCCGGTTCCGGACCACTCTCAACAAATGGATGGCACAGCATCGACCACGTGCGATAATCGCAGCGTGCCCTTTTGGCTTTCTGGAGGCGTTGCGCGTTCGCCCGTTCCAAGTGCCCGTCGTCTTTTTATACTACGAGATGTACGATGCGACGCTGGACGAAATACGTCGCGCCCCGGCGACGACCTTCCGAAACTGGAGGGCCTTACGCCGTCTGCCTTCCGCGAGTCTGGTATGTGCCCCGTCGCCTGAGCGCGCCGCGTGGTTACTTGGGAGGGCTCGACTCTCGCAACTCCCTGCGACCGTGCTGAACAGCCCTTCGGTCGCACTTGGTCAACAGGAGGGGGATATCACAGCGGTTTCACGACTCCTGCCCGGTACGCTTCGCGAAAAACGGATTGTCATTCACACCGGCGGCGTGACCGCGACGCGGTGCGTGAATGAGCTTGTGAGCAGCGTTGCGCATTGGCGCACGGACGCGGCCTTAGTGGTCACAAACGTCGGCGACACACCGTACTCGCGGATGGTTCGCGCAACGGCACGGGCGTCGGCACGATCGGAGTCGATCGTCCTCCTCCCACTCCTGGCCCGGGCCGAAATGATCGCTTTACAGCGTGCAGCGAGTGTTGGAATCAGCCTTCTCCGCGGTGAAGAACTCGACACAATGTTGCCAGCCCCGAACAAGATTGCCGAATACGTTCACGCGGGCCTGCTCGTCGTGACGAGCCAGAGCTCCTTCACCGAGCGCATTGCGGAGCGCGGCCTTGCTGTCCTAACGGAGTCGCTCGAGCCATGTGCACTTTCGAAAGGAATCGACGCCGCGCTCGCGAGATGTCGCGACTCGGATACCCGAAGCCTCGCCCTCCGGGCCGCGCGGCAATGGTACTGCATGGATGTTCAGTTGGCGCCGCTGCTGCGGACCCTTGAGGAGGCGTAACGTGGCGCCCCCTCTAGGCGAGCTCTCACCCGAGACAGACGTTCGGCAAGCGGGGCCGACGTTGCGCGCGTTTCGTCGCATCGCCGCGCGGACGTGCGCGCCTTGCGCGGGCACTCAGCAGCGTGATCCGTGTCCACTTCATCGAGGTGGTCGAGCCTCACGACCAAGGAGTCCGACTGCTGATCGATCCTCCTGACCCGTCATTGGGGACGCCTGGCTTCAATCTCTTCAGGGGCTCCGCGGTCACAGATTCGCGAGAAAGCCTGAGTAACGACGTTATTTGTGTTCGTGCCTGATCGCCCCACTGTAGCCATTCCATTGAATCCGCTCGCGCGAACTGCGCACCGAGTACGTCCACTCGTTTGGTGGTTGGCGCTTGCGGTCGTTGCTCCCGGGATGACGCTTCAGTCACCAGTGCTGATCGCGGCGGGGTCTGGATTGATCGGACTCGCATTCGTCCTGGACGATGTGCGACGGATTGATCGTGGCGGCTTGTCTGCCATTACGGTGTACTCACTCTCGGCGGCCGTAATCGGCTTCGCGAACGCGTTCGGTCTTTCAACGGCGGGGACTGAGCGTATGAGGACTTACTTTCTCTACGCCGTTCCTGAGCATCTGTCCCTCGCCATGTGGCTGGCGCTCGCTGGCACCGTAATCCCAGTGGTTGCGTTTCGACTCACCCAACGGTCGTCGGTCCTGGGGACCATGTATTCATGGGTGCCTGAGCTACGCGGTGACATCCCGGCTCGCACGTTGGTGCTCGGGGGCGGAATACTCGCGGCGGTCGTGATCGTGGTGCGATTGATGGCTCAACTGCCCCAGCTGGGGACAGTGACGGCAGTCGTCGCGATGCTCCCGCAGTTGATCGTGTTCGTACTCGCCCGAGCCGCAACGGAGCGTCAGGTTCGCGGCGCACTTCTACTCGCAATGGTTCTTGCGATTGGCGACACTATGTACGCCGCGTTGTTTCAGTTTCTGCGGGCCGACATCATCGCTCCGTTCGGTGCCTTGGCCCTCGGAGCGCTCTTCGGCGCGCGGTCGCTCCGAGTGTTAAGGCGGAAGGAGCTTGTGCCTGTGTACATCGCCGCTCCCTTGTTCGTCGTGTATTTCGGCGCCTTTGGCGCGGCCCGGACGCAGTCGGGGGGAGTATCGCGGATCACAGCCGCATATGACATGGCTGAGCGAGTGGAGCGTGGCGAGGTCGTGGCGCCTGTCATGCGCCAAACGGTCCTCAGTCGCCTCACAACGTTCAATCAGTTGTCTCAAGTGGTGCGAGTTGCACAGGACGACGGCTTCCTTGAGGGGGCCAGCCTGGAATACTTGGGTTTCGCCTTCGTGCCGCGTTTCCTGTGGCCGGAAAAGCCCACGATTGCGAAGGGCGCGTGGTTCGCCCGGCGCATTGGCCAGGCCCATGTCACCTCCGATGGCCGCATCACGAGTTCCGTGAACATGACTGTCCCGGGGGAGCTCTATCTGAATTTCGGTTGGGTTGGCGTTATTGCCGGTTGCGCTATTTTCGGGTTCATCATCGCGGTTCTCTGGACGCGCGCCCGTTTCTGGGACGGGTCTCGAAATGCCTTTGGGAGCGCCTTCGGCTTCTACCTGCTTTGGGTGTGGATCGCGCTAAGTCTCGGGCCCGATCTGCAAGTCGTGGTGACGATGATCGCGATGTACATGCTATTTCTGGTTGGGAGCTGGGCGTTGCACTTCTCGCGCCGCAGTGCTCCGGCCCGCGTGGAGGGCATGGTCGGGCGCCCCGAACTCCGCCACCGCGCCTGATGCCGTTAGGTACTACCATCGACACCATCGATCGCGCGGCGAATACGGGCGCGGTCAGAGTCCCCCCTGGTGACAGCGCCAAGTTCGCCTGACGCGGTGAACACCGCGCCGCGGCGGCCAGAGACATCGGGCACCGCTCCGGCTACAGGGCGCGCGCTTGTCGTCTGCGACCAGTGGTTAGGCAGTGACGGCTACGGCGGGATGAAAGCTCTTCGCCGCGCGGGCTGGGACGTGCACGCCCTGCCGGAGTGGGAATACATCCCCTCCAAGTATCGCGCGCTTCACATGAAGGCGGCCGCCAAGCTACTCCGGCCGCTCGCCGTGCGCGAATACAATCGAGAGCTTCAGCTTCAGGCTCGCCGCCTCGAGCCCGAGATGCTGCTTGTGTTCAAGGGCGTCTGGGTGCGGGGCGGTGCAGTCCGTGCGCTACAGGCCCAGGGCGTTCGCTGCTACAACTACTATCCCGACGTGTCGTTCCGCGCGCACGGCCCGTACATACCGGGCGCGCTGCCGCAGTACGACTGGGTCTTCACGACGAAAACGTTCGGCCTTGACGACATGCGCGAGCAGTTAGGCGTGACGCGCGCCAGCCACATCCAGTTCGCCTTCGATCCCGACCTGCACCGGCCGGTTCCGATGACCCCGCGCGACGAGGCACGCT
>JBQTHJ010000018.1:0-50387 GCA_052389995.1 Gemmatimonadaceae bacterium | reverse complement strand
CCTGAGCACCCTGAGCACCCTGAGCACCCTGAGCACCCTGAGCACCCTGAGCACCCTGAGCACCCTGAGCACCCTGAGCACCCTGAGCCATGACCTTCGAATCCGACATCACCCGCCTCGAATCCATCGT
Organism: Gemmatimonadaceae bacterium; assembly: GCA_052389995.1. Classification (GTDB taxonomy): domain Bacteria; phylum Gemmatimonadota; class Gemmatimonadetes; order Gemmatimonadales; family Gemmatimonadaceae; genus JAICNG01. The sequence continues at coordinate 50,257 of JBQTHJ010000018.1, read as the reverse complement.
CACCGAGCTCGAGCGCAGCGACCTGCCACTCGACCGTGCGCTCGAGCTGTTCGAGGAAGGCGTGGCGCGTGTGCGCAGCGCCTCAGATGGGCTCGCGAAAGCCGAGGGACAGGTGCAGCGTCTGCTGGAGCAGGCGGATGGCACGTTTCGACTCGATCCGCTTGGCGGCTGACGACGTTCCCGCATCGCTCGCCGCCGCGCAGCGCACGATCGAGGAAGCGCTGCACGACGTCTGCGATCGAGGACTCGATGGAATTCCCGCGCCGATCGCCGACGCGGTGCGCTACAGCATGCTGGGCGGCGGCAAGCGGCTGCGACCTCAGCTCGTGCTCGCGGTCTATCAAGCGGCGGGCGGAACGGGCGACGCGAGTCTCCTTGCCGCGTCGGTGGAGATCGTCCATGCGTATTCGCTCGTGCACGACGACCTGCCATGCATGGACGACGACAGCGTGCGGCGCGGCCGTCCGACACTCCATCGGGTCTACGGCGTGACAGTGGCCACGATCGCGGGTGTGACGATGGTTCCCTTCGCCGCGCGTACGGCCTTCGAAGGTGCGCGAGCACTCGGGTTGCCCCTGTACGAATGCGGCAGCATCGTTCGTCGACTCATGCGAGCGTCGGGCGCGGGTGGGATGGTCGGAGGCCAGCTCCTCGACCTCGAGGGAGAGGGCAAGCAGCTGACGCTCGCCGATCTCGAGCGGATCCATCGGGCGAAAACGGGGGCGCTGATCGCGGCGTCGGTCTGTACAGGAGCGACCGCGGCGGGGGCGACTGGACCCCGGGCCGCGGCGCTCGATCGTTATGGCGAGTCGGTTGGACTTGCCTTTCAGATCGCGGACGACGTGCTCGATGCGACGGCGACCTCGGAGCAGCTCGGGAAGACCGCGGGCCGCGACGCAGCGCTCGGCAAGGTCACGTACCCGGCCGTGCTCGGTGTCGACGGCGCCATCGCGCGTGCGAGCGCGCTCGCTGACGACGCCTGTCGCGCGCTCGGCGACGTCGGACTGTTGACGCCGGAGCTCGAGCACCTCGCGCGCTTTTCGGTTTCTCGACGGAGTTAGCACACGGATCACCGCAGACGGCGGCGTCGTCGCTAGATTTCCGCATCCCGTTTCTCGGACTCATGTCGATCCTCGCTCGGCTCGAATCGCCCGCTGACCTGAAGTCGCTCTCGCGCGACGAGCTCCGCGCCCTCGCGGCGGACGTGCGTGATGAGCTCATCGATACGTGCTCGCGAACGGGCGGGCACATCGGCGCCGGACTTGGCGTCGTAGAGCTGGCCGTCGCGCTCCACCACGTGCTCGACGCGCCGCGCGACCAGCTGGTGTGGGACGTGGGGCACCAGGGCTACCCGCACAAGCTGCTCACCGGCCGGCGCGGTCGCATGGAGACGCTGCGGCAGGAGGGCGGGATCTCCGGCTTCCTCAAGCGCTCCGAGAGCGAATACGACACGTTCGGCGCCGGACACGCGGCGACCGCCATCTCCGCAGCGCTCGGCATGGCGACCGCGCGCGATCTCAAGGGGGAGAAGTTCAAGGTCGTCGCCGTCGTCGGCGATGGCGCGCTCACCTGCGGGCTGTCGTACGAAGGGCTCAACAATGCCGGTGCCTCGGACCGCGACATTCTCGTCGTCCTCAACGACAACGAGATGTCGATCGCGCCTAACGTCGGCGCGATCTCACGCTATCTCGGCTCCGTGCAACGCAATCCGCTCTACAATCGGCTGCGGAGCGCCATTGGCAACATCGTCGATGACCTCCCGGGTCCGCTCGCAGCGGTGGGCGGCCTCGTGCGAAAGTGGGAGGAGTCGGTCAAGACGTTCCTCACGCCCGGCGTGCTGTTCGAAGAGCTCGGCTTCCGGTACTTCGGTCCGATCGACGGCCACGACCTCGATGCGCTCGTCGATACGCTGTCGGCGGTGCGCGACCTCGAGACGCCACGTCTCGTCCACGTGATTACGCAGAAGGGGAAGGGATTTCCCGCCGGCGCACACGACGAGAAGTGGCACGCGCTCCCTCCAGGCCACGATCCCGCTACCGGAAAGCAGCGCCAGCAGTCGTCCGCCAATCCCGCGTACACCGTGGTCTTCGGGAAGGGACTCACCGAGCTTGCGACTGAGCGGCGGGATGTCGTGGCGATCACGGCGGCGATGCCCACGGGAACGGGGACGAACCAGTTCCACCGCGCGCACCCGGATCGGTTCTTCGACGTCGGCATCGCGGAAGGGCACGCGGTCACGTTCGCCGCCGGACTGGCGACGCGGGGGATTCGACCCGTCGTCACCATCTACTCGACGTTCCTCCAGCGGGCGTACGACAACATCATCCACGACGTCGCGATTCAGCATCTCCCCGTGACGTTCTGCATGGACAGAGCCGGCGTCGTCGGCGAAGACGGACCGACCCACATGGGGCTGTACGACATCGCGTACATGCTCGCCGTTCCCGGGATGACCGTGACCGCGCCGATGAATGGACGCGAAATGCTTGCGCTTCTGCGCACGGCCGTCTCGCACGCGGGACCCTTCAGCATTCGATATCCGCGCGATGCGGCACCGGACGCCGTTCCTCCAATGCCGGAGATCGAGCCGGCTCCGTACGGCACGTGGGAGCTCATGCGGAAGGGAGGCGATATCGCGATCCTCGCGACCGGGACGATGGTTCTTCCATCGCTCGACGCTGCCACGGCGCTCGCGGCGGACGGGATCGATGCGGCCGTCGTGAACTGCCGCTTCCTCAAGCCGTACGACGCGCTCACGCTCGCCGCCGTCATCGCCGACCACAAGCAGGTTCTCGTGGTCGAGGAGGGAACGGTCGTCAACGGATTCGGTGCGTTGATGGCGCGCATCATCGACGAGCTCGATCCCACGGTGCGCGTCGGCACGCACGGGGTGCCGGACTGCTTCATCGACCAGGCGCCACGTCGGTCTCAGCTCGCCGCCGTCGGGCTCGACGCTGCCGGTATCGCGCGCCGCGTCCGCGCACAGCTCGAGAGCGAGGCGCTCGCCGGGTGACACGACTCGGCGTCGTCGGCAACCGGCGATACGAGGGACTCCCCGACATCCTCAGTCGCATTTCGCGGCGCGCTCCGGAGCTGGGACTCACGCTCGCCTACGAGCGCGAGATCGCGGAGATCGTGGATCACGGTGAGGTGATGGAGGACGGCAGCACCATCGACGCGCTCATCACGCTTGGCGGCGACGGAACGATGCTGCGAGGCGCTCGCATCCTCAGCGGACGCGAAGTGCCCATCCTCGGTGTGAATCTCGGACGCCTCGGCTTCCTCACGACATGCGGCCAGGACGAGCTCGACACCGCGCTCGAGCGGTTCGCACGGGGTGACTACCTCGCCGAGGTGCGCATGCAGCTCGAGGCGCAGGCGCAGACGATTCGAGGCGAGGAGCGCCGCAGTTGGCTGGCGCTCAACGATGTGGTGCTGCACAAGGGGGGATTTGCTCGCGTGGTGAAGCTACGCGTGCTCGTCGATGGGGAGGATGTCGGGGTCTACGCGGCCGACGGTGTCATCATCTCGACGCCTACCGGATCGACGGCGTACAACCTGTCCGCCGGCGGGCCGGTGGTGCTGCCGACACAGTACCTGATCATTACGACACCGATCTCACCGCACACTCTCGCGATTCGTCCGCTCGTCGTACCGGCCGACTCCGAGATCATCGTGCGCGCGGAGGATGGTCCGGAGGAGCTTTTGGTGACCATCGACGGACAGGTGGGCACAATGTTCGCGCCTGGCGACTCCCTCGTCGTTCGCCGCGCCGAGGCGTCGGTCGTCGTCGTGCGGTTCTCCGAGACCACCTTCTTCTCCGTGCTCCGCCGCAAGCTCGGCTGGGGCGGGCTGCGCGAGCGCGACGAGGGCGTGTAGTGCTCACCGAGCTGCGCATTCGGAACTTCGCCATCATCGAGTCGCTGACGCTGCCGCTCGCGCCCGGTTTCAACGTGCTCACCGGCGAGACGGGCGCGGGCAAATCGATCATCGTCGGGGCGCTGGGACTGCTCCTCGGTGAGCGCGCGAGCGCCGATCTCATTCGCACGGGAGCCGACCGCGCGATGGTCGAGGGCGTGTTCGACGCCACCGGCCGCGATGAAATCGCAGACTTGCTCGACGAACGAGGCATCGAGCTCGAGGAGAACCGCGTCGTGCTGCGGAGGGAGGTTGCAGCATCCGGCCGAACTCGGGCCTGGATCAACGACACGACCACCACCGCGGCCGCACTCGCCGAGGTGAGCCGCGGTCTCGTCAATCTCCACGGACAGCATGAGGCGCAAACGCTCCTCGATGAGGAGTCTCAGCGTCGCATTCTCGATGCGTTCGGCGGCGCCACCGATCAGGTGGCATTGGTCACCGCCGCGCACCGCGAGCTGTCCGACGTCACCCGCGAGATCGAGACGTTGTCCACCCGACGCGCCGATGCGGAGCGCCGCGAGGATTACCTGCGCCACGTCGCTCGTGAGATCGACGAGGCGCGGCTCCGCGAAGGCGAGGAAATCGCGCTCGAAGAGGAGGCGCGGCGCCTCGAGAACGCGGATGAGCTGCGCTCGTCGGCCGCGGGGCTCGCCGCCGCGCTGGAGGGAAATGACGACGCCATCCTCCACGCGCTGGCTCAGGTGCAGCGCACGATCGCTCATGTGCAGAAGCTCGACCCATCGGTCACGCGGCTTCAGGAGCTGGTCGACGGCGCCTTCTATTCCCTCGAGGAGCTCGCGCGCGAAGTGTCGGCGTACGAGGAGTCGATCGATCTCGACCCGGCGCGCCTGGGCGAAGTGCAGCGTCGCCGCGATCTGCTCTTTCGCCTGACGAAGAAATACGGCCCAACGATCGCGGATGTCCTGCGGGTCGCTCGTGAGGCGCGCGACGAGCTGAGCCTGGTCGATGGGGCAGGGCTCGATCTGCGCGCGCTGGAGACACGGCGGGATGATGCGCGCAAGCGACTCGTCACCGACGCGGCGCGTCTGACGAAGCTGCGCGTCGCGGCGGCAGAGAGGCTGTCGCGCGCCGTGGACGAAGTGCTCCCGGAGCTCGGAATGCCGGAGGGGCGATTCACCGTGGCGTTGCGACGGCGCGAGGATATCCAGGCCACCGGAGCGGAAGACGTCGAGTATCGCGTCACGCTCAACGTCGGCCACGATGCTCGCCCGCTCGCGCGCGTCGCCTCGGGTGGCGAGCTGTCGCGCGTGATGCTTGCGCTCAAGACGATTATCGCGCGACTCGACCACGTTCCGACGCTGGTGTTCGACGAGGTCGACGCCGGAATCGGCGGGCGCGTGGGGCTCCAGGTGGGCGATACGTTGCGTAGAGTGGCTCGGCACCATCAGGTGTTCGCGATCACGCACCTGCCGCAAATCGCGGCGCGCGCGCATCACCACATCGTCGTGACGAAAGGCGCGCGGGGTGGCGTCACCGCAGCCGACGTCCGCGTAGTCGAAGCCGACGACCGCGTGCGGGAGACCGCGCGGATGCTCGGCGGCGACGCCGAGAGCGACGTTTCACGCGCGCACGCGCGAGAGCTGTTGGAAGCGGCGGGTGCTCGAGGTGCTCAGGGTGCTCAGGGTGCTCAGGGTGCTCAGGGTGCTCAGGGTGCGCGCGGCGGTAAAGCGTCAGGGCGAAAGCCTCGCCGTCACCCTGAGCACCCTGAGCACCCTGACAACCCTGAGCACCCTTAGTCCCAGTACACCCGCACGTGCATGACGCCCACGTTCACTTTCGGCGTCCTCCCTCCGCTCCCGCGTATCGACTGACCGTACTGGAAGAAGACCTCGAGGGGGATTCGCGAGCGTCCGCGCGCGACGGAGGCGAGGGTAGAGAAGCCTAGTCCGATGGACACGCGGTCCTCCTGCTGCTCGGTCTCCCGGTCGAGAATCGACGCGTCGAGCGTCACCGGATCACCGAGATCGTTCGTCACGTCGAATCGTCCGGTGTGCCGGTCCTCCGCCTTGCGACGCACCCGGTACTGGGCCATGAACGAAAAGAAATCGCCGAGCGCGATGCGCGGAGTCACCTCGACGTCCACGATGTCTCCGAGGTCGCGCTCCACCTCCTGACGCCGCCAGAACGCCGGAAAGAGCTGGTGCGGGTCGGCGATGCGTGCAATCTCGCGATCAGGGAGTTGCAGCACGTAGCGCGCGGCGAGCCCGAGACCGAGGCGTGAGCCGAGAAAGATGTCCCAGTGTGTGCGCGCCTCGATGTCGTTCTGGCCGTCACCGCTGGGTACGTCGCCGAAATCATCGGGATCATCGGCTGAGCCCGTGCCAAGGCGAAACGTGGCGCCGATGGCGCCGCGCAGCCCGCTGCCACGCACGGTGTCGCTCCGAACGGTGTTGACGAGCTGGAGCTTCGCGCCGATCTCGATGTCCCCGAGCGAGGTCGAAGTCCGCGTGCCGAGCGGCTCCGATTGGATTCCGAACGCAGGGTCCGTCAGAAGACGTCGCACATCGGCGGACCCCAGGATGGACGCGGCCATCGGGCCCGCCACCGTGATGTCGGCAATGTCGAAATCGGCGAACGACTCGACGAATCCCGCGACGCGAGCGCGAATCGCTTCGTCGAGCGCGCTGTTGCTGACGGGCACGAAAAGACCTTGCGTCTCGTCGTACACGTCGGCGATGCCCCCGGCGAACGCCTCGGCCGCGTCGGCGAGCTCGGCGGCCTCGGGTGTACGCGCCTGCGGACAGCGCGGATCGGTGTTCGACGGGTCCCCGCACGCGACAATGAGGCCGCGGAGCGTCCCCGCGGCCTGCTCGAACTGCGAAATCAGCGCGTCGTTCCGCCTCCGCGCGTCTTCGCTCTCGAGCGCCGGGTTGATGCCGACATTCCCGCCGGTCACCGAGGAGTTCGGGCTGATGAGGACCTGAGTGCGCGTACGGACGATCGGCACGACCACACCTAACGACAAGCGGCCGCCGATGCCGAGCTCGGCGGAGAAGGGCACAGTCAGGATACTGGCATCGACGTCTGCGCGCGTCTGGCCGAACGAGAGACGCACGTTGGACAGGCCGCTGAGCGCGCGGAGCTGGTCCGCGACCGGCGAGAGCACGGGGAACTCCGCCACGCCGAGCGTCTCGCGTACGAAGTCGATGCCGAACGGCTCGGCCTGGCCGTCGATCGTGTAGCGCTGATTGAACGTCGTCCACGTCGGGGCGAAGCCCAGTCGCGCGACGCCGCGCGAGAGCACGAGCGCATCATCGCCGAACGCGTGGATGCCCTGCGCGAGCGCGGCGGGCGAGGCGAGCGCCGCGAGCAGGGCGACGCGCAGGGGGCGAGAAACGGCGGTCACGTGTGAAGCAAAGGGTAAGTCGTTACCACACAAGATGAAACAGCGCGAGCCGCCGTTGACGTAACGCCGGGGAGGCTACCATCCTTCGCACTCCGTTGTCAACCGAGCACACCACGTGTCACACCTTCCCGCGCCCGACGTTGCCTGGCAGCTGACGGGTAATCACTGGCTCGCGCTGCCGTGCATCGATCCGAGCGACGGGTCGCTGCGCGCGCTCGGCGTGCTGCACCGCGGTGCGCGCAGCGCAGTCGAGCTTGCGGGCTCGCCATCATTTCTACGCGGTGAAGGCCCGCCGCTCTTGCGGCCTGAGATCCGGATCGGCGGCGTCGCGAAGGCGTTCGGCGCCAGCGGTCTCGCGTGGGAGCGCGCGATGGAGTGGATCCCCACGTTCACGACGAGCGTCGATTCCCTGCTCGTACGAGGTACGCTGTTCGCGCCGCACGGGCGAGACGCGGACATCGCTGGCGCCGTGTACGCGCTCGCCATCGACAACCGCGGCACCGCGGATGCACGCATCGAGGTCGTCTTCGCAGGAACGCTCGGCCACCGCCAGCTGCGCGTGCGCTCGCCGCGAGCGGCGGACGATGCGCATCGGGTGTCGAGTGCGGCAGGGGTCGTGCTCCTCGAGGGCGCGGCGCTGCCGGGACTGGCCGCGGTGGCGATCGCGGCTCAGGGAGCGGCGCACGTCGAGACACGAGACACCAGCTACACGATACGACAGGAGATCACCGTTCCACCGGGTGGTCGCGCGCATGCAGCCGTGTATCTGGCGGCCGGTCCGGAGCGAGACGGTGCGCAAGCGACGGTCGCCGTGATGCAGCGGCGCGGATGGAGTGAGCTGCTGGCGGCGACACGCGATGCGCTTCGGGCGCTCGAGCAAACGGTCGGGCATGAGGCGGCCGACCGGCTGATCAACCAGAATCTGCTCTTCGCGTATTTCTACGCGGTTGGGCGCGCGATCGACGACGGGCATCTCTATCTCGTTCGCACGCGCGCACCGTGGCATGGACTCGGTGTCACGGTGCGCGACTGGGAAGCGCTCTCGTGGACGCTGCCGGCCGTGCAGCTCGCGGACCCCCCGCTGGCGCGAGAGCTCCTGTTGCGCGCGTGCGAAGTGCTGGGCTACGTACCGGGCGGCGGCCTCCACTATTTCGACGGCACCATGTTCGAGCCCGGCTTCACGCTCGAAGGTCTCGCGTCGTACGCGCTCGCGACCGATCGATACATTCGTGAGACGAATGACGACCAGATCGTCGAAGAGCCGATCCTCGCGGAAACGCTGTACGTGTCCTCCGAGGACCTCGCGGCCCGGCGGGACGCCGAGGTCCCGCTCTACTCCACCGAGGTGCTTCCGTCCGGGGTGACCGCGCCGCTCCCGTACACACTGCACGGAAACGCGGTCGTCGCGCAGATGCTGGATGTGCTGCGGCGGACGCTCGACGAGGAGACGGCGAGCCGCCTCGAGGAGCCCGACGCGGTGCGCGCCGCGCTGATGCGCCATTTTGCGACGGACAAGGGTGGAAAGCCGGCGCTCGCGCTCGCGGTGGATCTCGACGGCCATACCGCCGACACAGACGATCCCATCGCGTCCGCGTACTGGCTTCCGCTCTACGATGCGGTGCCGCGCGACGACTCCATGTATCGGCGCACGGTGCGCGGCGTCGCCTCGACGCCGGAGTATCTCGCGCACCAGTGCGCGCGGCTCATGGGGCCGGACGCGGGCGAGGTGCTACGGTGGCTGCGTCGTGCACCGCTCGACCACGGACTCGCCGCGGAGCTCGTGGACGCGAATGGGCGCGCGGTCGCGAACGGTGGTGACGCGGCCCTCTCTGGCCTCGTCGCCTGGTGTGTGTGGTACGTCGTTCACGCGCTCGGCGTCCGTCCGTAGCCTGAGGGAACGCGGCACTCCACAACGCGCCCGGAACGCGCTAATTTGGAAGGGCACGCGGGAATAGCTCAGTTGGTAGAGCACAACCTTGCCAAGGTTGGGGTCGCGGGTTCGAGTCCCGTTTCCCGCTCTCGGAATCGCCACGAGGAATGAGGAACGAGCGGTGAGGAAACCAGCCTCACTCCCACGTCTCGTTCCTCGTTGCGTCTCCGATCGCCCGGGTGGCGAAACCGGTAGACGCGGGGGACTTAAAATCCCCTGGGGGCAACCCCATGTCGGTTCGAGTCCGGCCCCGGGCACATGATGCGAACGAGGGCGGCGCTTTGGAGCGCCGCCCTCGTTATGCATTCAACCGGTCGTGCCGTTAGGGCCGTGCGGTCGACGCCGCGTCCATCTCCAGCTGCGCCGGAGGTTGCGGGCCGGCGATGCGCAGGCTTTCCTCGAACATCGCTTTCTCCGCCTCCTTCACGAGATCGAAGTGGCGAACGTTGAGCTCCAGCGTGCGCTGCCAGTACGATACCGCGTCCGCGTGGCGTCCGAGCTCGGCTGCGCAGATCGCCATCCAGCTCCACGCCGACGCGTTGTCCCGCTCGCGCTTCACCAGCGCGCGGAACTCCTCGAATGCCGCTTCTCGCTGTCCGAGCGTGCGGAGCGAAAATGCGATGTGCCACGTGACCGACGGATCAGAGGGGTCGATGTCGCGCGCGTGACGGAAGTGCTCCAGCGCATCCGCCGTCCGGTCCATCCGCGCGAGGACGATGCCGGCGCCGTAGTGCGCCTCGAAGCTCCGGGGATCGAGACGAATGGCGTGCTCGAGCTCGGCGAGCGCCTCTGCGTCGTGACCGAGTGCGACGTGCGAGGCGGCGAGACGCGTGTGAAGTCTGGGCTCGCCAGGGTTGTTCGCGATCGCATCGCGACAGGCGTTCTGGCCGGCCTTTCCGGCCTCTGCTTCGAGACAGGGAACGCTCATGTCGAGCGTCGGGATCGCGCGCGAGTGGCACGCGGCGCTCATCAGCATGAGCGTGAGAGGGGCGAATCTCGTCCGCATGGGGTGCTCCTTCGCAGCAAGTACGGCGTGCGGTGGAGGGGACAGCATGACCGCGGGGTCGGTCATTCCGCCTCGCACCACTCGGAGGACTGCTGGAAGAACGGGATGGCAACGCGAACGGAATCCGGAGGCGTAGAAGGGGTGGAATGAATCGAGGGTGGAAAGAGAGGGTCCGCTTCCCTCTACCCCCACCCTCGTGCCCTGCGACGCGTCGACCCCTTTCTACGCCCTATTTACTGATTGAACAAATACCGAACCCCGAGCTGCGCTCTCCACCTCGAGAACAGCCCCGGATCATCGACGAACGTCTCCGACGGCCCGGTGAAGTTGAACACCGGAGCACCGCCGGCATCGAAGCCAACGAGCGTGAGCGGAGACGTCGCCGCCGCACTCGCGACCTTCCGGACTCCCCAATCCGAGTTGAGCAGGTTCCCGACGTTGAGGAGATCGAGGCTCACCTGGAGCGCATGGCGGCGACCCCCCGCGCGCACCGCGATGTCCTGCAACACACGGAGATCGATGTTGCTGTACCACGGGTTCACGCCACCAAACCGCTCGGCGATCTCTCCGCGATGCTCGCTCAGATACTCATCCTGCTGGATGAAGGCGTTGAACCGGGTCCACTGCTCCTGAACCGATACGATCGCTCCCGAGGGGAGCGTGTCGGGGGCGAAGTTGATCTCGCTCTGATCGCGCGGGATGTAGATGAGGTCGTTCCCACCGTACCCGTCGCCGTTGACGTCGCCAGCATAAATGAAGGAGTAGCGATTCCCGCCGGCGCCGGCGAAGCGGTTCCCCTCCGCCACCTCAAAGAACAGCCCGACCTGTGTACGGAAGCGCTCCGACCACGTCTTGCCGTACGTCGCTTCACCGACGATGCGATGCCGCTGGCCGAACTCCGAGAAGCTGAGCTCCGGCCGGTTCGGATTGCCCTTCACCGGCTGGTTCTGCCAGAGGACGCTCGCGATCTCGGTCGACTTCAGGTTGTTCTTTGCGTCACTGAAGTTGTAGCCGATGCTCCCACGCACGCTCGATCCGAACGTCTTGCGCAACTGTGCCGAGATGTTGAGGGAGTGTCCCTCGTCCGTGTTGTCGAGCACGTAGATACCCGCGCCGAAATCCGGATTCAGCTCGTTGGCTCCGAAGCCACCGTAGTACGGTCGGCCGTCGGGTAACGTGCGAAGGGGCGCGACCAGGTCCGCATTGCGCATGAACACGGCGTTCAGGTCCTTCGCGTACATCACCTCGAGCGTGCCGAGCAACTCCCAGGGGAGCTGCTGATCGATCGCGAGGTCCGTGGTCCAGACCTGCGGCCACTTGAAGTCTTCGACGACCGCGTTGACATCGAACGACTGCTGAAGAATGGCGTCGTCGGATGTCGGGATCTGCGGCGCTCCCGGCGCCGGGTACAGGTTCGGGTTTGCGCCCGGGTTCGAGAGGACGTTCCCGAACCAGACGAACGGAATGCGCCCGGTGAAGACCCCCGTCCCGCCGCGCAGCTGGGTCGCCCGATCGCCGACGGCGTTCCAGTTGAATCCGATGCGCGGAGAGAGCATCGGCGTCGCGTCGGGTAAGCGGCTCTGGTCGACGATCTCCGGCTGCCCGTTCTCATCGAGCGCGTCCAGGCCGCGCGAATAGGGATTGTCGACCGCGTCGGTCAGGTACATCGGGATGTCGACCCGGAGACCATAGAGGAGATTGAATCGCTCGGTGAGGACGAATTCGTCCTGGACGTAGACGCCGAACTGCGCCGCGTGCGCGTTCTCGCCCTTGAAGGGCCCCGAGCCGATCATGGCGCGGAAGTCCTTTTGATCCGGATTGCTCGGGTCCGTCGCATCGAAGAAATCATCGAGCGACTGGTACGTGCTGCCAACAGGGATGCCGGCGTCGAGGAAGAAGACCCCGTGGCGGAAGATGTTGAACGAGTTGAAAAAGTCGAACGACTCGAAGTTCGCGCCGATGGTAAAGGCGTGACGGCCGCGGAAGATGCTGAAGTTGTTCGTGAGCTGGATGATGTCCGAGTCGAGAATGTTGTGAATCGAGAACGGCTCGTGGCCGACCGTGGTGTAGGTCACGCCGCCCTCGGCGATCTCGATCGTGGGGAACGGATCACTGAACGGCTCTCGAAAGTCGCGCAGGCGGTTGTAGCTCGCGAAGAAGCGATTGGCGAACCCCGACCAGCGGCTGTTGAGCTCGAACGCCACCGAATGAAGGTTGTTGTTGATCGCGTAGCCGGCCTTCTGGAAGGGAATACTGCTCTCGTTAGGTCCGCGGCCGGTATTGTTGGCGCTGAGCACGAAAGGGTGCGGAGGAAGATCCCGCTTCGCATCGAGGTAGTTGTACCGCAACGTCGCGTTATGGTCGGCCGAGACGTTCCAGTCGAGCTTGAGGAGCAGCTTGTCGTTGTTCGTCTCGTGCACGAACCCCTCGTACGCGCCCGGATCGTAATTGTACTCTTCGATCATTCGAGTCCGGATCGCATCCATGATCTGGGCCTCGACGCGCGAAAAGCCGAAGCCCGCCGGGCCCCGGCGCGCCAGGAAGTTCGTGCCGGGATCATCCGTGCGCTCGAGCTCCGCGTTGGCGAAGAAGAAGAGCTGGTCTCGCACGATGGGGCCGCTGAACGCCGCGCCCGATTGAAGGAACGTCAAGTCGGGATTGGCCAGGACGTCGGAGCCGCGAACCGTGTTTCCCTGAAACGCGTCGTTGCGCAGGAACGAGTAGGCAGATCCCTGGAACTCGTTCGTGCCGCTCTTGGTGACGACGTTGATGTTCGCGCCGGTGAAGCCTCCCTGACGAACATCGAACGGTGCAATCGACACCTGCACTTGCTCTACGGCGTCGAACGGGAGTGGCTCGGCGTTTGTCTGCCCGCCCGGGGCAGGGTCATCGAGCCCGAACGCATTTCCGAAGTACGACCCGTCGACGGAGATATTGTTGTACAGCCAGTTGCGACCTCCGAAGGCCATGTTGCCGTCGCTCCGCGGATCGGTCCGCGTGAGATCGCGCGTGCTCCGCTTGACTGACGGGAGCAACGCGACCTTCTCCTGGTCGATGAACGTCGCCGCCCCGGTCCGGCCCGCGTTGAGCACGGCGTCCTGCTCAGCAATGACCTCGAACGTCTGGAGCTGGACGGCCTGCGGCGCGAGACGGAAGTCGGCGCGATGACTCTGGCCGAGATTCAAGAACACATCGTCCTGAGTCTGCGGACGGAACCCGATCATTGCGACGCTCAGGCGATACGGCCCACCGACGCGCATGTTCGGAATCGTGTATGCTCCCCCTGAGCGCACGACCGCGCGATATTGCGTCGCACTCGGGACGTGGACGGCACTCACCGTCGCGCCGGGAAGTGGTGAGCCGTCTTCACTGGTAACGAGGCCGTTGACGGCTGCGGTGGTAACGCCCTGCGCGAACACGGGTGCGGCCGCGAGGCCGAACACGAGTGCCCAGAGCAGTGGTGTGCTGCAACGACGAAGGGTCGGAACGTGCATACGCATGTGCCTCGCTTGCGGGTAGGGGCTCGAGATGAGCCGGCGGCACGACTGCGGGACGGTGGAGACTGAGGTAACGCTACGCATCGCGGGTGGCGGGTCAAGTATTGCGCAATAATCAACGGAGATTGTGAATGTCGTCGAACGGTTCGTCCCCAGGTCGCGCACTGCGCGATGCGTGGCGGCGCCTCTCTCCGATTCCGGGAGGTCGCTGGCTCTTCGGTCGCATGCTCTCGCGCATGGTCCCGTACACCGGCACGATTCGCCCGCGCTTCCTCGAGGTGCAGCCGGGACTGGCGCGCATTGCGATGCGGGACCGCCGCGCGGTCCGCAATCATCTCCGGTCGGTTCACGCGATCGCGCTTGCCAACCTCGCGGAGGTGACGAGCGGCGTGGCGATGATCGTCGCGCTCCCGGATGACGTGCGCGGGATTCCTGTCCGGCTGTCGATCGACTTCGTGAAGAAAGCGCGCGGCGAGCTCGTCGCCGAATGCCGCTGCGAGGTGCCCCGGGTCTATGCGCCGGTCGAAGTGGAGTTATATCCGGAGATCCGCGACTCCGATGGCGATGTCGTCGCCCGCGCCACCGTGCGGTGGCGGCTCGCGCCGGTCGCGGCGGCAGCGCCAGGTAGCGTCGCGATTTGACGAGGACTGCGTCGCACTCACGATTGCGCGAATCGCCCGAGCGGTGCAGACTGAACCGCCCGCATGACCACCCTCTCCGTTCTGTCACTCCTGCTCGGCGTCGGATTGCTTCTCCTCGCGCTTCGTCTCGAGGGAGAGGCGCGCGCGCGTGATGCGCTCGTCGCGACGCTGTCACCGCTCGCCGTCACTCGAGCGGCGAGTGCGTGCCTGGTGACGTTCGGCGGCGTTGGGATGGCTATGGCGCTCGCGCTTCCGGCCTCGGATCGGTGGGCGGCACGCGTCGCGACGTTCGCGGGAATGGGAGCCGCGGCGCTCGCCGCGCTCCTCACGGCGCGCATGGCGGAGCGTGGCGCGACGGTTTCCGATGACCTCATGGTGGACGACGACGGTATCGTCGGCATGACCGGCACCTTCGTCGCCGCAGCTTCGAGGCGCGCCGCCGGACGCGTCCTCATTCGTCGCGGTGCCCGCACGCTCGAGCTCGCCGCGAGACCCGCCATTGGCGCGATCGCGCCGGACCGGTGGGACTCGGTGGTCGTCGTCGACGTATTTCGGGGGACCGCGCTGGTCGCGCCAGTCGAGCGGGATGGCGCGGCGGACTGACAGCGTCCGACCCCGGGTTGAAACGCAGATCGCCGCTCCGCGCATAGCGCGGAGCGGCGATTTCCTTAACGCGTACGTCAGAACGGGATCTGCTCGGTGGTCGCGGGCGCCGCGACCTGCGCGACTTCCTCTCCGGTTCCTTCAGCCGCTTGTGCCGGCGTCGAACTCCGCGGCGGCCAAATCACACCGTCGCATCCGCGATCTCGGCACTTGAAGTCGGGCGCCTTCGGATTGCGCTTGCCAATTCGGTTGTCCCACATGCGCCTGCCGCACTTGGGGCAGGGAGGCACGTCGCTCGCGATCAGTCCGCGCGTGAATGGCAGCGTCGATGGGGCGGCGTCGTCGTTGCTCGGGGCGCGATCCGCCGGCCGTGACTGGCGACGCTCGTACACCGCTCGCGGATCTTCCAGCGGTTTCGCGAACTTTCCGTCGCCATCCATCGGCACCCAGTTCTGCTCGAACGAATACAGCTCGTTCCCGATCCCAAAGCGCACCGCCGCGCGCTTGAACGCATCGGTCGACGCCTGCTTGTAATCCTTCCCCGTGCCGACGTCCTCCCGAACGACGCCGAGGATCTGGAGGCGCGCCTTGAACGCGAAGGGCGCAGCGTCGATGAGGTCATCGGCCGCACTCACGCTCGGCAACAGTTCCAGCGTCAGGTTCCACTCGCCAGGCACCACCGCATCGAGGCGCTCGCGAACGGTGTTGGCTTCGATGTACGCGACGAATCGCGCAAAGTACTTCCCGTCCCGCGTGATCGGCCGCCCATCCTGCCGCCAGGCAATGGCCTGGGGATCGACCGGCGCCGAAAGGCGGCGCCATACATCCATGGGCTCCGTCTGCGTTTCATGTCGTGCGATCATCTCTCATCCACCCGATCGAGTAATAGTCCGTGATTTCGCCGTCCGTCCGTTGTTCCTGTCGCACTTCTGCGCGGCCTGTACGGCGGGACAGTCCCGGCCATGAACGCAGTACCATCCATGCCGGTCGAAGAACACCAGGTGCTGGACCCCCGGATCCGGCGGCAAACGGTCGACCAGGTACAGTTGCCTCACCGTCGTTCCGCTCCCGCATCGCTTCTGGGGATCGAGTTCGCGAATCCGCATGAGTCGTCGAGTGCGCGCCTCCTGAGCGAGAGTGTCGATGCCATCCGAAATGGCCATTTCGGTACTTGTTCGGGTGCCTCCAAACTAGCCATTGCCGAGCCACCTGTCAACGGTTTTCCTTCCGTTTCTGCAATGATCGAAAGCAAGTGCTGACAAGCGGTTATGGCACTGTGCGCCACCGAAGGCGGCAGAGGGCGAAGGCGACGTGGTCCCCTCACCCCGGGAACCGCGAGCGTCTAGCTTTCAGCCATGTCACAGCCGGAGGAGGCGCTGGTCGGGATCGTCGGCCTCGGCGCCATCGGCGCGTCGCTCGCCCTCTCGCTTCGCGGGCGCGTTCCCGTGATCGCGTGGTCGCGTGACCGGCAGGACGTCGACGCGGCTCGCGAGGCCGGCATCGACGTTCACGACGGCGACGAGCGGGAGTGGACGCGCGCGATGCACGCCGCGACGATCGTCGTCATCGCCGTCCCCCTCGATCAGATCCCGCCAGTCTTGCGCGAGCTTCGCCCGTGCGTACGCGACGACGCGCTCCTGCTCCACACGGCCAGCCTGCAACGGCGTGACGCGCTCCTGCTCTCCGACGAGGAGTTTTCTCGCATCCTCGCCACGCACCCCATCGCCGGCTCCGAACGCTCGGGGTTCGCCGCCTCACGAGAGGACATGTTTCGTGACGCGACGGTTCGTGCCGATGATCGCGCGCGCCCGCTGGAGCGCGCTCGCATCGAGTCTCTGTGGCGCACCGCCGGCTGCGCGCGGATCGTGTGGGGCGATCCTGCGTTACACGATGAGCTCATGAGCTGGATGAGCCACCTGCCGCAGCTTGCCGCGACGGCGCTCGGCGCTTCTCTCGCGGATCACGGAGTCCGGCAGGATGAGCTCGGCCCCGGCGCTCGCGCGATGACGCGTCTTGCGGCGAGCGACCCAGAGATGTGGAGGGCCCTGCTCGAGCGGGCGCCGAGCGATACCGCGACGGCCGCACGCAAGTTGTCGAGGGCCCTGGCGCAGTTGGCCGAGGCACTGGAGCGTCGTGACGCGGCGGCGGTCGCGCGCGTGTGGGAGCGCGCGCGCACGTGGCGGCTCGCCGGCGAGGATCCGTCGTGAGGGTCGCCGGCACGGTCGAGGTCCCGGGCGACAAATCTCTCTCTCACCGCGCGCTCATCCTCGGCGCGCTGGCCGAGGGGCGCTCGCACATCCGCGGACTGCTGAAGTCGCATGATGTGGCGTCGACGGCCGGCGCGCTTCAAAGCGCGGGCACCGTCATTGAAACGTCGAACGGCGTCACGCAGATCGAGGGCCGGGGGCGACGCGGACTTCGCGCTCCCGCTCGCGATCTCGATTGTGGCAACAGCGGAACGACCGCGCGACTGATCGCTGGCGTCATCGCGGGGCATCCTTTCGCGGCGCGCTTCATTGGAGATGCCAGCCTCTCGCGGCGACCGATGAAGCGGATCAAGGAGCCCCTCGAGGCCATGGGCGCAACGATCGATCTCGAGCGTGGCGACGGGTTGCCGATGACCGTTCGGGGCCGCGACCTCGAGCCGATCGTGTGGGACACATCGACTGCGAGTGCGCAAGCGAAGAGCGCAATCCTGCTGGCCGCGCTCGTCGCGGGAGTGCGAGCGGAGGTGCGTGAGCCAGCACCCTCACGCGATCACACCGAGCGTCTTCTGCGAGCGCTCGGGGCGCGCGTTCAGTCGCACGGCAATGTTGCGGTGCTCGAGCCGGCCCAGCGGATTGGGCCGCTCGATTTCGAGGTGCCAGGTGATCCATCCTCTGCCGCGTTCCTCGTTGCCCTCGCTCTTCTCGCGTCAGACGGCGAGCTTCTCCTGCGCGGGATCGCCCTGAACGACCGTCGCACCGGGTTCCTGCACGTCGCGCGACGCATGGGCGGAGATGTCGACTGGAGCACGCAGCAGGAAATGGCCGGCGAACCGGTAGGCGCAGTTCGCGCGCGTCCCTCATCGCTGCGGGGCACCATCATCGAAGGGACCGAGGTCCCCGCGATGATCGACGAGCTGGTGATGGTCGGATGCCTCGGCGCCCGCGCTGAGGGCGAGACGGTCGTCCGCGGTGCGCAGGAGCTTCGCGTGAAGGAGAGCGATCGCATCGCCAGCCTCGTGGGGAACCTGCGGGCCGTCGGCGTTGACGCGGAGGAGACGAGCGACGGATTCGTCGTGCGCGGAAGCGAACGTCGTCTGCGCGGCACCGTTCGCACTCACGGCGATCACCGCGTGGCGATGGCGTTCGGAGTGCTCGCCCAGCTTCCCGGCAACGATATTCGGATCGATGCGCCGGACTGTGTCGCGGTGTCGTACCCGCGGTTCTGGGAAGACGTCGATCGCGTGACGCGCGGAACGTGAGCACTCCGCCATTCTCGCCGCGCGTCCGTGCCCCCGGCGACCCCGCGGTGGTCGCGATCGATGGGCCAGCCGCGTCGGGCAAGTCATCCACCGCGCACTGGGTGGCCGAGCGGTTGGGCTTTCGCCACATCGACTCGGGCGCGCTGTATCGCGCGGCGACCGCTGCGGCCCTCCGGGCTGATCGTGGCGGTCGATGGTCGGAGGACGCCGTCCTCGAGGCAGCGCGCGCCGTTAGGCTCGTTCCCGATCGAGCATCGTTCGCGGCGATGATCGGGAACGACAGCATCGACGCAGAGATTCGGGGCGGGGCAGTGACGCAACACGTCTCCGTCGTCGCGAGGATGGCTCGCGTGCGCCAGTGGGTGAACGAGCGTGTCCGCGAGACGGCTCGCGGCCACGACGTCGTCGTCGACGGGCGTGACATCGGCACCGTCGTCTTCCCGGACGCGGACCTCAAGGTCTTTCTCATTGCCGATCCGTGGGAGCGCGCGCGACGGCGACTGACGCAGCGCCTGGGGCGCGGACCCACGGACGAGGAGATCGCGGAGGAGACGGAGCGCCTGGTTCAGCGCGACGCGCGCGACGCGACGCAGACCGTGCAGGCTTCGGACGCGGTGTTGATCGACACGACGTATCTGACGCAGGAAGAGCAGGTCGAGCGGATCGTGGCGCTTGCTCGCGTTGTGTTGAGGGGGGGCGCTTAGGTTCTCGTTCCTCCTTGCCTCAATCCTCTGCGATATCTACCTTTAACGGCTCCCATCCGCCGACCTAGGCGGCTCATCATCACCCTTTGACTCGTCGCGGCGAGCCTAAAATTCCGCGACAGAAGGAGAGCGTCCCTACCGCATGCCCCAGGTCGACACCACTACGCCTATTCCCGAATTGACCGAGAAGGAACGCAAGAACAAGGTGGCCCAGCACAACCAGCTGCGCCCTCTCGCCCGCCGCGGTGACCTCTGGGAGGAAGAAGAGTACTCCTCCGAGGAATACGAGCGGATGATGGAGATGTACAACGGCACGCTCGCCTCGATCGAAGAGGGCGAGATCGTCAAGAGCCGTGTACTCGAGATCCGTGACAACATGGTCGTCCTCGACATCGGCTTCAAATCCGAGGGCACCGTTCCGCGCGAAGAGTTCAAGGACCTCCCCGACCTCAAGCCTGGCGATGAGGTGGAGGTCCTGCTCGAGCATCTGGAAGATCAGGAAGGCTCGGTCGTTCTCTCGAAGAAGAAGGCGGACTTCATGCGCGTGTGGGAGCGCATCCGTCTCGCCTACGAGAACGATCAACCGGTCGAAGGCACGCTCGTCAAGAAGATCAAGGGCGGTGTCGTCGTCGACCTCATGGGCGTCGACGCGTTCCTCCCCGGCTCGCAGATCGCGCTGCGCCGCGTGCCGAACATCGACGAGCTGCTCGGCCAGAAGTACGAGTTCAAGATCATCAAGCTCAATAAGCGCCGCCGCAACATCGTTGTCTCGCGCCGCGTGATCCTCGAGGTCGAGCGCGCCGGCAAGCGCGAGAAGCTGATGAAGGAGCTCCAGAAGGATCAGGTGCGAAAGGGCATCGTCAAGAACATCACCGATTTCGGTGCCTTCATCGATCTCGGCGGTGTCGACGGCCTGCTCCACATCACCGACATGTCGTGGGGCCGCATCTCGCACCCGTCGGAGCTGGTGCACATCGGGCAGGAGCTCGATGTGAAGATCCTCGACATCGACTGGGAGCGCGAGCGCATCTCGCTCGGGCTCAAGCAGCTCCAGGCGTATCCGTGGAAGGATGTCGCCGCGAAGTATCCCGTCGGCACGCGCGTGCAGGGGAAGGTCGTGTCGATCACGAACTACGGCGCGTTCGTCGAGCTCGAGCCCGGCATCGAGGGGCTCGTGCACATCAGCGAGATGAGCTGGACCCGCAACGTCCGGCACCCATCGAAGCTGGTGTCGATCGGTGAGGTCATCGAGGCGGTCGTGCTCAAGGTCGATCCGAACGAGGAGAAGATCTCGCTCGGCATGAAGCAGACGGAGCAGGACCCGTGGATGGTGCTGCCACTCAAGTATCCCGTCGGCACGCGCATCAACGGCAAAGTCCGCAACCTCACGAGCTTCGGCGCGTTCGTCGAGATCGAGCCCGGCATCGATGGGCTCATCCACATCTCCGACATGTCGTGGACGAAGCGCGTCCAGCATCCGTCGGAAGTCGTGAAGAAGGGTGACGCGGTCGACGTGGTCATCCTCAACATCGACGCCGAGAACAAGCGCATCAGCCTCGGGCTCAAGCAGGCCGAGGAGGATCCGTGGCTGCGCATCGGCGAGACGTACCCCGTCGGGACGGAGCTGCGCGGCAAGGTCGTGCGGCTGATGGAGAAGGGTGTCGTGGTCGACATCGGCAACGACATCGAGGGCTTCATCCCCGTCAGCCAGCTGTCGCCGAGCGGCAAGCCGGTCCAGGACGTTCAGGAAGCGGTGTGGGAGACGATGAATCTCGACATGCGTGTTCTCGAGGTCGATCCGATCCACCGCCGCATCGTCCTCGCGGTGACCGACGTTCCCGAAGAACAGCCGCCGCGTCCCGAGACGCCGTCGAAGGTGCACGCGGGCGACGAGTAGTTCTCGCTGGCGCTGGCGTGCTGGGGGCGAGCTTCGGATCTCGAAGCTCGCCCTTGTCATTTCCCTCTCGCTAGCGGTCACCCCCCGCGCTAATATCGCGGCGCCTGGCCTCGGGAACCACCGACTCTCACGGATGAGCACAGAAAAGGCCGTCCGTTCGAAATCTCCGTTCGCACAGGTGTAACAAGGATGGGTGGCTTTATCTCGCGGCGGGTCTCGGAAGGAGCGAGTCTCTGTGTAAGTGCGTGAGAATCCGTAGTAGCGCTGTTTGACGCTTCGCCTCCTCACACGATCCGACCATGCGCCTCGCCCTCGGCTTCACGAGCTTCATCGCACTACTGATCGCCCCGACGCTCGCGGCGCAAACGCCGACGCGCATGACGGCCGCGCGCCTCGATTCCCTCAAGGCCGAAGTCGCGCGCGCCGTCGAAGCCGAGGCGACGCTCACGCAGCAGATCGTCGACATGCTGTTCAGCTTCGGCGAGCTCGCGTTCCAGGAGGTCGAGACATCGCGCTACCTGACCGACCTTCTTCGGAAGCAGGGCTTCGCCGTCAGGCAGAACGTCTCCGGACTCCCCACCGCGTGGATCGCCACGTGGGGAAGCGGCAAGCCTGTCATCGCGCTCGGCTCCGACATCGACGCGATTCCGCAGGCGTCGCAGAAGCCCGGGGTCGCGTATCACGATCCGATCGTCGCCAACGCGCCGGGCCACGGCGAGGGACACAATTCCGGACAGGCGGTCAACATCACGGCGGCGATCGTCCTCAAGCGCATCATGCAGCGAGACCGGCTGCCCGGTACGATCCTCCTCTGGCCGGGAGTGGCCGAGGAGTTGCTGGGCGCGAAAGCGTGGTATGTCCGGGACGGCGTCTTCAAGGGCGTCGACGCCGTGATCTTCAGCCACGTCGACAGCGACTTCTCCACGTCGTACGGCGCGCCGACCGGCACCGGTCTCGTCAGCGTGGAGTACATCTTCGAAGGCGAAACGGCACACTCGGCCGGGGCTCCCTGGCGCGGACGCAGCGCCCTCGACGCCGTGGAGCTCCTCAACACCGCGTGGAACTACCGGCGCGAGCACCTGCGTCCGCAACACCGGGTCCACTACGTCATCAAGAACGGCGGCGACCAGCCTAACGTGGTTCCGCGGCGCGCCAGCGTCTGGTACTTCCTCCGCGAAACGGACTACCCGCACATCAGTGCGCTGTTCGCGGCCGGGGACACGCTCGCCCGGGCGGCCGCGATGATGAGCGGCACGACGCTCGCCGAGACGCGCATGCTTGGCGCGGCGTGGCCGCGGCACTTCAACAAGCCCCTGGCCGAGGCGATGCATGCCAACATTCGACGTGTCGGCATGCCGGAGTGGAGCGCGGCCGATCTTGCGCTCGCTCGCGCGGTTCAGCGGGAAGTCGGCGGAACGGTCCGCGGGCTCGACACCGCAGTGTCTGCGCTCGGGACAGGGATCTCGCCCGACCGGAATCCGGGCGGAGGATCCGACGACATCGGTGACGTGTCCTGGGTCGTTCCGACGATTACGCTGCGCTACCCATCGAATATTCCCGGACTTCCGGGGCACCACTGGTCCAACGCCATCGCCATGGCGACGCCGATCGCGCACAAAGGGGCAGTCGCGGGGGCGAAGGCCACCGCAATGACGCTGCTCGACCTGATCGCCACGCCCGAGCTCACCGACAGCGCTTGGGCCTATTTTCGGGAGGTGCAGACGAAGGACATACAGTACACGCCGCTCCTTCGACCTGGGGACGAGCCGCCCATCGAGACGAACGAGACGGTCATGGCGCGCTTCCGCCCGCAGATGCGGCGCTTCTACTATGACCCCGCCCGCCACCGCACGTATCTTCAGCAGCTCGGAATAACGTATCCGACCATTCGCGCCGACAGCGGCGTGCGACGGCCGTGACTTCCTGTCGCTTCGTCCAGGAAATTCACCCTTGCGACAGTAGTGACGCAGGTCATAATATGCCCTGCCGGTTCCAACTCCCTCACGTGGTGCTCCAGCCCGGTCTCGGCCGAAGCGTCCGCCCCGCCCGAGTTTCACACGTCCACGTAAGTCCAGGAGATCTCATGCGTGCTATCTCCGCGCGCGCCGCAGTGGTGTTGACGGGATTATCCCTCTTTGCCGCTCAAGCCCTCGCCCAGGAAGTCAAAACCGTCACCGGAAAGATCACGAGCGAGCAAGGTGGTGCTTTGTCCGGCGTCTCGGTGGTCATCCGCGGGACACGCACAGGCACCCTGAGTGACGGCGACGGGGATTATTCCATTCGGGCTCAGGCGGGCCAGGTGCTGCAATTCCGCCTTCTCGGGAACGCTCCCGAGGAACGGACGGTCGGGGCCGAGAACGTCATCGACGTCCAGCTTCGGCGCGTGGCCACGCAGCTCGACGAGGTCATCGTCACGGCGTTGGGCCAGACGATGGAGCAGCGGGCGCTCGGGAGCGCGCAACAGACCGTAGAAGGGGAGCGGATCGCCGAAACGCAGCGCGAGAACTTCGTCAATGCGCTACAGGGCCGCGTCGCTGGCGTCGAGGTGGTGAGCAGCTCCGGCGTGCCGGGCGCGTCCGCCTCGATCACCATCCGCGGCGTCAGCTCGATCAGCAGCAGCAATCAGCCGCTGATGATCATCGATGGGCTGCCGATGGACAACAAGACGCTCAATACCGGCGTGCTGGCGTCCGATGCGCCAGGCTCGGCGACCGCGTTCAGCAACCGCGGCGTGGACTTCACCAACCGCGCAGCCGACCTGAATCCCGAGGACATTGAGTCCATCACCGTGCTCAAGGGTCCCGAAGGCGCGGCGCTCTACGGCATCGACGCCGCGAACGGCGTCATCGTCATCACGACGAAGCGAGGCAAGGCGGGCTCCGGGGGGCTCGATTACAGCAACAGCTTCCGCGTCGAGAAAACCAACACGAGCCCCGAGATCCAGCGGGTCTACGGCCCGAGCGGCGTGGGCAGCACCACGTTTCTGTACTGGGGCGCTCCGTATCCGTCAGGAACGCAGTTCTATGACAACGTCGATGGCTTCTTCCAGACCGCTCTGACGCAGAAGCACAATCTGACGTTCAGCGGCGCGACCCCCGACAATCGCATCAACTACCGGCTCGTCGGAGCCCTCACCAACCAGGAAGGCGTCGTCCCGAATTCGGCGTACGACCGCGTCAACCTGACGGGCGCGTCGCAGGCGCAGGTGACCAACTGGCTGAACGTCGACCTGTCGATGGGATACACCTACGCCAACAACGATCAGTCCTTCAAGGGCGTCGACGGGCCGTTGCTCGGCTTGCTGGTGTGGCCGTCGACCGACGATGCGAAGGACTGGCTCACGCCGGCCGGGCAGAGGCGGCGGCTCACGAACCTGTCGGCAGCGTCCGAGGTCGACAACCCCTACTTCAGTGTCAACAGGAATACCAACAACTCCAGGAACAATCGCATCATCGCGAATCTGGGCGTGACCCTCACGCCGCTCTCGTGGGGCAGCCTCAAGACGAACATTGGCCTCGACAGCTACACGAATCAGCTGCAGATCGTGCGTGACCCGCAGAGCTCCTTCAACAACGCCAACGCCCAGAACGGCATCATCGACGTCGCGAACGACATCACGCGCAACCTCAACGCGCAGACGATCCTCAACATCCACAGCCGCGCGCTCACGAGCGACATCTCCGTCAGCGGCCTGGTCGGCAACGCGGTTTCGGATGCCAAGAGCACAACCGACGCGTTGAACGGCCAGGATTTCCTGGATCCGAACTTCGTGTCGGTGAACAACACGAATCTCCGGTCGAATCGCAGCACGATCGCGCAGCGGCGTCTCGTCAGCCTCTTCGGGAGCGCGACGATCGATTTCAGGGAGTATCTGTACGTGACGGTGACGGGGCGCAACGACTGGACCTCGACCATCCCCACGGAACGCAATTCGTTCTTCTATCCGGGGATCTCGACCAGCTTCATCTTCTCCGACGCATTCCCCGCAGTCGGGCGCGTGATGACCGGAAAGTTCCGCGCCGCGTACGCGGAAGTCGGGAAGGATGCTCGGCCGTATGCCTACCGCCCGTCGCTCGAGTACAAGACAACCTCGTACGGCGGATACGCCTACGGATTCACCGGCCCAAACCTGTCCCTCAAGCCGGAGTTCGCGAGATCCTATGAGGTCGGCGCCGATCTGGGATTCTTCAACGACAGGCTCGGCCTCGACGCGACGGTCTACCGCAAGCAGACGCGGGACCAGATCGTCAACGACATTCGCGGGAGCTACGCCACTGGCTTCATCCTCTTCAACCTGAACGGCGCGATCACGAGGAACGAAGGGGTGGAGCTCACCCTTCGTGGCACGCCCGTTCTCAGCAGCAACTTCAGCTGGGACGTGCTCGCGAACTTCGACCGGTCGCGCGGCAGGGTCCTGGCGCTGCCGAATGCGCTGCCGGAGTCCTACGTCTCCGACACGTGGCTGTACGGCAACGTGCGCAACGGCACCGCGCCCGGCTTGTCGACGCGCTCGTTGACCGGACGGTTCTATCTCCGCAACGACCAGGGCCAGATCCTCATCAACCCCGCCAGCGGATTGCCGCTGCGGTCGACCCCGTTCATCGACGCCGGCTACGATCGCCAGCCCGATTTCACCGTCGGCATCACCAACAGCTTCCGATACAAGCGCGCGTCGCTGAGCTTCCTGGTCGACATTCGGCGGGGAGGCGACATTTTCAACGCGACCGAGCACTTCCTGACGGCCCGCGGGCTGAGCATGCGCACGCTGGACCGGAACGAGCCGCGCGTGATCGAGGGCGTGTTGCGGGACGGGAAGGAGAACACCGCCAACCCGACGCGGAACAACATCGTCGTCGTACCAGCCATCCAGACGAGTTACTACCTCGCGATCAGCGAAGAGCTGTTCATCGAGAGGGACATCAACTGGCTCCGTCTGCGCGACGTGACCTTCGCGTACGACCTGCCGCAGAGTCTGCTCAACAGGGCCAGCGTATTCCTCACGGCGACTGACCTGCTGCTCATCACGAACTATTCAGGGCTCGATCCGATCGTCAACGGCAACACCGCGGCGGTCGGCGGATCGGGAGCGGCCGGCATCGACTTTGGCAACTTCCCCGTTCCGAAGGGGATCAATTTCGGCATCAGGGTGGGACTGTGAAGATGAAACCGACGAGCACGACGCCGATGAGAGCGGCGCGCGTAGCCTTGCTTGCGGGCTCCCTGAGCCTGGTCGCGGGGTGCCAGGATTTCCTGGATGTCAACACGAATCCGAATGCACCGGAGACGGTGGCGGCGAACCTGTACCTGCCACCAATGCTCCACTGGATGGTGACGAGCCCGCAATTCGATGGGCGGTTCATCATGCGGTACACACAGCAGCTCACGCTGCCGGGGGCGAGCCTGAGCACGTGGGATCGAATGGGCTACGACCCTGGAAGCGACAACGGCGCCCAGCAGTGGCGCGACGTGTACTGGTCCTTCGGCCAGAACCTGGTCGACATGATCACCATCGCCGAGGCTGAGCAGCGCTGGGATCTGCTCGGGGTCGGGCACATCCTCAAGGCGTGGGGCTGGCTCGCGCTCACCACCGTCCATGGGGAGATCATCGTCAAGGAAGCGATCAACCAGAACACGTTCAGCTTCAATTACGACACGCAGGAGTTCGTGTACGAGGAGGTGCTGCGTCTCGTCGACCTGGCGATCGAGAACCTCAAGAAAACCGACGGGGCCGTCGACGCGGGGTTCCTCGCTCGCGGCGACAAGATCTACAACGGCGACCGGACGAAATGGCTGAAGTTCGCGCACGGTCTGAAGGCCATCGCGCTGAACCACTTCAGTAACAAGTCGTCGTACGACCCCGAAGCCGTCATCGCGCACGTTGACAGCTCGTTCACGAGCAACGCCGACGACGCACTGCTGACGTATCCGAATACGCAGAACAACGACATCAACTTCCTCGGCCGCACACGGTCCAACTTCCCGAACTACCGGCAGACCGAGTTCGTCGTCGAGCTGATGGACGGCACGTCGTTCTACGGCGTCGAGGACCCGCGGATGACTCGCATGCTGTCGCCATCGCCCGACGGCGAGTACCGTGGGCTCGACATCAATGTCGTGGGTTTTGGCGCGCTGACGGACGCGCGACGGCCGAACAACCCATACGGGTACCCCGCTGCCGGTGGAGTGCAGCTGCCCGGTCGCTACGTGTTCGACGACAAGGCGAAAATGCCCGCCATGACGTATGCACAGTTGCAGCTCGTCAAGGCCGAGGCAGCGTACCGCATGGGCGACAGGGCGCGGGCGCTCGACGCGTACGAGAACGGCATCTCGGCCCACATCGATTTCGTGAATGCCAGGAACAGCGACAACAACCAGACCCCGACGCAGATCACCGCGGCCGAGAAGACGGCCTTCCTCGCCGATCCGAACGTTGTGCCGACGGACCCGGCCGACCTGACGCTGACGCACATCATGACGCAGAAGTACATCGCGCAGTGGGCGTGGGGGCATAACGAGGTGTGGATGGACATGCGCCGGTATCACTACACGGACATCGATCCGGCCAGCGGGGTCCAGGTGTACCCCGGGTTCGCGCCGCCAACCACTCTCCATCCCGATAACGGCGGCAAGATCGTCCAGCGGATCAGACCGCGCTTCAACTCGGAATACGTGTGGAACCGGCCGGGGCTCGACGTCATCGGCGGACTCGCCGCGGACTACCACACGGTGCCTCTCTGGATCACTCAACCGTAAATCCACACATGATTCGATATCGAGCACTCGCACTGCTGCTGTGCGCCGCGGCCACGCTTTCGTCGTGCGAGGAGAATGCGGTTCAGGAGATTGCCGGCCCGGCGCCCGGAGCGCGCATTCTCTTCTTCAACTTCGGTGTGAACGCCCCTGGCGTGAACTTCTACGCCGATGAGACGAAGATGACGGCCATCAACTCCACGACCGGAAACGAATCCACGAACGGAGTCGCCTACGGCGCCGTCGGCTCAGGCGGCTTCTACGGAGCGATCGCGCCGGGACAGCACGACTTCACCGGAAGGATCGCCGCGGCGACCGACAAGGATCTTCCGATTTCATCCGTGGTCACGACGCTCGAGGACGGGAAGCACTACTCGTTTTACCAGAGCGGATTCTACAACTCCACGACCAAGACGGTCGATGCGTTCGTCGTCGAAGACCCATTCATCGCCAACATCGACTTTTCGGCGGCGTACGTACGCTTCGTGAATGCCATCTCGAATGCGGAGCCCATGACGTTGTTCGCCACGCATCAGACAACGGACGTCGAAACCGCCGTTGGCGGTGAAGTGGCATACAAAGGCGCGGGGGCATTCACGGCGATTCCGGGCGGCGTGTACGATCTGGCGACGCGCTACGCGAACTCCACCTCGAACGCGATCAGGCGCACGGGAGTGTCGTTCTTGGCAGGTCGTGTCTACACCATCACGTCCCGCGGCAATATCACCGTGGTGTCTACCAGCGCGATCACTCGCCCGTTCCTGGACAACACCGCGAACAGGTAACAGAGGCGACGGACGTCGTTCCTTGCTCGAGCGGGCCTTCGGAGTTGCGTCCGAGGGCCCGTTTGTCGCAGCCCTCAGTAAGTCCCACAGCCGGTCGTCCCCGGAACTCCCGCGAGACTCACCAACCGGAACGCCGGGCAGTAGTTTTCCCTCCCCATGACGATGCGAGATAAGCTCGAGCGGCTCGAGCGTCGCCGCGCCGCGGCCGAGCTCGGCGGGGGACCTGCGCGCCTGAAAGCGCAGCACGAGAAAGGAAAGCTGTCCGCCCGCGAGCGGCTCGACGTGCTGCTCGACCAGGGGAGCTTCACCGAATACGACCGGTTCGCGACTTCGCGATCCGACGAGAGCGACGCCAACGGAGGGCCCGTCTACGGCGACGGCGTCGTCACCGGCCACGGCCGCATCGACGGACGGCTCGTGTACGTCTTCTCGCAGGACTTCACCGTTTTTGGCGGGTCGCTGTCGGAGACGCACGCCGAAAAGATCTGCAAGATCATGGACCTCGCCGTGCGCAACGGTGCGCCGGTCATCGGTCTGAACGACTCCGGCGGCGCGCGCATCCAGGAAGGCGTCGTCTCCCTCGGAGGCTATGCCGACATCTTTCTGCGAAACACGCTCGCGTCGGGCGTGATTCCGCAGATCTCGGCGGTGCTCGGGCCGTGCGCCGGCGGAGCGGTATACTCGCCCGCGATCACGGATTTCATCTATATGGTGCGCGGCACGTCGTACATGTTCGTCACCGGTCCGAACGTCGTAAAAACCGTGACGCACGAGGATGTGTCGATGGAGCAGCTCGGCGGTGCGGATGCGCATGGTGCTACCTCTGGCGTCGCGCACTTCGTCGATGATTCGGAGCTCGCATGCCTCGCGGCGATTCGCGATCTGTTTCGCTTCGTGCCGTCCAACAACCTCGATGAGCCGCCCCGCGGGAAAGGCACCGACGCGCGCGATCGCCGCGACGAGTCGTTGCTCGACGTCGTCCCCGATCACGCGAGCAGGCCATACGACATGCACGATGTCATTCGTCGCGTCGTCGACGATGGGGAATTCTACGAGGTGCACCGCGACTACGCGCAAAACATTCTCTGCGGCTTCGCGCACCTTGGTGGGTACAGCGTGGGCATCGTCGCGAATCAGCCCGCCGTGCTCGCCGGCGTGCTCGACATCAGCGCCTCGCTCAAGGGCGCGCGATTCATCCGCTTCTGCGACGCGTTCAACATTCCTCTCGTGACGTTCGAAGATGTCCCCGGCTTCCTGCCGGGCGTGGCGCAGGAGCATGGTGGTATCATCAAGCACGGTGCCAAGCTCCTGTATGCGTATTGCGAAGCGACCGTGCCGAAGCTGACGGTGATCACTCGCAAGGCATACGGCGGCGCCTACGACGTCATGTCCTCGAAGCACATCCGCGGCGATTTCAACGTCGCATGGCCCACGGCGGAGATCGCCGTCATGGGGCCAAAGGGCGCGGTGGAGATCCTCAACCGGAAGGAGATCGCCGCCAGCAGCAACCCCGAAGCGGAAACAGAGCGACGGATGGAGGAGTATCGCGCGAAGTTCGCACACCCGTATATCGCCGCGGGGCGTGGATACGTGGACGACATCATCGATCCCCGTGAGACGCGTCCACGTCTCATCGATGCGCTCGACACGCTGCGCACGAAGCGCGATCGGAATCCGCCGAAGAAACACGGCAACATCCCCCTCTGATGCCGAGACTGAGTGCGACACTGCGCCTGGGGGACACGGCGCCGCCGTTCGAATTGGGCGATGCCGTCGCCAACGTTTCACGCTCGCGCGACAGCCTCATGCGCGACCATCGCGCACTCCTCCTCGTCTTTCACCGCGGGATGTGGTGACCCAACTGCCGCGGGCAGCTCGGGGAGCTGCGCGATGGATACGAGCGACTCGAGGAGCGGAACATCGGCGTCGCCGTGATCCTCGGGCAAAAGTGCACGGCGATTGCCGAGAGTATGGCGAAGAGCTCGGCCACGTTGCCCTTTCCCATCCTGTGCGACGAGACCCGGGCCGTGATCAAGCAATACGGCGTGTGGCACCCGATTGGCGTGGACGCTTTCAACATGTCGCGGCCCGCGTCGTTCCTCGTTGACGTACCCAGCGGGGCGATCAAGTACATGTTCGTGGGCTCGACCCAGTTCGAGCGCGCCAATCTGGACGCGATCCTGAAGGCCGCCGAGCGATCGTAGCGTTTCCATTTCCTTAGTCCGCGGCTTCATTGTTTCAGAAGGTTCTCATCGCCAATCGGGGCGAGATCGCGCTTCGCGTCATGCGTGCCTGTCGCGAGCTCGGAGTGCGGACGGTCGCCGTCTGCAGCGACGCCGACGCGATGGCGCCGCACGTTCGGGAGGCGGAAGAAGCCATCCACCTCGGCGCCGCGGCGTCGACCGAGAGCTACCTGCGCGGTGACCGAATCATCGAGGCGGCCAGGCGCACGGGCGCCGAGGCGATTCACCCGGGCTATGGGTTCCTGGCCGAGCGGGAGCCCTTCGCGCGCGCGGTTCGGGAGGCGGGACTCGTGTTCATCGGTCCGCCGCCCGAGGCGATCGCGGCACTGGGGAACAAGACCGCCGCCCGCACGCTGGCGCGGCACGCCGGTGTTCCGATCGTTCCCGGAACGGCCGAGCCGCTGCGTGACGCGACCGAAGCAGAGACAATCGCAGGGACGCTTGGCTATCCCGTCCTGGTGAAGGCCGCTGCCGGTGGAGGCGGGAAGGGAATGCGCGTAGTCGCCCGCGAAAGCGATCTGGTCCCTGCGGTCGACGCGGCGCGTCGGGAAGCGCAGAACGCGTTCGGCGATGATGCCGTCTATTTAGAGAAGTACATCGCGGGACCTCGGCACGTGGAGATCCAGGTGCTCGCCGATACCCACGGGTCGGTGCTGTCGTTAGGAGAGCGTGAATGCTCGATTCAGCGGCGCCACCAGAAGATGATCGAGGAGGCGCCGAGCGTCGCCGTGTCCGCGGAGCTCCGCAGACGCATGGGCGAGACCGCGGTCGCTGCCGCGCGCGCGGCCGGCTACGTGAATGCCGGCACGTGCGAGTTCCTGCTCGATCGCGAGGGGAACTTCTACTTCCTCGAGATGAACACGCGGCTTCAGGTCGAGCATCCGGTAACGGAGCTCGTGACGGGCATCGACCTGGTTCAGTGGCAGCTGCGTATCGCCGCAGGGGAGCGCTTGCCCTTTCGTCAGGAGGACGTGGCGCCCCGCGGCTGGGCGATCGAGTGCCGCATAACGAGCGAGGATCCCGCGAATGGGTTCCTGCCGTCGACCGGACGCATCGGCTACTTGCGCCTGCCCGGAGGGCCGGGCGTCCGCTGGGACGGCGGCATCGGCATCGGGAGCGAGATCACGCTGCACTACGATCCCATGCTGGCGAAGCTCATCGTCTGGGGCTCGACGCGCGATGCGGCGATCGCGCGAATGCATCGCGCCCTTCTCGAGCTCACGGTGGATGGCGTCGCCACGTCCAGGGATTTCCACCTGCGCGTAATGGAGGATGCAGAGTTCAGGCGTGGCGAGATCGACATCCAATGGCTCGAGCGGCGTCTCGACTCGTTGACGAAGGTTGCGGCGCCGCCGGACGGGGAAATCGTCGCGGCGATCGCCGCCGCACTCCTCGCCGAGCGCGATCGCGCAACGACGCGATTCGCGGCGGCCGGGTTGCAGGATGCCGCCGTCCCTTCCGCTTCGCAGACCGGGTGGCTCGCCGCCGCTCGGCGTGACGCGCTGCGCTCCCCATGATCGCCGACGCCCGGGTAACGATCGAATCGATCGCGGCCGGTGGCGACGGTGTCGGTCGCGTCGATGGACGCGTCGTGTTCGTCCCGCGGTCCGCTCCTGGTGACGTCGGTACCATCGCGATGCCCTCGACCGGTCGATTCGCGCGCGTACCGTTCCGCGAGCTGCTGACGCCGTCGTCTGCACGAGTACAGCCGCCGTGTCCGCACTATGTGCGCGACCGCTGCGGCGGCTGTCAGCTGCAACACCTGAGCTATGAGGCGCAGCTCCGCGCGAAGGGGACCATTGTTCGCGACGCGATGCAGCGTATCGGCCGCCGCGCGATCGCGGTGCCTGTCGTTCACGCGAGTCCGCGACCGTGGCGGTACCGCCGCAAGCTGACGCTCGCCCTGCGGCGGCGCGGCGATGAATGGTTCGCGGGCCTTCATCCCTTCGACGATCCCGCGCGCGTGTTCCCCGTCGACGACTGCCCGATCACGCACGAGCCGGTGATGGACGCGTGGCGTGAAGTCCTCGACGCCGCTCGTCATCTCCCGAATGAGAAGGAGCTGCGCGGCGCTTTGCGCGTTGATGACGATCGGGCGGCATCCTTCACCCTCGAGGGCGGCCGCGCGTGGAACCGCAGCGCCGACTTCTTTGCCGCGGTGCCGAGCATTACCGCACTCTGGTGGGTTCCCGAATGGGGCGGCCGACGGCAGCTCCACGCTCGTCAGGCGAGAGCCGCGCCTGGAGCGTCGTTCGCCCAGGTGAACGCCGCCGTCGCGGGGCCGCTGCGTGAGCGAGTGATCGGGCTCGCGGTCGCGCGCACTCCGGCGTCGGCCGTCGACGCGTACGCCGGACTGGGTGACACGGCACTCGCCCTGGCCCGGCGCGGGATTGAGATAACCGCGATCGAGCTCGACGCGGACGCGGCAGCGTGGACCGCGCAGCGACTGCTGCCCCGTTCACGCTCCGTGACCGGACGCGTCGAGGACAAGCTCGAGCAGGCACTTCCCGCGGACGTCGTGATTCTGAACCCGCCGCGAGCCGGCGTCGATCGTCGCGTGACCGAGATTCTCGAGCGCGCACGACCTGCGCCACGCGCCGTCATCTACGTGAGCTGCGATCCCGCCACGCTGGCGCGAGATGTTGCCCGCATGCCGTCGTATCGCATCGAGTCGCTCGAGAGCTTCGACATGTTCCCGCAGACCGCGCACGTCGAGACCGTGTGCGAGCTCGTTCCCGAGGTCGCGTGAAGTACATCGTGACCGTCGGCGGACAGAGGCTCGAAGTCGACACCGAAGGCGACACGATGCGGATCGATGGCCAAACGGTGCCGGCGCGGTTGGCCGAGGTCGAGGGGACGCCGGTGAAGGTTCTCATGGTGGGCGACCGGGTTCACCGTGTCGTGGCGGAGCGCGGCGTCGCGCGTGGTCAGTACACGCTTTGGATCGATGGCCACCGATACGAAACCGAGGCGCTCGACGAGCGGATGCGAGCCATCCGCGACCTCTCCGGAGCCAGCGCGCGGGCGAGTGGCCCGGCGCCGCTCGTCGCTCCGATGCCGGGGTTGATCGTTCGCGTCGGCGTGGAGGTGGGGCAGAGCGTGCAGGTCGGGCAACCCGTGGTCGTGATGGAGGCGATGAAGATGGAGAACGAGCTGCGATCCCAAAGTCAGGGAACCGTGAGCGCCGTGCGGGTCCAGCCGGGCGATGCCGTGGAGAAGGGCGCGGTTCTGGTGGAGTTGTCGTAAGGCACGTATTGTGGGGTAGCCACTCCGCAGGAGCTCGCCCTTCATGAGCCGTAGTCTCGCCTGGCTGTCCACGGCGGCCCTTGCGGTCGCCGGCCCTCTCCAGGGCCAGGCCGTACGGGGAGTCGCCCGCGACACCGCCAATCAGCGCCTGATCGAGTCGGGGGTCATCACCCTGCTCGACGCCAGGGGCGCAATCGTGCGCGCCGTCCTCACCGATACCGCCGGACGATTCGCGGTCCTGGCGCCGGGTGCGGGGACGTACAGCCTTCGGTTCGAGCGACTGGGCTACCGGCCCATCACGAGCAATCGCTTCTCGCTCGGCCGGGGCGAGAGCATTACCCGAGATCTCCACCCGTCGACGATCTCGGTGAGCCTCCAGGAGATCGTGGTGACGGACCGCCCTCGATGCCGCGTTCTCGGCGAGGCGGACACGCTCACCGCGCGCGTGTGGACCGCCGTACGCGGCGTGCTCGCATCCGCGGCCGCCGGTGAGACCGGCTGGTACCCGCACGTCACGATCGAGCGATTCATACGGGACTACGATCACCGGAACAAGCTCGTGAACGAGCGGACGTGGACGAGCTCCGGGACCTCGTCGTCGCCGTTCGTCGCGCTGGCCGCCGCACAGCTCGAGAAGCATGGATTCGCGCAACGCGTGGGAGACTCCGTGGTTTTCTATGCCCCGGAAGCGCGAACGCTCATCGCGGAGGAGTTTCTCCGAACGCACTGCTTTCGCGTCCGGGACGATCGCGTCGAGCACGCACGCGTCGGTCTCGAGATCGAGCCGGTCCCGGGCAGGTCGCTGCCCGACATCAAGGGAACGCTCTGGGTAGACGCGGCGAGCGGCGAGCTTCGCCGGCTGGAGTTCACGTACGTCAACCTTCCCTCGATCGTCCCCGACGCAGACGCGGAAGGCTGGGTGGATTTCCGCCGCCTGGACAACGGCGCGTGGATCGTGGACAACTGGGCGATGCGATTGCCCCTCGTCGGACAGAAGCCTCCCACCGGACCATATGGGGGCAGCCTCCCGACCACGGCTGACGCGGCCACAGATCGCTCGGCTGGCTTGTTAGGCGTCCACGAGGAGGGCGGGAGGCTGGTGAGTCTCGACCCGCCCTCTCGCGGGCGCACGCGTCTCCGCCCACCAGCGACCGTGGCCGTCCGCGGCTACGTCAGGATGGCGAGTGGAGCACCCGTCTCGGGTGCGCGGGCGTTTCTGTCCGGCACCGGCCACTCGTCGGTAACGGACAGGGACGGTCGCTTCGAGATGCTCGATGTCTCGCCAGGCAAGTACCGTCTGTCGTTCACGCATCCGCGCTTCGACACGCTGGGCATCGTCGGCGAGGCGCTGGATGTGGATGCGCGCCGCCCGGCCGAGCACATCCTTACGATGCCGACGGACGAGGACATCGCGCGCGCTGCGTGTCCCGGAGAGCGGGCGCCGCCCCTGACGCCGCAGCCGTCGCTGATCTACGGCTACGTGCGTGACGCTTCTAAGCCCGCGGTGGTGCCCGGCGCGACCGTGAGCGTGTCGTGGCGCCAATCAGCGCTGCGTGGGCCCGCTGTCGCCGTGGCGACGGCGTCCGTGGAGACGGAAAGCGATGCGGAGGGGCGCTATCAACTCTGTGGGGTTCCGACCGATGTGCCGCTGACGGTGCAGGTCGAGCGCGAGTCGCGCGGGAGCCCCGAGCTCCCGCTGGAAGCCCTCGGGGCGCCGGTCACTCGCCTCGACATGGACCTGCCCAATGGGCGCGCTCGAGGGCGTTGACACCTCGTAAGTGCTTGCCTAGCTTTCGAGTCTGTCAAAAAACACATCCGACTTGAAGCTGTTCCGCGAGGCTCCGGCCGCGCGGACGGCACCTTTGCCTGGTACTCCGTCTCGATCATGAAAACGTTCACGGCGACGCCGCAGGACATCCACCACCGCTGGTTCCTCATCGACGCGGATGGAATGGTCCTCGGTCGTCTTGCGGCCGAAGTGGCCAAGATCATCCGCGGCAAGCACAAGCCGATTTTCACGCCGCACATGGACACCGGCGATCACGTCATCGTGATCAATGCGTCCAAGGTTCGCGTCACCGGCCGAAAGGCGGAGCAGAAGCAGTACTTCCGCCACACGGGCTACATGGGTCACGAGCGCTTCACGCCGTTCGCGACGATGATCGAGAAGCACCCGGAGCGGGTGATCGAGAAAGCGGTGTTCGGCATGCTTCCCAAGTCATCCCTCGGGCGACAGAAGCTGCGGTTGAAGCTGAAGGTGTACGCCGGTGATCAGCACCCGCACATCGCGCAGCAGCCGACCGTGATCAACCTCAAGAAGAGCGAGACGGAGTAATGGCGGAAGCGACGAACAATCACGCGATCGGGCGTCGGAAGGAGAGCGTCTGCCGCGTGTATCTGAAGCCGGGCTCGGGCAAGTGGGACGTCAACGGGCGCACGCTCGGTGACTACTTCCCTCGGCCCACGCTCGTTTCCGCGATTCAGCAGCCATTCACGGCGACGGACACGCTCGGGCGCTTCGACGTGCGCGCGCGCATTGCGGGTGGTGGTGTGAGCGGACAGGCCGGCGCGCTGCGCCTCGCCGTCGCTCGCGCACTGGTGAGGCTCGACGAGGCGCACCGACGCAAGCTGCGCGACCTCGGCCTCCTCACGCGCGACGCGCGCGCGGTCGAGCGGAAGAAGCCCGGTCGGCCGAAGGCGAGAAAGCGGTTCCAGTTCAGCAAGAGGTAATCAGTTGCTCGGGGTGCTCAGGGTTGTCAGGGTGCGCCCTGCCGTTCCCCTGAGCACCCTGACAAATCACACGCGTCACGAGTCGCGGCGGGTGCCGGGCAACCGGTCGCAAGCGATGATGACCGGCGCGGCGGACTAACCCGAGAAGGAAACAACGATCATGCAGCCATCGCTGGAGCAGCTCCTCGAAGCGGGCGTTCATTTCGGCCATCAGACGCGCCGATGGAACCCCAAGATGCGCCGGTTCATCTTCGCCGAGCGCAACGGCATCTACATCATCGACCTCCAGAAGACGCTGCGTCAGCTGGAGCTGGCGCAGAAGCTCGTGCGCGATGTCGTCATGCGCGGCGACAACGTGCTCTTCGTCTGCACCAAGCGGCAGCTCAAGGCGATCGTGCAGGAGCAGGCCGACCGCTGCAACGCCATGCACGTGACCGAGCGCTGGCTCGGCGGGCTCCTCACGAATTTCCAGACGGTCAAGAAGCAGATCCGTCGCATGAAGGAGCTACAGAAGGGCGGCGAGGAAGGCGGCGACTTCGAGAACTACACGAAGAAGGAGCAGCTGCTCCTGTCGCGCGAGCGCGAGAAGCTCGAGAAGAATCTCGCCGGCATCAGGAACATGACGCGTCTGCCGGGTCTGCTCT
The DNA here is from genome assembly GCA_052389995.1 of Gemmatimonadaceae bacterium. Taxonomy (GTDB): domain Bacteria; phylum Gemmatimonadota; class Gemmatimonadetes; order Gemmatimonadales; family Gemmatimonadaceae; genus JAICNG01. The sequence continues at coordinate 12,827 of JBQTHJ010000018.1, read as the reverse complement.
TCGTCATCGACTCGAAGAAGGAAAAGATCGCGGTCAACGAGGCGAACAAGCTCGGTATCCCGATGGTCGCGATCGTCGACACGAATGCCGATCCGGACCTCATCACCGTGCCGATCGCCGGAAACGATGACGCGATTCGCTCGGTCGAGCTGATCACGAAGGCGATCGCCGACTCGATCGCCGAGGCGCGACTCGCGGCGCCGGCGCGGTCCGACGAGGACGAGGGGGAGCAGACGACGTACAGCTCGGACCGCGGCGTCGAGCCGGCGGACGATGCGGACAAGCGACGCCGTCGCCGTCCGCGCCGCCGTCGCGCGAAGCCGGAGGCGATTGCCGCGCGGCTCAAGACGGGTGGCGAAGCGCCCGAGAGCGAGACGCCGACCGAGGGTGGAGAGAACACCGAGCAGTGATGCGCGCGCCGGGGTAGTGTGACCTCAGCGATCGGAGTAGACTACAGCGCCGCCGGTGTGACTCGCCGGCGGCGTTGGCGTACCAGGGAGGCATAACGATGACGACCATGACGTTTACGGCGAAAGATGTTCAGGAGCTCCGCCGCCGCACTGGCGCGGGGATGATGGAGTGCAAGAAGGCGCTCGAGGAGACGGCCGGCGACATGGAGAAGGCCGTCGAGTGGCTGCGCAAGAAGGGGATCGCGAAAGCGGAGACGCGCTCCGGGCGGTCGACCTCCGAAGGCGTGATCACGAGCTACATCCACCCGCCCGGAAGGATCGGCGTGCTCGTCGAGCTCAACTGCGAGACGGATTTCGTGGCGCGCACCGATGACTTCAAGAGCCTCGCGCGCGAGATCGCGATGCACATCGCGAGCGCGGCACCGCTCTCGGTCGACAAGGATGGCGTGCCCGCCGACGCGGTGGAGCGCGAGCGCCGGATCGCCGAGGAGCAGGTGCGCGCGAGTGGCAAGCCGGACCATCTGGTGGCGAAGATCGTGGACGGCAAGCTCGAGTCGTTTTACAAGCAGGTGGCGTTGCTCTCACAGCCGTGGATTCGCGAGGACAAGAAGACCATCGGCGACTTGATCAAGGAGACGTCGTCCAAGCTCGGCGAGAACGTGCAGGTGCGCCGCTTCGTACGATTCCAGATGGGCGAGGAGTGACTCGCGCGTGAGCGAGCTGCGCTATCGCCGGATCCTCCTCAAGCTGTCCGGTGAGGCGTTGGCCGGCGACAAGGGCTTCGGCTTCGACTTCGGCACCGTCGGCCGTCTCGCCGACGAAATCAAGCGCGTGAGCGACATGGGTGTCGCCATCGGCCTCGTGGTCGGTGGCGGCAATATCGTTCGTGGCTCGCTGTTGGCCAAGATGGGAATGGATCGCGTCGGGTCCGACTACATGGGCATGCTTGGCACGGTCATCAATGCGCTCGCGCTTCAGGACGTGCTCGAGCGGAAAGGCGTCGTCACCCGCGTCATGACCGCGATTCGCATGGAAGAAGTCGCGGAGCCGTACATTCGACGCCGGGCGCTGCGCCACTTCGAGAAGGGGCGGACCGTCATCTTTGCGGCGGGTACGGGCAATCCGTATTTTTCCACCGACACCGCCGCGGTCTTGCGCGCCATCCAGATGAAGGCCGAGGTGATCATCAAGGCGACGAGTGTGGATGGCGTGTACTCCGCCGATCCAAAGACGGACCCCGCGGCGCGGTTCTACGAGTCGATCAGCTATCGCGATGTGATGCTACAGGAGCTGCGCGTGATGGACCAGACCGCGATCACGCTCTGCGCGGAGAACAAGCTGCCGCTCATCGTGCTCAACATCCACAAGAATGGCGCGGTCGCGAGCGCGGTCTCGGGCGATCGCGTCGGCACCCTCGTTCAATGAGCACCATACCACAGATTCTCAAAGAGACCCGCACCGCGATGGAGAAGGCGCTCGAGAGCTCGCGCCGGGAGTTCGGCTCCATCCGGAGCGGGAAAGCGTCGCCCAGCCTGCTGGACACGGTGCGCGTGGAGGCGTACGGTCAGCACATGTCTCTCAACCAGGTGGCGGCGGTCGCGGCACCCGAGCCGCGCCTGCTGACCGTCACGCCGTGGGACAAGGGCCTATCGCACGCGATCGAGAAGGCGATTCGGGATTCCGATCTCAGCCTGAACCCGGCGACCGCGGGGAACGTCATCCGTGTTCCACTCCCGGCCCTCAATGAAGAGCGACGCCGCGATCTGGTGAAGGTGGTGCACAAGCTCGCCGAAGAGGGACGCATCGCGATCCGCCACGCACGGACGCACGGCCGCGATGCGATCAAGAAGCTCGACAAGGTGCCCGAAGACGACAAGAAGCATGCGGAAAAGGATCTCCAGAAGCTTCACGACGATTTCATCCGCAGGATCGACGACATGCTGAAATCGAAGGAAGCGGAGATCATGGAGGTGTGATCGCGGAATGACCTCCGATGATCTCCTCGCGCAGATTCGGCTGAACGGAGCGGTGCCCCGGCACGTGGCCATCATCATGGATGGCAACGGCCGGTGGGCGCGCGAGCGGCACCTGCCGCGCGCGCTCGGGCACCGCAGCGGAATGAAGGCCGTTCGCGAGGCGGTCGAAGGGTCGATTCAGTCGGGCCTCGACGTGTTGTCGCTGTTCGCGTTCTCGCAGGAGAACTGGCAGCGACCAGTCCTCGAAGTGAGCGCGCTGATGTCGCTCCTCGAGGAATACATCGAGCGTGAAAAGGCCGACCTGCTCGCGAACGGCGTTCGCGTTCGTGTCCTCGGTGATCTCGAGCGCTTGTCGTCGACAGCTCGTGACGCAGTGGCCGACGTCGTCGACTCGACTGCGCATAACGACCGCCTGATCGTCCAGCTCTTCATCTCGTATGGGGCTCGCGCCGAGCTCGTGCGTGCCGCGCGGCTGCTGGCGGAAGCGGCGGTCGATGGGCGGCTCGACCCGGCCGACATCGACGAGGACGCGTTTCGTGCGCACCTCTACACGAATGGCAGTCCCGATCCCGATCTGCTGATCCGGACATCCGGCGAGCAACGGATCTCGAACTTCCTGCTCTGGCAGCTCGCCTATACCGAGCTGCACATCATTCCGGTGATGTGGCCCGACTTCACGCGCCGCGATCTGTTCGCGGCGATTCTGGAGTATCAGAGCCGCGAGCGACGGTTCGGAAAGGTCACCGCCTGAGTCGCGTCTCGTCATCATGACCGAGACGAGCGTGCGCGCGCCGGGACAGCGCAGCCTGTCGAACCTGACGCAGCGCGTACTGTTCGCGCTCCTGGCCATCCCGGTGGTGCTCGGCGCGGCCTGGTACGGCGATTGGGCGCTGGCCGCCATCCTCGCGATCGCATCAGCCCTCGCCGCCTGGGAATTCTTTCGCATCGGCCAGATTCTGGGGACGCGACCGATGGGGCGACTGGGCATCGCCATCGCGGCGCTCACGCCCCTCGCCGTCCACGCACGATATCTCGGATTGCCCGTCAATGCATTCGTCTCGACGACCGGCGCCGCGATCATCGTCCTCGTGGTGTTTGCCGCCGCGCTCTTCGTTCGCGGCGTCCAGCGGCGTCCCCTCGAAGCTGCCGCGCTCACGCTCTTCGGGATCGCGTACACCGGCGCAATGCTCTCGTTCGCGTACGCGCTCCGCTACCACCAGTACGCCGTCGAGCGCGTCGCGGGCTTTGCGCTTCTCGCCCTCACGCTCGTTCTCGTCTGGATCTCGGATACAGGGGCGTACGCCGTGGGACGTGCAATCGGAAAGCGGAAGCTCATTCCCTCCGTCAGCCCCGGAAAGACCATTGCCGGCGCCGTAGGTGCGCTCGTGATCTGCGCGATCGCCAGCTGGGCATTGGTGCGATTCGTGCTCGTGCCCCGCGCACAACTCGGCCTGCGGCCGGCGCATGCCGTCCTGTTCGGCATTGCCATCAGCATCGCGACACAACTCGGCGATCTCGCGGAGTCGCTCATCAAGCGTGAGGCGGGAGTGAAGGACAGCTCGCACATCATTCCCGGTCACGGTGGCGTCCTGGATCGCATCGATGGCCTGCTGTTCGCGCTGCCGGTCGCGTACTGGCTGCTGAGTGCGTGGCTCCTCCCGGCACCTCAATGACGAAGCGCGGCGTTGCGGTTCTCGGGTCCACAGGCTCGATCGGGACGACGGCGCTGCGTGTGCTGAGCCGCCACACCGACGCCTTTTACGTCGCGGCGCTCACGGCGAACTCGAACGCGGCGCTGCTCCAGGAGCAAGTGCGTGAGTTCCGACCGTCGTTCGTCGGTATCGTGCAGAATGGTGCGGAGGAGCACGGCGAGTGGCGCCGTGGCCCATCGTGTCTCGTCGAAGCCGCCACGCACGAGGACGCGTCGATCGTGTTGAACGCCGTGGTGGGAGCGGCAGGGCTCGACGCGACACTGGCGGCGCTGTCGGCTGGGAAGCGGGTAGCGCTGGCGAACAAGGAGACGCTGGTGATGGCTGGCGAGCTCGTGTCGGCGGCGTGCCGGAGCGGGGGCGGCGAGATCGTCCCCGTGGACAGCGAGCACAGCGCGATTCTCCAATGCGTGACGGGACGGGCGGGCACCGATGTGCGCCGCCTTGTACTCACGGCGTCGGGTGGCCCCTTCCGCGGCTGGGAGCGTGACCGCCTCGAACGCGCAACGGTCGCGGACGCTCTTCGTCATCCCACGTGGCGTATGGGGCGCAAGATCACCATCGACAGCGCCACGCTGGCCAACAAGGCCCTGGAGGTCATCGAGGCGCATTTTCTGTTTGGGCTCGCGTACGATCACATCGAGGTCGTGGTGCACCCGCAGAGCGTGGTGCATTCGTTCGTGGAGTTCGTCGATGGCAGCGTCCTCGCACAGCTGGGGGTGCCGAGCATGGAGCTTCCGGTGTTGTATGCGCTGACGCACCCGGGTCGAATTCCCGACACGGGGGTACCACCGTTCGATCCGGTCGAGCTGTCGCCGCTCACGTTCGAGCGGGTTCGGAATGAGGATTTCCCTGCGCTGCGCCTCGGCATCCACGCGGGGAGGGCGGGAGGCGCTGCACCCGCGGTGTTCAACGCGGCCAACGAGCAAGCGGTCTCGCTGTTCCTCGAGGGCCGTGTGCAGTTCGGTGACATTCCGCGGGCGATCGAAGCCGCGCTCGCGGCAGAGGGTAATGCGCCATCGCACTCGCGCGAGGCGCTTCTGGCGGCCGACGCGGCCGCGCGACGTCGAGTGAGAGAGTTGTTCGCATGCTAGACTGGTTCGATCCATTCCGTGTCATCCTCGCCTTCATCTTCGTGCTCGGCGTCGTCGTCTTCGTGCACGAGCTCGGGCATTTCCTGGCGGCGAAGGCCACCGGCGTCTACGCGCCGCGCTTCTCGATCGGCTTCGGCAAGGCGCTCTGGCGCCGCCGCTGGGGCGAGACCGAGTACATCCTCGCGGCGATCCCGTTAGGCGGCTACGTGCGGATGGCGTCGAAGGAAGACGAGACGATGGCGGCGCTGGAGGGTGGCTCGGAGAAACCCGCGACGGCCCCTGAAACCGTCGGAGGAAGCGGCACACGCGTCGTCGAGGAGGGGAAGCGGCCCGCGGACTGGGATCCGAACGCCCTCGCACCGTTCGGCCCGATGCCGGTTCCCGCGAACCGCCTGTTTGAATCCAGGAGCCTGCTCGCGCGGCTCTTCATCATGATCGCCGGCGTCACCATGAACGTGGTGCTTGGGTTCATCGTGCTGAGTGCGCTCGCTGCCTACTACGGACGCCCGATCATTCCGACGCGCGTCATCGGAGCGGTGAGCACCGCCGACTGGGCTCGGCCGTACGCGGCTCAGCTACGGCCGGGGGACACCGTCGTCGCCGTCGGGGACAGGGCGGTCGCGACATGGACCGATGTCGTCGAAGGGCTCGCGCGCGCCGAGGGAGATTCCGTCGTCCTTCGCACGTCGCGCGGGAACGTCGCGATTCCGCTCGAGGGCGACGATGCGCCTCCACGTCGTGATCTTCTCTCCCTGCTCGCGCCGCGCCTCCCGGCGGTGATCAGTCGCGTCGAGGGGGGCTCACCGGCGGACCGCGCAGGCATCCGTGCGGGGGACAGCCTGGTAGCCGTCGGCGGCCGGCCCGTGGAGGACTGGGCCGAAGCCGTCGAGCAAATTCGTGGGGCTCCGGGGCAGCGGCTCCAGGTCGACGTGGCACGCGGCGGCGAGCGCGTAACACTCACGGTCATTCCCGACTCGGCCGAGCAGCGCGATGACAACGGTCGCGAAGTGCTGACAGGACGCATCGGAGTCGGGAACCGCGTGGAGCAGAGCCGCGAGCGCGTCTCCCCAGGCGAAGCGATCGTCGCCGGGTGGGATGGCACGTGGGAGATGGCAGGGTCGGTCGTCGACGTACTGCACCAGCTCGTGACGCGCCGGCTCTCCACGGACCAGCTGGGCGGACCGATCGCGATCGCGCGCGCATCGGGCGAGGCCGCGCAGGGTGGCTTCGCTCAGCTGCTCCAGCTCACGGCCTTCCTGAGCATCAACGTCGCGATCTTCAATCTGCTTCCCATCCCGATTCTCGATGGCGGGCAGATCCTGATCAACCTCATGCAGGCCGTGAAGGGATCGCCATTCAGCCTGCGCTCGCGCGAGTACATGATGCGGTTCGGGCTGGCCGTGATCGCGCTCATCTTCGCACTGGCGATGTTCAACGATCTGCGGCGGGTGGCTGGCGATCTCGCGAAATGGATTCGGTAGTGCGTCGGTTCCTCGCCAGCCTGTTCGTTGCGGGTGCGCTCGTCGGTCAGGCGGCCGACGCTGGTGCCCAGGAGACGTCGGCACGATTCGAGATCGCCAGCGCGGGCGACAGCACGTTCACGCTGGTCGTTGGGCGCCATCCCTGGGTGCGGCCGGGGCTGTACGGCATCGTCGTCGATCCGCGCCAGCGCGATGTTCTGATCGCTCGCTTTCAGATCATCGCTGCCGATTCGGCGAACGCGATGGGACTGGTCACTGGAATGACGACGCGCGTGACGACGGAGCACGTCGCACTGCTCGACAAGCCGCCGCCACCGGAGCTGCCGTGGCATCGCCGGCGGTCCTTCTGGATCGGTGTGCTGGTCGGAATCGCGGCCGGATTCGGGGCGGGGGCCGCCGCTCGTTAGGTCTATCCCCTCGCGAGCTTATCCCGTCTGCGTGGTATCGCAGAGCATCCGAATGTGCTGGCGATTCGTCTTGCCTGCCGCGATGCGCATCGTGTCATCGTACGTCGAGCAGTAGCGCGCGCGCAGGCGCAAACGGTAGAGTCCCACCGGGAGCAACAGCGAGTCGGGGATGGGAAGGTCGCCGTCGCGCACCTTGGCGCCGCCTGACGAGAGCACCTCGAACCCGGCGCGCTCCGGCGTCGAGCTCACGGCGAGGAACCCGCACGGCCGCGGCGTGAGCGTCACACTCGTGTCGCCGGTGCTTCGCACGAAGATCGTGTCCACGGCGCGCGCGGTTGCGCACCGCTCGAGCGTGCGTATGCTGACCGCGACCTCGTACGTGCCCGGCCGCAACGTGTCGACGCGCCAGCGCCCGCGTCCAACATCGACCCCATTCACCGAGACGAGCGCGTCGCTCGGAGCCACGACCTCGACCATGGGCGGCAGGGGCGGCGCGACCACCAGCGGCGGGGCGACGGATTCCGAGGACACGCTGTCGGTCGTCGTCGCGAACGGCGCAGCCTCGGCCTCCGAGCTCGTGCGCCGCGCGCGGAGCGTTGCCGACAGGACGCCAACGACGGCTACCGCGGCCACGGCGGTCATGACGACACCTCGCCGGCGCAGTCGTCGCGCAGCGAGTCGGATGCGATGGCGCGCCGCAGTCGGCTCCAGCGTATCCGTCGCCGGGATCATCAGCGTGCGCGCCGAGGTCACCTCGCCACGGTCGGGGAGGAGCAGGGACAGCTCCGTGCACAGCGCTTCGCCGTTCGCGAATCGCCCGTCGGGCTCCTTCTCGAGACAGCGCAGGATGATGCGCTCGATACCCTTGGAGAGCGACGGATTGAGATCGCGCGGGCGCGGCGGCTCGTCTTCGACGTGCTGGCGAGCGATCTCGTACCAGTCGTCGCCCTGGAAGGGAAGAACGCCCGTCGCGGATTTGAACAGCGTGACGCCAAGCGAGTAGAGATCGGCACGGCCGTCGAGTTGGAGCCCCCGCGCCTGCTCCGGAGAGAAGTATTGGGGCGTCCCCACGACCATATTCGTCCCCGTCTGCTCGGCGTACTTCGTCACCGCGCGCGCGATGCCGAAGTCCGTCACCACGGCGTTCCCGTGGTCATCGAACATGATGTTGTCGACCTTCACGTCACGGTGGATCACGCCCTGGCGGTGGGCGAAGCCGAGGGCGCTGGCGACGTCGAAGCCGACGCGGACGAGCATGTGCTCCGGAAGGGTCCCCATGACGCGGAGGCGGTCGATCAGCCCCTGCGACAGGTAGTCCATGACGAAGTAGACGGCCTCGCCCTCGCGCCCGACCGCGAGGATCTTGATGATGTTCGGGTGGCGCAGCTTCGCCGCCGTCGAGGCCTCACGGCGGAAGCGCGTCTCGAACATCTCGTCGCCGGCGAACTGGGGCTTGAGGACCTTGAGGGCGACCGGAACGTCGAGCTCCGGATCGTACCCTTTGTAGACCCAGGCGAAGCCGCCGGACCCGACGAGCGCGTCGATGCGAAAGCGGCCCAAATACCGGCCGATGTAGCGCTCAGGCAATTCCGGGTGCCTTTACAAGGGGGTCAGCGACCGGTAAATTACTCTGCTTCAACGAATTCGGCGCTGAGCGCCTTGGTGTGTCGGAGAATATACATCATGCCTTTCGAAAAAGCATCGACGATTGAGAAATACAGGGCGCACGGCTCCGATACGGGGTCGGCGAAGGTGCAGGTTGCACTGCTCACCGAGCGGATCAACTACCTGACCGATCACTTTCGGACCCACCAGAAGGACCACCACTCGCGACAGGGCCTGCTGAAAATGGTCGGCAGGCGGAGACGGCTGCTCGAGTACATGAAGCGCACCGACCTGGAGACCTATCGGCAGCTCATTCAGGATCTTGGTCTCCGGCACTAATTTCGCGGTCACCGACACTCGCGCGGGCGCCATCCACGGCCCCCGCGCGTTTTGTGTTTTCCCCTACCTGATCCATCCATGATGCAACGCATCGAACGCGTCTTCGCCGGACGCAAGCTCACCATCGAGAGCGGACGCATGGCCAAGCAGGCCGCAGGCTCGTCGGTCGTGCAGTACGGCGAAACAATGGTGCTCGCCGCGGTCACCGTGAGTGAGAACCTCAGCCCGCTCCCGTTCTTCCCATTGACGGTCGAGTACAAGGAGAAGTCATACGCGGCCGGGAAGATTCCCGGCGGCTTCATCAAGCGGGAAGGCCGGCCGCACGATGACGAAATTCTGTCGGCGCGCATCATCGATCGGTCGATCCGTCCCCTCTTCCCGGAGGGGTTCAAGAACGAGGTCCAGGTCTTCGTGTACGTGATCTCGGCCGATCAGGAAAACGACGCGGACGTGCTGGCGCTCATGGCCGTCTCGTATGCGCTCAACGCCTCGAAGATTCCGTTCCTCGGTCCCATCGCCGGTGTGCGCCTCGGCCGGCTGCAAAACAAGTGGGTGATCAATCCCACCTTCCAGCAGCTCGAGTTCAGCGACATCGACATGGTGATCGCTGGCTCGCGCGACTCCATCGTCATGGTGGAGGGTGGGGCGCTCGAGGTGAGCGAGGAGGACGTGATCGAGGGGCTCACGATCGCCCAGAAAGGGATTCGCGACCTCATCGGCATCCAGGAGGAGCTGCTCAAGAACACGCGCTCCGAGAAGATGGCGTGGACGAAGGTGACGCACCCCGAGGACTTCGTTGCTCGCGTGCGCGACCTCGCCAAGGGCAAGATCGGTGATGCGATCAACACGCCCGAGAAGCACGCTCGCGTCGACGCCGTGGAGATCGTGAAGCGCCAGGTGATCGACTCGCTCACGGCCGATTTTCCCGACAACTCGAAGGACATCGCCGACCTGGTCGGCGAGGTGGAGTATCACACGCTTCGTTCGCAGGTGATCGAGAGCGGCGAGCGCGTGGACGGCCGGAAGCCGAACGAAGTTCGCCCGATCACGATCGACCCCTCGATCCTCCCACGCGCGCACGGATCCGCGCTCTTCACGCGCGGCCAGACGCAGGCGATGGTCGCCGTGACGCTCGGCACCGAGCAGGACGTCCAGCGCCTCGACACGATCGACGCGCCCGACGAGGCGACGAAGTCGTTCATGCTGCACTACAACTTCCCCCCGTTCTCCACTGGCGAAGTGCGGCCGGTGCGCGGCACGAGCCGCCGGGAGATCGGTCACGGAAACCTGGCGGAGCGTGCGCTCCAGGCGCTGCTTCCGCCGTACGAGGAGTTCCCGTACACCATTCGCGTCGTCTCCGATGTGCTCGAGTCGAACGGGTCGTCGTCGATGGCGTCCGTATGCGGCGGCTCGCTCGCGCTGTTCGACGCGGGCGTTCCGATGCGTGCGGCGTGCGCGGGCGTGGCGATGGGCCTCATCACCGAAGCCGGGCGCTACGCGATCCTCACCGACATCCTCGGTACGGAGGATCACCTCGGTGACATGGACTTCAAGGTCGCTGGCACCGAGAACGGGATCACGTCCATCCAGATGGACATCAAGGTCGAAGGCCTCGACCTCAAGATCATGCGCGAGGCGCTCGCGCAGGCGAAGGACGGACGCCTCCACATCCTTCGTGAGATGTCGAAGGCGCTCGCCGAGCCACGCGCCGAGCTCTCGCCCTACGCGCCGCGCATCGTCACGGTGCAGATCAGCCCCGAGAAGATCGGTGACCTCATCGGGCCGAAAGGGAAGACCATTCGCGGCATACAGGAAGAAACGCATGCCGAGATCACGGTCGACGACAGCGGCCGCGTGACGATCGCGGCCGTCGGCGGGGAGGCGCTGGAGCGCGCGAAGGCGATGGTCAAGGCGCTCACGGCCGAACCGGTCATCGGCGAGACGTACGAGGGAACGGTGAAGAGCACGACCGCCTTCGGCGCCTTCGTCGAGATCATGCCCGGGACGGAGGGCCTCGTCCACATCTCCGAGCTCAAGCATGGCCGCACGGAGAAGACGGAAGACGTCGTCAAGAAGGGCGACCGCGTGAAGGTGAAGCTCCTCGAGCGGGACGAGCGCGGTCGGCTCCGTCTGTCGATGAAGGCACTCCTCCCCAAGCCCGAGGGAATGGCCGAGGAGGAAGGGAACGGCGGCGGCAGTCGTGGTGGTCGTGGGGAGCGCGGTGGCGAGCGCCCGCGCCGAACCGACGAGCACCGGCGCGAGGCCGCCGAGCCTCGGGCCGCGCGTGCGAGCGAGGGAGAAGGCGAGGGGGACGGCAGCCCTGGCGTCGAGTCCGCAGAGCGCGGCCCGCGGCGCTCGCGGCGCGGCTCCCGGCGGTGAGCGGCGAGCCCTTCGCAACGGAGGGCGCGTTCCGGCGAACTGTTCTGCCTAACGGGTTGACCGTACTCTCCGAGCACATGGCGGGAGTGCGGTCGATCGCGTTCGGGGCGTGGGTCCGCGCCGCGTCGGTGCACGAGCCGCGCGACCGAATGGGCGTGTCGCACCTCCTCGAGCACATGGTGTTCAAGGGAACGGCCACGCGCAGCGCGAAGGACATTGCCCTCTCGCTCGAGACGCTCGGTGGGGCTCTCGATGCGTACACGGCGCGCGAGCACACCTCCTATCAGGCGCGCGTGCTCGATGAGCATCTCGACCATGCCGCCGATGTCGTCGCCGATCTGGTGTTCCGTCCGCTGCTCCGGGCGGAGGATCTCACGCTCGAGCGGCGCGTGGTCCTCGAGGAGATCAGCATGGTCGAGGACACCCCCGACGACCTCGTCTTCGAGCTGCATAACGAGGCACTCTGGGGGCAGCACCCGTACGGCTATTCGATCCTCGGCACGCGCGACACCGTGTCCGCCCTGGGTGTGCGCGAGCTTCGCGAGCTGCATGAGCGCGCGTATCATCCCCCACAGCTCGTCGTCGCGGCCGCCGGCAACGTGCAGCACGAGCGGCTGCTCGACACGCTCGACCGAATGGGGTGGACGGCGGTTCCGCGGGGCGACGCAACTCCACTGTCGGCACCGACGCCGGTCGCGGCTCCGCCGAGCTACCGGCACGTGGCGCGCGAGGCGGCGCAGACACATATCGTCTACGGCTCGCCGATGGTGTCGCACCGCCATCCGCTGCGATACGCGGCGGTGCTCGTGAGCACCCTCCTCGGCGCCGGAATGAGCTCGCGTCTCTTCCAGCGCATTCGCGAGGAGCTCGGGCTCGCGTACTCGGTGTACACGTTTCAGTCGTTCCATGCCGACACGGGCGTGCACGGCGTGTACGTGGGGACGGCTCCGGATACCGCCTCGCAGGCCGCGGCCGCGATTCGCGAGGAGCTCGAGCGGGTGGCGGCGGACGGGCTCACCGGCGAGGAGATCGCGGCCGGGAAGAGCCAGCTCAAGGGACAGACCACCCTTTCACTCGAGAGCGTGTCCTCGCGGATGTATCGGGCGGCCGGGGTGGATCTGTACGGCGAGCCCTACAAGACACTCGATCAGCTTCTGGCGGAAATCGACGCCATCACCGAGGATCAAGTGCGCGCGGTGTGTGGGGAGTACTTTGCGCCCGGCGGGCAGACGGTCGTGAGTCTGGGGCCGGCGGCCATAGAGTGATCGATTGTCGCTGCGAACAGCAGGACATCAGATGTCTTTGAAGTTTCCCAAGCTTGTCTTCTGAGATCCGGTGTCTTCGCCTGATACACCGAGCCTCGAACCCCGCGTACCAACCTCCTCCTACCCGAGACCCATGAAGATCGGCGTTCCGAAGGAGATCAA
>JBQTHJ010000017.1:0-43234 GCA_052389995.1 Gemmatimonadaceae bacterium | reverse complement strand
CTCGAAAGCGCGCAGGTCACTCTCCTCCTTGAGGAAGCAGCCGAGCGTCTCGCGGACGAGCTCCTCATCGAGGTGCGTCGCATGGAGCGTTACCAGCGCTTTCGCCCAGTCCAGCGTCTCGGCGATGCCGGGTGCCTTCGCGAGGGCGAGACGCCGCACCTCCTGCACGAACGTCCCGATCTGCGCCGCGAGGCGCGCCTCGATGCCGGGGACCTTCGCGCGGATGATGCGCAGCTCCTTTTCGAGCGTCGGATACCCGAGCCAAAGGTAGAGGCACCGCCGGCGCAGCGCCTCGGAGAGCTCCCGCGATCGGTTCGATGTCAGCACGACCAGCGGGATGTGCGTCGCGCGGATGGTCCCGATCTCCGGGATGGTTACTTGAAAGTCCGACAGGACCTCGAGCAGGAATGCCTCGAACTCCTCGTCGCTCCGATCCACTTCGTCCACCAGCAGCACCGGCGGCTTCCCGTCATGGGTAATCGCCTGCAAGAGCGGTCGCTTCAGCAAGAACGGTTCGCTGAAGATCGACGCTTCCTTCTCGGCGACTGAACGGCCGGTTCCCTCCTCGAGCTTGATGCGCAGGAGCTGCTTCGAATAGTTCCACTCGTACAGCGCCGTCGTAGCGTCCAGTCCTTCGTAGCACTGAAGCCTGATGAGGTCTGCCGCCAGCGCTCCAGCGAGCACTTTCGCGATGTCCGTTTTGCCGACACCGGGATGACCCTCGACGAGGAGCGGCTTGTGCAGCGCCATCGCCAGATAGACCGCGGTGGCAATGCCGCGGTCGGTGACGTATGACTGCTGCTCCATCAGCGCCTGGATATTGCGGATCTCGTGTCTCAAAGCGGAGCTCCACGGGGCGGTCACGAGGCCGGACTGGCAATATTCGGGGCGCGACCGGCGGCGCAAGGAGATCATGGCCTTCCGAATCGAGGAAACGTTCCAGGTCGACGCGCCCCTGCCCGTCGTGTGGAGCTATCTCATCGACCCGAGGCAGGTCGCGAGATGCATCCCGGGCGCCGAGCTGACTGGCAGTGAAGGAGCGCGCACATTCCTGGGCACCCTAAAGGTGAAAGTCGGACCGGTCACCGCCGGCTACGCCGGTCGGGCGCTGTTGACCGAGGTGGATGAGCAAGCCCGGCAGGTGCGAATGACGGGCGAGGGACGGGAGAGCGCTGGCGCCGGTTCCGCGAAGTTGGCGATGACCAGTCGACTGTCGCCACTGAGCGACGGACGAACTCAGGTCCGGGTAGAGGCGGACATCGACGTCGCTGGAAAGGCGGTTCAGTTCGGCCGCGGCATGATCGAGCAGGTGTCCAGGCAGCTCTTCCGGCAGTTCGCCGAATGTGTGCGGCGTGAAATGGCCGGTCGCACCGCCGGCACCGCGGCCGCGGCGACAACCCCCGCTGTGCCCGCGAAGCCCGTGCGCGTCGTCCTCCTTCTGCTCCGGTCTCTCTGGACGGCGATCCTCAGCGTGGCGCGGCGGCTCGCTCGACGGCGAGGGTGATCGCGCGGCGGACGTACACAACGGCGAGCTGCTTCTTGTACTCCAGTGAGCCCTGCGCGTCGGCGCGGAGCTCGAGATCGTCGGTCACACGCTCCGCCGCCTCGGCGACGATCGCCGCGGTAGCGTCCTTCCCCGTCAGCGCCTGTTCGGCGCCGCGCGCGCGCATGGCCCGCGCGCCGACGCCCGTCAGCGCCACTCGCGCCTCGCGGATCGCGCGGCCATCCTCGCGCGTCACGAGCACCGCGACGCCGATGAGCGCGTAACCGGATGCTGGGTGCCGGAGCTTGACGTAAGCGCCCCCGGTCCCCGCTCGCGGGAGCGGGACCCGGATCTCCGTCAGTACATCGTTAGGTGCAAGCGCGGTCATGAAGAGGTCGACGAAGAAATCACCGGCGGCAATGGTTCGGGCTCCTCGTGGACCGGTCACCCGCATCTCGGCTTCGAGCGCGAGCATTGCGGCGGGGAAGTCCGCTCCGGGATCGGCGTGCGCGAGACTGCCGCCAACCGTGCCCATGTTGCGCACGAGCGGGTCGCCGATGCGGTGCGCCACCTCGGCCAGCAGCGGGAGCGTCCGCTCGATGATCGCCGAGCGCTCGACCTGCGCGTGGGTCGTCGCCGCGCCGATGACGATCGCGCCCGCGTCCTCCCGGATGCCGGAAAGAGTCGGAATCGTGCGGACGTCGATCAGATGCGTCGGCTGCGCGAACCGAAGCTTGAGGAGCGGGATGAGACTGTGGCCTCCGGCGAGAAGCTTCGCGTCACCCCCATGCTCGCCGAGGAGCGCGACGGCCTCCTCGACGCTGCGTGCACGGTGATACTCGAATGGAGCGGCGTACATGGTCATGTCCTCCCGTTCGCGTCCTGCACGGCCCGCCAGATCCTGGAGGGGGTGAGAGGCATGTCGATGTGGGTGATGCCGAAGGGCGAAAGCGCATCCATTACCGAATTCACGACGGCGACGGGCGACGCAATCGTGCCGGCCTCACCGGCGCCCTTGATTCCGAGAGGATTCACCGGAGAGGGCGTAACCGTGCGGTCGATTTCGAATGAGGGAAGCTGGTCCGCCCGCGGGATCGCGTACTCCATGAGAGATCCCGTGAGCAGCTGACCGTTGTCGTCGTACGACGCGGTCTCCCAGAGCGCCTGGGCGATACCCTGGGCGATTCCGCCGTGGAGCTGGCCATCGACGATCATCGGGTTGATGACGTTGCCGACATCGTCCACCGCGATGTAGCGAACGACCTTCGTCTCCCCCGTCTCCACATCCACCTCGGTCACCGCGATGTGCGTTCCGAAGGGATAGGTGAAGTTCGCTGGATCGTAGAACGACGTCGCATCGAGTCCGGGCTCGGTGTCCGCCGGCATGCTGTGCGCGAGATAGGCCGCGAGCGCCACTTCCGCGAACGCCTTGGCGCGATCGGGGGATCCGCGCACGTACCACTTCCCGCTCCCGAACTCGACGTCGGCCGGAGCGGCCTCGAGCAGGTGCGCCGCGATCTTCTTTCCCTTCTCCTTGATCTTCTCGATGCTCATGTGGATCGCGGTACCGCCCACGGCGCCACTGCGGCTGCCGTACGTCCCCATGCCGAACGGGACGCGGCCGGTGTCGCCGTGTACGACTTCGACATCGTCCATTGCGATGCCGAGCTCGTGGGCGGCGAGCTGCGCGAACGTCGTTTCGTGTCCCTGGCCGTGACTGTGCGAGCCCGTGAACACGGTGACCTTCCCAGTGGGATGGACCCGGACCGTCGCGCTCTCCCATAGTCCGGCCTGCGCGCCGAGCGCGCCGGCGACGGTCGACGGCGCAAGTCCGCACGCCTCGATGTAGCTGCTGAAGCCAATCCCAATGTACTTGCCCTTCTTGCGCTCCTCGGCCTGCTTCGCGCGCAAGGCGTCGTAGCCGACCATCTGGAGCGCCCGATCCATCGCCGGTTTGTAGTTCCCGCTGTCGTACTGAAGCGCGACCGGCGTCTGGTAGGGAAAGCGCTCGGGAGGAATGAAGTTGCGGTTGCGAATCTCGGCGGGGTCCAGGCCGAGTTGTCGCGCTCCGAGATCGACGAGGCGCTCCACGACGTAGCAGGCCTCCGGCCGACCCGCCCCTCGATAGGCATCGACCGGTGTCGTGTGCGTATGCACGCCTCGGACGTCGCAGAAGATCGTCGGAATCGTGTATTGGCCTGAGAGCAGTGTCCCGTACAGATATGTTGGAACGGACGGGCCAAAGAGCGAGAGGTATGCACCGAGGTTGGCGATCGTGCGGGCACGGAGCCCGAGGATGCGCCCGTCGGCATCGAAGGCCATCTCGGCATCGGTCACGTGATCGCGCCCGTGCGCGTCGGTCATGAAGCTTTCGCGCCGCTCCGCCGTCCACTTCACCGGGCGGCCTAACGTGCGCGAGGCCCACGACGTGACGACTTCCTCGGGGTAGACGAAGATCTTCGATCCAAACCCGCCGCCCACGTCGGGCGCAATGACGCGGAACTTGTGCTCGGGGATGCCGAGGACGAAGGCCGCCATCAGCAGCCGGTGCACGTGGGGGTTCTGCGAGGTGACATAGAGGGTCAGCTCGTCAGTCGCCTGTGAGTAGACAGCGAGCGACGCCCGCGGCTCGATCGCGTTGGGGATGAGCCGCTGGTTGACGAGTCGCTGCCTAACGACTGTGTGCGCGCCGGCGAACGCGGCGTCGGTCGCGGCCTGGTCACCGAGCGTCCAGTGAAACGAGACGTTGTCGGGCGCACAGTCGTGGACCATGACGTCGCATCCGATCGCCTCTTCGGCGTTCGTCTTCGCCGGAAGCTCCTCGTACTCCACCTGCACCAGCTCCGAGGCATCCTTGGCCGCGTAGGGCGTCTCGGCGATGACGACCGCCACCGCCTCGCCCATGTACCGCACGGCGTCGGTCACGAGAGCGCGGCGCGGACCGATCTTGAGATTCGGGAGGAGCCAGCCGACCGGCAGCGGGTTCACGCCCGCCTCAACCAGGTCTCGACCGGTATACGCCCCCACGACGCCCGGATATGCGCGCGCGGCAGTCGTGTCGATTCCTCGAATCCTGGCGTGGGCAAACGGGCTTCGCACGAACGCGGCGTAGGTGGCACCGGGGATCTTGATGTCGTCGGTGAACATTCCCTTGCCGGTGACGAAGCGCTGATCCTCGCGCCGCCTGACGCTGGCGCCAAAGATCCGGTCCGTCGGACGAGCGGTCGTCGTCATGTCACCCTCCTCCCGTGGCAGCGCTGGTGACAGCCGGATTCCCCCACGCAGGCGTATGCACGCCGGTCGTACCCTCGGTTGCGATGCGCTCGGCGGCGCGCTGCACGGCCTTCACGATGTTATGGTAGCCGGTGCAACGGCACAGATTGCCCTCGAGCCCGGTACGAATCTCCTCCTCGGAAGGGTGCGGTTTGCGCCCGAGGAGGTCGTAGGCGGCCATGATCATGCCGGGGGTGCAGAAGCCGCACTGGAGTCCGTGCTCGACCGAGAAGCTTTCCTGAAGTGGATGGAGCTGACCGTTCTTCGCGAGCCCTTCGATGGTCAGAACGTTGGCGCCGTCGGCCTGCACGGCAAACACGGTACAGGATTTCACTCCGACGCCATCGAGGATCACGGTACAGGCGCCGCATTGACTCGTATCGCAGCCGACGTGCGTCCCGGTGAGACCGAGTACATCTCGGAGGTAGTGGACGAGCAGCGTGCGTGGCTCGACGTCGCTGCGATGTGTCGTGCCGTTGACGGTCACGCGGATCTGCGTCATACGCACCACTCCGGAGGAGTCGACGGCGCGAATATGGAGGGGAGGGGCGAGCCCGACAAGGCCAGGTCATGAGGTCGCCGCGGCGAGTAAACGTCGGGCCCGGTGGGGGGCCTCGGCCGTGCTCTTCCTGCCTGTACTTGCGTTCGAATCTCGCCGGAGCTGCAGGAATGAAGAGGGCGCAGAGCTTCCCTGTGATCCCACGCAGGCCTAACGGGGGTACCATGAGAACAACAGTCCTGGTTCTTCTCGCCTCGGTGCTCGTGGCTGCCGCGCAGCCGGCGACCGCGCAAGATCCGGTTATGCTCTCGCCGCAGATGTACGAGGTTCTCCTGGAGAACGAGCACGTACGCGTCCTGAAATTTCGCGCGAAGGCCGGCGAGAAAGAGCCGATGCACTACCACCCGGCCGCGGTCGCGTATCTCCTCAATAGCGGCAGGGCCAGATTTACCGCTCCTGACGGGAAATCCGAGGAGCGTGAATGGAAGGCAGGAACGGCCGTCTGGGTGGACCCGGTCACCCACGCCTACCGACGGCGTCGAGAAAGAGCTGACTGCCTGGATGCGGAGCTTCGAGCGGTGGCTCGAGGCGGGACAGCTCGACTCTCTCGGTACCCTGGTCACCGAGGACTACCAGGCGTTGGTGCCTAACCAGCCGATCGTGGCTGGGAGGACCGAGTGGATCGAGTGGACCCGTCGGCTTCTGCAATTCGGCCGCTGGACCGAGCAGCTCACCTCGGAATCGATAGCCGTAGGTGGCGCCAGCGGATCTCGCGTCGCGGCGATCGTGGTTTCCCCATGAAGGCGCGGCGGCATCACCAACATACCTCGACAGCGGAGGGCGAAGATGCGCGCACCGATCCCGAAGGTTTGCCTCACGATAGTGCTGGCGATGAGCGCGTGCATGTCGCGGCCGGCGGAGTTCGGTGCCGAGGACGAATCCAGGGTCCGTGCAATGTTCGACTCCACCGTCGCGAATATCCGCGCGAGCGATTGGCTCACGTGGTCGCAACAATTCACCGAGCATGCGGTTTTGCAGCCGCCTAACGCGCCGCCGGTTACCGGACGCGCGGCGATCCTTGCCTGGGGCCAGGCTTCCCCCCCGGTTGAAGAGATCAGTTTCTCAAATGTCCAGGTTGCGGGTGACGGGAACGTGGCCTATGGGACTAGCGACTACGTTCTCAAATTGACGGGCGCGGCGGCCGATTCCGGCAAGCAGCTCGTCGTTTTCCGCCGGGCGAACGGGGGATCATGGGAGATCCCAGCTGTCTCCTTCAGCTCGAACCTCGCTCCTCCGCCCTCGATGCCGCCGAGCGGTGCGCCGTAAAAAGACAGCGCCAACTTGCGAGCGCGGACCGTCGTTCGACGCACCGAGCACGGGGGGTAGCTCAATCACTCGAGGTCCGTTCCGCACTCAGGCTCGCATTTGAAGGAGCGGCGAATCCGGGGCCACGGTCCGACGCGCGGTCGGCTCCACTCCGACCTCGCGCGCCTTGCGCCGAAACGCCGGCCCGTGGTCGACAGGCATGCCGTTCTCCGCCTGCCACTGGTGCACCATCTCGTGCAGCAGCGTGTGAAGCGCTTCTTCCCAGCCATGGCGGCGGATGTGACGCCGGCTGATGGTGATCTCGGCCGGTCGTCCGCTCGCGCACGGCGTAGTGTATTGTCCGAGCCGGTTCCGCATCCGGCGCGAGATCTGGATCGGAATGCGCGACAGCTGTCCGCCGAACCGCTCGGCGTTGTACCGCTCGTGCCAGGTTGTGAGCTCCTGCATCAGCAGCAGATCGCCCGGCCGCGGCTGTGAGGCTGCCTCTCGCCGGGGGCGCATCTCGTCGAGCGGAATGGGATGGTCGAGAATCACGCGCTGCGCCTCGCGTCGCGCGCGCCGCGTGCGCCCCGAGACGAAGGTGACGATCGCGCGATACACCTCATCCGGCGCGGTGAGGTACGCGCGGTTCAGTCGCAGCACCCCGCCACGGAACGAGATCATCACCGAGCGGTTCTGCGTCAATACACAGCGCTCGATCCCGCGCAGTCCCCGTGCGCGCAGCCTTCGCAGCAGATCATCGCCCGAACGCGGCGCCGAATCGAGCTCCAGCTGGAGCTGGTCAGTGACCAGGGCGAGCAGTCCCGGCGCGCTCACCCGGCGAAGCTCCGTTCGGGACCGGTCACGAAGGAGGCGGCATCCTTCGACCAGATCAGCGTCGACACGAGGATCTTCTCCGTACGCAGCGTGATGACGTTGATGCTCGACGGACGCCCACCCCGCGAGCGATTCGAGACGGTGCCGGCGGTCGAGATGACAGTGCCACGCTTCGTGTGCTCGATGTAGTGCACCGCCTCCTGGTGGTCGTGCCCGCACAGCACGAGGTGAACGCCCAGGTCGGCGAAGGCGCCGAGGACGCGCGGCGTGTTGCGGAGGCCATGCCGTTGTGAGAGCTCGCCCATGACGGGATTGTGGTGCATGACGATGATGCGCCAGTCATCCTCGGGCGACTTCTCGAACTCGTTCTCGGCGCGCTCGATCTGCGACTTGCGCAGCGCGCCGATGACGCCGATGTCGCGCACGTTCCAGGTCAGCGTGTGGCGGGAGACGCCGTGCGCGGTGAGCAGCCCGACGAACGTCGCTCCGCGAATGCGCAGCACCGGCTCCATGTCGTCGCTGATGTACGTGCGGTAGTTGGCGAACATGGAGGCGCGGTCGCCGATGTCGAGCGGAGCCCGCCACCATTTCACGTCGTGGTTCCCGGGGACGACGATGGTCTGGCTCACCCGCTCCGCGTGCCGGATGAACGCGCGGGCGCGCTGGAACTCGCCCGAGCGCGCCCGCTGTGAGAGATCGCCCGACATGGCGACGACGTCGAACTCCTGCTCCTGAATGACGGCCTCGATCGCCTCGATCTGCTCGGGGACCGCGGGCTTCCCGAAGTGCAGATCGGAGACGTGGAGGACTCGCGTCATCGCAACCTCGCGATAATCGCGTGGGCGAACTCGTCGGTACTGGCGGTTCCACCGAGGTCACGCGGCAGCGCCTGCCCCTCGTGCAGCGTTGCGTACATGGCATCGCGGATGCGCCGGGCACGATCGTGATCGCCCATGTGCTCGAGCATCATGCATGCCGCGAGCAGGAGCGCGCCGGGATTGGCAATGCCTTTGGTCGCGATGTCGGGGGCCGTCCCGTGCACCGCCTCGAAGATCGCCGCCCGCGCACCGATGTTCGCGCCCGGCGCGAGCCCGAGCCCGCCGACGAGCCCCGAGATCTGATCGGACAGGATGTCGCCAAAGAGATTCGTCGTCACGATCACGTCGAATTGCTCGGGGCGCATGACGAGGTTCATCGCCATCGCGTCCACGATCTTCTCCTCGACCTCGACGCGCCCTTCATACGCCTTCGCGATCTCCCGCCCGACATCGAGGAACAGACCCTGGGAGAATTTCAGGATGTTGGCCTTGTGCACGATCGTCACTTTCCGGCGGCGGTGCTTCACCGCGTACTCGAACGCGTAGCGGTGGATGCGCTCCGACCCGGCACGGGTGATGATCGCGACGGATTCGGCCGCCGCACGCGGATCGTCACCAACCTTGATGTAGTGCTCGACGCCGACGTACAGCCCTTCCGTGTTCTCGCGTACGAGTACGAGATCGACGTTGTCGTAGCGCCGACGCCCCTGCGTGATCGACTTCGCCGGACGCACGTTGGCGTAGAGATCGAATTCCTTTCGCAGCGCGACGTTCACCGACCGATAGCCCGAGCCGACCGGCGTTTCGAGCGGTCCCTTGAGCGCGAGACGCGTGCGCGAGATCGAGACGAGTGTCTCGTCAGGCATCGGATCGCCGTGCGCAGTCACGGCGGCCATGCCCGCGAGCTTCCGCTCCCATGCGATATCCGCCCCGGAGGCTTCGAGGATGCGGACGGTGGCCTCGGTGATGCCCGGGCCGATGCCATCACCGGGAATCAGCGTGACGGGTGTGGGCATGCGCTCCGTTTCAGGGCAGTCCGGGCGAACCGCGCAGGGCCGCCACAGCGGAACCACGGATGTCCACGGAATCACACAGGTACGTCTTTGCCACCGGCCAGGCGCCTATGAGAGAAGTTCCCAAAGTGCTCCTGTCGAACCTTCTGGATGCGCGCGATGCGTCAAATCCGTGTTCATTCGTGAAGATCCGTGGTCCCGCTCTACCGTACCCGAATGAGAACTCGGTCACGGCGCCGCGATGAGATCGGCGAGGTTGTTCGCGACGCTGGCGACGAGGCCGCGCCCGAACGTCGCGGCGCTGTCGCCCTTCACGTCGCCGCCCCACGCCGCACGCGAGAGGCGCGCGTCGAGCAGAACGACGTGGAGCACCGCGCGGCCGGCATCTCCCACCTTCTCGAAGCGGAGCTCGACGGGAAAGAGCGCATAACGCGCTCCGTGCAGCGCGACCAATGCGCGGAGCTGCGACGCAAGCGGCTCGCCGAGCATGCCGTCGGAGCGGCGCCGTGCCAGCGGACGAAGACCCTCGGCCGCGAGTGCGCGCGGATCGGGCGAATGCGGGACGTTGCGCTGCGCCGATCGCACGAGCTGATCCGGGAACACCCACCGCGTGCGGAATCCGCGCTCGCCGAGGGCGAACGCGAGCTCATCATCGACCTCCGAGAGCAGCACGCGCGGCCGCTCGACGGCAGCGGCCCATCCGAGACTATCCCCGGGACGGAGGTAGTGGGCTGGAAGGACGATGACCTGCTGTCCGGCGAGACCGGCGAGCGGCCGGTTCGGGAGCGGTGTGACCTGCGCGGTGGATTCGGGGCCGCGCGAGCACGCGGATGTCAGCGCGACAAGACCGACGAGAACGAAGCGTCTCACGAGTGAGGTGAAGGGTCGCCACAAGCTAACCACGCGATGGCCGCCTTGGCAGCGGCGGCATTTGACCGCGTCGCATGCCTGGGCGCAACTTAGCGCTGCTGTGCGAGCCGACGCCGTCCGACTCCCTGCCCTCCCCTGAATGCGGAAAACGCTCTCCATCCTCGGCTGGACAGCCGTCTCGCTCCTCGGCGCCGGTGCCTTCGCGTGGCTCGCGCTCCGGCGCGGCGAGACGGTGAGCGCGGCCTGGCTGCTGGTCGCTGCGCTCTGCACGTACGCGGTCGCTTATCGGTTCTACAGCAAGATCATCGCGGCGAAGGTGTTCGCGCTCGACGCGCGGCGACCGACGCCGGCGCATCGGCTCGAAGACGGCTGCGACTACGTGCCGACGAACCGCTGGATCGTGTTCGGGCATCACTTCGCGGCGATCGCGGGACCCGGGCCGCTCGTCGGGCCCACGCTGGCGGCGCAGTTCGGATTCCTTCCCGGCGCGATCTGGATCATCGTCGGCGTGGCGATCGGTGGCGCGGTGCAGGATTTCGTCATCCTGGCCGCTTCGGTTCGCCGGAACGGAAAGTCGCTCGGTCAGATGGCGAAAGACGAGATCGGACCGATTGCCGGTTTTACGGCGCTCGTCGCCGTCCTCGGCATCATGATCGTGCTGATCTCGGTGCTCGCGCTGGTCGTCGTCAACGCGCTGCGCCAAAGCCCCTGGGGCACGGTGACGATCGCGCTCACGATCCCGATCGCGATGCTCCTCGGTGTCTACCTCCGCTGGATTCGCCCCGGCAAAGTGCTCGAGGCATCGCTCATCGGCCTCGTGCTGCTCGTGCTGTCGGTGTACGCCGGTCAGTGGGTGGCCGCGCATCCGGGGCTCGCCGCTGCCTTCACGCTCGAGGGAACGACGCTCGCCTGGTGGATCATGGCGTACGGGTTCGCGGCGTCGGTGCTGCCGGTGTGGCTGCTCCTCGCGCCGCGCGACTACCTGTCGGCGTTCGTGAAGATCGGGGTCGTCGTGGCGCTGGCGTTAGGCATTCTGATCGCGCTCCCGCCACTCCAGATGCCGGCACTCACGCAATTCGTCGACGGCACGGGCCCGATCTTCGCCGGAAAGGTCTTCCCCTTCGCGTTCATCACGATCGCCTGCGGCGCGATCTCGGGATTCCACGCGCTCGTCGCCAGCGGCACGACGCCAAAGATGCTCGAGAACGAGAAGGACGCGCGTCCCATCGGATACGGCGCCATGCTCATGGAGTCGATGGTCGCCGTGATGGCGCTCATCGCCGCATGCGTCCTCACTCCCGGGATGTATTTCGCGATCAACGCGCCAGCAGCCGCGCTCGGCGCTACCGCGCAGTCGGCGGCGACGGCCATCGCCCAGTGGGGCTTCACCGTGACGCCGGCCGAGATCGATGCGATCGCGACGCAGGTCGGGGAGACGACCATGCTTTCGCGCACGGGAGGCGCGCCGAGCCTCGCGGTGGGGATGGCGAACATCTTCTCGCAGGTGCTGGGCGGCACCGCAGCGATGGCGCTCTGGTACCACTTCGCGATCATGTTCGAGGCGCTGTTCATCCTGACGACGCTCGACGCGGGAACGCGAGTCGGGCGCTTCATGCTACAGGATCTGGGGCGTCACGTGTGGGAGCCGTTTGGCCGCGTGTCCTGGTATCCGGCGATCGTCCTCTCGAGCGCGATCTTCGTGGCGCTCTGGGGACATTTTCTCTACCAGGGCGTCACCGATCCACTGGGCGGCATCAACTCACTGTGGCCCCTGTTCGGCATCGCCAACCAGCTCCTCGCCGCCGTGGCGCTGTGCGTCGGAACGACGGTGATCATCAAGATGGGGAAGGCGCGTTATGCGCCGATCACGCTCGCGCCGCTGGCCTGGCTGGTCATCGTCACCATGTCGGCCGGCTGGGCGAAGATCTTCTCGGATGATCCCCGGCTGGGCTTTCTCGCCCACGCGCGCATGCTCTCGGATCAGCTGGCTGCGGGCGTGCTCCCGCGAGGCGCCGCCGACGCAGCCGCGGCCGGTCGCATGATCTTCAACGACCGCCTCGATGCCGCCGTCGCCGCCTTCTTCATGGTCGCCGTGGTCGTGATCCTGGCGGACTCGGCCAGGGAGTGGCTGGCGGTCGTGCGCGGGCGGAAGCCGGCGCGAAGCACGGAAGTTCCCTTCGAGGGGACCGTCCCCGTCGGGTGACGAGGCCGGATGGGAGCGAGGCATGGCCTCCCTCCCATCCGAACTCACTCAGTTCGCGACCGCGTACGTCGACAGGTGCGTCGTGAGGAAGCCTACGGTTTCGTTTCGGCTATCGTCGACCGAGGGCATACGCTCGAGCGGAACGCCGGAGCGATCGTCCACGTGCCACACCGAGAGCTTGCGCGGAAACTCCTGGCGCGCGCAGTGAGCATACCCTATCATGACCGCGACGGGACGGGCGAATTCAAACCGCTCGTGGCCTCGGGCGAGGATTCGCACCCGCAAGGTGGGACCTGCCAGGGGGTGGACGGTGAATCTGGTCGGTGCCCGGACCGCCCGCGGTGGAATGAGAACGGTCGCCGAGCCGGCGGAGAGCAGTCCGCCGTCCGGGCCAACGACGGCCGAAGCAGAACGCGCCGGCGCGGACGAACACGAGGCGAGCCAACTGTTCGCCTCCCCGGTGCGTTGCGCGGAAAGTGACGGGGCTATCGATCTGGTGGCCTCGCCGTCGCCGCAAGCGAGCATGAGGAGAGGCACGAAGGGGGCGGCGAGACGAAACAAGCGGTTGGATGCGTGCATCTGCGCTCCTGTCTGCGTCTACAGGAGCGACGCCAAATGTGCAGCGAGGCAACCGGTCAGTCTGTCGTGGTGAACGTTCGGTGTCGAAGGGTGGTGCGGCACATTGCGGCGATGCACCCCGCGTCCACTTGACAGGGGGAACACGTGATCGCGTCCGAGAGCGAACGGATCGACGAAGGGTTGCGTCTCCAGAAAGCGGGGCTTCTCGAGGAAGCCCTGCACCTCTACGACGCCGCCGCGCGGAGCGGCGACGAGGCCGTGCGCGCCCGGGCCCTTTGTCGCATGTCCGACCTGTTCCGCGAGTGGTCATCGTGGGATCAGGCGGCGGAGTACGCCCGCGAGAGCGCCACGCTGGCACGCCGGGCGGGGGCCTATTCTCTGTATGCAGAGGCGATACACGCCGAAGCCAACGTGTACCATCAGCGGGGCGAGTTCGACGCGGCCATTCCCCTGTATCAACGAGTTCTCGAGATGCCCGTGGATGATCGCGTGCGCGGCCTCGCGCTCCAGAACATGGGCTCGATCGCGGCACAGCGCTCGGACCTCGATACCGCCGAGCGTCTGTTCCTGGACTCCTACTGGCTCTTCCGGCGAGCGGGCTATGACCGGGGAGTCGCGTTCGTCCTGAACAACCAGGCGGCCGCCGCCCTCGACCGTGGCCTGTTCTCGAGTGCCGCGACCATTGCGCGCCAAGCGATCGACGCAGCGAGGCAGGCGAACGACTTCGAGCTTCTCGGCATCGCAACCTTGAACTACGCAGAAGCACTGGGAGCTCAGGGCGATCTCGCTCGCGCCGAGTCGCTCGCCGCCGGCGCGCTGGGATTCTTCGTGTTGGCGAACAGCGACCTCCATCGCGCGCAGTGTCTGAGAGTCCTCGGCGACATCTACGTCAAAACCAACGAGCGTGCACGGGCACGTGCCTGCTACACGCAGGGGCTCGAGCTCGCCATACCCCTTGGGGCACGGTTCGATGCCGAGAAGCTGCGCGTTGCGCTCGCTCGCGTCGGCCCCATCGACGGCCCCGCCGACGTTCCCGCTGACGTGCCGGTCAGCGATGAGCGAGCCCAGAAAGAGCGCGCTCACGATGAAGACGCGAAGCACGGCGACGCGCCGCCGCCGACGCCCGCGTGATCGAGCTCATCCGTTCGTTCGTGCGCGCGCTGCGAGTCGTCGTCGGCGCGCCGCGATACGACGCATACCGAGCGCACGTTGCGCGGCACCATCCGGACAGGACTCCCATGACGCGGGCCGAGTTCGAGCGTGCGCGGCTCGAAGCTCGATACGAGACGCCGAGCCGCTGCTGCTGAGGAACACAATGAGAATCCCGATTCGAGCTGCGTCGTGCGCGGCGCTGATCTCGCCACTCGCTCTCTTCGCGCAACAGGCCGGGTCAGCAGGCCCCGCGCTTTCGGCAGAGCAGCAGATCACGCTCGCAGTGCTTCCGCTTCCGGTCGAGATGCGAGCCGGCGCGACCGTGCTGGGGTTCGGAAGCGATGGCAAGCTCACGGAGCTGCGGCGCGGCACTGGAGACATGACATGCCTCGCGCCGAACCGGACGATGGAGCGCTTCCATGTCGCCTGCTATCACGGCTCGCTCGAGCCCTTCATGGCGCGCGGGCGCGCGCTCAGGACCAGTGGCGTCACCGGCGACGGTGTCGATAGCGTGCGATTCGCCGAAGCCCGGAGCGGCACGCTCGCGATGCCCAAGGAGCCCGCGTCACTCTACTCGCTGACGGGCGACTGGACGACACTCGATACGTCGGCACTCACGGCGGACGGCGCGCGGCGGCTGTTCGTCGTCTACGTCCCGTTCGCGACGGGCAAGACGACCGGTCTCTCCGAGAAGCCCGCGCGCGGCACACCATGGCTCATGGGCGCGGGCACGCCGAAGGCGCACATCATGTTCGTGCCGGAGATGTAGTCCCCGAGTCCTTTCGTCACCGGTACGGGCCTACGCCAGCCCCATCCCCCAGCGCGCAAGCGGCGTCGGCAGCGCACCGTAGCCTAACAGCTCATCGTGAAAGGCGCGGAGCGAGAACGCCGCGCCGCGCGCCGCGCGAGCATCGTCGCGAAGTCGCAGGATTTCGCGGCGGCCGAGCGCGTAGCAGAGCTGATACGTGGGGAACGCGCAGTAGCGCACCGCTTCGGCACGAGCCGCGCCCTCGTCGATCGACAGCTCCTCGCGGAGAATGGAAGCCGCGGTGTCGACGCCCATCCCCTTCGTGTGCAGCGAGACGTCGAGAATGACGCGGAGCGCCCGCCACAGGAGGTGATGCACCTGGAAGAAGCGCGCGGCGGGGTCGCGAATGAAGCCCTCCTCCGCCATCAACGTCTCGCAGTAGAGCGCCCAACCCTCCTGGGCAGCGGGTGTGGACAGAACGCGTCGCACCACACGCGGCAGCCGGCTCGCGGTAACGATCTGCAAATGATGACCGGGCACGCCTTCGTGCAGCGCGGTGCTCGCGAGCTCAGCGCGGCAGTGCAGGCGCCATGGCTCGCCGCGCGGCGGGAGCGTCACGAAGAACGTGCCGCGTCCGTCTCCGTTGAACGCGGCCGGGCCCTGATACGCGGCGAAGGGGATGATCGCGCGCAGAAAGTCCGGCGTTGGCGTGACGACGAGATCGCCTTCGGGAATCGTCATCAGCGACCGCTCGACGGCAAACGCGCGCGCGGCCTCCATGGCCGCCGCGTACTCGCCGACGGCGGTCTCACCGGCGGGACGATCCTCGCGTAGCGCTCGGACGAGATCACGCCAGGCGACACCCGGCCGGATCTCGCCGGCGAGTCGCTCCAGCTCGGTGACCGCCTCGCCCCGGAGCCGCTCGCCGAAACGAAGCAGCTCGTCGGCGTTCTCGCGGATCATGTGCGCTGTGTGGAGCTTGACGTCGAAGAGCTCGCGGCCGATGCCCAGGGCCGTGTCGGCGCGCTCTTCTTTCGTCGCGAGCGAATCCGCATAGCCGTGCAACGCCGCGATCGCATCGTCGCGCGCGTCGGCGAACGCCCCCGGGTCGCTCGCCTCACGAGCGACGTGCGCGAGCCCATCTCTCAAGAGCGAAACTCCGCCCTTGATCATCGCGCGCGCCGTGTCGAAGAAGACCGATCGCGGGTCGGTCAGCGCCTCGGACGCCTCGTCGAAGAATTGCGGCAGGGCACGCACGCGCGAGAGCAGCGCGGAGGTCCGGTGCGAGGCATCGCCCGTGTCGCGCACGAGGAGAAGGTGCACGGCGTTGAGCGCCTGTAGCAGCGCATAGGCCGGATTGTGGGCATGCGGTCGCTCACGCTCGAGCATGAGGAGGTCATGCCGGGCGGCGTGCAGCGCCGCCGTGCGATCGATCTCGTCATCGAGACTCGCCGCCTCGGCTTCCTCGAGGCTCGCCGTGTAGGCGCGAAGCGCCGCGATGTATTCGCGAACGGACCCGGCGTCGAAACGCGGCAGGTCCGTGTCGAACTCCGTCCGGCCGACATAGGTGCCCTCGACCGGGTTGATCCGCCAACGAAGATCGAGGTATCCCTCGAGGACGTCGGCGAGTCGGTCGCTCACGCGCGCGCGGGGTGGCGTTGGCGTTCGGCGATCATGGCGTGGAGCTCGTCGTCGCGAATCACGCGGCTCATTCGCTTCGCCGCATCGAACAGGAGCTGGCACAGCGCCTCATCCGCCGCGTCGTACCCATGCTCCTCGAGCCAGCACTTCACGTTCGAGAGTCCCGACACGTGCGAGATCTCGATGCGCTGCGCGAGGCCGAAGTCGCCCGCGGGCACGCCCGAATAGATACGGTCGGCGAGCCAGTCGTGGCCCTTCTTGCGCGCCTTGATGATCGCGGCCGCATGCACGCCAGTGCCCGTACGAAACGCGTCGTCGCCGAGCACGGGATAGCTCGGGGGGATTGGAACGCCGCAGGCGCGCGAGGCCAGGCGCGAATACTCGGGGAGCTTGCTGAGGTCGTGCTGGTGGACGCCCAGCAGTTTGAGGTTGATGAGCAACAGATCCATCTCGGCGTTCCCGACGCGCTCGCCAATGCCTAACGCGGTCCCGTGCACGCGGTCGACACCCTCCTCGATGGCGGCCAGACAGTTGGCGAGACCGAGGCCGCGGTCGCGGTGTCCATGCCAATCCACCTTCACGTCCTCGCCGCTCGGCGCGATGATCTCGTCGCGCACGAAGCGCACGAGGGCGCGGACGCCCTCCGGCGTCGCGTGCCCCACGGTGTCGGCGAGACAGAGGCGCCGCGCCCCCCAACGAATGGCGTTTCCATAGAGCGCTCTGAGCGTGTCCGGCGCGGCGCGGGTCGTGTCTTCCGTTACGAACATGACGGGAAGTCCCTCACGCACCGCGAAGGTCACCGCGTCCTCACTCACGCGCAGCATCTTGTCGAGCGTCCAATCCTCGGCGTACTGCCGAATCGGTGACGATCCAATGAACGTCGCCGCCTCGATCGGAATGCCGGCTTCCTGCGAGATGCGCGCAACGGGCTCGACGTCGGAGATGACAGTGCGTGCGGCGCAGTTCGCCTCGAGGTCGAGCCCGGCGGTGGCGATCTCCTTCGCGAGCGCGAGCGTGTCGCCGCGCGCTCGCGGTCCGGCGCCGGGCAGGCCGATGTCGGCCGAGGCGATGCCGAGGTCGACCATGAGGTGCAAGAGGCGCTTCTTGTCATCGATGACCGGATCGGTCACCGACGGGCACTGGAGCCCGTCGCGGAGCGTTTCGTCGTTGAGCTCCACGCGGCGAGAGGACCAGTCGGTGCCGGCCTGATTCCAGTCGTGAATGAGGTCCTGTTCGCGCATGCCCGAATCTAGCCGTCCGCGCCGTGGTTGTTGAGTCTCCTCGGGGCGGTGGACCCGCGGCATCAATGGTCAAGGGTGACGCGGATGCTGCGGGCGTGCCGGATTGACTCCTCGCTTCCGAGAGCTCCGTATGGCGAGCTCAAGCCACCCGCCGCGGCGGGCACTAGCCCGCGCGCCTTCCCCTCGCTCAATTCCATTCATGCTCCGTCAGCTCTGGCATCACGAGGCCCTCCGGCATGCCCGCTCTCGGCTCGCGGCGCACGACGAGGATATCGTCAGCGAGCAGATCGCGGTGTCCGAGATCGCCGCGCCGACGGGCGAGGAGAACGAGCGCGCCGAATGGGTCGCGCGCCGGTTCGAGAGACTCGGGCTTCGCGAGGTGCGCATCGACGATGCCGGGAACGTCGTGGGGCGCCGCCCGGGGCGTGCCGATCTGCCGCCCGTAGCCGTATGCGCCCACCTGGACACTGTCTTCCCGCGTCAGACGCGCGTCAGCGTGACGCGGGACGGAACCCGCCTCGCCGGGCCGGGCATTGGCGACAACGGCCGGGGAGTGGCGGCGATGCTCGCGATCGCGGCCGCCGTCGACGGAGAAAAGCTCGCGACCGTTCGTCCCGTGGATTTCATCGGGACCACGGGCGAGGAGGGAGCCGGCGATCTCCGCGGCGCCAAGCATCATTTCGTCAAAGGGCGAAGCGAGCCGGCGGTCGCCGTCATTCTCGACGGTGCGGGCGATGAGCGCATCGTCCATCGGGCGCTGGCGTCACGTCGCTACCGCCTGTCGTTTCAGGGCCCCGGCGGGCACAGCTGGACCGCGTTCGGCGTGCCTAACGCCGTGCATGCGGCGGCGATCGCGACCGCGCGTCTGGCGCGCGTCCCTCTGCCGCCGACTCCGCGAACCTCGCTCAGCGTCGGGCGCATCGGCGGTGGGCTCTCGGTGAACTCGATTCCCGAGCGTGCGTGGGTCGAGGTCGACGTGCGCTCCGCGGCGGTGGCCATGCTCCATCGGCTCGACCGCGAGGTGCGGGAAGCGGCCGCTGCGGCCGCCGCGGAGGAGAATGCGCGTCGCGTATTGGGAACGGTGCCGCTCGCCTTCGCGGTCGAGGTCATCGGCGAGCGTCCCGGCGGGGAAACGCCCGCCGATCATCCGCTCGTGCTGGCGGCGATGGAAGCGACGCGTCTGATCGGCCGCTCACCCGAGCTCGCCATCGCCTCCACCGACGCGAACATCCCGATCAGCCTCGGCATCCCCGCCATTGCCATCGGCGCGGGCGGACGCGGCGGCGATGCGCACACGCCGGGAGAGTGGTTCGACAACACCGACGGCGCGCTCGGCGTGGCGAGAGCGTTGGGCGTCGTGATTCAGGCGGCGGGGTTGGGGGCGCGTTAGGAACGCCAGGCTCAATCCGCCTTGATCTCTGAATGATCCCCGATCGTCACCTCGCCACGGACTCCCTGGACCACGGTCTCGTCGCCGATGAGGGAGTTGCGGATGGCCGAGCGCGCGATCTTCGACTTCGTACCGACGATCGCGTCGCGGAGCTCGGAATCTTCGACCACGGTCCCCGCGCCTAACGCCACGTTGGGGCCGATGGTCGATCGGCGGATGGTCACGCCGTCCTCGACGTAGACGGGGTCGATGATCGTGCACCCGTCGTAGTTGGCGGATCGGCGCGCCCGTCCCTTCTCGAGCATCACGCGGTTCGTGTCGAGCAGCGTGTCGATCTTTCCGGCATCGTACCACCCGGCGACGTCGATCACCTTGATGCGCGCGCCCTTGTCGATCATGTACTGGAACGCGTCGGTGAGATAGTACTCGCCCTTGTTCTTGGGCTGCTTCAGCACCCAGTCGATCCCCTCGTACAGGAGCTTCCAGTTCTTGATGTAGTAGAGACCGATGTTCGCCCGCTTCGACACCGGCGTCGACGGCTTCTCGACGATCTTCGTCATGTTCCCCTGCGGGTCGGTGACGACGACGCCGAAACGCTGGTAATCCTCGACCTCCTTCACCCAGATGATGCCGTCGGCGTCGGTCGTCTTGATGACCGAGAGGTCGGTCTCGAAAATCGTGTCGACGAAGATGATGAGCACCGGCTGATCGACGTGCTCCTTCGCGAGCGCGACCGCGCCGGCGGTGCCGTCCTGCACCTTCTGCTCGATGAATACGGCGGGGAA
This sequence comes from Gemmatimonadaceae bacterium, assembly GCA_052389995.1. Classification (GTDB taxonomy): domain Bacteria; phylum Gemmatimonadota; class Gemmatimonadetes; order Gemmatimonadales; family Gemmatimonadaceae; genus JAICNG01. Next base: position 23,397 of record JBQTHJ010000017.1, on the reverse strand, counting down.
ACCGAAGCTGCGCGCGTATTCCTCGACTTTCTCCTTCAGATGGCCGGTGATGTAGATGATCTGCTCGACGTTGCCGAGCTTCTTGAGATCCTCGAGGATGTAGGCCATGACCGGCTTGCCGGCGACCTTGAGCATCGGCTTCGGGGTGACGTGGGTGTGCGGCCGCAGCCGCGTTCCCTTCCCCGCCAGCGGAATGATGACCTTCACGGCGCCGATGTCCCCTCGCGTCCGTATCGATCCTGAAGCCTCACGACGTCGTGGAGCTCGGGTGTCGACGCCTCGAGGATGTCGCAGTCCGTGATCGCTTCCATGTAGTGCACCGTCCCCGGCGTGATGCGGAACGCGTCTCCCGTGCCGAGCCGCACGTCCTCCAGCGCTTCGCCGAGCTTCACCCAGTACTTCATCTCACCCGACAGCAGGTACACGGTCTCGTCCTTTCGCTCGTGGTATTGCACGGACAGGGCGTGGCCGGCGTTGATGTGCAGGATCTTCCCCACGTAGCGGTCGGTGTGGGCCCAGATGATCTCATGGCCCCAAGGCTTGGGGACACGTTTGACTGGAGAGCGGCCGCTCATGGCTCCTGTGCTGATTGACGGTCGTACAGACGGCAACGATGGCAGACGTCAGAATACAGATGTCAGACTTCAGACCGAGGACCGAGGAAGCGCGCGACCGTCTGCAATCCTCCTTCCTCGGTCCTCGGTCGTCGATCCTCTCGAAATATCACCGAGCACCCCGAATCACGCACCCCCGCTCGGAACGAAAAATGCCTTTCCGCCGGCCATGCTGCTCTCTCCGCGCTACTTGCCGCGTCTCGCCGCGACGGTCGGCCTGTTCACGCGCTATGGTCTGAAGGATTTCGCCAAACGACAGGGACTCGAAGGGCTCGCCACCGACGACACGAAGGAGCCATCGGGTAACGGAACGGGCGACGTCGAGCGCGCGCGCGCGTTCCGCAAACGGCTCGTCGAGCTCGGGCCGGCGTACGTGAAGCTCGGACAGGTCCTGTCGACGCGTCCCGATCTCGTTCCCGAGCCGTACATCCGCGAGCTCGAGAGGCTCCAGGACGACGTCGGACCGATCCCCTTCGATGAGGTGGAGCAGCTCATCGAGAGCGAGCTCGGTGCACGCCTCAGCAAGCTATTCGCGGACTTCGACCACGACCCGATCGGCACCGCCAGCCTCGGCCAGGTGCACGCGGCGACGCTCCGCGACGGGCGCGGCGTCGTCGTGAAGGTGCAGCGGCCGGGGATCATCGAGACGCTGGCCGACGACATCGAGTTCTTCCGCGAGCTCGCGCGCTTCCTCGCGGACCACACCCGCGCGGGGCAGCGCATCGATCTGGTCGGGATCATCCATCAGCTCGAGATGGCGCTCCTCGACGAGCTCGACTACCGCATCGAGGCGCGCAACGCGGCGTCGTTCCGGCGCGAGCTCGCCGGATTTCCGCGGCTGCTGATCCCGCGCGTGATCGAGGCGTACACGTCGCAGAAGGTCCTCACCACCGAGCGTATCCGCGGCATCAAGATCGACGACGTCCCCAAGGTGTCCCGCGTCGAGTACGACTTCACCGCGCTGTCCGACGAGTTCGCCCGCGCGTACCTCAAGCAGATCACGATCGACGGGCACTTCCACGCGGATCCGCACCCGGGGAACGTCTTCGTCGTCCTGCCGGGCAGCACCAATCCCTGGACGCCAGCCGAGGTGGCGGCGAGCGACCGCCGCGCGGCGGAGCGCCCGGCGACGACGCCGCTGTCGAAGATCGAGAAGGAAGCGCGCGAGGAAGCACTCGACGAGGTGCCGGTTCCCCCGTCGCCTGACGAGCCCAAGCTCGCGATGATCGATTTCGGGATGACGGCGCGCCTCTCGACCACGATGCGCGACCAGATCGTCCGGCTGCTGCTCGGCATCGCGGAGAATCGCGGTGACGACGCCGCCGAGACGCTGATCGAGCTCGGTCACATCACCGACCGCTTCGACCGCCAGGAGTTCGTGCGCGACGTGGCGACGCTCGTCGGACGCAACTACGATCTTTCGATCGGAGAGATCGACGCGGGAACGCTCCTCTACGAGATGCTCAACATCTCGTACGGCCACGGCCTGAAGCTGCCGGCCGAGCTCACCCTGCTGGCGAAAGCGCTGTTCAACCTCGATGCGGTAACGCGCTCACTCGATCCGACGTTCTCGCCGATCGCCGCGATCCGCCAATTCTCGACGCGGATCGCCAACGAGCGCGCCAAGCGCGAGCTGTCGCTCCATCGGATGTATCAGGTGGCGACGCAAACGTCGGATCTGATCAACGCGCTCCCGCACCGGCTCGACGTCCTCACGCAGAAGCTCGCGGCCGACGAGTTTGCCGTACGCGTCGACACGCCTCAGATGAGCAAGCTGCTGCGCGGCATGCAGAAGATCGCGAACCGGGTGTTCTCAGGGCTCGTGCTCGCCGGCATCGTCGTCGCCAGCTCGATGCTGCTCCCACACCGTCGCACGCTCGGCACCACCGGCTTCGTGATCGCGGCGGCGATCGGGATCTATATGGTGGTGGCGATTCTCGTTCAGGATCGCGCCGAGAGAAAGTGAGGAACGAGGACCGAGGACCGAGGCAACGCTGATTGGGCGCCAGCGCGCGATAGCTCCCAAGCCGCTTCCTCGGTCCTCGGTCCTCGTTCTGCCCCGCCCTACGCGCTCGCCAGCATCCTCTGCCGCAGCCTCGCCAGGCGCCTCCGCACCGACCCATCCATCACCGTGTCGCCGATCCGGACCACCGTCCCACCGAGGATCGACTCGTCGACCTGGAAGTGCGGCACGACGGTCTTGCCGAGCACCCGCGAGAGGCGCTCGGTCACGACGGTCGCGAGCTTCGAATCGGGCTCGCGCGAGACCGTCACCTGCGCATGGACGCGACCCTCGATCTCGTCGACGAGCGAGTGGTACTCGATCGCGATCTGCGGGATGAGCGCCTGACGCCGGTGGCGGATCACGGACTGGAGGAAGCGCACGAACAGGCGCGGCATCCGATCCTGGAACGCCTTCGCGATGACCTCGTTCTTCGTGCCGACGTCCACGCGCGGCGACTCGAGAAAGAGGTGCAGCCGCTCGTCGCGCGCGATCGCGTCGGCGACGTCGGAGATCATCGTTCCCCACCCGGCCAGATCGCTCGCCTTGCCGGCGAGCGAGACCAGCGCTTCCGCGTAATTGCGGGCGATCGTCGGTTCACGCATTAGCGCTTCGTCTTCTGGAGGTCGGCGAGGAACTCCTCGACGATCTTGCGGTTCGCCTGGTCGTCGAGGTTCTGCTCGATCACCTTGCTCGCGCCCTTGATCGCGAGCTCCACCGCCTCGCGACGCAGCTCGGCGATCGCCCGATCGCGCTCGGCGCCGATCTCCTGGCGCGCGCGGTCGAGGATGTCCTGCTGCTGGCGGCGCGCCTCCTCGATCATCTCCGTGCGAATCTTCTCACCGGCCTTCGCCCCTTCGGCGAGCAGGCGCTGCGCGTCGGCCCGCGCGGAGTCGATGTGCCGGCGGTGCTCTTCGAGAAGCTTCGCCGCCTCCTCGCGGTCGCGTTTGGCCGCGGTGATGGCGTCTTCCAGCGCGCGCTCGCGCGCTTCGACGGCGGCGAAGATCGCGGGGAAGGCATACTTCCGAAGGAGCAGCCAGAGCGCGACGAAGATGAGGAGCGTCCAGAACATCAACCCGGCATGCGGGTCGAGCAGCCCGCGCTCCGCTTCGGCTTCCTGCGCGGAGGCTGGAAGCGCCGCGAGCGTGAGCATAACGAGAACCGTGAGCGATCGCGGCATGACGATACCCATCGCGAAGGAAGTGAGCGCCGGAGCGGCCCGGGCCGTCCGGCGCCATGGAATTAGAACTTGCCCTGGATGAGGAACGCCACGACGATCGCGAAGAGCGTCGCGCCCTCGATGAGCGCCGCGAGAATCAGCGCGGCGGTCTGGATACGGCCTGCCATCTCCGGCTGACGCGCCATGCCCTCGGTGGCCGAACCGCCGATGCGGCCGATACCGATACCGGCGCCAATGACCGCGAGGCCGGCACCGATCGCGGCGCCAAGCATCGCCCAGGCACCGCTGTACTCGGTCGAGTACGCGGCCGCGCCCTGTAACAGTGGGAAGATCTCCATGTCGTGCTCCGTTCGAAATCGATCGTTAGCAGTCAGCGCCCCGCGCCATGTCTCTGGCGCTGCTCGTCAGCGAGACCCGGGTCTCAACGAGCTTCCGCGGCCATTCGGTCGCGTACAATCACGCGCGGCGGTGGAGCGAAGTTCCCCGCGCGGTCCCGCGGCAAGAAGCCTAACCACGGATTAGCACGGATTCTCACGAATCACGCGTCAAGCAACTGTGCGGCTGACCGCAGGTTCTATCCGTGCGAACTCGTGTGAATTCGTGGCTCCCCGCTACGCCTCAATGCGCCCCTTCTCTGATCTGTCCAATGAAGACGCTCGTCAGTACCGCAAAAATGAACGCCTGGAGGAACGCCACGAAGAGCTCGAGCAGCATGATCGCGAGCGCCATCACGAACGGCCCGCCCGCGACCCACCAGCTACCGAAGGTGAAGATCAGGCCGACGAGCGCGAGCACGACCACGTGCCCGGCGGTCATGTTCGCGAAGAGACGGATCGCCAGCGCGAACGGCTTCGTGAACTTTCCGATGATCTCGACCGGCGTCATGATCAGCGTCATCGGGAGCTTCATCCCGAGTGGCATGTCGTGCGGCCAGTAGACGATCGTGTTGATGTATCCCTTGCCCAGCGTCCGAATCCCCGCCCACTCGACCATGAGGAACGAGAGAATCGCGAGCGTCGCCGTCACCGAGATGTTGCCGGTGGCCGTCGAGCCGTACGGAACGAGGCCGAGCAGATTGGCGAAGAGGATGAAGTAGAAGAGCGTCAGGATGAACGGCACGTACTTCTCGCCGTGGTGCCCGACGTTCGGCATGATCACCTCGTTCCGCATATAGAGCGACACCGCCTCGACCGCGTTCGGAAAGCCCTTCGGCGCGCGCCCGGCTTCCTGATAGCGCCGTCCGCCGCGGCCGGCGAAGAAGAGCGTCGCGAACGTGAGGATCGCCGCGAGCCAGAGCATGACCACGTGCTTGGTCGGCGAGAGGTCGAGCGTGAGCCCGCCAATGTGGATCGGCTCCCACTCCGGCAGATGACACTCACGCGCCTCCCAGATTCTCCACGAACCCGGACACTCCATGTGATTGGAGTCGGTGATGTGTGGCGTGATGATGTCCACCGTGTGCGACGCTTTCGACTCTCCGGCATGCGCGGCATCCGCCGCGTGTCCCTGAATCTCCTGCGCCACCTCGGCCGACACGAGCGAGTCGACGTCCGGACGCTGCGGCGCGTGCTCCTGGGCCCCGAGCGAGGCGGCGTTCATCGCGAGCGCGGCAGTGAGCGCGAAGAGGAATCTCATGGAGCGAGCAGCAGTGGTTCGACGAGGGTCGAGAGAAAGAAGAAGGTCGCGAGGCTCATGAGTGCCGCGCTCGCCGGCAGTCCGAGCGGGTTGACGAAGACGAGCGCGTAGACGGCCAGCGCGGCGAGGCGCATGATCGCGCCGACGCCCCACCCGACGAGGGCTTGCTCCCGACGCATGAGCGAAGCGACGCCGAAGGCCAGCACCTGGACGACCAACGCGATGCCGGCGCTGAGCCAGATCGCACGCGCTTCGGCGGGCGAGGGCCAGGCGATGGTCATGACGGCGGCAGCCAGCGCCGTGAGCGCGGCGGCGATCAGGCCGAAAAGCACGACGCGTTTCACGGGCGTTTCCGGGCCTCGTCTTCGCGTTTCTGGTCGGCCATGAGACGACGGTAGATGCTGTAGAAGCTCGCGCCTGCCCCGAGGAAGACGCCGGCGATGAGGAGCCATGGCTCGGTCCCGAGGCGCTCGTCGGCCCACTTGCCGATGAAGAGGAAGAGGAGGATCGAGACGGCGAACTGGATGCCGAGTCCGGCGACGGCGGCGCCGGACGTGGCGCTCTCGCGGTGCGGCGGCGAGCGCTGGGGTTCGCGGTGCTCGCGCTCCTCGTTCATGGGGTGAATGTAGGAGCTTGTGAAATTTTTCGCAAGCTCATTAGAGAGTTTACCGAACAGATCCCGACATTTCGACCTCTCACCAAGTTTCGGTGATATCTGCACTTACGCGTTACCCACGGGTTGATGTATCGTCCCGATGTTGATAAGTTTGCCGGCTCTGCCACAGATGTGGTCAAGGTGGCCGACCCGGCCTTCTCTTTCTCCGCCCCGTGGAATGCCTTCCCGCCTCCTCGCCCTTCTGCTGTGTGCCGGTGCTCTCGTCCTGGCGTGCGGCCCCCGCGCGCACTCGAACGCCGAGTCCTCGACCACGACGACGCACCACGCGCCGAACGATAGTGGGAAAGTGCTCGCGACTTCTCTCAATGTGTCAGTCGAGCGCGGAGTTCAATTCGCGTTCCACGTGACCAACAACAGCGAGAAGAAGATCGAGCTCCAGTTCCCGAGCGGGCAGACGCACGACTTCGTCGTGGTCGACTCCATCGGACGCGAGGTGTGGCGGTGGGCGAGCGAGCGCATGTTCACGCAGGCGATGCAGACGCGCATGCTCGGCGCGCGCGAGACGATGAAGGTCGAGGAGGAGTGGGATCCCGCGGGCCGCAAGGGAACGTACACTGTCGTCGCGCGCCTAACGTCGCAGAATCACCCGATCGAGGAAAAGGTCGAGTTCGCGGTGCCGTGAGCAGCCACCACGATTGATCGATCCAGGCGCGCCACTTGCGCGCCTTTTTCTTGCGCCAGCATGGGCTCTTTGCGCCGACGCCCTACCCCACCTCCGCTGGCGCGCCGAACCTTACGGCCGCCCGGCATCCGTCTCGAGCATCCGCTTTCCTTCCGTGATGTGTCCCGTCTGCCGCTGACCGCCTTTTCGGGACTCTTACGGCCCTACCCTTAACCTCAAGCGGGCGGGTGGATAGACTTCGGGCGACCCAACACACGGGATGCACGTGGCCCAACCCGCACGAACGACCGCAGGCGCAGGGGAATCACGCGACGTCGAGCTGCTGCACCACCTGGCGCGAGCCCGGCGCGCACTGCTCGATCAGATCGGCCGGCGCATCATCGGGCAGCACGAGGTCGTCGACAATCTCGTCGCTGCGCTTCTGAGCGGCGGGCACGCCCTGCTCGTTGGCGTGCCCGGACTCGCGAAGACGCTCCTGGTCAAGACGGTCGCCGAGGCGCTCGATCTCACGTTCTCGCGCGTGCAGTTCACGCCCGATCTCATGCCGAGCGACATCACCGGGACGGAGCTGCTCGAGGAGGAGCACGCGACGGGGCGCCGCATCTTCAAGTTCGTGCGCGGTCCCATCTTCGGGAACGTCATCCTGGCTGATGAGATAAATCGCGCGCCGCCGAAGACGCAGGCAGCGCTCCTCCAGGCAATGCAGGAGCACGCGGTGACGGCGAGCGGCCAGACGATGGCGCTGCCCGAGCCGTTCTTCGTGCTCGCGACGCAGAATCCGATCGAGCAGGAAGGGACGTATCCGCTGCCGGAGGCGCAGCTCGACCGCTTCATGTTCGAGCTGCGCGTGGGGTACCCGTCGAAGGAGGATGAGGAGAAGATCGTCACCACCACGACGGGCGACGTGCAGGCCACGGTGTCGCCCGTGCTGTCGGCGGCCCAGCTGCTCGATCTGCAACACCTCGTGAGGCGGCTGCCGGCTCCGCCGACGGTCGTGCAGTACGCGGTGCGTGTCGCGCGGTCGACGCGTCCCGACGCGCCGGAGGCCACGCCGGACGTCAGGAAGTACGTGAGCTGGGGTGCCGGCCCGCGCGCCTCGCAGTACCTGATCCTCGGCGCGAAGGCCAAGGCGGCGATGGACGGGCGGTCGGTGCCCGACATCGACGACGTGCGCGCGGTGGCGCTGTCGGTGCTGCGCCACCGCGTCGTCATCAACTTCCAGGGCGAAGCCGAAGGAATCGGCGTCGAAAAGCTGATCTCGCTCGAGGAGAAGCGCGCCTAACGGTCCCGCGGAGCGTTCGTCGCAGCCGTTCAGATCCGTCACGCGGAGACGAAGCCATGCTCGACGGAAATCCGGTACATAGCGCTGTGGGCGATAGGGAGCATCAGGCGCGCCTCCGCTCCCTGCGCATCCTCACGGTTGCGAAGCGTCAGCGTGCCGCCATGCGCCTCGGCGATCTGGCGGCTCAACGCCAGGCCGATGCCGGTGCCGTCCGCCTTCGTGGTGTAGAACGGAACGAAGAGGTTCGCGCTGTGTGCGATGCCCGGTCCCTCATCCACGACGCGCACTTCGAGCGTATCACCGTGTCGCTCCCACGCGACTCGCACGCCGCCGTCGGTCTCGAGCGCGGCGTCGACGGCATTGCGGACGAGGTTGATCAGCAGCTGGTCGAGCTGGTCGCCATCGGCCTGGATGCGTAGCGCCGGACCGTCTCGAACCTCGACTCGCCCTCGCTTCTCGAGCTCGGCGACCCGATGCACCCAGTCGCGCACCTCGATGGGTCCGAAGCGAGGCCGCGGCAGTCTCGCGAGTCGCGTGTACGATGTCATGAACCGGGCGAGCGCTTCCGACCGGCCGCCGATGACGCCGAGCCCGCGCACGACGTCGTCGACCCAGTCGTCGGGACGCGGGCTCTTGCGGATCACGTCCTGAAGGCTGGCCGCAATCGACCGGATGGGCGCCAGCGAGTTGTTGATCTCATGACCGAGCACCCGAACGAGCCGCTGCCACGCCTGGCGCTCCTCATCGCGGAGCGCACGCGTGAGGTCCGACACGACGACGAGCTGATGCGGAAGTCCGCTCTGCCGGAAGGCCGTGCGCCGAATCTCGACGCGTCCTTGTGGACGCGCACGCTCACCGGCGGGAAGGAACGCGTCGACCACGCGTCGCGGCTCGCCCTCGAGGAGCGTGCTCAGCCCGACCTCCGCGGCGCGGCGGCCGACGAGCCGCTCCCACGGCTGACCAACGAACCGCTCGCCGGCGCGATTGACGAGACGCAGCGTTCCTTCCTCGTCGAACGCGAAGACGGCGACATCGACTTCCTCCATGACCTTCCGCAGCAGGGCGGTCGCTTCGAGCGCACCCAGCCGCTGATCCCGCAGCGGCTCGCGAAGCGCGTTGACCTCGTACATCGCCTGGCCGAGCGCATCATCGAGGCGTCCGCCGCGGGCGCGGATGGAGTAGTCGCCCTCTCGTAAGGCGGCGATGAGATTGGCGAGTGTCTGGAGCGGGCGAGTCACGCGCTCGCGCACCGAGATCGCGAACAGGACCCAGGGGAGGACGACGAGGAGCGACAGCGTCCATTGCAGCTTCGGCGTGTAGTCGCCGGCCCAGAGCAGGGCGAGGCACACGACGACCGCCGGAAGCCCGCCGGCGAGCGCCAGGCGCTGCACGTACTGGTCGTGATCGAGCCGCTTGCGGCTCACGAGATCCCGAAGTGCTGCAACCGCCGGTAGAGGGCGCTCCGACTCACGCCTAACGACTCGGCCGCCCGGCTGACGTTGCCGTCGTGCCGTTGCAGCGCCCGCGTGATGAGCCAGCGCTCCGCATCCTCGAGGGTCATCTCATCGAGCGCCGGCGCCGCGCCGGCCCGGCCACGCAGCTCCAGATCCTCGACGGTGATGCTCGGGCCCTGCGCGAGCAGCACGGCGCGCTCCACCGCGTGGCGAAGCTCGCGCACGTTGCCGGGCCACGAATGCTCGAGGAGCGCCCGCATCCCCTCCGGCGCGAACTCGCGAACTGGTTTGCCATAGCGCTCCGCCTGCTGGCGGACGAAATGATTCGCGAGCAGTGGCAGGTCGTCCCTCCGATCGCGGAGCGGCGGAATGCGGACTTCCACCGTGTTCAACCGGTACAGAAGGTCCTCGCGAAAGCGCTTCTCGACGACGCGCTCGCTGAGGTCGGCGTTGGTCGCGGCGAGCACGCGCACGTCGACGTGCCGCGTCTTCGACGACCCCACGCGCTGCACCTCCCCATTCTCGAGCACGCGCAGCAGCTTGGCCTGCTGCGCGAGCGGGACGTTCGCGATCTCGTCGAGAAAGAGCGTGCCGCCGTCGGCGAGCTCGAAGCATCCGACGCGATCGGTCTTGGCGTCGGTGAACGCGCCACGCACGTGGCCGAAGAGCTCGCTCTCGAACACGCCTTCGGAGAGCCCGCCCGCGTTCACGGTGATGAGCGGCTTTCCCGCGCGCGGCGACGCGGCATGCAGCCATCGGGCGACGACTTCCTTTCCGGTGCCGTGCTCGCCGAGGATGAGGACATTCGCATCGGACGGGGCGATGCGCTGCATGAGGCGCAGCGCCGGCTGCATGGCCTTCGACTCCGCGATCATCGTCGGGAGCCCGTCACGGCGCAGCCGGCTATTCTCCGTCTCGAGCCGCTGCGCGGCGCGGATCGCGCGGCCGAGCTCGACCTGGGTGCGGAGCGTGGTCAGCAGCCGCGCGTTGTCCCAGGGCTTCTCGACGTAGTCGCGCGCCCCGCGACGCATCGCCTCGACGGCCGACTCGATGCTCCCCCAGGCGGTCATCGCGATGACGGGAAGCGTCGCGTCGATGCTCTGCACCCTCGCGAGCAGATCGAGCCCTTCGGCGCCGGACGTCGTGTCGCGGCTGTAGTTGAGATCCATGAGGAGCGCATCGAAGTCGCGCTCCTGGAGCGCTGTCAGCGCCTGCTGCGGCGACCGGACGGTCTCCGTGTGCAGCCCTTCGGCCTTGAGGAGCAGCCGCAGCGCTTCGAGGACGTCGGGCTGGTCATCGGAGATGAGAATCCTGGGAGCGGCGGGCGGAGGCATGCGCTAGAAGGTACGGTATTCGCGCGGGTTGGCGGAATTGGGCTCCGTCCCCCAGGGCCAAAGGTGAACCGCCGAATTATTCGAACGAGCGCGAATTCCCCGAATCGATGGTACCGCGAGTCGAGCGTCGGCCGCCTAGCTCACGATAGAATCTGGGCGCGGGTCCGAAGTGCAGCAGAATGCCGAGGTTGAGGCCGCAGGCGCTGACATAGCTGCGGAGTTGACGGCGGGCGCTTTCTGGAAGGCGTTCCGTCGATTTCATCTCTATGATGACCCGGCGCTCGACGAGCATGTCGATTCGGTGGAAACCAATCTGTTGACCTCTGAAACTGACGGCGACCGGGTATTCGCGATCCACGCGCAGTCCTTGCTGAAGGAGAGCAATGTCGAGCGCCCGTGCATAGAGCGACTCGACAAAGCCATATCCAAGCTCGTTGTACACCTCGAAGAAGCATCCAACGATCCTATGACTGAGCTCCCGTTCAACGACGGTGGCGTGTGAAAGCGTCGATGACGTATTCGGGTCATTCGCGTTCATTCGGGCAATTCGGCAGTTCACGTCCGTGGCCCCGCCACCGGAACCTTCCCACCGCGCGCAAATCTCTACTCGTACCGCAACGCCACCGCCGGCTCGACCTTCGCCGCCCGGCGCGCCGGGACGTACGACGCCACCAGGGCGACCGTGAACAGCACCAGCGAGATGCCGACGTAGCTCGCCTGATCGGTGGCGCTCACGCCGTAGAGCACACCGGAGAGCACCCGCGTGAGCGCGAGTGCGCCTACGAGGCCGATCGCGAGGCCCAGCCCGGTAAGGAACACGCCCCGCCGCACCACCAGCGCCAGCACATCGCGGAGCTGCGCGCCGAGCGCCATGCGCACGCCCACTTCGTGCGTGCGCTGGCTGACCGCGTACGACATCACGCCGTATACGCCGATCGCCGCCAGCACGAGCGCGATCACCGCAAAGCTGGCGAACAAGAGGCCGTACAGCCGCCTGTCCCAGTACGACAGCCGTGCCACGTCCGTCATCGTCTGCCCATCGAAGAGCGGGAGTGTCGGATCGACCTCGGCGATCGCGCGGCGGAGCGACGGCGCGAACGCGGCCGGATCGCCGCGCACGCGCACCACGAGCGACATCGTGCGCCACGGTCCATACGCATACGGCACGTACATCTGATTTTCCGCCGGTGTGCCGAGGTCGCGGAGCTGGACCGTGGGCACCACGCCGACGACGGTGAGCCACTCGGGATTGTCGGCGAGGCCCGTGGAGAGACGCCTGCCTAACGGTTCCTGATCCGGCCAGAAGCGATCGGCCATCGCCTGGTTGATGATCGCGACGCGCGCGGTGCTGTCGAAGACCTCCGCGTCCGTGAACCCGCGCCCGCGGGGCTCGCGCATGCCGAACGCCCGGAAGTAGTCGCGCGTGATCGGCCGCCAGCTGACCACCGGCTGCTCGCCCGGCATGACCGGCTGGCCGTCGACCCGGATCGACGAGCCGGAGTTGTTTCCCGAGAGCGGGAGGTGGTTGATCGCGGCCACCGCATCCGCACCCGGCGTGTTCGCCAGGCGCTCGAGGGCGGCCCGGAAGAAGGAGATGCGACTCGCCCCGTCCGGATATCGGTCGCCAGAGAGATAGAGCCGTGTCGTAACCTGCGTGGTCGTATCGAAGCCGGGCTCGAGATTCCGAAGGTACAGGAAGCTTCGCATCATCAGCGTCGCGCCGATGAGCAGCACGAGAGCGAGGGCGGTCTCGAGCACGATGAGCCCGCTCCGCATCCGACCCCGGCGGCCGCCGACGCTCGTGCCGCGGCCGCCGTCCTTGAGCGTCTCGTTGAGATTGGGTCGCGACGCTTCGATCGCCGGAACGGCGCCGAACACCAGCCCCGTGACCATCGCGATGATCGCGGTAAAGATCACCACGCCACCATCCACCTTGATCTCCATCCAGTTCGGCAGCTCTTCCGGAATCTGCGACATCACCAGATCGGTCCCCCAAACCGCGAAGAGAACGCCCAGGCCACCGCCGATCACGCCCAGAAGCACGCTCTCCGTCAGCAGCTGGCGGATGATGCGCCCGCGCTTCGCGCCTAACGCGGTGCGGACGGCGATCTCCTTCTGGCGCGCGGTCGCCCGGGCGAGCAGGAGGTTGGCGACGTTGGCGCAGGCGATGAGCAGCACGAACATCACGGCGCCCATCATCACCGACACGACGAGCTTGACGTCCCCCGGCAGGAGGCGCTGGCGAATGGGAATGGCGCCAAAGCCGTGACCGGCGTGGTCCAGCGGCGCCTCTTCCCCCACGCGGGCCGCGACCGCGGTCAGCGCCGCGTTGGCGCGCTCGAGCGAGACGCCGTCCTTGAGCCGGCCGACGGCTTCCAGGTGATGCGATCCGCGCGGCTCGGTCGCGCGGTCGAGCGCCGCCGGAACGAACAGGTCCTCTTCGTCGAACCACCCGAACCGCGCGGGCATGATGCCCACGATCTCAGTCGGCTGGCCGTTGAGCCGGACGGTCCGCCCGATCACGGCCGAATCCAGAGCATAACGACTGCGCCACAGCTCGTAGCCCAGCATGGCCACCAGGGGGCCGCCCGGCCGGTCTTCTTCTTCCCGGAAGTGCCTGCCGAGCACCGGCCTGATGCCGAGCAGCGGGAACATGTTCGCCGTCACCATCGCGGCCTCGACTCCCTCCGCTTCGCCGGGGCCGCCCCCACCTGCCGTCATCTCCTCGTAGTTGACGAACCGGTCGGAGTACAGCGCCACATCATCGAAGACGTCTCTGGTCTGATCGCGGATGTCGAGGTAATCGAGGAAGGACAGCTCACTGTCGGTCCATCCTTCCCTGGGATAGTTCTCGCCGATCGCCACGACCGCGTCCGGGTCGTTGTATGGCAGCGGCCGCACGAGCATGCCGTGCATCGCGCTGTAGATCGTGCTGTTGATGCCGATGCCGAGCGCGAGGCAGAAGACGGCGATGATGGTGAAGGTCTTGTCTTTCAGAAGGGCTCGCGCCGCGTAACGGAGATCCCGCACCAGCGAGCTCATGCGTCGGCACCCCGCCCCGCCATCTCGTCGACCACGCGCCCGTCGAACAGGCTCACCGTGCGGTCCGCGTGCCTCGCATAACGAGGATCGTGCGTCACCATCACGATCGTCGCACCATCCCGGTGAAGCTCCTGAAGCAGCCGCATCACCGATTCGCCGTTGGTCGAGTCGAGGTTTCCCGTGGGCTCGTCGGCGAGAAGGAGGAGCGGCGATCCGGCGACCGCGCGGGCGACGGCAACGCGCTGCTGCTGGCCGCCGGAGAGCTGCCCCGGGTAGTGCTTCATCCGGTGCAGCATCCCCACGCGATCCAGCGCCTCCTGCACCCGGCGCTTGCGCTCGTCGGCGGACATGTCGCGATAGGTGAGGGGCAGCTCGACGTTCTCGTACACGGTGAGATCGCCGATGAGGTTGAACGCCTGGAAGATGAAGCCGATCTCCCGGTTCCTCACCCGCGCACGCTCGGCCGCCGTGAGGCGTGCGACCGGCTTGCCGTCGAGCGCGTACTGGCCGTCGGTGGGCGCATCGAGCAGGCCGAGGATCGACAGCAGCGTCGTCTTGCCGCACCCGGACGGGCCGGCGATCGCCACGTACTCACCGCGCTGGATGGCGAGGTGGATCCCCGACAGCGCGTGCGTCTCGACCTCGTCCGTCAGGAAGACCTTGCGGATGTTGTCGAGGTGGATGAGGGGCGTCTTCCCGTCGTTAGGTGACGGCGAGTAGGAGCGCGGCGCTTCGGCGAGTGAGCTCATGGGAGTAGGAGACCGGGACTGGAAGGAATGACCTAGTAGGACAAACGGAGGCGGGGCTGATCGCTGTACTGGCTGAGGTCGGACAGGATGATGCGGTCGCCTTCGCGGAGCCCGTCCACGATCTCGATGAGCTTCACCGAGCCGCGGCCGAGCTGCACGCGAACGCGTGACGCAGTGCGGCCATCGGACTCGAGGCGGAAGAGCTCGACGGCGGTGTTCGCCTGCCCGTAGGCCGGGCGGCCCACGTGCAGCACGTCAGGAAGGCGCTCGATCTCGATGGTGCCATCGACGGTGAGGTCGGGACGCGCGCCCGGCGGGAGCGCGCCGTCGAGGGCGACGTCGACGCTCACCGTACCGTTACGTGCGGCCGGGTCGATACGTGTCACCCGCCCGCGGATGATGCCGTTGCGCGTGTCGATCGAGGCACGCTGGCCGATCGCGACGTCCTTGGCCTGCGTCTCCGGAATGTTGAGCACGGCCTTGAGGCGCCCGGGCTCGACGACCTTCGCCAGCGTCGTCCCGGACATCGCCCACTGCCCCACCTCGAGCGGAAGCTCCTGGAGCACGCCGTCGGCGCCCGCGGTCACGCGCATCGACGCGACCTGCTGGCGGCGGAATGCAAGGATCTCGCGCAGCCGCGCGATCTGCGAGCGCTGCACCTCGAGCTGTGCCCCCATCGCCTCGGTGTGCACGCGCAGGCGCTCCTGCTCGATCCCGAAGCGCACCTCGAGCTCCTTCGCCTTGTCCTTCGCGCGCTCGAGATCGGTCGACGCGATGAGGTTCTTCTCCGAGAGACCGTTCGCGACGTCGACCGTGCGCTTCGCGTCGTTATACTCCGACCGCACCTGCGCGATCACCGACTGCTGGTTCAACCGCTGCGTCTCGAGCGACGCCCGCAGGTTGACGATCGCCGCCTCGGCCTCGGTGAGCTGCCGCTGCGCCTCGAGCGCCTGAAGCTCGACGTCCGGATTCGACAGCTCGACGAGCACCGTCGCGGAGGACACCTTCTCGCCCGGCTCGACGTGCTTCCGCTCGACGCGGCCAGCGGTGACGGCGGCGATCCAGCGAATCTGCTCGGGAACGAGCGTGCCGGGGCCGTGCACCTGGCGGATCATCTCGCCGCGCGCGACGGTGTCGATCCAGAGCGTCGACCCTTCGACCGAGGGCGCGGCGCGATCGAGCTGCGAGAGCGCGACCGTGACGAGCACGAGCCCGGCGAGCGCGCCTCCGCCGTACAGATATCGCCGTGTGCTGGGTTTCTGGGGGCGCGGGATGTCCAAGACGAGGCGGGCGGAGATGGGCGTACGAGAGCGGGTCTCGCCCCTCTTTACGGAAGCCCCGTGCCTGGAGGTTCGCTGCCTCAACTCGTTATGTGAGAGACATTTGACTGTTTCTGCACAGCGCGCAAGTGTCCGGTTGTGGGACTCCGAGTCCCAAACCCGGGACGAGCGCCCAAGGCGTCGCGGGTACGGCTTCAACCTTCCATGTACATAGGCTGTCTATCCCATCTGGCGCTGCGCGGAGTAGCGAGTGGAGGAGCTTCGTCAGCCTCGCAACGCCTCCGTCGGCTGCACGCGCGTGGCGCGCAGCGCAGGCACGGCCGTCGCCAGAAGCGCCGTGACCAGGATCAGGAACGTCACGAGCACGTAGGTGCCGAAGTCGTACGCGGTGATCTCGAACAGCATGGCCGCGAGTGCGCCGCCGCCATCCGCTCGATGGTGCGGCTCCGCTCGCGCCAGTCGACGAAGTTCGCGGGTGCGACGTCGTCGAGGACGCCGTCCTTCAGGTTGCGGTGGCGGAGGGTGACGATCCGCTCCTCGCCGGCGAAGCCTAACGGGTGGAGGAGCACGCGATCGACGACGCCGAAGATCGTGGTCGCGGCGCCGATCCCGACGGCGAGCGTCAGGACGGTGACCGTCGTGAACGAAGGGCGCGCGCACGCGCGCCGGAGCGGCTGGCGCCGTTCGCGACGTGCCGCTCGGTCGCCATGTCGATGTGGAACGCGAGCTCGTCGTCGACGTCGCGCTCGACGGCGTTCCTGCGGACGAGCGCGCGCAGGCGATACCAGTGCGTGTGCGGAGTGATCATCGGCGCGTCACGCCATCTGGAGCACGAGACGCACGGCTTCGGCGTAGCGCTGCCAGGTGGATGTCTCTTCCTCGAGCTGGCGCCGGCCGGCCGCGGTGAGCCGGTAGTACTTCGCCTGGCGATTGTTCTCGGTGACGGCCCACGACGAGGCGATGAGGCCGCGCGCCTCGAGCCGGTGGAGCGCGGGATAGAGCGATCCCTGCGCGACCTGAAGGACATCGCGCGAGCTGTGCTGGAGCCGCTGCGTGATCCCCCAGCCGTGCATCGGCTCGACGGACAGCGTCTTCAGGATGAGGAGATCGAGCGTCCCCTGGAGCAGATCGAGGGTGGAGCGGGGCACGGCGGCGCCTCCTGTAGGCAGTCGACAGGGAGCATGCAGCGGCTCCTGTAGACTGTCAAGGGGAGATCAGCCGACGAAACGCGGCCAGTGGCCGCTTTCCCCACGCTCTCGCACGAAGGCGGCGCTCTCGCAGAGCTCGGCCAGCGCCTCGGGCGTGAGCTCGTTCCACCCGGACGGGATGGGCGCCAGCCGCCGCTTCTCCTCCTCGGACTCGAAGGCCAGCCATCCAGCCGCGAGCTCGGCCCGCACCGGGCGAGCCTCGCCCCGCGCGCCGGGACGGACCTCCCAGACTTCCCACCGGCGCCCTTTCTGATCGACGAACTCCCGATGCATGCTCGATTCTGCTCCCGTTAGGCTGTCCGCCCTGATCCTGCACAAAGAGTGCCGACTGTGATCTACGTCACAATGACCGCGTGAGAGTGACCACGCTTCCGAGCAGGCCGGGCGTGCCCCTTGCGACCCTGCGCCGCCCCCAGGCTCACGAGGCGCATGGCGTACACGGAGTTCACCGATCGCGCAGGGAGATGCTGGCGAGTGTGGCGCACCGTCCCACGAGTGGCGGAGCTGCTCACGACGCTTCCGGCCGACTGGAAGGACGGGTGGCTCACCTTCGAATCCGACGGCGAGAAGCGACGCCTCGCGCCGGTGCCATCGGGGTGGGAAGACTTCCCTCCCGAGCGTCTCGAGCTCCTGTGCAAGATGGCGCGCCCGGCCTCGTCGGAACCCGGCTCCACGGGCTCGCTCAGGCGCCACGAAGAGCGCACCCGGCCGCCGCGCGGCGAGCCCCCTCGCTAAGCAGGCCGCCGCTCGGCGCGCGACGCGATCGCCTCGCCGTAGTGGTGCGCGCTCACAGTGTACGCGATCCCGCGCTCCTGGAGCAGCGCCAGCACGCGGTCGGCATTGTCCTCGCGAGCCATCTTCTCGGAGATGAGCAGCTCGTAGTCGCGACTGAGGCCGCCGCTCTGGAGCGCGGTCTCGATGGCGGAGAGAGATGAAAACTGCGGCATCGGCAGGAGCCTGGAACGGGACCCGGTCGGGCGTCGCATTGCTCGTGCCCGATTGTGATGTGGCGCGCGGTTCCCATGGGCGCGGCGACACACCGCCTGGTTACGGGTGGCCTTTCGGGGCGTCGTCTTGATAGCGCCGGCACGTCAACTCGCCGGCCGCCCCACCCGCCGTTCATCTCTCCATCGTGAGGTTTCTCATGTTTCGTCGGCTGTCGGTTGCAGCGGCGCTGTCGCTCGTCGCCGCGCTCCCCGCGGACGCCCAGCTGTGTGCCGGCGCGGCGTCCTACACCACCGGCAGAATGCAGGTCGGTGGCCAGCTCGTCTCGAACGACGCGTACTCGTCGTACGGCGTCGGGCTCAACGTCGGTACCGCGCGTGGCCTGTACGGCGGCGCGCAGCTCGCCAGCAACGACTACGACTTCTTCGACGAGTCGGGGGTGTGGGTCGGCTTCGGCGGCGGCTACCAGATGCCTCCCGCGAAGGCCGGCTTCCAGATCTGCCCCGTCGCCACGCTCGGGTTCGGCCTGGGCCCGGACAACATCGGCGGTAGCGAGACCGACATGTCGGTGCGCCAGCTCACCGCCGGCGCCATCGTCGGCATGATCGCGCACCGTGCGCCGAACTTCCAGATCATTCCCACCGGCGGTCTGTCGCTCGTGAACTACAAGCTCACGCTCGACACGCCCTTCGGCGAGGTCGACGAGACCGAGACGTTCTTCGCCCTCGACCTCGGCGCCGGCTTCCTGATCAACTCGGTGTGGACGATCCGTCCGATGCTGAGCATCCCGTTCGGCGATGATGGCCGCGACGAGAGCTTCTCGCTCGGCGTGTCGTACAACTTCGGCAAGCGCGCGACCGCGCCGGCTCGTGAGCCTGCGCGTCAGCCTGCTCGCAGAAGGGGCTAGTTTCTCCGGTTCGACCACGAAGCCCCCACCGGCCAGGCCGGTGGGGGCTTCGTGTTATCCCCTGCCTAACGAAGGTACGGCAGCGGCCTCGTTTCCGGCGTGGAGGAGCATCGTCGGTGTTGGCCTCGCGATGCGCATACGGCAGACCCGGCAAGCGCGAAGAGGAGGCGCATGAGCGGTGACAATTGAAAATGGTGGCGAGGGCGGTGGTCTATTCCGCCTGGAGTGAGATGGCCGGCTCGATCCTGGTACTCGATCGTGCGGGAACGAGGCTCGCCAGCGCTGCGACTCCCAACAACGTCACGGTAGCGAGGGTGAGCGTCACACTGTCCGTGGGGCTGACCTCGAACAACATCGCCGCCAGCAACCGATTGCCCGCCAAGGCGCCAAGCACGCCAACCGACGTCCCGATGGCGGCCAATGCCATGCCGCGCCACAGGACGAGCCGCTCGACGTTCGCTGCCGTCGCGCCTAACGCCATCCGCAGGCCGAGCTCCCGCGTCCGCTGGCGCACCATCGCCGTCATGACGCCGAACAAGCCCACCGCCGCCAATGCGACGGCGGCGACCGCGAACACGCCGAGCAGGAGCGCGTTGAGTCGCGGTTGCGCCAGCGGCTGCTCCAGGAACGTGGTGAAGGGCGCCGCGCTCACCAGCTCCACGCCCGGCTCCGTCTCCCGGATCACACTCCGGATCGCGGGCACGAGGCCGGCCGAGCGACCGGTCGACCGGATCGCGAGCGTCATCGGCGTGACCGGAAATGACGTCTGGCGAAGGGGGAAGTAGACGGTGGGCCGCGGATCGCGGAGATCGCGGTAGCGCGTTTCGGGCACGATCCCCACGACGGTTACCGACGTCTCGCCTGAGCCCCACGTTAGGCGCTTGCCGATCGGGTCGGCTCCCGGCCAGTAATGCCGGGCCGCCGACTCGCTGAGGACGACCACCGGTGGCGATCCTTCGCGGTCCCCATCCGCGATCGCCCGCCCCCGCACCACGGGAATCCCGAAGGTCGAGAAATAGCTCGGTGTCACCACGTCGAAGATCAGCGTCGGATTCCTGGTTACCTCGTCGGCGGTCTGCCCCTCGGCGGCGAGCTGACCGAAGATTCCTCCGACGGCGACGAACGGCGCAGTGAGGACGGGCGCGACCGCGCCGACGCCGGGGATCGCCTCGAGACGTGGGACCAGACGCTCGATGAGCGCGACCTGCTTCCGCGTGTCGTCGAACCCCTCGTGTGGCACGGCCAGCTCGCCGATGAGCAGCTGCGAGGGCTCCAGGGCAAGGTCCACCCGCTCGAGCTTCGTTAGGCTTCGCGCGATGACGCCGGCGGCGGACAGCACGAGCAGCGCGAGCGCGACCTGCCCCACGACCAGCGCCTCCGTGCCGTGGCGAAAGCGACGGCTGGCGCCGCTCTGGCGCGAGCCGGACCGCAAGGCCTCCTGGAGCTCGACGCGGGACGTTATCACCGCCGGGGCGATGGCGAACAGCAGCGTCACGATGCCGGTGATCGCAACGGCCCCCGCGATCGCGGCACCATTCAGGCGGATCTCCTCGAGGCGCGGCGTCGTCGCCGGCGCAAAGGCCACGAATGCGTCGACGGCGAAAACGGCCAGCACCGTACCGAGGATCGCTCCGCCGAGTGCGAGAAGGGCGCTCTCGGTGATGAGCTGGCCGACGATGCGTCTGCGTGCGGCCCCGAGCGCGGATCGCACGGCGATCTCCCTCACGCGCGCGAGACCGCGAACGAGCTGTAGATTCGCCACGTTGATGCAGGTGATCAGGAGCAGCAGGCCGGCGGCGGCAGCGAACGCCAGCACCGCCGGCCTCACGTCACCGAGGATCGCGTTGGTGAGTGGATGAACGACCCCGCGCACATCGCGGGTCCACTCCGGAGCGCCGGGACGCGCGAAGTACGCGGTCAGCTCGGCGCGCGCGTCGGACGCTGATGCGCCTGGGCGAAGGCGTCCGAGAACGTTGAGCTCCGCGTAGACGGGGTGCTCGCCCAGCGGCCCCGAGTTGGGGATGACGGGAGCCCAAACCTCCGTGCCCCTCGGATAATCGAGCCCGAGCGGCATGACACCGACGACCGTGTGCGCGACCCCGCTTTGGTGCATCACGAGCCGCCGCCCGATCACACCCGGATCCCCGCCGAAGTACCGCTGCCACGCGCCGTGGCTCAAGACAGCGACAGGGGCCGCGCCGGCCACGTCGTCCTCCGGTTGCAACGGGCGGCCGAGCTCCGGCGGAGTGCCGAGGAGCGGAAAGTAGCCGCCCGACACCAGCGCCCGGCGGGCGCGAAAGACGGTGCTCCCATCGCGAATCGCAAGGGGGAGCGCGCCGCCGTACGAAAAGAATTCCACCCGCTCCAGCGACCGCGCGTGCCTCGCAAAGTCGCGCGCGTCAGCGAGGAGGAGGGGAAAGCCGTCGAACCGCCCGCCAGGCTTGGCGCCCCACAGCACCACGACGCGATCCTGATCGCGAACAGGGAGCGGGCGAAGGAGAAAGGCCTCGGCCACGGTGAACACCGCGATCGCGAGCCCGATCCCCAGGCCGAGGGTCAGGATCGCCGTGATGGCGAAACCCGGCGTACGCCGGAGGCTCCGAAGTCCGATGCGAATGTTCTGGAACACGTTGTCCTTGAAGCCCGGCGCTCGTTACGGCGCCAGCGTCCGCCCCGCCTCGAAGTCGTACAGCGTCAGGCGGCGCAGCCCGTAGTACGCGAGCCAGTAATTTCGCAGCGCTTCGACGTAGCTCAGAAGCGCCTGGTCCTTTTCGCTCTGCGCGATGTACAGGTCGCCGATGTCGATCCGGCCGATGATGTAGCGGTTCTTCGCCACGTCGAACCGCCGCGTGGCGACGGTGTCGGCCTTGGCCGACGTCACGAGCTGGCGCCGCGCGAGCGGAAGCTGAAGCGCCGCGAAGCGCGCATCCTGCTCCACCTCACGGCGCGTCTCCTCGGCCAGTGCCGTTGCGCGATCCTGCACGGCCCGCGCGGCCTGCACCTGCGCGCGCCGCCCGCCCCACTGCACGAGCGGCATCTCCACCTCCACCGCGAGGCGCTGCTGCTCGAGCAGCGAGCGGTACGCGTCGTCGAACACCGGCGACGTCTGGTTGAAGCCGGCCGACGCGCTCACCGTCATCCCGAAGCCGGTGTTGAGCCGCGCCTCCGAGACCTGCCGCCTCGCGAGGATCTCGTCGAGCTCGATCCCTCGCATCTGGCTGCGGTTGCGAAGCGCCTGCGCGACCGCCACCGCGGTGTCCGGCTGCACGTCGGGCGCAGACGCCGGCACGACGATCGTCACCTCGGCTTCCGCCGGCAGATTCGTCAGCCGCTCGAGCTCGGCCATCGCGCGCGCGCGCTCGAGCCGAGCGCCGTCGAGGCTCGTACGCGCCCGGAGCACCGCGAGCTCGCTCTGCAACAGGTCGTTCTCGCCGATCTTTCCGACCTCGTAGCGCCCCGTGTTCAGCAGATGCAGCGTGTCGTTGATCGCCGCGTTCGCCGACGCGTTCCGGAACGCCATCTCGCCCGCGTAGACGTCGAAGAACGCGTTCGCGGTCGCGAGCGCCACATCCTCCCGCGCCTCGAGGTACAGCTGCTCGGCCAGCTCGGAGCGCGCGTCCTGCTCGCGGTCGTCCCACTCGAGGACGTTCGAGCGGAAAAGCTGCTGGCGGATGCCGAGCACGAGCGGTGTCGTCTGCCAGAGCCGCCGTTGGCCGTACACGTCGAGCCGCGTGACGCCGGACGACACGAAGAGCTCGCCCCCCGTCGGCGTCACCTGCTGCGACAGCGTGAGGTTGAGCGACGACTGCGTCTCGCGCTGCGTGACGAACGCGGTGGTGCCGTCGGGTCGGAAAACCGGCGTGATCCCGCGATTGATGGCGGGGACGACGCCCTCGAGCGAGAGCTGCGGCAGACGCCGAGGAGGGAACGCGCGGTCGCGCCACCGCTCGGCGTCCCGCGCGCTCGCGGCGGCCTTCGCGGCGAGCCCCTGCCGCAGCGCGAGCGCGATCGCCTCCTCGAGCGTGAGCGATTGCTGCGCGGCGGCGGGAGACGCGAGAAGCGCCAGCGAGACCAGAGCGATGAACGGACGAGACATCATTCGTACCGGAGACAGAGGACGGGGTCCTGACGCGCGGCGCGCCACGCGGGCATGATGCCGAACGCGACGCCCACGCCGAACGACACGCCGAACGCGACGAACACCGACAGCGGCGACACGATCGTCGTGATGTCGGCGATCCGCTCGATGCCGATGCTGAGGGCGAATCCGAGCAGGATGCCGGCGACGCCGCCGGTGACGCTGATCAGCACCGCCTCGCTCAGGAACTGCGCGAGGATGTCGCGCTGCGTGGCGCCGAGCGCGCGACGGACGCCGATCTCCTTGATGCGCTCGAGCACCGAGGCGAGCATGATGTTCATGATCCCGATGCCGCCGACGATGAGCGAGATCGAGGCGATGGCGCCGAG
>JBQTHJ010000016.1:0-10213 GCA_052389995.1 Gemmatimonadaceae bacterium | reverse complement strand
TTCGCGCGCGTTGGATCCGAAGTGCCGCTCCAGGACCGACGCCTGGTGCGTGGAGCTCACCAGAGCGAGAGGAGCCAACACTCAAGTTGTTCGTGCTGTTTCGGGCGGCCGAGTGTCTGGCCGCTGTATAACTCTAAGTGGGTTGCCAACATATGCTGCAGCGAGTGGCAAGACGCTGCAAGGCTTGGCAAGGCAAGCCGAGCGCGTCGGCCGCGCCGCTCACCAGTAAATGCCTCCCACGACCCACGTTGTATGTCGTTCTCGATCGCGTGCACCGGGAGATAGGTTGCGAGACCTCCGCAACCTAATTCTGCGGCTCGCTCTTGGAGGGGCCGAGCATCGGGCGGACCACAATGCAAGCACCGCCTAAGCACTCCAAGGGACCGCGCTCGCGCGACCGTCCCTACAATCGATCCGCGGCGCTGCGCACGCCGAGTCGCCCGGGGTTGAGACATGCGTCTCGATCATCGTCGTGAGCACATCCGTATGACCGAGGAGCTCCTGAATGGTGCGCGTTTCCACGCCGGAGCGCTCGCGGAAGTACCTATGGAATTATCCATCCACGTAATGGTTCGCTCGGCGGACCGAGTTGTCCCACCCATCTCCTCGCATCTCGCAACTGTCGAGAATCCTCAGACCGTGCGCCAACTCTTCGCGGTCGCTTAAGAAGCACAGTCGCTGGCCCAAGCCGCTGCCTGCTCGCGAGGCCGATTAGTCCTGCCTGGCGTGTGTAGTGATAGGGGACTTCCGGTGGATCGCTGTCCCGGCTCGGTATGGCGCTTCGATTAGATCGAGGAGTCCGGGAAGCGTTAACCGGCACCACGCCGAAGACTCGCTCGGGCCCGTCGTTGTAAGTGCTTGAAAGACAAGGGGACGGAGGGCGGGGGACTCGAACCCCCAAGCGCTTGCGCGCGCCGGTTTTCAAGACCGGTGCCTTACCAATTAGGTCTAGCCCTCCACCGCGAAATTTAGCGACCGGGCGCCCGGCCTTCAACGACGGGGGGTGCCCGAGATCACCGCCGTGGGCTGTCCGCGCCTAACGGCACGGTCGCCGGCACGTCGCCCGTCGGCGGAGCGGTCGGCCTCTGCTGGGCGAAGAGGCTCGAAAGCCCGGTCGATCGCGCGATCGCCTCCGCGGTCACCATCACGCGCTCCGCTGCCTCGCGTTTGCCTGCCAACATCTCGGCCTCGTACAGATTCGCTGCCGTCGAGATGTAGAGGTAGGGAATGCCCACCGAAGCGCGATCGGCCCAGTTGTCGCGGGCGATGATCGCCTTGTGTCCTCTGAACACCTCGTGCCAGAGCGCACGCGACCGCGGCGTGTCGAACCAGCCCTCGCCTTGCAGGAGCACCGTGTCCCGGTTGGCGGTCGGAATCGACGGAAGAAGCTTTCTTGCCAGCCCCTGCTGGAGCAGGTACGCCTCGAGCCCGAGCTGCCGCCCGTAGCTCCCCGAGGTCCGCGCGAAGTACATGGGACGCTCCGGGAACGCGTCGGCGATCATGCGGAGCACGAGCACGCTCGCCTTGTCGAGCACCTGCGGCTGGATCGTGGCGACCAGCGTTCCCTTGCGGAAGATCTGCGACTGGCGAACCTCGACGTACGGCGGCAGCGCGTTCGCCTGCTCGATGGTGAGGCTCACAGGCGGGCCGCTTGGCTTCTTCCATTCCTTTCCGCGATAGATCGCCGGCCCCTTCGCTTCGTCGTACTCGAAGACGGGCCGGCGAATGAGCTGGCGCACGTACCAATCGGTGTTCAGCAGCGACGTGTTCGCGACGACGACATCCTTGCGAATGCCTTCGACTTCCTGCGCGTACCAGAGCGGGAACGTGTCGTTGTCGCCGACGGTCACGAGCACCCCATACGGCTCCACCGAGTTCAGCATGTCGTGCGCGAAGTCCGCCGTATCGGTGTGGCCGGCTCGCGACGCCGTCGACCAGTTCGCGAACAGCGGAATGAGCGCGATCGCCAGAATCGGAGTGGCGATCATCCACGACTTCCGCCGCGGCAGCTCGACGGTCTCCTTGCCCACCTTCACGCGTTCGGCGCCGATGACGTGCGCGAAGCCTTCCCAGAGATACACGAGCCCGAGGGCGGCCCACACGCCCCACGCGCTGAACGAGACGAGATAGAAGTAGTCCCGATCACGCACCTCGCTCAGCTCGGTCGCTTCATTCTGCGAGAACCCGTACTTGAAGTTCAGGTAGTAGACGAGCAGCACCGTGAGCGTGAACATGAAGGTGCCGAAATACCAGAACGAGCGCCGATCGCGCTTCCAGTGCACCCACGCTCCGAGCAGTCCGAGCGCCATGAACAGCCAGGCGAGCGCCTGCTGAACGACGCGCCATTGCTCGTCGAGATCGCGGAACCACTGCCACCTGAAGTACAGCCAGTACATCCCGATCTGTCCCGACAGCGGCGCCTGCCGCTCGAAAACGCTCGGCTTGCCGTACTGCTTGCGATTGAAGTTGTCCCAGAACGCCTGCCACGACGTTGGCTCGCCCTCGTTGATGGGCGGGTTGAACGCCGAGCGAATGGGCTGCGTGAGGAACGGCGTCATCCCGAGCACGACCGCGCCGGCGCACAGCAGGAGCAGTTTCCACTGCATCAGGATCTGGGGACGTCGCATGATGACGGCGACGGCGACCGCCGGCCCGGCAAGAAAGCCCATCATGTGATTGGCGTAGCCAAGCCCGAGCAGGTAGGCGACGAGAATGAGCAGGCGATCGGCGCCGGGCGCATCGGGATCGTCGGACCAGCGCACCGTCAACCATGAGATGATCGCGAGGCCCAGCAGCGAGATCGTGTAGACTTTCTCGTTGACGACCGACTGGTTCCACACCGTGAACGCCGTGGCTCCGATGAGCGCGGCCACGGCACCGCCGGCGATGCGCTGCCAGCGGTCGGCGAGCCAGCTCACCAGCACGCGTTCGGTGATGAGGAACCACATCCCGGCCGATATCGCCCCGGTGAGCGCAGCGAGAACGTTGATGCGCTGCGCGATGGTGGGCGCGATGGGCAGGATGGCGAAGAACCGCCCGAGGATGATGAAGAGCGGATTTCCCGGAGGGTGGGGCAGTCCCATCACGTAGGCTGCGGCGATGTACTCGCTCGCGTCCCACATCGCCGTCGAGGGGGAAAGCGTGACGAGATAGAGCAGTAGTATCGCCGCCGCGGTGATGGCGGCGGCGAGATAGGAGGGTCGGTAGTCGAGCTCGGCGCGGGTGGTCGAGGCCATGGCGTCGGTTTGAGGTCGGGGAAAGATAAGGGGGAGGGGCTCCCTTGAGCACCTTGCCGTTTCGTGCCACTTTCTCGCCGTGACCCACCGCCGCGCCTTTCTCACCACCTTCGGCTCAGCGCTTCTCGGCGCGGCGTGCGCGCGCACGGGCAGTACGACCGGCGATGACCGCCTCGAGCGCATCGGCATCCAGCTGTACACCGTGCGCCGTGACATGCAGCAGGACTTCGAGGGAACGCTCGCGCGCGTGGCAGAGGTCGGATATCGCGAGGTCGAGTTTGCCGGCTACTACGGGCGGTCCGCGGCCGACGTGAAGGCGATGCTTGCGCGCGTCGGTCTCACGGCGCCCTCGTCACACATCGGGCTACCGGACTTCCGCCGCGACGTCGACGGAATCATCGCCACCGCATCGGGCATCGGCCACAACTACCTCGTCGTTCCATGGCTCGATGTCTCCGAGCGTCGTACGCTCGATGACTACCGTCGCATCGGCCACGAGCTCAATCGCATCGGCGAGAAGGTGCGCGCGGCTGGAATGCGCCTCGGCTATCACAACCATGACTTCGAGCTCGCGCATATGGATGGGAGGGTCCCGCTCGACGTTCTCCTCGAGGAAGCCGACCCGAATCTCGTCGTGCTCGAGCTCGATCTGTACTGGGCGGTGAAGGGTGGCATCGACCCGGTCGCGTATCTCGCGCAGCATCCCGGCCGCATTCCGCTCGTCCACGTGAAGGATTCCGCGGGCGCGCCCGAGCACCGCATGGTCGACGTCGGGAAAGGAACGATCGACTTCGGGCAGATTTTCGCGCGGCGCGAGCAGGCCGGAATCCGTCACGCCTTCGTGGAGCACGACGATCCGCCGAGCACCGCGGAGACGATGCGGTCGAGCTACGAGCATCTCGCTCGATTGACGTGGTGAGGCCAGGGTGCTCAGCGTGCTCAGGGTGCTCAGGGTGTAGGACCTCGAGGACCCCGAGCACCGTGAGCGCACCTCGCCCCGGCCAATAAGCCCATGCTTCAAATCGCCGCACGCACCTCTGAACCCTACGACGTCTGCATCGTCGGCTCCGGCGCCGGAGGCGGGATGACGGCGTACGCCCTCACACGCGCGGGCGCGCGCGTCATCATGCTCGAGGCGGGACCGGAGTGGTGGAGCACGAAGCACTCGGCGATGATGACGCCGACGTACTCGTCGCCACGCCGCGGCCGCGCGACGCGCCTTCGCCCGTTCGGCGAGTTCGATGCATGCGACGGCGGGTGGGATGTCGACGGAGAGCCGTACACGCGCGCCGAGGGAACGACGTTCGACTGGTGGCGGGCACGCATGCTCGGCGGACGCACGAACCATTGGGGGCGCATCTCGCTCCGGTTCGGCCCCGATGACTTCAAGGGAAAAAGCATCGATGGCCTCGGCGACGACTGGCCGATCGCCTATGACGACGTCAAGCCGTACTACGATCGCGTCGATGAGCTCGTCGGGATCTTCGGGAGCGTGGAGGGGCTGCGGAATCATCCGGACGGAATCTTTCATCCGCCGCCGGCGCCCCGCTGCTACGAGCTGCTCGTCAAGAAGGCGAGCGACACGCTCGGCGTCACCTGCATCCCGGCGAGACTCTCGGTCATCACGAAGCCCCATCGCGGTCGCCAGGCGTGCCATTACTGCGGGCAGTGCAACCGTGGCTGTAGCGTCAACGCGAACTTCTCGAGCCCGGAAGTGCTCCTGCGCCCCGCGCTGGCGACGGGACGGCTCCGTCTCCTCACCAACGCGATGGTGCGAGAGGTCACGGTGGGAAAGGATGGGCTGGCGACGGGAGTCTCGTACATCGACAAGCGGACCGGGGAAGACCGGCACGTGCGAGCCCGCATCGTCGTGCTCGCCGCCAGTGCATGCGAGAGCGCACGTCTTCTGCTCAATTCGCGCTCGAGCCTGTTTCCGCAGGGGCTCGCGAATTCCAGCGGCGTCGTCGGCAAGTATCTCACCGACACGACGGGCACGGACGTCGCCGGCTTCATTCCGGCGATGGTGGATCACGTCCCGCATAACGAGGAAGGCGTGGGCGGCGGCCACGTCTACATGCCGTGGTGGCTCGACAACAACACGCTCGATTTCCCGCGCGGCTATCACATCGAAGTGTGGGGCGGTCTGTCGCAGCCATCATACGGATTCATGGGCGGTATACATCGGTACCCCGGAGCAGGTGGATACGGGAAGCAACTAAAAGATGACTACCGCCGCTTTTACGGATCGACCATTGGGTTCTCGGGGCGCGGCGAGCAGATCCCCAACGCCGACTGCTACTGCGAGATCGATCCCGTCGTCGTCGATCAGTGGGGGATTCCGGTGCTGCGGTTCCATTGGAAGTGGACGGACCACGAGTACAACCAGGTGAAGCACATGCAGGAGACTTTCCGCGCCCTCATCGCCGAGATGGGGGGAAGGGTGTTCTCGCCGATGCCGACGCGAGAGCAGGGATACGGCATCGCCGCGGGCGGGCGCATCATCCACGAGCTCGGGTGCGTGCGCATGGGGGACGATCCGAAGACATCCGCGCTCAACTCGTGGAACCAGGCGCACGACTGCCGCAATCTCTTCGTGACCGACGGCGGTCCCTTCGTTTCGCAATGCGACAAGAATCCCACGTGGACGATCCTCGCGCTGGGCTGGCGTACGAGCGACTACATCACCGAGCAGCGGAAGGGAGGTCAGCTGTGACGCACGACGACGGCGACGGGAAGCCGACGCCCGAAGAGCGGCCGGCGTCCCCCCTCACCCGACGTGCCGCCCTCAAGGTGCTCGGTGCGGCGCCGATCGCGGGCGCGCTCGCGTGGCAGCAGCAACAGCAGGGGCAGCAGAAGCCGCGTCAGACCCACGAGGCGCCGAATCAGCCGGCGCAGGACACGAAGCAGCCGGCGCGGGCACCGCGGCAGAACAAGTTCTTCACCGCTCGCGAAGCGCGCACGGTTCGCGTGCTCGCCGACGACGTCATTCCCCGCGACGAGCGCTCGGGAAGCGCGACCGAGGCGGGCGTACTGGCGTTCCTCGATTTCAATCTCTCGGAGCCAGAAAGCTCGCGGGAGACGCGAACCGCGTGGCGGGGCGGCTTGCGATGGCTGGATGCCGAGAGCCGACGGCGATTCGGCGTTGCGTACGCATCCGCCAAGGCCGCGCAGCGGCACCAGATCCTCGACGACATCGCGTGGCCGGATCGCGTACGGCCCGAGCTCCGTCACGGCGCCGCGTTCTTCGCGCGTGCGCGCGACATGGTTGCCGCCGGATTCTTCTCGAGCGCAATGGGCTACAGAGATCTCCAGTATCAGGGAAACGTCTTCGTACCGAAGTGGAGCGGGTGCCCCGAGCCCGCGCTGCAAAAGCTCGGCGTCAGCTATGACCTCATGAAGAAGGCGGACACACGATGAGCGATGCGCGGCTCGCCGTTGGATTCGTCGGCAGTGGATTCAATACGAAGTTCCATCTTCGCGGATGGATGGGGGTCCGCGACGCCGACGTGCGTGGCATCTGGAGCCCGAACGCAAAGAACGCCGCGGCGACCGCGAAGTACGCGCGTGAGCTCGACGTCGGCGAGGCCAAGCCGTACAAGTCGATCGCCGACATGGTCGCCGATCCCGCGATCGACGCGATCTGGCTCTCGGGGCCGAACCACGCGCGCATCGAGAACGTGGAGGAGATCGTCCACGCGGTCGAGAAGGGGAAGGGAGAGCTCAAGGGGATCGCCTGCGAGAAGCCGCTCGCGCGCAACGTCGCTGAAGCGAAGCGCGTCGTCGAGCTCGTGAAGCGGATCGGCGTTCCGACGGGCTACCTCGAGAACCAGCTCTTCGCGCCGCAGGTGGAAGCGGGACGCAACCTCATCTGGGCACGCGGAGCGGCAACGACGGGGCGGCCTTTCCTCGCCCGCGCCGCGGAAGAGCACAGCGGCCCACATGCGCCGTGGTTCTGGCGCGGTGCGCTACAGGGCGGAGGTGTGCTCAACGACATGATGTGTCACTCGGCGCTCGTTGTCCGTCATCTGCTGACGAAGCCGGGCGAGCCGCTCTCGACGGTGAAGCCTCGTCGCGTCACCGGACACATCGCGAGCCTCAAGTGGAGTCGGCCCGAGTACGCGAAGAAGCTGAAGACGACGATGGGGAAGGAGATCGACTACACGTCGGCACCTTCGGAGGACTTCGCGAGCGTGATGATCGAGTTCGAGACCGACGATGGCTTCACGGCGCTCGGCGAAGCGACGACGTCATGGAGCTTCGTCGGCGCCGGTCTGCGTCTGTCAGCGGAGCTGCTCGGTCCGGAGTACTCGATGACGTGGAACTCGCTCGACGCGGGGCTCCGGCTCTTTTTCAGTCGCGAGGTTCGCGGCAAGGAAGGAGAGGACCTCGTCGAGAAGCAGAACGCCGAGATGGGACTCATGCCCGTCGTGGCGAACGAAGCGGCTGCGTACGGCTACGAAGAGGAGGACCGACACTTCGTGCGCGCGTTCCTCGGGAAGGAGAAGCCACGGCTGACGTTCGACGATGGACTCGAGGTGGTGAAGGTCTTGATGACGGCATACGCGAGCGCGGAGGCGGGTCGCGGGCTCGAGTTTCCGCCGAAGGATCTCGACAAGTTTGTGCCCAAGGTGGCGAAGGGAGAATGGACGGGTTCAAGGCAAAGATGACAGCCTCACAACGCGATCCCCGCCGCACTCACAATTCCCATCCTTTCCTGTAAACCGGCTTCCAGTACTCCTCCGGAATTCCCTTCGTCCTGAGGTTTCCCGTCGCCGGATCGACATCGATCGGCTTCCCGGCGCGGACGGCGAAATTGCCGAGCAGCACCATCTGCGTGAGTGGGCCGGCGTGATCGACGAAGTTCGAGCCGGCGGCGGGGCCGCCCTTGCACGCGGCGATCCACTCGGAGTACACACCGCCCGCGACGCGCGGATATTTCTGCGGCGGCGGTGATGCGGTGAGCTCCTGGTGGCGCGCAGGGTCGAGGTGCACCAGGCGATCTCCGTACGCATCGGCCAGCAGCGCGCCGTCGCTGCCGATCCACACCTGGCTGCCGACGTCGGTGTACGGCCACGGCTGCTCGGGCGGCAATCCCTCGGGACGGGCCGCCGAGAGCTCGCCATCGCGCCATACGACGCGCACGGGCGGGCGCGTCCGCCGCGCCGGAAAGTCGTAGACGATGCGCGAGACGCGAGGCGCCGTCTCGGGATACACGCGCGTCGTCTCCGCCTCGATACGCGTCGGGAAGCCGAGGTCGAGTGTCCAGTACGCCCCGTCCATCGCGTGCGGCGCAATGTCGCCGAGCGCGCCGGTGCCGAAGTCCCACCACCCGCGCCAGCGGAACGGAGCATACGCCGGATGATATGGACGCTCCGGCGCCGGGCCTAACCAGAGATCCCAGTCGAGCGTCGGCGGCGGAACGTGCAGCTCCGTTGGACGCTCGAGCGCCTGCGGCCAGATCGGGCGGTTCGTCCAGTAGTGAATCTCGCGTACGGTTCCGATCGCTCCAGCCTCGATCCACTCGCGAAGGTTGCGAGTGCCCGCGCCTGCGTGCCCCTGATTCCCCATCTGCGTCGCGACCTTGTACCGGCGCGCGCCGTCCATCAGCGTGCGCACTTCGTGAATGGTTCGCGCGAGCGGTTTCTGCACGTACACGTGCTTACCCATGCGCATCGCGGCCATGGCGATGACCGTGTGTGTGTGGTCCGGCGTCGACACGGTCACGGCGTCGATCCCCTTTCCTTCGCGATCGAGCATCTGACGGAAATCTCGATACTTCTTCGCGGCGGGGAAGCGCGCGTAGCTCTGCTCGGCCATGCGATCATCGACATCGCACATCGCGACGATGTTCTCGGCACTCACACCGTTGACGTCTTGTCGTCCCATTCCTCCGACGCCGACACACGCAACGTTCAGCGTATCACTGGGCGCCCGGTATCCGGGGCCGCCGAGCACGTGCCGAGGCACTATGGTGAAGGCGGCGCCGGCCTTGGCGACATCAGCGACGAACGTACGGCGAGAGACAGGTGACATGGGTCGAGAAGAGAGAGAAGACAAGGCTACATGAGCGGTTCACGTGAGGTGCATGCCTACGGTCCTGCGGGCGTCGCCGCCTCCGCCGCGGTACCGATTCCGCGGCGCCGGCCCTCCACCTGGCGGTCACGGAACGCAAGGCCGAAAAAGATCAGCACCACGGCCGCGAATGCGGCGGGGAGGAACCAGAAGTCCCGCCATTGATCGAGCGTGAGCGTCGTCGCGCCGCCGAGGAAGCGGTTGTAGACGTTCCCAGCCACCTGCGCGCCGATCAGCATTCCGACGCCGTACGTGACGAACACGAAGAATCCCTGCGCCTGTCCACGAATCGCCGCCGTCGACTTCTTGTCGACGTAGATCATCCCGGTGACGAAGAAGAAGTCGTAGCAGATGCCGTGGAGGAGAATGCCCACGATGATGGGGACAGCACCGCCGTCAGAGGCACTGGTCGCAAAGAGCCCGTACCGCACGCCCCACGCGAGCATGCCGATGGCGAGCATCCACTTGACGCCGAGCGAGCGGAAGAGCAGCGGCATCAGGAGCATGAAGACGATCTCGGACATCTGCCCGCTCGACATGGCGAGCATGGTGTTCTCGGTGATGACCGTTGAGGCGAACTTGTACGCGTTGGAGTAGTACGCCGCGAGCGGGATGCAGAGGAGGAGCGATGCCGCGATGAAGACGGCGTATCCGGGGCGGGCAAAGAGGCGGAGCGAATCGAGCCCGAGGATCTCACGGACCGAGATGGCCCGGCCAGCGGCGGGGGGCGGCGCGTGGGGGAGCGTGAGGGAGTAGAGCCCGAGCAGGATGGCCGCCCCGCCGGCGATGAAGAACTGGGCGGGTGAGCGGGTCCCTTCCTCGATCCAGGTGAAGGCGAGACTTACACCTCGGGTGATGGTCGCGATGATGGTGATGCTGCCGCCCACGACGATGTTGCCGACGAT
>JBQTHJ010000015.1:0-24459 GCA_052389995.1 Gemmatimonadaceae bacterium | reverse complement strand
GTCATCTTTGAAGTGAGCTAGCGATCGGCTTCGTCGTCGTTCCTCTCAAGAATTCGCTATGAGCCCCAACACTCACTTCACCTCCGACCTGACGACCGTCCTCGAGCAGCTCAAGCGCGACCGCGTCTACAAGCGCCTCAACCACCTCGAGTCGCCGCAGGCGGCGCGCGTGCGCATGGAGGGGCGAGGCGAGGTGCTCATCCTCTCGTCGAACAACTACCTGGGCCTGTCCGATGAGCCGTCAGTGATCGACGCGGGGCATGAGGCGCTCGACAAGTACGGCGCGGGCACGGGAAGCGTCCGGTTCATCTGCGGAACGTTCACCATCCACCGGCAGCTCGAGCAGGCGCTGGCGCGCTTCGTCGGAACCGAGTCCTCGCTCACATACGTGTCGTGCTGGAACGCGAACGAAGGGCTGACGGCGACGATCGTCGAGGAAGGAGACTTCGTCATCTCCGATGCGCTCAACCACGCATCGATCATCGACTCGATCCGCTTGGCGAAGGCGATCACGAAGTGCACGACCGCCGTCTACAAGCACTCCGACATGGGTGACCTGCGCGCCAAGCTCGACGCGAACCGTGGCGCGCGACGGAAGCTCATCTGGACCGACGGCGTGTTCTCCATGGAAGGCGACATCGCGCGCCTGCCGGCGATTCTCGAGATCGCGCGCGAGTACGACGCGATCGTCGCCATGGACGACTCGCACGCGAGCGGTGTGCTCGGCGAGACTGGGCGCGGGACGGCCGAGCATCATGGAGTGTTCGGGGAGGTCGACATCATTACGTCGACGCTCGGAAAGGCGTTAGGTGGGGCGGCAGGAGGGTTCACCGCCGGTGCGCACGCGCTCGCCGACTACCTCACGCAGCGGTCGCGTCCTCAGCTGTTCTCCAACGCGCTTCCGCCCACGGTCGCCGAGAGCTCGCTTGCGGCGGTGCGGTTCATCGAGACGCACCCCGATCGCGTGAAGCGCCTGCACGAGCACTCCCGTTACTTCCGCTCGGCCCTCACGGACGCGGGGTTCAAGCCGCTCGAGGGCGACACACCGATCGTCCCTATCATCGTCGGCGAGACGGCGCTCGCCATTCGGATCAGCGACATGATGCTCGACGAGGGAATCTTCGTCACCGGCTTCGGCTACCCCGTCGTCCCGCAAGGTCACGCGCGCATTCGCTGCCAGGTAAGTGCCGCGCACTCGAGGGACGATCTCGACTTCGCGGTGGAGACGTTCAAGAAAGTTGGTCGCAAGGTGGGTTTGTTGAAATGACGAACGAGGACCGAGGAAAGGGCCGTTCGCGCCCCGTGCTGAGGAGCGTGTCTAGCGCTTCCTCAGTCCTCGGTCCTCGCGCTTCAGTCGCTCACTCTGCATTTGACCTCGATGACGAGCCGTCGCCAACTCTCGACATCGTCGCCGCCGACCTTGTCGACGTACGCGCTACAGCGGCCGCCCTCGAGCATCCACGGGACGAGCCAGCGCGAGATGTCGGGAGGGAGGTGGCCGATCACATCGCCCCCCGGCGCGTGCACCCACACCCATGGGTCATCGGTGCCCGGCGGATCGGGGACCAGGATCAGGCGGTCGCCTGCGTGCAGACGATGCACCACCTCCGTGCGCTGGCCGAAGACCGTACCGTGAACGGGGGTGCGAAAGTGCTCGTTGTGCGGCGGATAGGGCGGTGGCTGGATCATGTCACCCCGGGCTGCCCGTGTAGCGGGCTCATCGCTCCTCGGTTACGTTCGCCGCGAATACGTCCCTGACCACGTGCGAACCCACAACATATGACGACTCGTTCGATCGCGCCGCTGCTCGCCGCGGCCTCGCTGGCGCTGCTGGGCACCGCAAGCGCCGCCGCACAGATCCCGACCCCACGCGAGCATCTCGGCTTCGAGGTCGGTGCCGACCGCCAGCTCGCCGACTGGCAGCAGATCGTCGGCTACTTCGCGAAGCTCGCCGCCGCCTCACCCGAGGTCGAGCTCGATACACTGGGTCCGAGCACGCAGGGTCGGCCACTCATTCTCGCGACGATCACGTCTGCGGAAAACATCCGCAAGATCGATGCGATTCGCGCCGCGCAACGAAGGCTCGCCGACCCTCGCTCATTGAGCGCGGCGGAGGAGCGCACGCTCGTAGCCAGCCAGCCCGCCGTCGTCGTCATCCAGTGCAACATCCACTCGACGGAGATCGCGTCGGCGCAGATGGCGATGGAGCTTGCGCACCGGCTGGTGACGAACGACACGTTGCGCCGCGCGCTGGACGACGTCGTCGTGCTGCTCCTTCCGTCCGCCAACCCGGACGGCGAACAGATGGTCGTCGAGTGGTATCGACGCAACCTCGGCACGCGCTGGGAGGGCGGTCCGCTTCCCTGGCTGTATCACCCGTACGTCGGGCACGACAACAATCGCGACTGGTACATGGTGACGCAACGCGAGACGAAGCTGATCACCGATCTGCTGTACCGGCAGTGGTTCCCCGAAGTGTTCTACGACGTGCACCAGATGGGGAGCCAGGGGATGCGTCTCTTCGTGCCTCCGTTCGTCGACCCGATCAACCCGAACGTGGATCCGCTCATCGTGCGGGCGATCGCGCACATCGGCGCCGAGATGGCGCTCGCGCTCGAGGAGCGCGGGAAGACCGGTGTCGGCGATCAGGCGGTCTACGATCTGTGGTGGCACGGGGGCGCCCGCTCCACTCCGACACGGCACAACATGGTGGGCGTCCTCACCGAAGCGGCGAGCGTCCGCATCGCCACCCCGATCACGCAGGACACGGCGCAGCTACGTGGCCACTCGCGCGGCCTTCCGCAGTATGAACGACGCATGAACTTCCCGAACCCGTGGCCCGGAGGAGCTTGGCGGCTTCGCGACATCGTGGAGTACGAGCTCATCGCGGCCGAGGCGCTGGTGCGGATGCTCGCGCAGCAGCGCGGGCAGTACGTCGCGAACTTCGCTGCGCTCGGCCGCAAACAGGTCGCGTTAGGCAAGTCGGGGTCGCCGCGCGGATACGTGATCCCGCTCGCCCAGCGCGATCCGTCGGCGGTGCGCAGGCTCGTGCGCGTGTTGACCGACGGAGGCGTGGAAGTGGACTCGGCTGATGACGTCACGGCTGACGGCGCCCGTCTGGGCCGCTCGTACGTCGTTCGCCTCGACCAGCCGTACCGGCCGCACGTGCTGGACCTTCTCGAGCCGCAACGCTTCCCGAGACTCGAACGGTGGCCGGGCGGACCGATCGAACGGCCTTACGACGTGGCCGGGTGGACGCTTCCGCTGCAAATGGGCGTCAGCGTCGTACGCGCGGACTCGCTGCGGTACCTCGTGCCGCGCGCCGGCATGGTCGCCACTGTCGGCGTCGATCAATGTGGTCCCGCCGTGAGGCTGAGCCGCCCGTTGATCTACGTCACGAACACGGTGTGCTACCGCGAGATCGTGCGATCGGTACGGCGGGAGCGCGCCGTCGAGGTGAGCGGGAGTGGGGGTACGTACCGGGTGGATCGGATGCCACGAATAGGGCTCTACAAGCCCTGGACGGCGAACATGGACGAGGGGTGGACGCGCTGGGTGCTGGAGGAGTTCGACATGCCCTACACCTCCCTGACGGACTCGGCGGTCCGGGCGGGCGGTCTGCGTGACCGAATGGACGCCATCCTCGTCACTGACATGAGTCTGCGCGACTTGCGGCAAGGGATGTCGGATTCCGTCGTCCCACCCGCGTATGCGGGCGGACTTGGTGGTGAAGGAATCGAGAGGTTGAAGACGTTCGTGAACGCCGGCGGCACGCTCGTGCTGCTGGATCGCGCGAGCGAGCTGGCAACGGCCGACCTGGGCGTCGGCGTGCAACTCGTGAGAGTGCCGCCGCGGCCAGACGACTGGGAGCCAGCGGCACACGATACGGCCGACGCGGCGAGTGAGCTGTATGCGCCGGGCTCGATCCTTCGCGTGCTCGTCGACGCGGCGCACCCGATCGGATTCGGCATGCCGGATACGGCGGGCGTGTTCTTCACGAACTCGATGACGTTCGACGTGCCCTCGGGCTCGCCGGTTCAGGTGATCGCGCGGTATCCCACGCGCGAGAATGACATCCTGATGAGCGGGTTTCTCAGCGGCGCGGCGGCGATCGCCGGGAAGGCAGCGGCCATCGAGGCCCCAGTGGGGCGTGGCCGCGTGGTGATGTTCGGGTTCCGTCCGCAGTACCGTGGTCAATCGTACGGCACGTTTCGCATGCTCTTCAACGCGCTGCTCTACGGCGGAAACGCCCCCGGCCGGCGCTGACGTCTCTCCGCTGGACCTCCTTCCGAACGAGGTTGCTCAAATGCGTACGGTCCGCTGGCTGTCCCTCGGCTTCGCGCTCGCGACGGTGCTTCCGTCGGGCGCGATGGCGCAGGAAGGACGCCTCTTCAAGAACGCCTGGTTCTGGGGCGCGAAAGCCGGCATCACGTCGTTCTCGACGGATCGCGTGAAGAATGCCGTCGCGCCGTCGCTCGGTGTGGAATGGCTCATCACGAGAACGCGCGGAGGGCTCTACGTCTCCTACGACCAGTCGTTCTTCAGCGAGGAGACGACGATCTTCACCTCGGCGTACGGTCCGCACCGGATGAAGATGGAGAACATGCGCCGCCTCACGATCGCCGGACTCGCCTTCCCATTCAACATCGGGACGCTGCGTCCCTACGGTGGCGTCGGCCTGGCGCTCAACTTCATTCAGGATGTATCGCCGATCGATCCGATCACGTCAGCGGATCAGGAGCTGATCGTGGCACGGCGCGCGATGGACACGAAGGATCGCGCCGCTTTCATCGCGATGGTGGGCGTACAGCTGCAGTATCTGCGCTTCTCGGCCTTCGGCCAGGCGGCGATCATGCCGGCGCAAGCGAGGTTCATGATGAACTCGCGCCCCGTGTACCACCTCGAAGGTGGAATCCGGTGGAACGTCGGAAGCGCGGTCGATCGTCCCGATTGAGACCATCTTCGCTCAGCAGGTCGAAACGCCGCGTGGCTCACCCACGCGGCGTTTTTGTTTTGGTGGCGGTGCGTCGCATCCCGGTACGCTCGCGCACTGAGACACACCCCGACGCTCGCACGTACCAGCGGAGCGGCCAATCGGCGGCCTTCGTGATGCCGATACGCGGAGCGACGACGACATCACGATCCGGATAGCCGATCCCTGACGTGACCCACAGCGGCGGCTGCTGAAGCGGAAGGCCGTTGTGCTGCGGACCGATGCCAAGCGCCGCGCACAGCTTGCCGGGACCGTTCGTCAGGTCACGATCGGTCTTCGCTGCCTGACGCCGCGTGCGCATGAGCTCGATCCCCTCGACCGGCTCGAGCGCACGGACGAGCACCGCGCTCGGATGCCCGTGGTCGCGCGTCACCGCGTTGAAGCACCAGTGTACGCCGTAGATGAAATAGACATAGGCAATTCCCGGCGCTCCGTAGAGATGGCGCGTGCGGTCCGTCAGACCCGCGCCGGCAGCGTGGCACGCCGGATCATGCTCGCCGAGGTACGCTTCGGTCTCGACAATGCGCCCGGCGGTAACGCCCTCGGTGGTGCGACACCAGAGCACGGCGCCCAAGAGCTCGCGCGACACGATCTCGGTCTCGCGCTCGAAGAACGACGCCGGCAGCGGCTCGCTGACGCGAGAACGCCGCGCACGCGGCGCGGCGTTCCGAGTCACCCTTCGCCTCCGGAGGTCGCGGGCTTCTTCGCCCGTCCCCGCGGAGATCGCGCGCGCTTCGCTCGCGCGGGTCGCGTCCCATCGGCTGCGTCGGACGCCGCGCTAGCGGCCGATGCACGCTTGGTCTTCGTCGCGCTCTTTCGACCGCGCGACCCGCGGCGGGGCTTTCGCTCGGCCGGAGGCGTGAACTCATCGGACTCGGTGACCGCCGCATCGCTCTCCGGTGCAGCGTCGGGTACGATGCTCTCGGGCGGCCCGCCAAGTCCAGCGCCCGGCTCGCGGGTCGACTCGTCAGGCGGCGCTGGTGCGCCGAAGTCCACGACGCCGATCGAGAGCAGCTCGGGCGGCAGCTCCCTCACACCGCTCGTGCGGCCCCCTCGCATCCCCATCCCCCGCCGGAACGACGCCGCTGCGGCGGCCGACCGCCCGGCCTGACTCTCTGTGCGTGGCGCTGCGGCTTGCAGCTGCTCCGCAATCGGGGCGGCGTCCGCAGCCGGCGCGAGCTCCCAGTCGTCGCCTCGCTTGCGGAGATCGACAACGTTGGCGTCGTGCGCGTCGCGCAGAATGCGGACGAACATGCGCTCGTTGAGCGACTCGCTGTCGCGGCCCAGGAGGTCGCGCGCCTTGCGCCGCACGTCGCTCGCGAGCACGGGCGTATCGGCGCCACCAGTGAGAATCTCCACCGCGCGTCGCACGAGATCGAACGCCTCGTCTCTCGTCAGGCGCACGCCGCCGACGCCAATGCCATCACGCGCCACCTCGACGGCTTGCACGCGGCCGTCGGTCGTCTCGGCTGGCGGGGCTGCCGTCTCCACCGCTGCCGAGGCCGACGGGGTCTCCGCGCGCGGCTCGTCGGTACGAGGCTCACGATCGCGGTCACGCCCACGGCCTCCCCGCCGCCCGCGACCCCGCTCGCCTTCGCGGCCGCGCCCACGTGGGCGCTCTTCGCGTCCCCTGCCCTCGACGCTTTCCGCCGGCCGTGCGGCGGGGCGCGCGGCCGGCCGCGCGCCGTCGAGCTCGGGGATGTCGACCTCGAGCTGGCCGTTCTCGAGCTTCGTCATCTTGAGGAGGCCGCGCTCGGCGGCTTCCTGCGTAAAGCGCGAGAACTTCGAGTGGCCGAGCGTCTTCTCGTCGAAGTTGGCGTCGAGCTCCTGCATCACCTGCTTGAGCCGGTCGGAGCGCATGACGTCGCCGTTCTTCTTCATGCGATGGATGGCGTCCGTCACCAGCTCCCACGGATCCTTCTTGACGACTTCCTCTTCGCCCGTCTTCACCAGGCCCGCGAGCGCATTGTAGCTGTAGTACTCGTCGCAGTTCATCACGAGCAGGTCGCTCGACGACTCGCGGATGCCGACGCCGATGACGTACTTGCCGTATTCCTTGAGCTTCGTGACGAGGGACGCGAAGTCGGAATCGCCCGAGAGCAGGATGTACGTGCCGATCTCGGGACGCGTGAAGACGAGCTCCATCGCGTCGACGGCGAGGCGAATGTCGGTCGCGTTTTTCTTCGACGACCCGTACGCCGGGGCCATGATCATGTCGATCGAT
This sequence comes from Gemmatimonadaceae bacterium, assembly GCA_052389995.1. Lineage (GTDB taxonomy): Bacteria > Gemmatimonadota > Gemmatimonadetes > Gemmatimonadales > Gemmatimonadaceae > JAICNG01. The sequence continues at coordinate 17,242 of JBQTHJ010000015.1, read as the reverse complement.
GACTCGGCGAGGGGGACGATGTACTGTGGATAGCGCCGCCAATCGGCGTAGGCGCGCTGCACGGCGACCTTGCCCTTGATGATGTCTGAGGAGAGCAGGTTTCGGAGCTCGTTCCCGAGGTCTGACCGGATCCCCATCGTGACGTTGTCGAAGTCGATGAGGAGCGCCGCGTTAGGTGCGTGTGGAGAGAAGGTCGGTACTGCGGTCGGCGCGGACATCGTGTGCGCTTGCGGACCGCGATGGATGGGGGTGGCCGCCGCACGCACAGGCGTGGCAGGGCGGGTGTGTCGTGGCTTCATGTCGTCATCTGCGTTGTGGCCGTCAGACCGCGCGCGACCCCGCGCGCGATCCCCGCCGCTTCACCCCTCCGTTCCCGAATGGTCGGACAGGGCCTTGAGGAAGCGAGCGAGATCAAGGAGTTCGAGACGACGCACGCGCAGACCCGCTCACCCAGAATGCTCGTGGGAGACACCGATCGCGCGGACGTCGCTTCACCGCGGGATGCGCCGGACGTTGACCGTCGACGTGGCTCACACGGACGATCGGCGCCGGGGGGCATCCCCCTCGGGAAGTGTGGAATCTACAGAGAGATAGCTGCGAGGGCCACCCTCAATCGCCCATTGCCTTGAGCAACACGCGCTTTTTGCGTTGACCGTCCCATTCCCCGTAGAACACACGCTGCCACGGCCCGAAATCGAGCTTGCCGGCTGTGACCGGGACGATCACCTCGTGGCCGATGGTCAACGAGCGGAGGTGAGCGGCGGCGTTGTCCTCACCGGTGCCGGAGTTGTGACGGTAATTCTCCGGATCCCAGGGAGCGATGCGTTGCTCGAGCCAGCCGAGGATGTCTTTCCAGAGACCGGGCTCGTGATCGTTCACGAACACCGAAGCCGAGATATGCATCGCCGAGACGAGGACGAACCCTTCGCGAATTCCGGCCGCGGCGCGACAGGACTCCACCTCGTCGGTGATGTCGATGATCTCCTGGCGCTTCTTCGTGTCGAAGGTGAGGTACATCGTGTGCATCTTCATGGTGCACGCGTCGAGTAAGAGACGCCGATGAAGATGCGCACGACCCGGCGCGCGGCAACCGCGCTACGATCCTCGCTGGTGGCGGGCTTCGCCGGGAGCGCCTACTTGGCTCGCGATGTCGCGGATCCGGCGCACTTCGTCTTCGTGACCGCCGCGAGCTTCCAGCGCATCGGCGGCGGCGCGCAGCGCGTCGGCGTCGCGCGACGTGAGCGCGACCGATCGCGGAAGCTCCAGCACACGCGGAGCGCTCCCGCGCCACCGGGATGCACGCGGGCCCCCGTGTCTCGCGGCATCACGCTCCGCATCGTCGTCCGCGTTGCGGGTCGAGTGAAGCCATGACAACACGAGCAGTCCGACGCTGGCGCCGATCATGGCGCCGATCAGCAATCCCAACCAGAATTGCATCGCCTCTCCGAGCCGGATCGCCGTCGACCATGTCTGCAAGGGAGACGCCGGGAATCTGCCCCGGTCGACCGCTCTCCGTAAGTGACGGCGCCACTCCCGGTTCCCTACACATCTACGCGGCATAGATTGCCAGTGTTGCAAAGTGAAACTGCCCTGGCCACCTGGCGTATGGAGTGCGCGTGAAGCGACCCAGCTTCCGGACTCGACTCTTTCTTTATCTGCTGCTCTTTGCCGTCATCCCCGCGAGCGTGGTCATGCTGGGAGGGACGCTCGCGGCGAGCCGCGCCGTCCCCCTCGTGAGCGGCAGCGAACCGTGGGAGCGGATCGCCGAGTCCGGGCGGAGTGCCATTCAGCAGGCGCGCCTGGCTCCGCTGACGCCCGAGCAGAGGGCGGCCATCGACGCGCACGAGCAGGAGCTTCGCGGATCGCTGTTGCAGGCGAGCCGGTTTCGGTTTCTCGCCGAGCAGGTCGTGCCCGTGCTCGCGCTCTTCACTTTGCTTGGGATTGCGTTGCTGGCGCTCCTCGCCTCGCGCGTTGCTGGGCACCTGAGCCGCCAGATGAGCCGGCCGTTGAACGAGCTGGTCGGATGGACGGAGCTGATCACGAAGGGAGACCCGCTTCCGGAGGGAGCACCAAAGAAGCGAGGCGCGCCGGAGTTCGACACGCTGCGGCGCCGCATGCGGCGCATGGCGCGCGAGCTCGACACGGCGCGCGCGCGCGAGCTGGAAGCGGAGCGCGTGGAGGCATTTCGCGAAACGGCGCGGCGTGTGGCGCACGAGCTCAAGAACCCCCTCACGCCGATCCGGTTCGCGGTGGCGCGACTGAGGCGCGACGCTCCGCCGGCACTGAGCGAGCCGGTGGAGGTTCTCGAAGTGGAGTCGGCGCGCCTCGAGCAGATGGCGCGATCGTTCTCGCAGTTCGGCAGGCTTCCGGAAGGACCGCCGGCCGATATCGACTTGGCGGAGTTGGCGCGCTATACGGCGCGCTCGACGGTCGCGGAGCGAGTGCCGCTCCGGCTCGAGATCGCCGATGCGCTTCCCATGGTGCGAGGTCACCACGACGCGCTCGCCCGAGCGCTGGCGAACGTGCTGATCAACGCCGTGGAAGCGTGCCGCGAGGGTGGCGAAGTGGATGTGCGCGTGGCGCAGACGCGCATGGAGGGCCGCGACGCAGTCGAGATCGCGGTACGTGACACGGGGTGCGGAATCCCGGCCGAGCAGCTCGAGCGGATCTGGGAGCCGTACGTGACCTCGAAGGCGGGTGGGACCGGGCTCGGATTGGCGATCGCGCGCCAAACGGTGCTCGCGCACGGCGGTGCCGTCGATGCGGCAAGTGCCGAAGGACAGGGTACCGAGATTCGTTTCGTCATTCCCGTTGATGGAGCCGAGCCGTCCCCATGATGGACGAGATCCTCCCGTTCGCATTCGCGTTTGCCTCGCTCGCTGTGGGCGCGAGCATTGTCCTGCCGCTCGTGCGCGCATGGGCCAAGCGGCTGGAGAGTCGCGCCGACACTGGGCGCGTCCCCTCGGAAGTCGCGTCCCGACTGGAGCGCATGGAGCAGGCGATCGATTCGATCGCCGTCGAGGTCGAGCGCATCTCCGAGACGCAGCGATTCACGACGAAGCTGCTGTCGGACAAGTCACGGTCGCAGCCTGAACGACCCGAGTAGCGCGGTCATGTCATTCATCGGAGGATGCTGGTCATGGATCCCGGAATCGTAGTGCCGCTCGGCTTCTTCGCGATGGTGGCGACGATCGCCGTCGGCACGCCATTGGCGCGCGCATTCGCGAAACGAATGGAGCGCGACGCAAGCAGAAAGGTCGCGCCCGAGGTGACGTCACGCCTCGAGCGCATTGAGCAGGCGGTGGATGCGATCGCGATCGAGGTCGAGCGGATCTCGGAAGGCCAGCGCTTCACGACGAAGCTGCTGACCGAGCGCGCGCAGTCGACCAGTCGAGAAGCGGAGTCGCGGAGCTCGTCATGATCAGCATCGTGATGCTCCTCGCGACCATGGCGCTCGTCTCCGGGGTCGTTGTGCTCGTCATGGATCGGCGGCGCGACGGCGACCCTCGGCGGGTGCAGCGCCTGGAGGAGCGCGTGGCGCGGCTCGAGGGGTCGGTCGAGTCCATGGCGAGCGAGATGGAGCGACTGTCGGAAGGTCAGCGATTCATGACGAAGCTCCTCTCGGATCGCGTGTCGGGCCCCGGGCGAGGGCACGGATCCGAGCCCGCACCGTGAACGGACGATCATGTCGACGATCCTGATCATCGACGACGAGCCGAACATCCGGCGCATGGTGGGTGCGCTGCTTGCCGCCGAAGGCTTCACGGTGCGCGAGGCCGCCGACGGCGCCAGCGGCGGGGCGAGCGCCATCGAGGACGAGCCGGATGCGATTCTCCTCGACCTCATGATGCCGGGTGAGCTCGACGGCGTGGGGACGCTCACGCGTCTGCGCGAGAAAGTCCCCGACGTGCCGGTCGTGATGATGAGCGGGCGCGCGGGCCTGAGCGACGCCGTGCGCGCCACGAAGCTCGGCGCCTTCCACTTCCTCGAGAAGCCACTCACGCCCGAGGGCGTGCTGCTCGCGCTGCGGTCCGCGCTCGAGCTCCGTCGTGTACGCCGCGAAGCGCGTGCGCTCCGCGAGGATCTCGGAATCGCCGGACGCATGGTCGGCGACAGTCCGGGAATGCGTCACGTGCGCGAGCTCATCGAGCGGGTCGCGCCGACGGACGCGCGCGTCCTCATCATCGGCGAATCAGGCACTGGAAAAGAGCTCGTGGCAGCGGCGATTCACGCCGGAAGCGCGCGTCGCGAAAAAGCGTTCGTTCGCGTGAATTCCGCCGCGATCCCGCGCGATCTCGTCGAGAGCGAGATGTTCGGACATGAACGCGGCGCATTCACCGGCGCGACGGAGCGTCGGATCGGGCGCTTCGAGCTCGCGCACGAAGGCACGCTCTTTCTCGACGAAGTCGGCGACCTTGGCGCCGAGGCGCAGGCGAAGCTGCTCCGCGCGATCGAGGCGAAGGAGATCGAGCGTGTGGGCGGCGGGAAGCCGATACCTGTCGATGTTCGCATCCTCGCCGCGACGAATCACGATCTCGAGCGGGCGGTTGCGGACGGGCGGTTTCGCGAGGACCTGTTCTTCAGACTCAATGTCATTCCGATGTACGTCCCGCCGCTTCGCGAGCGGCCGGACGACATCCCACACCTCGTGCGGCACTTTTCCGCGCTGTACCGTGCGCGCAGCGGACGTCCCGCGCCGACGTGGAGCAACGGGGCGCTCGAGCTGTTCGTCAGATATCGTTGGCCGGGGAACGTGCGCGAGCTGGCGAACATCGTCGAGCGGCTCGCGATTCTGCATGCGGGGTCCGAGGTGCTTCCCGAGCACGTGCACGCAGTCGTTCCCGTGAACGGCGGGGCGACGCCAGCGCCAAAGGGTCCGCTTCCCGATGCGTCGGCGCTGGAGCACCCGCTGAGCGACATGCTCGACGAGTACGAGCGCACGCTCATCGCGCGAGCGCTCTCCGTAGCCGGCGGCAACGTCGCCGAAGCGGCGCGGCGGCTGAAGACGGATCGCCCGAACCTTTACCGGCGGATGCGGCGACTGAACATCGGGTGGGGCGGCGGGTAGGGTTTGAGCAGAACGATCTCTCGCGGAGCTTTCATGCGCTCATTGGCGGTCATCCTGTTCGCCGCGATGCTGACGGCGGACGCTCACGCACAACAGCCGGACACGGCGCAGGCGCCGGGCCGGCGGCCTCGAGGCGGTCTCGATGTCGAGGTCGCGCGTGACATGGCTGCGCTGTACAACCAGCCGGCCGCCATGCGCGTCAGCGGCCAGCTCGACATCGCCGCGTCGCAGATCGTCAATGGCAACGTCGCAGCGCTTCGCGGCCCCGTAACGATCGCGGGACGCGTCACGGGATACGTCGTCGTGATCAACGGCGATCTCATGCTCGCGCCCGATGCCCGCATCGATGGCGGCGTGTACGTCGTCGGCGGCTACGTCGAAGGACGCGAGCGCGCGACGATCGGTGGCGACGTGCATCACTATCGCGATCCACTCCGCTTTCGCGAGGAAGATGAGCGCATCATCGCCGAGAGCGATCAAACGGCGTTCGACGAGGATGAGAGCTGGGTGTCGCGCTGGCGCCGGCGGCGTCGCGATTCCGATAGCAAGCTCGCGCTCATGACGGGGGGCTCGTACAACCGCGTCGAGGGACTCGCCGTGCATGCCGGTCCGACGATTCGTCGCACGACGTCCTGGGGTGAGGTCCGCGCGAATGCGTTCGGCATTCTCCGCTCCGTCGACCACTGGGAGTGGACGGCGCGCAACGTCGGCCACGACGTGACGGCGCAGGTTGCCTTTGGCCGCGGGAATCAGATCGCTCTCGGCGGGCGCGCGTTCGACGTCGTGGCGCCGGTGGAGACGTGGCAGCTGCGCGACGGCGAGGTCGGTCTCGCGTCGTTCTTTCTCCATCGGGACTATCGCGATTACTGGGCTCGCCATGGCGGAAGCGCGTTCGTGCGGTTGCGCATCGGGCAGGCGCTCTCGGTTTCGCCATCCTATTCGGAGGAGCGGTGGAGCGCACTACCCGAGCGCGATCCGTTCACACTCTTTCGCGGCGGGCAGCAGTGGCGCCCGAACCCCGTGACCGACATCGGCCGGTTCCGCCTGACGAGTGCGGCGCTGACCTACGATACGCGAACCGACGTGGATGATCCGTGGTCGGGATGGTACGTCGTCGCCGATGTGGAGCGGGGCTCGAGCGCGGCCGTGCAGCTCGCGCCCATGCCCGCCGAGGTTCGCGCGCCAGCGACCGAGCCGGTGGCAGTCGAGTACACGCGTGTCTTTCTCGATGCCCGCCGTTACAACCGCGTGTCGCCGGACGGGCAGCTCAATCTGCGGCTCGTCATGGGCGGGTGGGTCGGTGGCGACGAGCTGCCGCTCCAGCGGCGGTTTGCGTTGGGCGGGGCCGGGTCGCTTCCTGGCTACGACTTCCGCCGTCCGCCGGACAAGGATGTGCTGCTCTGCGGTGGAACCGAGCTTCCGGGACGTCCCGGTCTGTGTGAGCGGATCGCCGTCGCGCAGATCGAGTACCGCGGCGCACTCGCCTTCAGGTTCACCAGCGAAGGTGGCTTCGACGAGGAGGAAGACGAACGCGACTGGCGGCTCCAATACAGTCGCAAGGGCGAGTGGGTGGTCTTCGTGGATGCGGGGCGGGGCTGGCTGGTCGGCCCGCGCAGCGGAACCGTGCAGTATGGAAAGAGCACGCTTCCCCCGCTGTCGACATTCCGTACGGACGTGGGGGCGGGACTCGATTTCGAGCTGATCGGGTTCTTCGTGGCGAAGTCGGTGTCGGATGCGAAGATCCCGCCGAATTTCTTCGTTCGTCTGCGCCATCGCTTCTGAGCGCGTGCGATCGCCCCTCCTGGTAGCCCTCCTCTCGATGGCAACCGCTGCGTCCGCCATGGCGCAGCGGGGTGCGCGCGTCGACATCACGCTCCCGCCCGCACCGCTTCGCGCGACCGAGGGCCCGCGCGTACGCGCCGTCCGCACGCTCTCCGATGCGCGTCTCCGCGACCTCCTGCGCAACGGCTTCCCCGCCCGTCTTCACTGGCGGTTGGAGGTGTGGTCGACACGCGGCTGGTTCGACGACCTCAAGGGCGCGATCGAATGGGACGTGATCGTGCGGTACGAGCCGCTCGAGCGGCTCTACGAGATCGTCCACATCGACGCCGAGGGAAATCCCACACCGCTCGGCCGCACCGAGAACTTCGCGGAGGTAGAAGCGATCATCGAGCGTCCGCACCGGCCGCCGATAGTGCCGCCGCAGCGGCGCGACCGCGTGTATTACAACGTGTCGCTCGACGTCGAGATGCTGTCGGTGAACGACCTCGACGAGGTGGAGCGATGGTTGCGCGGCGAGCTTCGACCGGCGGTGCGCGGCGATCGGAATCCGGGAACCGCGGTCACGCGCGGGGTGCGGACGGTGGTCGCGCGACTGCTGGGAGCGGAGAAGAGGCACTACGAGGAGCGATCGCCTGCGTTCGACGTGGCCCCCTGATTGCTCGGGTGTGGCTTAGTTGATGATCGCCGCCGCCATGCCGCGTTGCCTCGCGCCGCGATGCTCCAGCAGCTCCAGCTGATGCAGCACCGCCGACCCGTAGAACAGCTTGATGTAGTGCGCTTGCGTGGGTGTGAGGCGCCGCACCGCCCAGCTCAGGTGCACGAAGTGCGGCTCCACCGGCGCTGTGAGCGGGTGCATGCCGATCTCCTCAGGCATGCGGTTCCCCTTGCGCGTGTTGCACGGGGAGCAGGCGGTCACCACGTTGGCCCAGTCGTTGGCGCCTCCGCGCGACAGCGGAACCAGATGGTCGCGCGTCAGCGACTCGCGCGGCTTGAGATCGGGGATCCCACGTCCGCAGTACTGGCAGCGGTAGTGGTCGCGGGCGAACAGGAATGTATTGGTCACCTGACGACGGAACCGGCGCGGCACATGGATGAACCGCGTCAGCCGGATCACGGCCGGCCGTGGCATCGCAAGCCGCTCCGATCGAACGATGCGATCGGCGTCAGCTTCGACGATTTCCGCCTTTCCATCCAGAACGAGCCGGAGGGCCCGACGCATCGGGACCATGGTCAGCGGCTCGAACGAGGCGTTCAGCGCCAAACATCCCTGAATCACGCCAACCTCCGCTGGCGCATACGGAAACTCCCGCCACCGTCGATGGGGCGGGAGTGACACGACGACATGCGCGACGTCGCGCCTTGCGGCGCCTCTCGACGATTGGCGCCGCTACTCCCTAGTACACTGACGAGGGGAAAATCGTGCCGCAACCCCCTCACTCGACCGCTCCCACAGGCTCGGGTACCATCGTCAGCCATCCATACGGGTCGGCAATGCGCCCGGTTGCGATGCCGAGGAACTGATCCTGAATGGCGCGCGTCACCGGGCCCGGACGTCCCTCGCCTACGGGGATGCGATCCACCGAGCGAATCGGCGTGATCTCGGCCGCAGTGCCGGTGAAGAACGCCTCATCCGAGACGTAGATCATCTCGCGCGGCACGAGATGCTCTCGCACCTCGATCCCGAGGTCCCGCGCGATGCGGATCACGGAATCGCGCGTTATGCCTTGCAGAATCCCCGACGCGAGCGGCGACGTGAGTAGCGCCCCATCGCGCACGAGGAAGAGATTCTCCCCGCTTCCCTCGGACACGTAGCCGTAGGCGTCGAGCATGATGCCTTCGACGTAGTGATCGAGCCGCGCCTCCATCTTCGACAGCTGCGAGATGAGGTAGTTCCCGCCCGCCTTGGCGAGCGTCGGCAGCGTGTCTGGAGCAGGACGGCGCCAGCTCGAGACGCACGCATCGACGCCCTGCGTGAGAGCGTCCTCTCCGAGGTAGCGGCCCCACAGCCAGGCGATGACGAAGGTCTCGACGGGCACGCCGACCGGATACACGCCCATGTGCTCGCCGGTGCGGGCCACCACGGGGCGGAGATAGCAGTGGCGAACCTCGTTCGCCGCCACGGTGTCGACGCACGCCTGCGCGAGCGCGTCGGCGGAATGCGGTATCTCCATCCGGTAGATCTTGCAGGAGTCGATGAGACGCCGGATGTGGTCGGTGACCCGGAAGATCGCCGGTCCCTGCGGCGTCTCGTAACAGCGAATTCCCTCGAAGACGCTCGAGCCGTAGTGGACGACGTGGCTCATCACGTGGATGGTCGCGTCTTCCCAGTTGACCATCCGGCCGTCGCGCCAGATTCTGGTCGTCGGCCCGCTCTTGCGATCCGCCATGTCCGTCCTGGGTGAGGGTTTGCGTGAGCTTAATGTAGCCGATCGAGACAATCAGCGAAACGCCCGAAAGGCCTGCGGCGGGTCCATGCGCGATGCGTGAAGCGCCGCGCTGGTCGCGCGCACGCGCGCGATGAGCCCCGGGTCCTCGCCGACAAGACGACCGTCGACGACGCGAGGTTGCCCGGCGACGAGCACCATGCTCGCGCTGGCGCCGCCAAGGGCAAAGACGGCGGTCGCGATGGGGTCGTCGTTCGGGATGGCGTGCGGCTCATCCAGCCGAAACGCGCAGAGATCGGCGGCCTTGCCGACCTCGAGCGACCCGGTCTCCCGCTCGAGACCGACCGAGCGCGCTCCGCCGATCGTGGCCATCTCGAGCGCGCGCGACGCCGGGAACGTCGCGAATACCCCACCGCGTGCGCGCTGCGCCAGCACCGCGAGACGTGCCTCCTCGAGGATGTGCATCCGGTTGTTGCTCGCCATCGAGTCGCTGCCGACCCCCACGGCGATGCCCGCGTCCACCATCTCGTGGATGGGAGCGACGCCGTGACCGAGCTTCGCGTTCGACGCGGGACAGTGAGCCACACTGCACTGATGGCTCGCCATCGCCCCAATGTCCGACTCGCGCGCGCGGACGCAGTGGATGAGCAGCGGCCGCGCGGCGAGGATCCCGAGCCGATCGAGAAGGGCGATCGGTGAATCGGCGCGTCGCGCGACGGGAATGCCACGCATGCGGTGCCCTTCGGCAAACGGCCCCGCGGCTTCAGTCACGAGCGCATCCTCGTCAGCGCTCTCGGCGATGTGGATCGCGACCGCGAGCCCCTGCTCTCGCGCGAGATCGCGCACCGCCTCGAAGAGCCGGTCCGACACCGTGTACGGAGCGTGAGGCGACACACCGAGGGTGAGGAGCGGCGAGCGAAGCGTCCGATGGATGTCGAGCTTTCGCCGGAGCGACGCCATCGCCTCGTCACGTGCCTCGGGCTCGGGGCCGAACACCTCCTGGTACATGATCCCGCGCACGCCCATGGCGTGCATCGCCTCGAGCGCGACACCCGAATCGCATGTGTCCGCGAACGTCGTGACGCCGGCGCGCAGGCCTTCGGCGATCCCGAGCTTCGCCGAATCGAGCATCGACTTCGGAGTGAGCACCGTCGTCTTCGCGCGCTGAAGCGTGGCGATCCACTGATGAAACGACAGCTCCTCGAGAAAGCCGCGCATCGCGGTGAGCTCGAGGTGCGTGTGCGCATTGACGAGACCGGGGAGGATCAGCGCATCGCCGAGGTCGTGCATGGCCCCGGGAGGAGTGCCCGACCGCGGGCCGACGTACGTGATGCGTCCGTCGCGCACCGCGACGGCGCCATCGCGGACCGGCGCGCTGGTGATCGGCACCACCCAGTGCGCCCGATAGACGTCGACGGTCAAGGGGAACGCGCGAACCGGCGACCGTGCGTCACCGGATCGTAGAGATCCTCATCGCGCACGCCGAGAGATCGCGCGAGCGCCAGCGGGGCGTCGATGTCGCCGACCTGGTCGGCGGTGTGCCCGTCCGACCCTAACGACAGACGCGCTCCGGCGTCGACCGCTCGCCTCACGAGCCGTTCGTGAGGGCGGTACCGCGCGGAGACTTCGAAGGCGATGCCGGCGTTTCGGAGTGCGGTCACGAGCCGTTCCTCGCGCTCCTCGGTCCACAGCTCGTCCACCGGGACTCGGCGGAGTCCCATGGGTAGCAGCGTCGGGTGCGCGAGAATGTCTACAGGCATCTCGCGAGCGAACCGCTCGACGTTGTCGACGTGAATATCCATGTATGCGTCCGGCGTCAGTCCCGACGGCATGGGCCGGAACGCATGAACGACGCGATCGCTCGCCGGTAGAAAAACCCCGTGCAGAGAGCCGATCAGGTGCGTGAAGCGCTGTGATACGTCGGCGGGAAGCGTCCGCCAGAGCGGATCGTGCCAGCAGAACTCGCCTCCCCGCCCCACATCGTGCTCCTCGAGCGCCTCGAGGTAGTCGATGATCTCATCGAGATCCTTGATCGCATAGGCGACGTCACCCGACAGGTGATCGGCGACGCTCGGAAGAACGCCGCGAGCGCGCACGCGCTCGATCAGCTCCTCCACCGTGAGCGTTCCGTCCGAGAAGATCGTATGCGCGTGGCAATCGCGAGGAAGCCAGCTCATGGCATCCCGCTCAACGCGGCAGCTTGAACGGATCCTGGATGCGGGTGGAATCGCGTGGCCGCGGGATGCGCGACGTGTCGCTCGGCCGAGCCGGCTGCGGGATCGGGACTGCGCCGGGCACGATCCGTCCTTCCCCCTCGGGCGTTCCCGGAGCCGGAACGGGCATGCCAGGGATCAATGCGCCCGTGCTGTCGGTGGCGAACATGGTGTACGGTGAATGCACGTCGCACTCGCGAACCGGCTCCGTTCCGGGAACGAAGAACTCGGTACTCACGAGCTCGCGCGGGCAGAACGGATTCTGAAGCAGGCCGACCGACCGGTCGATCTCGCGCACGAGGAGCCCCTCGGGGCGCGGCCAGTCCGGCGGCGCGGGCTTCTTCTGATAGACCTCGGTCATGAACGCCGTCCACGCAGGCGCGGCGAGAATACCGCCCTGAGCGTTCGTCTGGATCTTGGCCGGGCGGTCCAACCCCATCCACACACCGGCGACGAGGTCGGGCGTATAACCGATGTACCAGACGTCGGTACCGTCGTTCGTGGTACCAGTCTTCCCGGCCGCGGGCACGCGGAAGCCGGCGCCCCACACCGCGCTGTACGCCGTGCCGCGGCGAACGACGTCGCGCATCATGTCCATCATCAGCCATGCTTCTTCGCGCGACATCACCTCGGTGCGCGACGGCGTCGGCTCCCAGAGCACGTCACCGCGCGCGTTCTCCACACGCAGGATCGCGTTCGGCTGCGCGCGGACGCCTAACGTGGCGAAGGTACCGTACGCCGCGACGAGCTCGAGCGGATAGACGACGGCGGCGCCGAGGTGAATCGAGGGATACGGCGGAATCGGCGTCGTGAGACCGAACCCGCGCGCCATGTCGATGACGGTGCCCTCACCGAGCTCCATGCCGAGCTGCACGGTCGCGAGGTTGCGCGACATGTACAGCGCGCGCCGCATCGGCATCGGACCCTCGAACTTCCCGTCGTAGTTCTGCGGGGTCCAGTCCTCGCCGCCCATCTCGGGCACCATGATCGCCTCGTCCTGCACGATGTACGACGGCGGGCGTCCGTTGCGAATCGCCGCGGCGTATACGATCGGCTTGAACGTCGATCCGGGCTGACGAAGCGCCTGCGTGGCGCGATTGAACTTCGAGTCCTCGAAGTCGCGGCCGCCGACCATCGCGCGAATGGCGCCGTTGCGCGGATCCATCGCGATGAACGCGCCCTGGAGGTACGGCGAGTTCCCCGCTTCGCCATTCTCGTCGGTCGCGGCCTGCGCGAGATACTTCTCGTAGGTCGTGTGGCGGTAACGTGCATACTTGCTGCTCTCCACCGCCTTGAGCTGCCGCTCGAGGGCGCGCTCGGCCGCCGACTGCATGTCGAGGTCGAGCGTCGTGAACACGCGCAGCCCGTCGCGATACAGCCTCGACCCGAACTGGTCGTCGAGCTGCCGTCGGACCCATTCGACGAAGTACGGCGCCATGTCGCCCGCTTCCTCGCGTCGCGCGAGCTGAAGCGGGAACGCCCGCGCGAGGCGCGAGTCGGCCTGATTGATGATCCCCTCGCGCCGCATGAGCTCGACGACCGTGTTTCGACGCTGAATGGCGCGCTCGGGATAGCGCCGCGGGTTGTAGCGCTCCGGCGCCTTGGGGAGCGACGCGAGCGTCGCCGCCTCGGCGAGAGTGAGATCGCGAACGGACTTGCCGAAGTACCGCTGCGACGCCGTTTCGACGCCGTAGGCGCCATTGCCGAGGTAGATCTGATTGAGGTAGAGCTCGAGGATCTTCGCCTTCGAGTACTTGGCCTCGATCTGTCGCGCGACCTTCGCTTCCTTGAGCTTGCGCGTCAGCGTTTTCTCGCGAGAGATGCGCTCGGGGAAGACGTTGCGGGCGAGCTGCATCGTGATGGTAGAGAAGCCCTGTGCGTACGAGCCGCTCAGGATGTTCCGTCCCGCTGCGCCGGCCACGCGCACCCAGTCGATGCCGGCGTGGTCGTAGAAGCGCTTGTCCTCGGTGATGACGAACGCGTCGCGAACGTGCCGGGGAATTTCATTGAGCTTTACGAGCGTGCGCCGCTCGAGACCGATCTCGGCGATGAAACGTCCGTCCGCCGCGTAGAGCTTCGACGTCTGCTGCGGCGTCCATTCGTCGAGCACGGAGATCGACGGACAGGCCCCGCCGCGACAGACGAGCGCCCAGGCCGCGTAGCCAAGGCCTGCGACGAAGGCGCTCACGAACGTCACGGACAGTGTGGTGGCGCGTGCGAGGCGGGGTCGCGTGAGCCAGAAACGGCGGGTGAACGGCGAGGCCATGGTGTCGAAGAAGCTACACTCGTGGTTAGGGGGCGGCAACGCGCACGACTACTGACGCGCCCGCATCGATTCTCTATCTTTCATAATGGTCGCACATCACAAATCCGTGCTCGACGAGCTCGCCTGGCGCGGGTTCATCCATCAATACACTGAAAGACTCGCAGAGTGCCTTTCCGCCGGTCCCGTGTCGGCCTACTGCGGGTTCGACCCCAGCGCGTCGAGCCTGCACGTGGGAAGTCTCGTACCGGTCATGGGGCTCGTTCACCTGCAGCGTGCCGGGCATCGGCCCATTGCGCTGGTGGGGGCCGGCACCGGCATGATCGGCGACCCAAGCGGAAAGCGCGCGGAGCGTCCTCTGATGACGACTGAGATGGTCGAGGCGAACGCGGAACAGATTCACCACCAGCTCCAGCGGTTCCTCGACTTCTCCGGTCCGGCCGCGGCTCGCATGCGGAACAACGCCGACTGGCTGGTTCCGCTGAGCGCGATCGGGTTCATGCGTGACGTTGGCAAGCATTTCACCGTGAACTACATGATGCAGAAGGAATCGGTGAAGGGACGTCTCGAGGAGGGCATCTCGTACACCGAATTCTCGTACATGCTGCTCCAGGCGTACGACTTCCTGGAGCTGCACCGCCGCGATGGCGTCACCCTGCAAGTGGGCGGCAGCGATCAATGGGGCAATATCACGGCCGGCATCGAGCTGATACGCAAGGTCGCGGGTGGCTCGGCTCACGCCCTGACGTATCCACTCTTTACGACCGCGTCGGGGGCGAAGTTCGGAAAGACGGAAGCCGGGGCGGTGTGGCTCGACGCGAGCCGCACGTCGCCATACCAGTTCTTCCAGTTCTGGATCAACACCGACGACCGGGACGTGGGAAGGTGCCTTCGGATCTTTACGCTTCTGCCGAGAAGGACGATCGAGGAGCTCGATCGTGAGACGGCGGACCACCCCGAGCAGCGGCCGGCTCAGCAGACGCTCGCGCGCGACGTCACCGAGCGCGTTCACGGTGAGGAGGCTGCCCGCGTGGCGGCCGAGGTGTCGGCGCTGCTGTTCGCCTCGAGCGACCCGAGATCACTGTCCGCCGAAGCGCTCGAGGCGCTCGCCAGAGAGGTTCCGTTCGTGCGCCTCCCGTCGGATGGCGGTGGTGTGGATGCGCTCGAGCTCTTTACGAGCGCGAAGCTTGCCGCGTCCAAGGGCGCGGCGCGGCGGCTGCTCGAGCAGGGTGGTCTGTACGTGAACGGAGACCGGCTCTCCGCGTCGGACAAAAGCGTTGGACGGGAGCGAATGCTACCGGGCGGGCATTTGCTGCTACGAAAAGGCGCGCGGGACTACGCGCTCGTGAAGATTGATTGACGGTCAGCGCGCGGGGAGCAGGCCCTCGAGCGCGCGGCCGATGTCGTCGTCCGTGGAATAGAGGTGCGGGGACAGCCGGATCGCGCCCTCGCGTACCGCGCAGATGACGCCGGCGCTCGCGAGCCGCTCGCTTGCCTGCTCCGCATCGCGGACGCGCACGGTGACGATGCCAGCGCGTCTCGCGTTGTCGTCAGGCGTGACGACGTTCGCGCCGGCCGCGCGCAACTGTGACGACATCGAATCCACCTGCCTGGTGACGTGGCGCGAGATGCGGTCGATACCGAATGAGAGGAGCATGTCGACGCTCGCACAGAATCCCGCGAGGTCCTGGTACGGCAACGTGCCGACGTCGAACCGGCGCGCGTCGTCGTACCAGGTCAGATCGTAATCGACCAGCCGAGTGAAATCGCGCGAGCCGCTCACGGCCATCCAGCCGATCTCGCGCGGCTCGAGTTTGCGAGCGAGCTCGCGTCGGATGTACGCGAACCCGGTGCCCCACGGCGAGAGCAGCCACTTCTGACCGCCGCACGCGAGGATGTCGATGTGAGCGGCGCGCGCATCGATCGGCCGAACGCCGACTCCCTGAATCGCGTCGACCACGAAGTAGATGTCGCGCTCGCGGCATGCGCGGCCCAGCCGCTCGAGGTCGCACGTGTAGCCGGTGGCGAACGACACCCATGAGATCGCCAGCACCTTGACGCGCCGCCGATCGAGCGCGTCGACGATCGCGTCCTCGTCAGGCAGGCCGGCCGACGTGCAGGGAAGTCGCTCGTACCCGATCCCCTCCCGCGCCAGCGCCATCCACGGATAGACGTTCGCCGGAAACTCGCGATCGGGGGTCAGGACGACGTCGCCCCGTCGGAGCGGCAGGCACCGCGCCGCGATGTTGATGCCGTGCGAGGTGTTGGTCGTGAGCGCAATCTCGCCGGCGGTCGCCCCGACGAGCCGCGCGGCGAGCTCGCGCGCGCGGTCCATGACCTCGAGCTCCATGTCATCCGTGATGCGCCACGGCTCCGTCCGCATCGCCGTCCACTCGGACAGGGCGCGGACGGTGCGCACGGGTAGGGGACCGGTCGAGGCATGATTCAGATAGACGCGATCATCGCCGGCGGCCCACGGAAACTCGGCGCGCCGTAACGCCTCGACGTCGTAGCCCTCCACGTGACTCGCGCCTAACGGGCCACGAATTCGCGCACGGAGCGAATGGGGATGCTGAGCTCGCGCGCCGAGCCGATATCGACCTCGTCGCCTTGAGCGTAGCCGAGCATGAGCGTGGCGAAGGTGTGCTCCATGGGATCCTTGGCGGCGCTCCGCTGCGCGTGCAGTGCATCGGTCGGGATGCGCTCCACCTGCATGGGCTTCCCGGTGCGGCGCTCGGTCTCGGCGACAATCTCGTTCGGTGACACGGGCTCCCCCCCGAGCTCGAAGACCGCATTCCTGGCCGACGGATGATCGATGCATTCGACGGCGAACCGCGCGACGTCCCCGAGCGAGATCCAGCTCAGTCGCTGATCGCCGGTGCCGAAGATACGCGCTTTCCCCTGCTCCACGTCGAACCCCGCGGCCGGAGACAGCCACACCTCGATGAAGAAGCTCGGCCGGAGAATCGTGTACGTCATGCCGCTGTTCCGGACCGCGCGCTCGACCGTCCGCTTCGCCGTGTGCAGCGCGCACTCGAGATCGAGGTTGCCGGAGAACGAGACGTAGACGTACCGCTCCACGCCATTCGCGATGGCCGCGTCGACCAGCGCGAGCTGTCCCTCCTGATCGACGCGCCGAATGGAGTCGTCCGGCTGACGCGAAAACGTCGTCGACGCCGTCGTGATGACCGTGTCGACGTGGTGGCAGGCCGCGTCGAGCGACCGCCGATCCTTGAGGTCGCCGATCGCGAACTCGACGCCGAGTGCGCGGAGGCGCTCGATCTTCTCGGTGCTACTGGTGTGCCTGACGAGTGCCCGAACGGGTTCGCCTCGCTCCCTCAAAAGCCGACAGATCTCGCTTCCGAGGTAGCCAGTGGCGCCAGCGACGAGGATCATGGGGTTTTGGCTCGTGGAGGGTTGCCGAGACCGTACGGGATCTTGGGACGCATGGGAAGAGGGTGGTGCTCATCAGGGTGCTCAGGGTGCTCAGGGTGCTCAGGGTGCTCAGGGTGCTCAGGGTGCTCAGGGTGCT